>JBFMAV010000011.1:0-87587 GCA_040755535.1 Pseudomonadota bacterium | reverse complement strand
TCTGCGGCCCGCCGGCCTGCGCGGCATAGCCGAGCGCCCCGGCCCCCGGCGCGCTCACCGAGGCCCGCAGCCGCGCCCCCACCGCCTCGCGCACATAGATGGATTGCTGCTGGATCACGCTGTCCACCGAGGCATAGGCCTCGCCGGACAGGCTGGCGAACACGCCCGGCACGCCAGAGACCGGCAAGGTGACGATGGCGTCGAACAGCGCGTTGCCGAGGCCCAGCGCCTGCGCCGCATTGGCCACCCCCCGCTCGTTGGCCGTTGCAGCGTAGGAGGCGAAACGCGGAGTTGCTGGAACAGGAACGGTGAGGTCTGGGCTGGCATGGTCTGGAACGGTCTGGCCGTCGCTATAGACCAGGATCAGATAAGCCTGCTGTGCATCGTAACTGAGCGACGGGGTCAGAAAGGCGAAATCGCTCGTCGCCCCGCCGAACGCCCCGGTGAGCGTGGCCGAGGTGGTGAGAATGGCGTAGCGCGTGTTCGCACGATAGACGCCCGGTTGTGCGACCACCTGGACCGACGCCCCGTTGTCGATCGTGATGGGCCCCGTGGCGGTGATGAGGTCGTGCTGGCCGTCCGGCGTCACGTCCACCCGGTAGATGGAGCCCGAATTGAACGTCACAGGCCCGGTCACGGTGATGGTGCCCGGCGAATTGCCCGGGGCCGCGATGCCCCCGCCATTCACCACCAGCCCTCCGATGGTGCCGTTGCCTGAAATCAGGCTGCCGGCCTCGACGCCAAAGGTCGCGCGAGAGACCGCGCCGGTCTCAAGGTGCAAGGTGCTGCTTTCGCTCACGGTTACGGTGCCGACATGGCCTTCCGCCCCCGGGAACAACACCGTGCCGCCGCCCAGAAAGCGGACGGTCCCCGTGCCGGTGATGGAGCCGGAGAAGGCGTAGGTGTCGGAGCGGTTGAAGACCAGCGTCGCATTGTTCACCACGTTCCCGACAATGGACCCCGTGGTGCCGCCATTGCCGATCTGCAGCGTGCCGGCAGTGACGGTGGTGCCGCCCGTATAGGTGTTGGTCCCGGTGAGGATCAGCGTGCCCGCCCCGTCTTTCGTAAGGGCGCCGGTGCCGGAGACAACGCCGGACAGCGTCAGCGTCTGTGCCTCCTGCACGGCGAGGGTTCCCCCCGTCCCACCGAGCGTGAGGGGCCGCGCGCTCGCAAAGCTCGCGGTGGCGGCCAGCGTTCCGCCATTGAGCCGCAGCGTTCCCGAGGCCGCGCCGAGATTCACGTTCGAGGCCACCGAGAGGGTTCCCGCCAAAACCTGAGTCCCACCCGCATAGGTGTTTTCCCCGGACAGGATCAACGTTCCGCCGCCCTGCAGCGTGAGCGCCCCTGTGCCTTGCAGCGTCGAAGAGATGCCGACCGTGTGGCCGGCGGTGTCGATGACCGCGCCCCCGGCTCCGATCACCACGTCTCCGGCGACAAAATTGGCGAGCAGATCGCTCTGGTCGCGCGTTGCCTTGAGGATCCCGCCGTCGAAGGCGAGACGGGCTGCGCCCGCGCCCTTGACCACCTGCCCCGTTTCGAGCGTCCCGCGCGCGCTGTCCGTGCCCTTCAAATTCAAGGTCCCTTCGGAGCCGGAGGCTTCCCCTAGCCACGTGACACCATTGCCGTAGAGCACGATGTCGGCCGGATCAAAGCCGTCCCAGGCCCCGACGGAGACGCGCGCGCCATTCTCGATCGTCAGCGCCCCCCGCCCGCCTGAGCCGACCACCAGCACGCCCTGGGCCGTCCAAAGCGAAGCCGGCCCGGACACCCGTGCTTGCGCCGACACACCGCTCTCATTCGCGATGACGACAGCGTGGGATGCCACGCGACCGCCATCGGAGACCGACAAGCTCGCATCACCACGGCCGCCGACCACAAAGGAATATCCGTCAACGCCGAGGCTGCCGGCGGTCACAGACACTTGGCCCGCGGAGCCCGCATTGCTGGCGATGGAAGCCGCTCCGGTGATGGCGACAGCGGCCCCGTCCGAAATGTCGAGGGAACCGAACCCATAAACGCCGACGATGCCATTGCCGCTCACCCGCCACGCGGACCCGCTGCCCGAAAGCGTGACCGCGCCGGTCGAGCCGGTATAGCGCCCGATATAGGCGCCCGCGCTCGCAACCGTCGCGCCATCCTCGATGGCCAGCGTCCCGGATCCAGAGCCGCCGACTAAAATATTGGCGCTCGCCGTCCAGTTCGACCCCGCGCCGCGCAGGATCGCCGAACCCGTGGAGCCGGCGGAATAGCCGATGCCGCCCCAGCCAGTCGCGAGCGAACCAGCCGCTTCGATGGTCAGGGACCCGTTGCCGCTTTTTCCCACATAGAAGTTCGCCCCATTGGAATTCCAGGTGGAGCCGGCCCCCCGTATCGTTGCGAGGCCAACCGTCCCCGTCGCATTCCCGATCACGCCTTCCCCGCTGGACACGGCGCCTCCGGCGGAAATGGTCATCTCTCCCCGCCCGGCCGCGCCCACCCGCAGATCCGCGGCTCCAGTAGTCCAACTGGACCCGACACCGCTCACCTCCACCGTCCCGCTCGCGGTCGCGGATGCGCCGATATAGCCAAGATTGCTCGTCACCCGCCCGCCGTCTTCGATGACGAGCGTCCCCGCCCCATTCTCTCCCACGTGAAGCACGCCGCTTCCGGTGTCCCACAGCGAGCCCGCCCCCGTGACGCGGACTGATCCGCTGGAAGACACGAGGTAGCCGATCGAGACCCGCCCATTGGTGACGGTTCCGCCGGCCGCGATCAACAGCGTGCCGTTCCCATCCAGGCCCGCATAGAAATCGGTGGTCCCCATGGACCAAGCGGAGCCGGCGCCGCTGACGATCACCGCGCCGGCACCCTGCAGGCCGATAATGCCGGAGCCGCTGCTGACCTGCCCTCCGGCCTCGATGGCGAGCGCCCCGGTACCCACCTCGCCGACACGCATATCAGTTCCACCGGTATTCCAGGTGGAGCCGGACCCGCTCACCGTGACTGAACCGGTCCCGCCGGCAAAGGTGCCGATATGGGCGAGACCGCTGGACACGGCGCCGCCGGCTTCGATGGTCAGCGTCCCGTTGCCGACCTCGCCCACATACAGCCCCGCACCGCCGGTGCTCCAGCTGGACCCTGTTCCGGAGACGTGCACCTCTCCGGATGCCGACCCAAGATAGCCGATCGAGCTTCGTCCGCTCGTGACGCTCCCGCCCGCTTCAATGGTCAGGGTGCCGCGCCCGAGCTCTCCCACCCGCAGGTCCGCGCCCGTCGTGCTCCAGGACGATCCAGCCCCGCTCACGGTGGCTGAACCGGTCCCGCCGGCAAAGGTGCCGATATGGGCGAGACCGCTGGACACGGCGCCGCCGGCTTCGATGGTCAGCGTCCCGTTGCCGACTTCGCCCACATACAGCCCCGCACCGCCGGTGCTCCAGCTGGACCCTGTTCCGGAGACGCGCACCTCTCCGGATGCCGACCCAAGATAGCCGATCGAGCTTCGTCCGCTCGTGACGCTCCCGCCCGCTTCAATGGTCAGGGTGCCGCGCCCGAGCTCTCCCACCCGCAGGTCCGCGCCCGCCGTGCTCCAGGACGATCCAGCCCCGCTCACCGTGACTGCACCCGTCGACCCGGCATAGGTGCCGATATGACCGAGCGCGCTTGAAACGGTGCCGCCCGATTCGATGGTCAGCGTCCCCTGGCCGACCTCACCCACATGCAGGTCCGAAGTGCCGGTGCTCCAGCTGGAGCCTGTTCCGGTGACCCACGCCGAGCTGGTGGAAGCGGCAGACATGGCGATCGAGCCGCGCCCGCTGGTCACCGCGCCGCCCGCCTCGACCAGGAGTGTCGCATCGCCATCGCGGCCCACGATCAACTCGCTGCCTTGGGTGCTCCAGGCGGACCCGGCCCCGCCAACCATCACAGACCCTATTGAGGTGTCTGCCCTGGCGATCACGCCCGGTCCGCTGTGGACAGTGCCACCGGACTCCACCTTAAGGGTCCCCTCTCCGGCATAGCCCACGTCGAGAGCATTGTAACTTCCCCAAAAGGTGCCGGTCCCCGTCACTGTCACGGTCCCCGACGCCCCAGCGACGGCACCCAATTGGCCAAAGTTTCCAAGCACATAGGCCTGGTCCTTGATGGTGACGACGCTGGTCCCCACGCCCCCGACGGTGATGCCGCCGTTAATTTCCAAAGTCCCGCCGCTGATGGTGTTCGAGTCATCAAGAACAAGGTTCTGGGCTTGGGCATCCTGAGCCGCCAGCGCCAACAGCGAAATCCCGGCGAGCAAGCCTTGCCGCAGGCCGCGCGCAAATGGCAATCCGCCCGCCCCAAAGGCGATGTAGCGTGAAGCCGGCGGATCGAAGAAATCCGGCATGAAAGCACCTGAAAAAGATCAACTCAGCCGTAACCCTAACCGCTCAAGCTAGCGCGAGGACGACTGTGGCGGTATCATTAACCGGCAAAATGCGCACCATAGAACCGCTGACGGGACCAGCGGACGGGACTTCATCGCCCCTGTGATCGCCACCCCCGTTGGTGATTGGTGGCAGTGTCGTGCCCCGCCCTTGCCCTCCGCCTTCGCGCCTGCGAGAAGGCGGGATCATGATCGTGCTCGACGATATTTCCCTGCGCATCGCAGGCCGCCTGCTGTTGGACCACGCCTCGGTCTCCATCCCGGACGGCGCCCATGTGGGCGTGGTGGGGCGCAACGGGGCGGGCAAGACCACCCTGTTCAAGGCCATCATGGGCGAACTGGAGCTGGAGAGCGGCAGCGTGCGCCTGCCGAACCGCGCCCGCATCGGCCGCGTGGTGCAGGAGGCGCCCGCCGGTCCCGACAGTCTCATCGAGCGCGTGCTGGCGGCGGACACCGAGCGCGCGGCCCTGCTGAAAGAACGCGAAACCGGCCCCGATCCCCTGCGCATCGCCGAGATCGAGATGCGCCTCGTGGATATCGACGCCCATTCCGCGCCCGCGCGCGCCGCGCGCATCCTCGCGGGGCTCGGCTTCGATGAGGCGGCGCAGGCGCGCGCCTGCTCGGAATTTTCCGGCGGCTGGCGCATGCGCGTCGCGCTCGCCGCGCTGCTCTTCACCGGGCCGGATCTGCTGATGCTGGACGAGCCGACCAACTATCTCGACCTCGAAGGCACGCTCTGGCTCCAGGATTATCTGTCCACCTATCCGGGCACGGTCATCCTCATCAGCCATGACCGCGACCTCTTGGACGAGTCCGTCGATCACATCCTGCATTTCTTCAACGGCAAGCTGACCCTCTATCGC
Organism: Pseudomonadota bacterium; assembly: GCA_040755535.1. Taxonomy (GTDB): domain Bacteria; phylum Pseudomonadota; class Alphaproteobacteria; order Rhizobiales; family Xanthobacteraceae; genus Aquabacter. Next base: position 82,328 of record JBFMAV010000011.1, on the reverse strand, counting down.
GGCACCTTCACCTCCTTCGACCGCCAGCGGCGCGAGAAGCTGATGCTGGACCAGAAGCACCGCAAGAAGCAGGAGGCCCAGCGCGCCCATATGGAGGCCTTCATCGCGCGCTTCCGCGCCAAGGCCACTAAGGCGAAGCAGGCGCAATCGCGCATGAAGGCCCTCGCCCGCATGGAGCCGGTCGCGCCCGAAGTGGGTGAGCAGGAAGCCTCCATCTCCATCCGCCATCCCGAGAAGCTGCTCTCGCCGCCCATCGTGGTGCTGGACGGCGTTGATGTGGGCTATGTGGAGGGCCAGCCGATCCTGCGGAAGCTCAATCTGCGCATCGACGAGGACGACCGCATCGCGCTGCTCGGCCCCAACGGCAATGGCAAGTCCACCTTCGCCAAGCTGATCGCCGACCGCCTCAAGGCCCAGCGCGGCAGCGTGGTGCGGGCCGACAAGCTGGAAGTCGCCTATCTCGCCCAGCACCAACTGGACGAATTGCGCCCCGGCGAAAGCCCGGTGGAGCATGTGCGCCGCCTGATGCCCGACGCGCCCGAGGCGCGGGTGCGGGCGCGGGCTGCCGAAATGGGCTTTTCAGGCGGGGCCGGCGACACCAAGGTCTCGTCCCTCTCCGGCGGGGAGAAAGCGCGCCTGCTGCTGGGGCTCGCCGCCTTCCATGGGCCGCATCTGCTGATCCTGGACGAGCCCACAAACCATCTGGACATCCAGTCCCGCGAGGCGCTGATCGCCGCCATCAACGATTTTCCCGGCGCCGTCATCCTGGTCTCCCATGATCGCCATCTGCTGGAGGCGACGGTGGACCGGCTGTGGCTGGTGGGAAACGGCACGGTGACGCCCTATGAGGGCGACCTCGACCAGTATCGCAAGGACGTGCTGAGCCGCACCGGCCGCATGACCGGCGCGGGCCGCAAGGAAAAGGACGCGGCGGAGGAGAATGACGTGCTGCCGGCGGACTTCGCCTTGCGCAAGCGCGTGCGGGAGGCGGAGGCGCTGATGGCGAAGCTGGAGAAGGACATCGCCGCCCTGGACAAGCGGCTCGCCGATCCCAAGCTCGCAAAATTCCCCGCCGACGAGGCCCGCCTGACCCGCCAGAAGACCGAGGCCGTCGAAGCCCTGGCCGCCGCCGAGGAAGGCTGGCTGGAGGCGAGCGCGGCTCTGGAGACGGCCGCCTCCTGAGAGACAAGCAAGAGAGCGCCGCCGAAGACGGGGCGGCGCCCTCCGCCGGGCTCAGGCGCCCAGCTTCTCGCGGATCATCCGGGCGGCAAGGCGCGCCTCCCAGCTGTCGGTGAAAATCTCGTCCAGCGCCACTTTGCTGTCCGCCGATGCCGACATGGCCGCGACGGTGACGCCGAGCGGCGCGAGGTCGATCATGGGCAGCAGGTCGTCCACCGTGTCGGAGACCGACCTGTACTTGTCGTACTCCTTCACCAGTTCGTCGCGGCTCACCTTCTGCATGGCGATCATCTCGTCGAAATCAAGCTTGGTCTGCTTGTACATGGCCGGATCGCGGATCAGCCCCTTCAGCGTGTCCGCCTGCGCCTGGCGGATGTCGAGAATGAGGGCGTTGACGATCTCGATCTCCTTCTGGGTGGTCTTGAGGATCTGCTGGATGGAGATGGCGCGCGCCTCGTCCACGCTCATATAGGCTTCGAAGACGATCTGGAACGAGCCGATATACTGGTTCTCGAAGAACCGCTTCTCGCGATACACGCTGCCGCACTGGGAGACGAACAGATGGAGCCCGCCCGACATGGGCAGGTCCTGGAAAGCAGTTTTTTGGCTGACGCTGGAATGGGATGCGAACTGCGTGAGGAAGCCGTTCAGCAGCGCCACCACGCGGTTGATGGTGAGGTTGATATCCTCCACGAAGGCCGGAAGATTCTCCTGCACCTCCGTGTTGGTTTCAGGCGCGGCCTTCTCCGAGCCCGGCACCTCCTTGGACGGAAATTTCGCTGAGGAAATGGCGTTGCCGATGCTGGTGATGATGTTTGTCACATTCTGGAGCGACCAATCGCTATAATTCTGGTAATCCGAGCGCCGATCACCGAAAAAGCGCGCCGATTTCCATCCGTTCTTTGTGTAGAAATCAGTCACGACCGCCTGAATTTCACCGAGCATCTCGGTTTCTTTCTTCTTGGAGTCGGTTGAGAGCTTCTCCATGAAGGCCTTGAATTCGGCGTCCTGCCTTTCCTTGTCGGCAATGGTTTGCGTCTTGCCCATGCAAGCCTCCCGTGTATCCCACCGAAGCCTTCGGCGTGCACACGTTATAGGTGTGTTTGGCAAATGCGACAATTTATAATTTCATTAAACCAAAATGCATCTCCGGGTTGCAGCACCTCGCCCAGGCCATAGATGATCATCAGATCGTAAAACGACAGCCGGTTCAGGCGCAGAGCACGATCACGCCCTCATGCCCGCGCAGGGCAATCTCGCCCGCCACCTGTTCCCCGTCCCGGTCGCAGAGGGTGGAGAGCAGCACCCGCCCTTGCGCCTCGGGCAGGGTGGCGAGGACGGGATCGCCGCCGAAATTAAGCGCCACCAGGCAATGCTCGCCCTCCCCTTCCCGGCGGAACAGCAGCAGGTCACCCTCCGCCGCGAGCGGCACATAGGCGCCTTCGGCCAAGGCGGGATGGAGCCGCCGCGCCACGAGCAGACGGCGATGGAGGGTCAACATGGAATCGGGGTCGCCCTGCTCGGCGGCGACATTCACCTCGGTATAGTCCGGCGCGAGCGGCAGCCAGGGCTCGACCGTGGAGAAGCCCGCATACGGCCCGGCGTCCCATTGCATGGGCGTGCGCACCCCGTCCCGGCCCATGCCAATCCCGGGCACATTCTTCTCATAGGGGTCCTGGACGCGATCTTGCGGGATATCCACCTGCGCCATGCCGATCTCGTCGCCATAATAGAGCGTGGGCGTGCCGCGCAGCGTCAGCAGCAGCATGGCGGCCACCCGCGCCTGATCTGGCCCCACGCGCTTATGGATGCGCGGTCGATCATGATTGCCGAGCACCCAATTGGGCCAGCCACCGGCGGGCAGGGCCGCCTCGTAGCGGGCGATCAATCGATCGACGGCGCGCGCCTGCCAGGGGGTTTCCAGCAGCGCAAAATTGAACGGCAGGTGCGCGCCGGCGAGGTCCGCCCCGTAATAGGCCACGAGCCGCTCCACCGGCAGGTAGATTTCCCCGATCAACAGGCGGTCGGGATAGTCGTCCACCACCCGGCGCAGTCCGGCCACCACCTCCTGCACCTCCGCAAGGTCGGTGGTGTGGACCGGCAGGAGCTTCTGATAGGGATTGGTCCCTTCGCGATACTCGGGATTGGGCGGATTGTCGCGAAACTGCGCGTCCTTCATCAGGTGCCAGATCACGTCCACCCGAAACCCGTCCACGCCGCGCGAGAGCCAGAAGCGCATGACATCATGGATGGCGGCGACCACCTGCGGGTTGCGCCAATTGAGGTCGGGCTGCCGATCCAGGAAGGCGTGGTAATAATATTGCCCGGTGTGCGCATCGAGGGTCCAGGCGCTGCCGCCGAACTCGGAGAGCCAGTTGTTGGGCGGGCCGCCATCCGGTCCCGGATCGCGCCAGATGTACCAATCGCGCCGGGGATTGTCCCGTGAGGCGCGCGCCTCCTCAAACCAGGGATGGGCATCCGACGTGTGATTGGGCACGAGGTCGATGATGACGCGGATATCGCGATCATGGGCCGCCGCAACCAGCGCATCGAAGTCGGCCAGCGTCCCAAAGAGCGGATCGACATCCTCATAGTCCGCCACATCATAGCCGAAATCCGCCATGGGCGAGGGATAGAAGGGCGAGAGCCAGATGGCGTCGATGCCGAGGCTCGCGAGATAATCCAGGCGCGCCGTCACGCCCGGAAGATCGCCGATGCCATCCCCATTCGTGTCCTGAAACGAGCGCGGATAGATCTGGTAGATCACGCCCGCGCGCCACCAGGAGGTCGGGGTTCGGCTCTCGTTTCGCGATGGGGACACTGCGCTGCTCCGCCGTGGTTGGACCCGCTTGAGCAGGCCAAGGATGTGAACCGGCGCGCGAGCCTCGCTGTTCCCGGCAACAGGATCGCGACAAGAAAAGCCGGCCGCGAGGGGAACCGGAAGCTCAGCCGCGCGTTGGCTGGCAGGAGGGGACTCTCCGGCGGCCGGCCGGTGCGCGGTCTGCTGCTCCAGCCTTGCTCGCGGCGAGGACGATGCCGAAACCTGCCGATACCTGCCCGTCTGTCCCCTTCCCCCACCCTGTGATGATGTCGAGCCCCGGAGCCCTGTCATGATCGAGCCCGTGAGCGCCGGCGACGATCCGCTGTGGTACAAGGACGCCATCATCTACCAGCTTCATGTGAAGTCCTTCTTCGATTCCAACAATGACGGAATCGGCGATTTCGCGGGGCTGCTCTCCAAGCTGGACTACATCGCGGACCTGGGCGCCACCGCCGTCTGGCTGCTGCCCTTCTATCCCTCGCCGCGCCGCGACGACGGCTACGATATCGCGCTCTATGAAGGCGTGTCGCCGGACTATGGCACGATGGAAGATGCGCGCCGCTTCATCGAGGCCGCGCATGCGCGCGGGCTGCGCGTCATCACCGAACTGGTGGTCAACCACACCTCGGACCAGCATCCCTGGTTCCAGGCCGCGCGCCATGCGCCCAAGGGCTCGCCCGAACGCAATTTCTATGTCTGGGCGGACGACGACCAGGGCTATCAGGGCACGCGGATCATTTTTCTGGATACAGAAAAGTCCAACTGGACCTATGATCCGGTGGCCGGCCAGTATTTCTGGCACCGCTTCTATTCCCACCAGCCGGACCTGAATTTCGACAATCCCGAAGTGCTGGACCGCATCCTCTCGGTCATGCGCTTCTGGCTGGATATCGGCGTGGATGGTCTGCGGCTCGACGCGGTGCCCTATCTCATCGAGCGGGACGGCACCTCCAACGAGAATCTCCCCGAGACCCACACCATCCTCAAGCAGATCCGCGCCCATCTGGAAGAGCGATACACGGGCCGCATGCTGCTGGCCGAGGCCAATATGTGGCCCGAGGACACGCAGCAATATTTCGGCGAGGACGGGGATGAATGCCACATGGCGTTTCACTTTCCGCTCATGCCCCGCATGTACATGGCGATCGCCAAGGAAGACCGCTTCCCCATCACCGACATCCTGCGCCAGACCCCGGCCATCCCGGAGGCCTGCCAATGGGCCATCTTCCTGCGCAACCACGATGAGCTGACGCTGGAAATGGTCACCGACAGCGAGCGGGACTATCTGTGGACCGTCTATGCCTCGGACCGGCGCGCGCGGCTTAATCTGGGCATCCGCCGCCGCCTCGCCCCGCTGCTGGAGCGCGACCGCCGGCGCATCGAGCTGATGAATGCGCTGCTGCTCACCATGCCGGGCACGCCGGTCATCTATTATGGCGACGAGATCGGCATGGGGGACAATATCCATCTCGGCGACCGGGATGGCGTGCGCACGCCCATGCAATGGTCGCCGGACCGCAATGGCGGCTTCTCCAAGGCGGACCCCGAGCAATTGGTCCTGCCGCCCATCCAGGATCCGCTCTACGGCTATAACGCGTTGAATGTGGAGGCCCAGCAGCGCGACCCGCATTCGCTGCTCAACTGGATGCGCCGCGCGCTCGCCGTGCGGCGGCGGCATATGGCCTTCGGGCGCGGTGGCTTCCGCCTGCTCTATCCCGGCAACCGCAAGATCCTCGCTTATCTGCGCACCCATGGGGACGAGACCATCCTGTGCGTGGCGAACCTCTCCCAGACCCTGCAGGCAGTGGAGTTGGATCTTTCCGAATTCGACGGGCGCGTGCCGGTGGAAATGGCCGGCTCCACCCCCTTCCCGCCGGTCGGCCGCCTGCCCTATCTGCTGACCGTTCCGGCCTACGGTTTCTTCTCCTTCATCCTGTCCAGCGTGTCGGCGGAGCCGTCCTGGCATGCCGCGCCGCCCGAGCAATTGCCGGAATTCCTGACCCTGGTGCTGCGCGGCGGGATGTCCGACCTCGTCTCGACGCGCAACCAGTCCACGCTGGAAGGGGAGGCCCTGCCCGCTTATATCGGCCGCCGGCGCTGGCTCTCCCAGCGCCACGAGGCGGTTGAGCGCGTGCGGCTCGCCTGGGCCATGCCCATGGAAAAGGCGGGCGAAGACGTGTTCCTCGCCGAGATTGCGGTGGAGCGGGCCTCCGGCACCGAGCGCTATGCCATGCCGCTCGCCATCGCCTGGGAGGATCAGTCCCCCTCAAATCTCGCGGTGCAACTGGCGCTGAGCCGCGTGCGGCAGGGCCGGCGCGTCGGCTATCTGACCGATGCTCTGACCCAGGACCGCCTGCCCCATGCGGTGATCCGCGGCATGCGCAGCGGCGCGACGCTCAATCTGCCCGACGGCGGCCAACTGGTGTTCAGCGCGACGCCGGGCCTGGCCGACCTGGACATCCCGGTCGAGGCGCCCATCCTGCGCAGCGGCGTGGATGAGGCCATCTCGGCCATCGACATCGAGGAATACGCCACCTTCAAGGTGATCCGCCGGGCGCAGGCGGGTGCCCATCCCATGTCCGACATGGCCCGCCATCTCACGGAGCAGGGGTTTGCCCGCACCCCGCCTCTGCTGGGCGAAGTGCGGCGCGTCACGCCCGACGGCGCGGTCGCGGTGCTCGCCTTCCTGGTGGGCTATGTGCGCAATCAGGGCGATGCCTGGAACTGGATCATCGACCAGTTGCGGCGCGCCCTCACCACCGCATCCCAGAGCGCGACCGAGGTGGAGCACGCTTTCCAGGAGCAGACCTCGGGTCTGATCCCCTTCCTGCGGGCGGCCGGGCGCAGCCTCGGCGAGCTTCATGCCATCCTGGCGCGGGACGTGGAGGACGACGCCTTCCGCCCGGTGCGAGCGGACGCGCAGGACGCCGAGCGTTGGGCGGCCTCCACCCGCCGCGCGCTGGAGCTCGCTTATGACCGCCTGCGCGCGCTTCCGGACACGGCGGGCTGCGCGCCGGCTGCCGCGGCGATTCTCGATGTCCGCGATCGTCTGGCCGAAGTCTGTGCCCTGTTCGCGCAGGCAGGCATCGGCGGCACGCTCACCCGCATTCACGGCGATTTCCAGTTGCCCCAGGTGCTGGTGGCGGGCGGCGACGCCTTCATCGTCGATTTCGAGCGGGCCTTCCCCACCTCCGGCGAGGGCCGCGCGGTCAAAGACAGCCCCTGGCGCGATGTGGCGGACCTGCTGCGGTCCCTGGCGCGGGCGGGCGCCCATGTGGACGCATCGGGCACAGAACTGCACGGCTTGACCGGCATTGCGCAGCGCCGCGCGCTCATGGCGGGCTTCGCCGCCCGTGCCCAGCGGGCTTTCCTCGCGGGCTATGGCGAGGCTGCGACATCGGCGAGCGGACCCGATCGGGCGCTTCTGGACTTGTTCCTCGTCCGCAAGGTCGCGGAGGAGATTGCGGGCGAGGCCGGAAACGACCTGACCCGCGACTATGCCGTGCGCGCGCTCCATGCCTTGGCCGTGCGCTTTGCCGGCGCGGCGGAGATCGAAGCGCAGACCCTGGAGGACGGCGTGCCCGCGTGAGGCCAGCCGCGTGGAGCCCGCGTCGCCGGCGCGGGCTTAGGACTTTGACGAGAGAAACAGGAGGCGAAGGCCGCGATGGGTGCGAATGAGCCAGGGACCATCCATGCGGGTCTTGATGCCGACACGGTCCGCCGCATCTGCGGCGCGCGTCACGAGGATCCCTTCGCCGTGCTCGGCCCCCATTCCGCCCCGGGCGGCAGCGTGCTGCGCACCTTCCAGCCCGGCGCCCAGCAGGTGGAGGCCATCGACGGCGAGGGACGGGTCCTAGCCCGCTTCGCGCAGATCGCCCCGGAGGGCCTGTTCGCGGCCCGCCTGACCACCCCTGCCGCGCCAGCCTATCGCCTGCGCATCATTTGGCCGGGCGGCACGGTCCAGGAGACAGAAGACCCCTACGCCTTCCCCCCCCTGCTCGGCGGGCTCGACCTGCATCTTCTGGGGGAAGGCACCCATCTTAATCTGGCGGACGCGCTCGGCGCCCATGTGGTGGAGGCGCGGGGCGTGCGCGGGGTGCGCTTCGCGGTCTGGGCGCCCAATGCGGCCCGCGTGTCCGTGGTGGGCGACTTCAATGGCTGGGATGGGCGGCGCCATCCCATGCGCCTCCATCCCGGTGCCGGCATATGGGAAATCTTCCTCCCGCGCCTCGGTGCCGGAGCCACGTATGCCTATGAGATCCTGGCGCGCGACGGCACGCTGCTGCCGCTGAAGGCCGATCCCGTCGCCCGCGCCACCCTTGCGCCGCCGGCCACCGTCTCGGTCGTCCCGGACCCCGCGCCCTTCTCCTGGTCCGATGATGATTGGATGGCCTGGCGCGCCCGCCGCCACGCCCCGGACGCCCCCTTGTCCATCTACGAGGTCCATGCCCCCTCCTGGCAGCGCATGGACGGCTGGCGCACCCCCTCCTGGGATGAACTGGGCGACCGCCTCATTCCCTATGTGAGCGGCCTCGGCTTCACCCATGTGGAATTGCTGCCCATCACGGAATATCCCTTCGGCGGCTCCTGGGGCTACCAGCCGCTCAGCCTGTTCGCGCCCACCGCGCGCCACGGCGCGCCGGCGGATTTCGCCCGCTTCGTGGACCGCTGCCATCAGGCGGGGCTGGGCGTGATCCTGGACTGGGTGCCCGCGCATTTCCCCACCGACCCGCACGGTCTCGCCCAGTTCGACGGGACCGCGCTCTACGAGCATGGCGATCCGCGCGAAGGCTTTCATCAGGATTGGAACACCCTCATCTACAATCTCGGGCGCACCGAGGTCTCCGCCTTCCTGATCGCGAGCGCGCTCGAATGGGTGCGGCGCTATCATGTGGACGGGCTGCGCGTGGATGCGGTCGCCTCCATGCTCTATCGCGACTATTCGCGAAAGCCCGGTGAATGGGTGCCCAACATCCATGGCGGGCGGGAAAATCTGGAAGCCGTCGCCTTCCTGAAGCGCCTCAACGAGACCATCTCGCGCGAGGCGCCCGGCGCCATCACCATCGCGGAGGAATCCACCGCCTGGCCCGGCGTCACCGCCCCGGTCTCCCAGGGCGGCCTCGGCTTTGCCTTCAAATGGAACATGGGCTGGATGCACGACACCTTGCGCTATATGGGCAAGGATCCCATCCACCGGCGCCACCACCATGACGACCTGACCTTCGGGCTCGTCTATGCCTTTTCCGAGCATTATGTGCTGCCGCTCTCCCATGACGAGGTGGTGCATGGGAAAGGCTCGCTGATCGCCCGCATGCCGGGGGATGAGTGGCAGAAGATGGCCAATCTGCGCGCCTATCTCGGCTTCATGTTCGCCCATCCCGGCAAGAAGCTGCTGTTCATGGGCGCCGAGATGGCCCAGCCGGGCGAGTGGAACCACGACGCCGAACTGCCCTGGCACCTGCTCGCCGAGCCGTCGCGCGCCGGCCTCAACGCGCTGGTGCGCGATCTCAATCATCTCTATCGCGCCGAGGCCGCGCTCCATGCGGGCGACAGCACGCCCGAGGGCTTCCGCTGGATCATCGGCGATGACCGCGACAATTGCGTCTTCGCCTTCCTGCGGCTCGGCGCGCAGGCTCCCATGCTGATCGTGTGCAACATGACCCCGGTGCCCCGGGAGAATTACCGCATCGGCGTGCCCCAAGGCGGCGTCTGGCGCGAGCGGCTCAACACCGATGCGGGCCTCTATGGCGGCTCGGGCATCGGCAATGGCGGGCACGTGGCGGCCTCGGGGGAACCGAGCCACGGTCTGGAGCATTCCCTCCGGCTCACCTTGCCGCCGCTTGCCACGCTCTTTCTGAGCCCGGGAGACCTTCGATGACCCTTCCCCCTCTCCCGGACCGGCTCGAAGCCGGCCTGCCCTATCCGCTCGGCGCGACCCCGGACGGGCTCGGCACCAATTTCGCGGTCTTCTCGGCCAATGCCGAGAAAGTGGAATTGTGCCTGTTCGACCCGCGCGGCCGGCGCGAGGTCGCGCGCCTCGCCCTTCCGGAATGCACGGACGAGGTCTGGCACGGCTATCTGCCCGGCGCCTTCGAGGGCCTGCTCTACGGCTACCGCGCACATGGCCCCTATGACCCGGCGCGCGGCCACCGCTTCAATCCCAGCAAGCTGCTGCTGGACCCCTATGCCCGCCAGCTCACCGGTTCGCCGCGCTGGTCGGACGCCCTGTTCGGCTATCGCATCGGCTCGGGACGCGGAGATCTGGCGATCGACCGGCGCGACAGCGCCCCGGCCATGCCCAAATGCATCGTCACCTCCCCTGCGGCCGACTGGGGCAATGATCGCCCGCCCCAGACGCCTTGGGCCGACACCGTGCTCTATGAGACCCATGTGCGCGGCATTTCCATGCGGCGCGGCGATGTGCGCCCCCATGAGCGCGGCACCTTCGCCGCCCTCGCCCATCCCAAATTCATCGACCATCTGCTGCGCATCGGCGTGACGGCGGTGGAATTGATGCCGGTCCACGCCTTCCTCCAGGACCATTTCCTGGTGGAGAAGGGGCTGCGCAATTATTGGGGCTATTCCACCCTCGCCTTCTTCGCGCCGGAACCCGCCTTCCTCTCCACCGGCTCGCTCCAGGAGATGCGCGCGGCGGTGCGCCGGCTCCATGCGGCGGGCATCGAGGTGATCCTCGACGTGGTCTACAACCACACCTGCGAGGGGAATGAACTCGGGCCGCACTTCTCCTTCAAGGGGCTCGACAATGCCAGCTATTACCGGCTCATGCCGGGGGACGAGCGCTATTACATCAACGATACTGGCTGCGGGAACACGCTGAACCTGTCCCATCCGCGCGTGCTCCAGATGGTGATGGACTCGCTGCGCTATTGGGTGGAGGCCTTCCATGTGGACGGCTTCCGCTTCGATCTCGGCGTGACGCTGGGGCGCGAGGGCACGGGCTTTGATCCGGGCTCGGGCTTCTTCGACGCCATCCGCCAGGATCCGGTTCTGGCCCGCTGCAAACTGTATTCCGAGCCCTGGGACATCGGCCCCGACGGCTACCAGTTGGGGCGCCTGCCCCCCGGCTTTGGCGAATGGAACGACCGCTTCCGCGACACCACCCGGCGCTTCTGGAAGCGCGATCCGGGCCTGCGCGGGGAGATGGCGGGGCGGCTCGCCGGCTCGGCGGACCTGTTCGACCATCGCTGGCGCAAGCCCTGGGCCTCGGTGAATTTCATCGCCTCCCATGACGGCTTCACCCTGGCCGATCTGGTCGCCTATAACGAGAAGCACAACGAGGCCAATGGCGAGGACAGCCGGGACGGCCACGACGGCAACCATTCCTACAATTGGGGCGCCGAAGGCCCGACGCAGGACGAGGGCATCCTGGCCCAGCGCGCCCGCGTCTCGCGCGCCATGCTCGCCACCGTCATGCTCGCGCAGGGCACGCCCATGCTGCTGGCGGGCGACGAATTCGGCCGCACCCAGAACGGCAACAACAATGCCTATTGCCAGGACAATGAGATTTCCTGGGTGGACTGGGACCTCGCCCGCTCGCCGGATGGGCGGGCGCTGACGGCCTTCATGGCGCGGCTCGCCGAAATCCGCGCGCGCCACCCCATTCTGCGCGCCCCGCGCTTCCTGCATGCGCAGGAGGAACTGGCGCCCGGCCTGAAGGATATCGGCTGGTTCGACGAGCACGGCATCGAGATCCCGCCCGAGGGCTGGCATCTGGACGGTGCCCTCACGCTCGGCATGCGCCGCGCGGGCTACACGCCGCAGGGCGGGATCGAGGTTCTGCTGATGCTTCTGAATGCGTCCGCCGACCCGGTGACCTTCCGCCTGCCGGAGCCCGCGCTGACCTGGCGGCTTCTGGTGGACACCGCCACTGGCGCGGCCTCCGAGGAGCGGGCGATCCAGACCGAGACCCATCTGGAACCCTCCAGCGTGCGCCTGCTGGCCGCCCGCATCGATCCCGCGCGCACGGCCGCCTGACGCCGCGCGCGCTCCGCCTCTCGACCGCCAAGGCCCATTCATGGACGATCTGCTCATCGATCTTGCCCGCCGCGCGGGCCTCTCGCCGGAATGGCGCGACGCGTTCGGCCGCGCGCGCACCGTGCCGCCGGAAAGCCTGGTCGCCATTCTCTCCGCCATCGGCCTGCCCGCCGCGACCTCGGCTCAGATCGCGGAAAGCCGCGCGCGGCTCGACATCGAAGCGCGCGCGGACACCCCGCCGCTGGTCACGGCCGATGCGGGGGCACCGTTCGAACTGGCCCTGCCCGGACCGGACGGGGACGTGCGGTTTCGCATCACGCTGGAAGACGGCGGCGTGGTGGAAGGGGTCGCCGCGCGCAGCGCGGGCGTGATCGCGCTGCCGGGCATCAACCCGCCCGGCTATCACCGCCTGGAAGCCGGCGAGACCGAGACCGTCCTCGCCCTTGCGCCCGAGCGCTGCTTCAGCGTGGCGGACGCGGCGCGAGGCGAGGCGGCGCAGGACGAGGCGGCCCGGCTCTGGGGCCTCGCGGTTCAGATCTACGGGCTGCGGCGCGCGGGCGATTGCGGCATCGGCGATTTCTCGGCGCTCGCGCAACTGGCGGTCAAGGCGGCCAATGCCGGCGCCGACGCGCTGGTCATGAGTCCGGTCCATGCGGGCTTTGCCGCCGATCCCCATCATTTCAGCCCCTATGCCCCCTCCAGCCGGCAATTCCTGAGCCCGCTCCATGCCGATCCCCGCGTGGTGTTCGGCGGGCCGGCGGTGGATGCGGCCTATGCCGCGCTGACCGACCCGGCATCGGTGGCCCGCCTTGAAGCGGCGGACCTTGTCCCCTGGGCGGACGCTGCGCCCCTGAAGCTTGCCATCCTGCGCCACCTGTTCACGTCCGCGCTGCCCCGCATGCCGGATCTGCAGGCGGACTTCGCGGCGTTCCGCGCGCGCGGCGGGGCGGCGCTGGAGGGCCATGCGCGCTTCGAGGCCATCCATGGCACCGTGTTCGGCGCCGATCCCGGCCGCTGGAACTGGCGCCAATGGGGCGACGGGCTCACCGACCCGACGAGCGCGGCGGTTGCCGCCTTCGCCCTCCAGAAGAGCGAGGAGGTGGCCTTCCACGCCTTCCTCCAATGGGTCGCCGCCCGCAGCCTGGACGAGGCCCAGACGGCGGCACGGTCGGCGGGCATGGGCATCGGTCTCGTCAGCGACCTTGCCGTGGGCACGGACGGCGGCGGCTCGCAGGCCTGGAGCCGGCAGGCGGACATGCTGATCGGCCTCTCGGTGGGGGCCCCGCCGGATCTGCTGAACGCGGTCGGCCAGAATTGGGGCCTCTCGGCCTTCTCGCCCCGCGCCTTGAGCCTGTCCGGCTTTGCCGCCTTCCGCGAGATGCTGGAGGCCGCCATGGCCCATGCCGGGGGCGTGCGCATCGACCATATCATGGGACTGATGCGGCTCTGGATGGTGCCGGAGGGCTTCCCCTCCACGGCCGGGGCCTATCTCGCTTATCCGCGCGACGACCTGCTGCGCCTCGTGGCGCTGGAATCCCAGCGCCGCCGCGCCATCGTCATCGGCGAGGATCTCGGCACCGTGCCCGAGGGCTTCCGTGAGGTGCTGGCCGCGCGCGGCATTCTCGGCATGCGCGTGCTCTGGTTCGAGCGCCATGCGGATGGCGGCTTCACCGGTGCGCGGGACTATTCTTCCCAAGCCATCGCCGTCACCGGCACCCATGATCTGCCGACCGTCACGGGCTGGTGGAAGGGGCGCGACATCGACTGGCGCGTGCCGCTTGGCATTCTGGGCGAGGGGCAGGACGAAGCGAGCCTGCGCACCGAACGGGACGAGGACCGCGCCGCGCTCTGGCGCACCATCGCGCCCGAGGGCGGCGACCGGCACACGGTGCCGCAGGAGGCAAACCAGGTACTGGAGACTGCGCTCGCCTTCATCGGGGCAACGCCCGCCCCGCTTGCCGTCATTCCCATCGAGGATGCGCTGGGGCTGGACGAGCAGCCCAATCTTCCCGGCACGATCGATGAACATCCCAACTGGCGCCGCCGCCTCGACCCGCAGGCGGCCGACCTGCTGGAGGGCGCCGACGTGCAGCGCCGGCTGCGCACGCTGGACGCGGCGCGCAAGCGCGGCTGAGCGAGATGGAGCTCAGCGAGATGGACCTCGAAGCGCCCGCCGGACGTTGGGCTTTCGAGATCGAACGGCCCTGTTCGGCGGCGCGGCATCCTGCCACGCGCCTGACGTCGGGCGCCGCTACGATGACGGGCAGACCATCTGCCCCATGACGGAGGCGCACGCCCTCCTCACACACGACGCGAGGATCTGATGACGCAAGAGCATTCCCCCAATCGGACCGGCGCGGGCGCGCAGGACCGCGAATTGGACGAAGCCCTCCAAGAGACTTTCCCCGCCAGCGATCCGCCGGCCCTCACCAATCCCTCGAGCTTCACGGGAGCGGAAGCGGCGCCCGCGCGCGCGCAAGAGGAGGGCGCCGACGCCGCGCTGGACGCGGAATTGGACGACGCGCTGGAGGACACCTTTCCCGCCAGCGATCCGCCCGCGCTGACCAATCCCTCCAGCTTCACCGGCGCGGAAGTCTCGGCCGACGTCGCCCAGAAGGCGGCGGACGACAGGGAACTGGACGAGGAATTGAAGCAGACCTTCCCGGCGAGCGACCCGCCGAGCGTGGTGCGCAAAAGCCATTCGGACGATGCGTAAGGGCAAGAAAGCGGGGCAGGCGCGGCGCGCCCGCCCCTTTTATTGACCGCTCAGGCCGCGACGGGCCGGGCGCTCATGGTGAGCAGGTCGTAGCGCGCGACCGTCTCTCCCTCCTGGTTGAAGACTTCCGCGTCCCAGCGCACTTCGCCATATTCCGGCTTGCGGGCCGCCTGCTTCTGCTTGACCGTGAGGCGCACGCGGATGGCATCGCCCGGCGAGACCGGCTTCAGGAAGCGCAGATTGTCCAGGCCGTAATTGGCCAGCAGCGGCCCGGGCGCCGGGTCCACGAACAGGCCGGCGGCGAAGGACAGGATCAGATAGCCGTGCGCCACCCGGCCCGGGAAGAAGGGGTTGGCCTTGGCGGCGTCCTCGTCCATGTGGGCATAGAAGGTGTCGCCCGTGAAATGGGCGAAATGCTCGATATCGTCCAGCGAGATGACGCGGGACGCGGTCTCCACCGTATCGCCTACCCGGATGGTGTCGAAATCCAGCGTGAAGGGATGCGCCTTGGGGGCGGGCGCGGGCGCGCCCTTGATCCAGCTTCGGGTCAGCGCGGAGAGGCGGCCCGGCGAACCCTGAAGCGCGGTGCGCTGCATGTAATGGAACACGCCCCGCAGGCCGCCCATCTCTTCCCCGCCGCCCGCGCGGCCGGGGCCGCCATGGACGAGGTTCGGAAGCGGCGAGCCATGGCCGGTGGATTCCTTCGCGCAGTCGCGGTCGATCACCAGCACGCGGCCATTATAGGCGGCGATGCCGAACACCAGGGCCTCGGCCACGGCTTCATCATAGGTATAGACGGAGGCAACGAGGCTCCCCTCGCCCTTCGCCACCAGCGCCACCGCCTCATCGAGCCCGTCATAGGGCATGAGGGTCGCGACGGGGCCGAAGGCCTCGGTCACATGGGGCGCGCGCGCCGTTAAAGGCGCGGGACAGGCGAGCAGGACCGGGGCCATGAAGGCGCCCGCCTCGCCATCCCCGCCCACCGGCGCAACGACGGCGGGATCGCCGAACACGATCTGCGCTTCCGCCGCGATCTCGGCCACCGCCGCGCGCACGCTCTCGCGCTGGTCGCGGCTCGCGAGCGGCCCCATGCGCACATCGTCCCGGCGCGGATCGCCGACCGCGATGGCTCCCAACTGGCGCGCGAGCGCGGCGGCCACCGCATCCTCCAGCGCGCGGGGCACGAAGACGCGGCGGATGGCGGTGCATTTCTGGCCCGCCTTCACGGTCATCTCGCGCACCACCTCCTTCACGAAGAGGTCGAATTCCGGCGTCCCCTCGCCCGCGTCGGGGCCGAGGATCGCGGCATTGAGGCTGTCGCGCTCGGCGATGAAGCGCACGGCATTCACGGAGACTGCCGGGTGGTTGCGCAGCGCCTCGGAGGTCGCCGCCGAGCCGGTGAAGGAGAGCACGTCCTGCCCGCTCAGATGGTCCAGCAGATCGCCGGTAGAGCCGCAGACGAATTGCAGCGTGCCGGCGGGCAGCAGGCCGGAGCCGACGATGAGCTTCACCACCGCCGCGGCCACATAGGAGGTGGCGGTCGCCGGCTTGGTGATGACCGGCACGCCCGCGAGAAAGGCGGGCGCGAACTTCTCCAGCATGCCCCAGCAGGGGAAGTTAAAGGCGTTAATATGGACCGCGACGCCCTGGAGCGGGGTCAGAATGTGGGTGCCCACGAAGGTCCCCATCTTGGACAGGCCCTCGGTCGGCCCTTCCACCACGAAACGCTCGCTCGGCAATTCCTTCCGCCCGCGCGAGGCGAAGGCGTAGAGGGTGCCGATGCCCCCGTCGATGTCGAAGAAATTGTCGCGCTTGGTGGCCCCGGTGTCGGCGGAGAGCGCATAGAGCGCCTCCTTGTGCTCGCCGAGATATTTGGCGAGCGCGCGCAGGATGTCGGCGCGCTCATGGAAGGTGAACGCGCGCAGCGCCGGCCCGCCAACGCTGCGGGCATGGCGCACCATGGCGCCGAAATCGAGCCCGCGCGTGGAGGCGCGGGCGACCACGCGCCCGTCAATGGCGCTCGCAATGTCCACCAGGTCCTCGCTCGGAGTGAACCAGCGGTCGAGGGCGTAGCTGTCGAGAATCTGGGTCATGGGCGGGGCGTTCCTTCAGCCATTGGTCTTGCGCCAGGCGGCAAAGCTGCCGCCCGAGCGGGCGAGGTCGATGAGGAGAGAGGCGGGCTGCGAGCCGGCGCCGCCGGCGGCGTGGGCGGCCTCCACCTCCGCCAGAACGGCGGCAAGGCCCATCCGGTCGGCGGCGAACATGGGGCCGCCCTTGAGACGCGGGAAGCCGTAGCCATTGACGAAGGCGAGATCGATGTCGGAGGCACGCAGCGCGATCCCCTCCTCCAGGGCCCTGGCGCCCTCGTTCGCCATCACGCTGACGAGGCGGCGCTGGATCGCCTCGGGGGAAAAGGCGCGGGGCGCTATGCCCTTTTGCGCGCGCATGTCGGCGATGAGGGCCTGCGTTGCCGGGTCCACGCGCTTGCGGCCGTCCGCGTCATAGCCATACCAGCCGGCGCTCGTCTTGCGCCCCAGCCGGCCCGCCTCGCACAGCCTGTCCGCGATGGCCACATAGCGTTCGTTCGGATCGCGGGTCGCGGCGCGGCGCTTGCGCATGGCAAAGGCGATGTCGAGGCCCGATAGGTCGGAGACGGCGAACACGCCCATGGCGAAGCCATAGGCTTCGAGCGCGGCATCCACCTCTTGCGGGCTCGCGCCGTCCTCCACCAGATATTCCGCATGGCGGCGGTAATGGGCATAGATGCGGTTGCCGATGAAGCCCTCGCAATTGCCCGCCACCACCGGCTGCTTGCCGATGGCCTTGGCGAGGGCAAGGGCGGTCGCGAGCACGTCCGGCGCGGTCTTCGCCCCGCGCACCACCTCCAGCAGCTTCATGACATTGGCGGGTGCGAAGAAATGCAGGCCCACCACGTCCTGCGCGCGCCCGGTCACAGCGGCGATGGCATCGAGATCGAGATAGGAGGTGTTGGAGGCGAGCACTGCGCCGGGCCGCGCCAGCGCATCCAGGCGGCGGAAGATATCGGTCTTCACGTCCATGTCCTCGAACGCGGCCTCGATGACGAGGTCGGCGGAGGCGAGCCTCGCCCATTCGGCGCCCGCCGCGAGCCGCGCGAGGCGTTCCTCCACCTGGGCCGCGCTCACCCGCCCGCTTTTCAGCGGC
This sequence comes from Pseudomonadota bacterium, assembly GCA_040755535.1. GTDB lineage: Bacteria > Pseudomonadota > Alphaproteobacteria > Rhizobiales > Xanthobacteraceae > Aquabacter. The sequence continues at coordinate 64,434 of JBFMAV010000011.1, read as the reverse complement.
CGGGCATAGAGCGCGCGCACCCGGTCCGCGCCCATCTGCGCCGCCTGCGCGTCGCGCTCCAGCAATTGCACGCGCAGGCCCGCATCCAGCAGGGCGGACGCGATGCCCGCGCCCATGGTGCCGGCACCGATCACCGCCACCTCGGCGAAGGGGCGAGGCCGTGCGCCCTCGATGCCCGGCACCTTCGCCGCCTCACGCTCGGCGAAAAAGAGATGGCGGAGCGCGCCCGCCTCGGCGCTCTCGCGCAAGGCGAGGAAGGCGGCCCGCTCGCGGGCGATGCCGTCCGCAAAGCTTCCCTCGCGCACGGCGCGCACCACGCGCACCGCCTCGGCTATGGCGGGAACCCCCTTGGCGCCTTTGAGCGCCGCCTGCGCGGCGGCCTCTTCAGCCTCGGCGTCGCCCTTGGGCACGGGAAAGCCGGAGAGCGGGCGCTTGCGCGCCGTCGCGGCGCAGGCGAGCGCGGCGGCGAGCGGATCGTCCACCACCGCGTCCAGCAGCCCCAATTCCAGCGCCTCGGGCGCTTTCAGGATGCGCGCCTCGGCGATGAGGGCGATGGCTTTGGCGACGCCCACCAGGCGCGGCAGGCGCTGGGTGCCGCCCGCGCCGGGAATGATGCCGAGCCGCGTCTCGGTGAGGCCGAGCACCGCCTTTTGCGAGCCGATGCGGGCATCGCAGCCGAGCGCCACCTCCAGCCCGCCGCCGAGCGCCGCGCCGTCGATGGCCGCGATCACCGGCTTGTCCAGCGCCTCGATGGCGCCGATCACGTCCGGCAGGAACGGCGCATCCGGGGGCGCATTCATCTCCCGGATGTCCGCGCCGGCGATGAAGCGCCCCGGCCCGCCGCTCAGCACCACCGCCGTCACGGACGGGTCGTCGGCAAGGTGCGCCATGGCCTCCAGCAGGCCGGTGCGCACGCCTTTGGAGAGGGCGTTCACGGGGGCATAGGCGATCTCCACCACGGCGACGGAGCCGTGGTGGCGGACGGTGACGGGCGCGGCGGTCATCTCAGACCCGCTCGATCAAAGCGGCGATGCCCTGGCCGACGCCGATGCACATGGTGGCGATGGCGCGCGTGCCGCCGCGCGCCTCCAGCGCGCTCACCGCCGTCATGGCGAGCCGCGCGCCGGACATGCCGAGGGGATGTCCGAGCGCGATGGCCCCTCCGTGGGGGTTCACATGTTCCGCATCGTCCGGCAGGCCAAGCTGGCGCAGCACGGCCAGGGCCTGGGAGGCGAAGGCCTCGTTCAATTCGATCAGGTCGATATCGTCCAGCGCGAGCTTGTTTCGCTCCAGCAGCTTCAGCGTGGCGGGGGCGGGGCCGATGCCCATGATGCGGGGCGCGACGCCCGCCTGCACCACCGAGACCACGCGGGCGCGCGGCGTGAGGCCATATTTCTTCACCGCCGCCTCGGAGGCCAAGATGAGCGCGCCCGCCCCGTCATTGACGCCCGAGGCATTGCCGGCGGTCACCGAGCCCCCCTCCTTGCGGAACGGCGCCTTCAGCGCCGCCAGTTGCTCCAGCGTGGTGTCGCCGCGCGGATGCTCGTCCACGGACACGGTGGTCACCGCGCCCTTCTTGCCCTTGATGTCGATGGGCGCGATCTCGCGGGCGAAAAAGCCGGAGGCCTGGGCGGCCTTGGTGCGCTGCTGCGAGCGATAGGCGAACAGATCCTGGTCGGCGCGCGAGATCTGGAAGTCCTCCGCCACATTCTCGGCGGTCTCGGGCATGGAATCCACGCCGTATTGCGCCTTCATGAGCGGGTTCACGAAGCGCCAGCCGATGGTGGTGTCATAGATCTCCGCCTGGCGGGAGAAGGCTTCGGTGGCCTTGCCCTGCACGAAGGGCGCGCGCGTCATGCTCTCCACGCCGCCCGCGAGGATGAGGTCGGCATCGCCGGTGAGGATGGCGCGCGCGCCGATGCCCACCGCGTCGAGCCCGGAGCCGCACAGCCGGTTCACGGTGGTGCCCGGCGCGCTCACGGGCAGGCCCGCCAGCAGCACCGCCATGCGGGCCACGTCGCGATTGTCCTCGCCCGCCTGGTTGGCGCAGCCGAGGATAACGTCGTCCACCGCGTCCCAGTCCACGCCGGGATTGCGGTCCTTCAGCACGCGGATCGGATGGGCGGCGAGATCGTCCGCCCGCACGTCCTTGAGCGCGCCGGCATAGCGGCCGATGGGCGTGCGGGCGAAGTCGCAGATATAGGCATGCGTCATGACGATCTCCCAAAAATCACAGCGGGGCGCGCGAGCGCCGGCACGCAGGGTGTAGCGGGGGAGGATGACGGAGCGCCAACGCGCTGTGCGGCGCGCATCGACACGGGCCGCGCGGCCCTGTGATGGCTCATCCAATCCTCCCTGTGGCGCAGCGTTCCTGTCGTGTTGACAAGCGTGCCCCTTGAGCTAAAGATTAACCGATCGATCGGTTAATTCAAGAGCCCAGACCAAGGGCCGCATGGGAGGAAAGAGTGGAGAGCGTGCTCCTCGTGGACCGCCGCGACGGCTGGACCCTGCTGACCCTGAACCGGCCTGACCGCCTCAACTCCTTCAACGAGGCGCTGCACCTCGCGCTGCGTGATGCGCTCGACGCCGCCGCCGCGGACGAAACCTGCCGCGCGGTGCTGCTGACCGGCGCCGGGCGCGGCTTCTGCGCGGGGCAAGACCTTTCCGCCCGCGTCGGCCTCACCGAGGCGCCCGACCTCGGCGCCACCATCGAGACCTTCTACAACCCGCTCGTGCGCCGCATCCGCGCGCTGAACAAGCCGGTCATCTGCGCGGTGAACGGGGTCGCGGCCGGGGCCGGCGCCAATATCGCGCTCGCCTGCGACATCGTCCTGGCTTCGACCTCCGCCAAGTTCATCCAGGCCTTTTCCAAGATCGGCCTCGTGCCGGATTCCGGCGGCACCTTCTTCCTGCCCCGCCTCGTGGGCGATGCCCGCGCCCGCGCGCTCATGATGCTGGCGGAGCCTGTCTCCGCGACGCAGGCAGCGGAATGGGGCATGATCTGGAAGGCGGTCGAGGATGCCGACCTCATGGCCGAGGCGGAAAAGCTCGCCGCCCATTTCGCCACCCAGCCCACCTATGGCCTTGGCCTCACCAAACAGGCGCTCAATGCCAGCGCCGGCAACGGCCTCGACGACCAGCTCGATCTGGAGCGCGATCTCCAGCGCCAGGCGGGCCGCTCGCCCGATTATGCCGAGGGCACCAAGGCATTCATGGAGAAGCGCGCGCCAAACTTCACCGGACGGGCGAAATGAGCGCCGTGGACAGCCTTCGCTCGCCCGAGGAGACCGCGCGGCTGTGTGCCGAGACCATGTGGGTCACGGACGGGGCGAGCCAAGGCCTCGGCGTCGAAATCCGCGAGATCGCGCCTGGCCGTGCGGTGCTCGCCATGCGGCTTGGCGACCATATGGTGAACGGCCACGGCACGGCCCATGGCGGCTTCATCTTCGCGCTGGCCGACAGCGCCTTCGCTTTTGCCTGCAACACCTATGACGAGCGCACGGTGGCGGCGCATTGCTCCATCAGCTTCCTGCGCCCCGGCCGGCGGGGCCATGAGCTCATCGCCACTGCCCGCGAGGTCACGCGCGCCGGGCGATCCGGCATCTATGATGTGAGCGTGACCCAGGACGGCGTCCTGATCGCGGAATTTCGGGGCCATTCGCGCGCCATTGGCGGCGCGATCATCCCGCAAGATGAAAAGACAAAAGGTTGAGCGGAGGAGACGATGAACATGGTGCCCGCAGCCAAGAGCTTCGATGGCGATGTGAAGAACGGCCTCGACGCCGCCGAGCGCGCCTCCCGCGACGAGATCATGGCGCTCCAGCGCCAGCGCCTCGCCTGGTCGCTGAAGCATGCCTATGAGAATGTGCCGCACTATCGCGCGCAGTTCGACGCGGCCGGGGTCCATCCCGACGACTTCAAGGACCTGTCGGACCTCGCCAAATTCCCCTTCACGGTGAAGAAGGACCTGCGGGACAATTATCCCTTCGGCCTGTTCGCGGTGCCGCGCGAGAAGCTGGCGCGCATCCATGGCTCCTCGGGCACCACGGGCAAGCCCATCGTGGTCGGCTATACCGCCGCCGACATTGACATGTGGGCGAGCGTGATGGCCCGCTCGATCCGCGCGGCGGGCGCGCGCCCCGGCATGATGGTGCATGTGGCCTATGGCTATGGCCTGTTCACCGGCGGCCTCGGCGCCCATTATGGCGCGGAGCGGCTCGGCTGCACGGTCATTCCCATGTCCGGCGGCATGACCGAGCGCCAGGTTCAGCTCATCACCGACTTCAAGCCCGAGGTCATCATGGTGACGCCGAGCTATATGCTCGCGATCCAGGACGGGTTCGCGAAAGCCGGGCTGGACCCGCGCGAAAGCTCGCTCAAATACGGGATCTTCGGCGCCGAGCCCTGGACCAATTCCATGCGCCAGGAAATCGAGCGCGCCTTCGCGCTGGATGCCACCGACATTTACGGCCTTTCGGAAGTCATCGGCCCCGGCGTCGCGCAGGAATGCGTGGAGACCAAGGACGGCCTGCACATCTGGGAAGATCATTTCTATCCCGAGATCATCGATCCCGAGACCGGCGAGGTCTTGCCCGAGGGGTCGGAGGGCGAGCTGGTCTTCACCTCGCTGACCAAGGAAGCCTTCCCGGTCATCCGCTATCGCACCCGCGACCTCACGCGCCTCCTGCCCGGCACGGCGCGTCCCGGCATGCGGCGCATGCAGAAGGTGACGGGCCGCTCGGACGACATGATGATCCTGCGCGGCGTCAATGTGTTCCCCACCCAGATCGAGGAGGCGCTGCTCGCCACCGAATGGTGCGCCGGCCATTTCCAGATCGAGCTGACCCGCAAGGGCCGGATGGACGAGATGACCATCCATGCGGAGGCCCGCGAGGAGCATTGGGACGGCGAGGGGCTCATCGCCCATGCCGAGCGCCTGATCCACCGCATCAAGGCGACGGTGGGCGTCACCACCCGCGTCACCATCCAGCCGCCGGGCACCCTCGAACGCTCCATGGGCAAGGCCAAGCGCGTGGTGGACAACCGCCCGAAGGAGTGAGGCGGTCCCCGCCATACAGAAGGGTCGGCCCCTCGGGCCGGCCATTCCGCTCGGGATTGACGGTCAGGGTGAGGGAGGATCACCAGAACCCGGGCGTCGCGCCGGGGCGACGGTCTTGCCGGGAAAGCGGTCCCAGAATGTCCCAATCTGGAACGGCTGACCGCCCATTCTGGATACAAAACCCCGCGCCCCGCAACCTGTAGGACAGTTCCAGCTGATATAAAGCCGGCCGGTATTTATCCTCAGCGGCTCCGGTCATGCTCAAGCTTCGAATGTCCCATTGGACGGCAATCGCCAGCACGATCCTTGTCATCGTGATGGGCGTTACCGCCGTGCTCGCCATTTCCGGGTTCAACCGAACCAAGATCGGCAGCAAGAGCTACGAAAACATCATTTTCGGCAAAGACCTGATTGCCGACATTCTGCCGCCGCCCATGTTCGCGGTCGAGGCGCTGCTGGCGGCGCATCTCGCTGAAAGCCACCCGGAGAAGGCGCGGGACTATTATCGGACCTTCAAGAAATTGAACGCCGACTTCACCGACCGGATCCATTATTGGGCGGCAGCGGATATTCCCCCTGAGGTCGCCGCAAAGATCAACGTCATCTCCTCTGAATCGGACCGGTTCTGGAATGTCGGGATTGAGACCTTCTTCCCCGCTTTGCTCTCCGGCAACATGGGCAAGGCCAAAGAGGCCCTGCGCGAGCTCGACAAGGCGTTCGAACTGCACCGCGTCACGATCGACGATGCCGTGGAATTTGCGAACGCGTTCACGCAAAGGAACGAAGCGGAGGCCGCGAGCACCATCGGCCAAACGTCGATTTTGCTCCTGATCAGCGCCGCCGCGCTGCTGCTCACGATTTTGGCCTGCGGCCTGGGGGTGGTGATCGGCATCACCCGGCCGCTCGGGCGTGCTGTGGAGAATGTCGCGCAGCTGACCTCGCACCAGCTCGACGTGGAGATTCCCGCTCAGCATCGGCGCGATGAAATCGGCGATCTGGCGCGCGGACTTGAGACGTTCCGCCTGGGTCTGCTGGAAGCCGAACGGCTTCACGCGGAGCAGGAAAGGGTGGAGCAGCGCAATGCCGCGCGCCTCATTGAGGAACGGGCCGCCATCGCCGAACGCTTTGAGACCTCCATGGGGCAGCTTGCGGCCCGGTTCGTCGCCACCTCCAACGAGGTGCAGATGGCCGCGCAGAATTTGTCCGCATCCGCGGAAGAAACCAAGCGACAGGCCCAGACCGTCTCGGCAGCGGCGGCGGACTCTCTTTCGAATGTGCAGACGGTGGCCTCCGCCACCGAAGAACTGGCCACCTCCGTGCAGGACATCTGCGGGAAAGTCACCCATTCCTCGGAAATCGCCACCCAGGCCGCCGCCCATGCGGTCCACACCGATGCGAACATCCAGCAACTGATGCGCTCGGCGAGCGCCATTGGCCAGGTCATCGAACTGATCAAGGCGATTGCGTCGCAGACCAATCTGCTCGCGCTCAATGCCACGATCGAAGCGGCCCGCGCGGGAGAGGCGGGCCGGGGATTCAGCGTCGTGGCGGCGGAAGTGAAGGAATTGGCCGCCCAGACCGCCAAGGCGACCGACGACATCCACCAGAGGATCACGGAAATCCAATCCGCAACGACACTGACCGTGGATTCAATCGCGCAGATTTCCGCCACCATCGACGACGTTCAGAACATCTCCTCGGCGGTGGCGAGCGCGGTCGAACAGCAAGGCGGCGCGACGCGGGAAATCGCGCAGAACACCCACCGCGCCGCTCAGCGCACGGAAGAGGTCTCCCTCAATATCGGGGGCGTGAGCCATGCCGCCTCAAGCACGGGCGCCGCGTCAGAGCAATTGATGTCGCTGTCGAAATCCTTGTCGGTTCAAGCCCATCAGCTCAAGGACGAAGTGGGCGATTTCATCGCCGGCCTGCGCGCGGCGTAAAGCATCCGAGCACGGCAATCCGCGCGGCCAAGCACGAGGCGGGCCGCCGCCCCGAGAAGTGAACACAACACCTTCACGCCTCTTGGAGGCCGGCACGCGGCCGGCCCTTTGCGTCACCGTTCGCTGGCGGACGGAAAGATCCATTGCCCGTCCTTGAATGGCATGAAGCTGCCGTCGTCCACGCCCACTTCGGCGGCGATGAGACCGTTGAGCTTGGCGTTCAGGGACATGATCATCTCGCGCGACGCCTTGCCCGACATGGCGAGGTTGTCCACTTCCTCCGGATCATTCTGCAGGTCATAGAGTTCGAGGTCGTTCTTGGCGGTCAATTCCTCCCAGGTGCCGGGCGTGTTGAAGCCCTCCGGCGAGAAATAGCGCGAGAAGCGGTAGCGGCCGTCGAACACGCTGCGGATGGAGCAGCGCAGCTTGAAGTCCGGCGGGTTGGCCTTCATGGCCGCGATGGTCTGGGCCTGGGTCATGCCGCTGGAGCGCACATCGAAGTGCTTGGCCCAGCGGGCATCCTGGTAGCTCAACATATTGTAGCAGAACAGCGAGCCCGGCCGCAGCGTATCCGCCTTGGCATTGCTCGGGGCGCCGAGGAGCTTCGAGAAATCATGGCCCGGCAGGCCGCTACCCACCTGCTTCAGCTTTTCCGGCGGAGCGCCGGTGAGCGCCAGGATGGTGGGGGTCAAGTCCACCTGGGACGTGACGGCATCGCAGGTCAGGCCACCGGGATAGGCGGGATGGACGATCATCAGCGGCAGATGGGTCTGCTGGCGGTAGGTGCAATTGCCCTTGCCGCGCATCTGATGATGGCCGCCCAGTTCGCCATGGTCGGCCGTGAACACGATGATGGTGTTGTCCGACATGCCGTTGGCCCTGATGGCCTCCAGCACGCGCGTCACCTGGATATCGCAATCGCGGATGCAGTTGAAATAGTAGTTCTGGAGCACCCGCCAGCGGCGATCCTCGTCTGGCCACTCTCCGACCAGCAGGTCGATCACCTCCTGATAGGTGTGCTGCGCGGGCGGGCGGCCGGGCGCGTTGAAGGGCTGGGTGCGGGTGGACGGCAAAGGCACGTCCCAGGTCGCGGCATAAAGTTCATTGTCCGGCGCGCGGGCGATGGGCATGGACGAACGCTTGCCCTGAACCGTCTGGCCGGGAAGGTCGGAATTGATGAACATCACGTCGTGCGGATTGACGAAATTCACCGCCAGGTACCAGGGCTTGCCCTCCTTGCTCATCTCCAGCCCCTTGGTGCGGAGCCAGCGCGTCACGAAGGCGGTGGTGGTGTCGTCGTAATTGTAGCCGCCCAAGGTCCGGTCGTTGATGTCGCCAACGCCGAAGAAGTCGTCGAAGCCGTAGCTCTCGATGATCTTGCGATATTCCAGCAGCGGCGCGTCGATGGCATGGGCCACCTGGTCGAGATTGACGGAGAGGTGCCACTTGCCCTGGTAGGTGGCGTGATAGCCCAGTTGCGCGAGGCGGTGGCCCACGGTCTTCACGTCCGTGGACATGTCCGCCTGCCACAGGGAATTGGCGTTGTCGTAGATGCCCGTCTGGGGGATGTGGTGGCCGGTATAGACCGTCGAACGGGCCGGCGAGCACACGCAGGACGCGGCCTGATGGTTGGTGAAGGTGATGCCGTTGGCCTTGATCCATTCGCGACCCGGCACCGGGAACGGCCAGTCCTCGAAGAAGTGCTCCTGGTCCACCAGGATGAACAGGATGTTGTAGCCGCCCGGCGGGGATTCCGGCGCCTTCAGCGGCGCCGGCGCGCGGGTCGGCATGTCGCCGGCTTGCGCTATTTTCGGCAGGAGGCTCGCCCCGAGAAGCGCGGCACCGGAGGTGAAGAGGTCCCGGCGCGAGGGCTCCGTGAGTCCCTCGGGCTTCGAGGCATCGGACGTCGCCTTGACCATTTGTCCCTCCCGCTCGGATCGGGGGAGACTGTCTCAGTTTTGGACGCGCTTTTCCACCCGTCGGGACGGGACGCGGGTCAACGCGCCCGCCGCATCCTCACTCCGCGACGAATTCCTGCCGCATGGGCGTGAACACGTCCACCAGCACGCCGGGCTCGATGCACTGGGCGCCGTGCCAGAGGCCGGAGGGGACATAGAAGCTGTCGCCGGCCTTCAGCCGCGCGGTCTTGCCGTCCACGGTGATGTCGAACACGCCGCTTTCCACCGACGTGATCTGCACATGGGGATGGTCGTGGAACACGCCGCAGGGACCCGCCTCGGTGCAGATGACCCGCACCAGCATGATCTCGTCATTATAGGTCAGGATCTGCCGCTCCACATTGGGCGTCACCTGTTCGAGCGTCGTGGTGTCGGCGAAGCCGAAATACTGGCCCTTCTGGGACATGATGTTCTCCTTCAGAGCGCGATCCCATCAGATGGAATCCATCTGATGGGTGAATCGCCCTCTACCAATGGAAAGAGAATGCGTGATCCGACCAGCCTGCGGTGCAGGCTGATCGGCGCATGCTCTAGCGCGCGAGCCAGCCGCCATCCACCGGCAGCACCACGCCATGGACATAGGACGCAGCCGGCGAGGCGAGGAACACCGCCGCGCCGCCGAGTTCCGAAGGCTCGCCCCAATGCCCGGCGGGAATGCGCGCCAGGATATCGGCGTTGCGCTTGGGGTCGGCGCGCAGCGCCTCGGTGTTGTTGGTGACGAAATAGCCGGGCGCGATGGCATTCACATTGATGCCCTTGCCCGCCCATTCGCAGGCCAGCAGCCGCGTGAGGCCGGCAAGGCCGCTCTTGCTCGCCGTATAGGACGGGATGCGGATGCCGCCCTGGAAGGACAGGAGCGAGGCGATGTTGATCACCTTGCCGCCCTGCCCGTCCGCGATCCAGCTGCGCGCGAAGGCCTGGGTGAGGAAGAAGGCGGACTTCAGGTTGACGTCCATCACCGCGTCCCAATCGGCCTCGGTAAAGTCGATGGCGTCCGCGCGGCGGATGATGCCGGCATTGTTGACGAGAATGTCCACCCGCCCGCCGGCGGTCGCTTCCGCGACGATGCGCGCGACCGGCTCCAGCGAGCCGAGATCAGCCCGGATCTCGGTGAAGCCGACGCCCGTCGCCTCCACCGCCGCGCGGGTCTCATCCATGGCGGAGCGGCCCACCGCCACGATGTCCGCCCCCGCCTGCGCGAGGGCGAGCGCGATCGCCTGGCCAAGGCCGGTATTGGCCCCGGTGACGACCGCCCGCTTGCCCGAGAGGTCGAAGGGGCTCATCGCAGCGTGTCCATGGAGACGACGTCCATGTCCGTATAGTCGATATTGTCGCCGCCCATACCCCAGATGAAGGTATAGGCGCGGGTGCCGACGCCGGAATGGATCGACCAGGGCGGGGAGAGCACCGCCTCGCCGTCCGCCACCACCAGATGGCGGGTCTCGGAGGGCTCGCCCATCATGTGGATGACGCGCGCGTCGGGGGCGACGTCGAAATAGAGATAGACCTCCGAGCGGCGGTCATGGACGTGGCAGGGCATGGTGTTCCAGATGTTGCCGGCGGCGAGCTGGGTCATGCCCATGACCAGTTGGCAGGAGGTCACCACGTCGGGGTGGATCATCTGGTAGATGGTGCGCTTGTTGGCGGTGGCCTGGTCGCCCAGTTCCATGCGCTTGGCCTCGGAGACCTTCACCACCTTGCTGGTGTAGCGGGCGTGCGCGGGCGTGGAGAGCAAATAGAAGCGCGCGGGGTTCGCCGCGTCATCCGAGGCGAACACCACGTCCTTCGTGCCCATGGCCACATAGAGCGCGTCGCGATGGCCGAGCGCGAAGGTCTCGCCGTCCGCCGTCACCGTGCCCGGCCCGCCGATGTTGAACACGCCGAGTTCGCGGCGGTCGAGGAAGTTGGGCGAGCCGATGGTGGCCTTGTCGCTCTCCAGCTTCAGCGGCGTGCCGGCGGGCGTCGCGCCGCCCACCACGAACCGTTCGATGTGCGAATAGGTGAGCCGCACCGCGCCGGGGTGGAACAGGCCCTCGATGAGGAAATTGGCGCGCAGATCGTCGGTGTCGAAGAAGCGCACGGCTTCCGGGTGATGCACGTGGCGCACGTCGGTGATCATGGGAAAATCCTTAAGATGAAAAGGAAGGGCCACGCGCTCAGCGGAACAGAGCGGGCAGCCAGAGGGAGACGGCGGGGACGTAGGTCACGATCATCAGCACCGCGATGGAGGCGCCATAGAAGGGCCAGATGGTCTTCATGGCCTCGCCGATGGAAATCTTGCCCACCGCACATCCCACGAACAGCACCGAGCCCACCGGCGGCGTATTGAGGCCGATGCCGGCATTCAGGATCAGGATCACCCCGAAATGGACCGGGTCGATGCCGAAGGCCTTGATCAGCGGCAGGAAGATGGGGGTGCAGATGATGATCATCGGCGCCATGTCCATGAAGGTGCCGAGGACCAGCAGGATGATGTTGATGAGCAGCAGGATGACGTATTTGTTGTCGGAGACCGACTGCATCAGCTCGATGGTGGCCTTGGGGACCTGCAGGAAGGCCATGAGCCAGCCGAAGGCGCCCGCCGTGCCGATCACCAGCAGCACCATGGCGGTGGTGCGCACAGCCCCGAGCGTTGCCTCCCAGAAGGCGGCGAGATCCAGTTCGCGATAGACCAGCACCGTCACGAGCAGGGCATAGACCACCGCGATGCAGGAGGATTCCGTCGCGGTGAAGATGCCCGAGCGCACGCCTCCGAAAATGATGCCGATGAGCATGATGCCGGGGACCGCCGCCACCACCGCGCGCAGAACGCCGCTCCAACCCGGAAATGTGCCAGCCGGATACCCGCGCCGGCGCGCCACCAGATAGGCGGTCACCATCACCGCCGCCGCCAGAAGCAGACCGGGCAGGATGCCGGCGGTGAACAGGTCGGCGATGGAAATGGTGCCGCCGCCCGCCAGCGAATAGATGATCATGTTGTGGGAGGGCGGGATCATCAGCGCGATGATGGCGGACGTGACGGTGACGTTCACCGCGTAATCCTTGGCGTAGCCGCGCTTTTCCATCTGCGGAATCATGATGCCGCCGATCGCCGAGGCGTCCGCCACCGCCGAGCCGGAAATGCCGCCGAACAGGGTGGAGGCCACCACATTCACCTGCCCGAGGCCGCCGCGCAGATGGCCGATCAGCGCCGCCGCCATGCCGATGAGCCGGTCGGCGATGCCGCCGCGCATCATCAGGTCGCCGGCGAAGATGAAGAAGGGAATGGCCAGCATGGAAAAGGCATTCATGCCGGAATTGATCTGCTGGAACACCACGATGGGCGGCAGGCCCATGTAGAGCACGGTGGCCAGCGAGGCGAGGCCGAGGCAGAAGGCGACCGGCATGCCGATGATCAGCAGGACGGTGAAGACGCCGAAGAGAACGGTGATGGCCATGGCGCGTCACTCCACCGTGTGGGTGCCGTGGAGGGGAACGTCCTCCACCTTGCGGGCGGTCAGATGGTCGAGCAGCTTTTCCAGAGAGAACAGGGCGATCAGCGCGCCGCCGCCGGTGAGGGGCAGATAATCGACCCCCTGGGGGATGTTCACGCCCGCCATCTTGGCCGACCAGGTGCCCATGGCGAGGAACCAGCCATACCAGGCCATGGCCACGCCGAACGCCATGACCAGAAGGTCGGTCACCACCTCCATCAGCCGCCGGACGGGCGGCGAGGCGAAATGCAGCGCGATCTCGAACCCGAGATGATTGCCCTCGCGCACGCCGACCGCCGCGCCGAGCAGGATGAACCAGCTCATGAGCAGCAGCGAGAAGGGTTCGGTCCAGCTCGGGGAATCATTCAGGAGATAGCGGCCGATGACCTGCCACAGCACGCAGCCGGTCATCACCACCAGCCCCGCCCCTGAGATCCAGAGCGCGATGGTGGAAAGCCAGCCGACCAGCCGGCGCAGGGGGACGAGGGCGGAAGACGAACCCATGGAGGACAGCCTCTGAAGGCGGCGCGGCTCAGGCGCAGCCGAGGGAAACACGAACCGGAAATGAAAGCCGGCGGCGCGTGCCCCGCGCCGCCGGCTGAATCCTCACTGGACGGCGCGGATGCGCTCCACCAGGCTCTTCATCTCGGGGGTGGTGACGAACTTGTCGTAGACCGGCTTCATCGCGTCGATGAAGGGCTGCTTGTCCACCTCGTTGATGAGCGCGCCGCCCTTGATGACGACGGCCTTGGCGTCCGCGTCGCGCTTCGCCCACAGCTCGCGCATCTTGAGGGTGGCTTCCTTGCCGGCGTCCTTGAACAGCTTCTGGTCGGCCGGCGAAAGCTTGTCCCAGCTCATCTTCGACATAACGAAGACTTCGGGAGCCATGGAATGCTCGGTCAGCGAGTAATATTTCGCGACCTCGTAATGCTTCACCGATTCATAGGACGGATAATTGTTCTCTGCCCCGTCCACGAGGCCGGTCTGGAGGGCGGAATAGAGTTCGCCGAACGGCATGGGCGTCGCATTGGCGCCGAGCGCGTTGATCATGGAAATGAAGAGGTCCGACTGCTGGACGCGGATCTTCATGCCCTTCATGTCGGCCAACGTCTTGATGGGCCGCTTGGAATTATAGATGGAGCGTGCCCCGGAATCGAAGAAGCCGAGCACCACAAGCCCATGGGGCTCGAACGCCTTGCCGATCTCTTCGCCGAGCGGCCCGTCCACCACCTTGTACATGTGGGCGACATCGCGGAACAGGAAGGGCAGGCCGAGGACGGCGGTCTGCGGGATCAGATTGTTGAACGGCGCGGTATTGACGCGGTTGAGGTCGATAACCCCGAACCGGGTCTGCTCGATGGTCTCCTTCTCGCCGCCCAGCTGGCCGGCATAGAAGACCTGAACCTTGAACTTGCCGTTGGTCTTCTGGTCGAGGACCTGGCCGAAATATTTCACGGCCTCGACGGTCGGATATCCGTCGGGATGGATGTCGGCGGAGCGCAGGGTCACGCTCTGGGCATGGGCCGCACCGAGCGGCGCAAGAGACAGGGCGGCGGCCAGCGCGAGGGCGCGGCGACGGGTCAGCATGGTCAGTCTCCCTAGATGAAAGCCGGTATTTTCTTCACGACGCGGTCCTTAAGGCCTTGTTCTTGTTGGGAGCGCGCAAGCGATCCAGAATGGCGAAAAGGTCACCATGGCCGGCGCGCAGCGGGCGCCTTTGTATGGTAGTATGTTTCGACACGCAACGGGAGGATCGTCCGTGGACGCCATCAGGGTTCCCGCCAGCGGCTCGGCGGCGCAGCAGGTCGAGGCGCAATTGCGCCGGGCCATCGTGACGCTGGCGCTGCCGCCGGGCACGCGCCTGTCGGAGGCTGAGATCGCGGAGCGTCACGGCGTGTCGCGCCAGCCGGTGCGCGAGGCGCTGATCGGCCTGTCCCGCACCCGCCTGGTTGAGATCCTGCCCCAGAGGGGCACCATCGTCGTGCGCATCTCGGTGAAGAAGATGATGGAGGCGCGCTTCGTGCGCGAGGCCATCGAGACCGCCGTGGCGAAACGCGCGGCGGCCGGCTTCGATGCCGGCGCCCGCGCGCGCATCGACGATCTGCTGGACCTCCAGGTGAAAGCCGCCACGCGCGGCAGCCAGGAGACCTTCCAGGCCTATGACGAGATGTTCCACATGGCGCTTGCGGAGGGCGCCGGCTGCCCGCTCGCCTGGGAGGCGATCGCCGACATCAAGGCCCATATGGACCGCGCCTGCCACCTCACCCTGAAGGGCTCCATGCTGCCGCTGGTGGATCAGCACCGCGCCATCATGACCGCCGTGGACGCGCGCGACGGGGACGCCGCGGCCGAAGCCATGCGGGTGCATTTGTCGGAGATCCTGCGCGCGCTGCCCAAGGTCGAGGCGGAACACCCGGACCTGTTCGAGTAGAGCGGACGACACACCTCGCCGCCTCTCCCGCTTGCGAGGGAGAGGGCTTTTCAGCCCCGCATGGAACGCCCGCCGCCCCATCACATCACCGCGCCGATCTGCCAGGGGACGAATTCCGCGTCCCCATAGCCCAGTTCCTCCGACTTGGTGGACGCGCCGGAGGCCACCTCCACGACGAGGTCGAAAATCTCCCGCCCCTTGACCTCCAGCGGCACCCCGTCCAGCACGTCGCCGCAATTGATGTCCATGTCCTCGGACATGCGGGCGGCGATGTCGGAATTGGTGGCGAGCTTGATGGAGGGGGTCGGCTTGCAGCCGAAGGCGGAGCCGCGCCCGGTGGTGAAGCAGATCACGTTCGCCCCGCCCGCCACCTGCCCCGTGGCCGCAACGGGGTCATAGCCGGGCGTATCCATGAAGACGAAGCCGGGCGTGGTGACCGGCTCGGCATATTCATAGACGGCGGCAAGGTTGGCGGCGCCGCCCTTGGCCGCAGCGCCGAGCGACTTTTCCAGAATGGTGGTGAGGCCGCCGGCCTTGTTGCCGGGCGAGGGATTGTTGTTCATCTCCCCGCCATTGCGCTGCGTATAGTCCTCCCACCACTTGATGCGCGCCACCAGCTTCTCGCCCACCTCGCGGCTCACCGCGCGGCGGGTCAGCAAATGCTCGGCGCCGTAGATTTCCGGCGTCTCGGAGAGGATGGACGTGCCGCCATGACGCACCAGAAGATCGGAGGCGACGCCAAGCGCGGGATTGGCGGTGAGCGCGGAATAGCCGTCCGACCCGCCGCATTGCAGCGCCAGGATGAGTTCGGACAGGGGCCGCGCCGTCCGCGTCCAGGCGCCGGCGGAGGGCAGCATTTCGGTGAGCGCACCGACGATATGTTCCACGGTGCGCCGCGTGCCGCCCTCGTCCTGGATGGTGAGGGTGCGGAAGGCGTCGGTCTCGTCCACGCCGTATTCGGACTTGAAGCGGGCGATCTGGAACATCTCGCAGCCCAGGCCCACCATCACCACGGCGGCGAAATTGGGATGGGTGGCATAGCCCCACAGGGTGCGCGAGAGCACGTCGAAGCCCTCGCCCTTGGAGGCCATGCCGCAGCCCGTTCCGTGGACGATGGGGACAACGCCGTCGATGCCGGGAAAGGCATCGAGCACGCCGGAACGTTCCAGCTCGCGCGCCGCGAAGCGCGCCACAGACGCCGAGCAATTCACCGAGGTCAGGATGCCGAGATAATTGCGCGTGCCGGTGCGGGCATTGGAGCGGCGAAAGCCCATGAAATGCGCGCGCTCGACCTCCGGCAGCAGCACCTCCTGGCGCGCATCGGCGGAGAAGGCATAGTCGCGGGCGAAATCGTGCAGCACCACATTGTGCACATGGACATGGGCACCGGGCGCGATGGCTCCGGCGGCAAATCCAATGATCTGGCCGAATTTCAGGATGGGCGCGCCGTCCGGGATGGGGACGAGCGCGAATTTGTGGCCGCGCGGCACGCGGGCGGTGATGGTGACGCCGGAAACCTGGATGCCTTCGGGCAGGGTGTCGAGGGCCACCGCCACATTGTCCTGCGCGCCGAGACGCAGAGTGCGCGGCGCGGCCGCTTGCAGACGTTCGCTCATCTCGCTCCTCCCGCGCCCCGGTTCAAGCCGGGGCTGCCTCGTCCTGGCCGGCTCCGAGGGCCGCCGCATTGACGCTTCTGATATGCTAATATATCAGTGTTGGAAGCAAAACAAGAATGGTTCGGAGGAAGACGTGGCGCGTGGCGCTCGGGGAACGGCGGGGCCTCCCGCCGCCGGCGGTCCGCTCATGGAAAAGCTGCGCGGCGTCACCGCATCGCAGCGCATCTATGAATGGTTGCGCGGGCAGATCATCGGCATGGAGATCGCGCCGGGAACGGCGCTCCAGGAGAAGCAGCTGGCGCTTGCCTGCGGGGTCTCGCGGACCCCTGTGCGCGAGGCGGTGCTGAAGCTCGCCGCCGAGCGCCTCG
Source organism: Pseudomonadota bacterium (assembly GCA_040755535.1). Taxonomy (GTDB): domain Bacteria; phylum Pseudomonadota; class Alphaproteobacteria; order Rhizobiales; family Xanthobacteraceae; genus Aquabacter. The sequence continues at coordinate 47,589 of JBFMAV010000011.1, read as the reverse complement.
TCGACATCTTCCCCCAATACGGCACCTTCGTCTCGCGCATCTCGCGCCCCGCCGTGCGCGACGCCATGGTGATCCGCCAGGCGCTGGAACGTACCGCCGTGCGCGAGGCCGCGCGCCATGCCGGCGCGGGCGACATCGCCCGGCTCGCCTCCGGCCTCGCGACCCAGGCGGCTGCCCACGAGGACGGCCGGCTCGCGGATTTTCATAAAGCCGACGAAGACTTCCACCAGATGGTGGCCGAGATCGCCGGTCATCCCAATCTCTGGCGCGTGGTGCGCGCCGAAAAAGCCCAGGTGGACCGCTGCCGCATCCTCACTCTGCCCGCCGCCGACCGGCGCGCCAGCGTCATGGCCGAGCACCGCGCCATCGTGGACGCCATTGCGGGCCATGATGCGGACGCCGCCGAGACCGCCATGGCGCGCCATCTCGACCGGGTGCTGCCGAGCGTCGATGCGCTGGCCGAGGCCCATCCCGATTATTTCGACCTGCCCGGCGCGGCCGGCCCGGTCCCCGTTCCCTCCCTTGCATGAGTGCCCCGATGACCGCTGCCCGCCCGCCTTTGCTCCATCCCGACCGCCTGTTTCCCGCGGAGCCCGAGGTGCGGGACATCGCCCGGCGTCTGTATGAGCGGGTGGCGCATCTGCCCATCGTCTCGCCCCACGGCCACACCGACCCGCGCTGGTTCGCCGAGAACGCCCCCTTCCCCGACCCGGCGCGCCTGTTCGTGGTGCCGGACCATTATGTGTTCCGCATGCTCTACAGCCAGGGCGTGGCGCTGGAGGATCTCGGCGTGCCGCGCCGCGACGGCGGGCCGGTGGAGACCGACCCGCGCGCCATCTGGCGGCGTTTCGCGGCCCATTACCACCTGTTCCGGGGCACCCCCACCCGGCTGTGGCTGGACCATGCCTTCTCCAGCCTGTTCGGCATCGAGGAGCGGCTGTGCGCGGCCAATGCGGATGCGACCTATGACGTGATCGCCGCCGCGCTCGCCACCGACGCCTTCCGCCCGCGCGCGCTGTTCGAGCGGTTCAACATCGAGGTGATCGCCACCACGGAAAGCCCGCTGGACGATCTGCGCTGGCATCGCATGATCAAGCAGAGCGGCTGGGCCGGGCGCGTCGTCACCGCCTATCGCCCCGACCCGGTGGTGGACCCCGATTTCGAGGGCTTCGCCGCCAACCTCGTGAAGCTCGGCGAAATCACCGGCGAGGACACGCTCACCTGGTCCGGCTATCTGGACGCCCACCGCCTGCGCCGCGCCTATTTCCGCAGCTTCGGCGCCACCTCCACCGATCACGGCCATCCGACGGCCGCGACCGCCGACCTCTCCCCCGCCGAGGCCGAGGCGCTGTTCGACCGCGTCAAGGCGCGGCCCGCCTCGCGGGAAGATGCCGAACTGTTCCGCGCCCAGATGCTGACCGAAATGGCCCGCATGTCGCTGGAGGACGGCATGGTCATGCAGATCCATCCCGGGGCGGTGCGCAACCACAATGGCGGCATCTTCGAGCGCCATGGCCGCGACATGGGCGCCGATATTCCCAGCCGCACCGATTATGTGGGCGCGCTGAAGCCGCTGCTCGACCGGTTCGGGAATGAGAAGGACCTCACCCTCATCCTCTTCACCCTGGACGAGACCACCTATGCCCGCGAGCTGGCGCCGCTCGCCGGCCATTATCCCGCGCTGCGGCTCGGCCCGGCCTGGTGGTTCTTCGACAGCCCGGAGGGCATGCGCCGCTTCCGCGAGACCACGACCGAGACCGCCGGCTTCTACAATACGGTGGGCTTCAACGACGACACCCGCGCCTTCCCCTCCATTCCCGCGCGGCACGACGTGTCACGGCGCGTGGACTGCGCCTTCCTCGCGACCCTGGTGGCGCAGCACCGGCTGGACGAGGACGAGGCCGAGACCCTCGCCCACGACCTCGCCTATCGCCTCGCCAAATCCGCCTACAAGCTGTGAGGGAGCGCGCCGTGCGGCTGTCCGACGCCACCCTGTCCCATCTGCCCGCCGACATCGCCCGCCCGCGCTATGACCGCAGCGCCGCCAAGGTCGGCATGGTGCATCTCGGGGTGGGCGCCTTCCACCGGGTGCATCAGGCGGTCTATGCGGACGATTTGCTCGCCGCCGGCCATCTGGACTGGGCCATTTGCGGGGCGAGCCTGCGCTCGCCCGACACGTCGCAGGCTTTGGACCCGCAGGACGGGCTTTATACGCTGGGCGTGCGCTCGGGCGCGGGCGACGCGCTGCGGGTCATCGGCGCGCTGAAGCGCACCCTGGTCGCCCCGCGCGACCCCGCCGCCTTGCTCGCCGCGCTGACGGACCCGGCCGTGCGCATCGTCTCGCTCACCGTCACCGAGAAGGGCTATTGCCACGATCCCGCCAGCGGGGAACTGGACGAGGCCCACGCCGATATCGCGGCCGACCTCGCGTCGCCCGAGCGCCCGCGCAGCGCGCCGGGCCTTCTGGTGGAGGCGCTGCGCCTGCGCCGCGCGGCGGGCTTTGCCCCCTTCACCGTCCTGTGCTGCGACAATCTCCCGGCCAATGGCGAGACGGTGGCGCGTGTCACGCGGCGCCTCGCGGCGCTGCGCGACGCCGATCTCGGCGCCTATGTGGCCGGCGAAGTGGCCTTTCCCTCCACCATGGTGGACCGCATCGCCCCCGCCACCACGGATGCCGACCGCGCCTTCGTCGCCGGCCGGCTCGGGATGGAGGATGCCTGGCCGGTCATGGCCGAGCCCTTCAGCCAATGGGTGGTGGAGGACCATTTCCCCGCCGGCCGTCCGCCCTTCGAAGAGGTGGGCGTGGAGATGGTGGCGGATGTCGCCCCCTTCGAGCATATGAAGCTGCGCCTGCTCAACGGCGCCCATTCGAGCCTCGCTTATCTCGGCTATCTCGCCGGCTGCGAAACCATCGCCGACACCATGGCGCTCGCCCCCTTCGCGCGCCTCGTGGAGCGCCTGCAGGACGAGGAGATGACGCCGACCCTCCATGTGCCGGCGGGCACCGACATCGCCGCCTACAAGCACGCTTTGCGCGAGCGCTTCCGCAACCCGGCGCTGCGCCACCGCACCTGGCAGATCGCCATGGACGGCTCGCAGAAGCTGCCCCAGCGCCTGCTCGCCGCCGCGCGCGAACGGCTCGCGGCGGGTGCGGACATCCGCTTCATCGCCCTCGGGGTCGCGGGCTGGATGCGCTATGTGACCGGCATCGACGAGGCCGGCGCGCCCATCGATGTGCGCGATCCGCTGGCCACGCGGCTGCGCGCGGCGGCGGACGGCGCGGGGCGCGACCCGAACCGCCTTGCCGAGGCCCTGCTCGGGGTGCGGGACATTTTCGGCACGGACCTGCCGGCCGATCCGCGCTTCCGCGCGGCGGTCGCCGGCCATCTCGCCGCTTTGCTGTCGCGCGGCGCCGCCGCGACGGTGGCGGACGCGGTAGCATAAAGGCCTATTTCCAACCCGCGCGCGCACGTGGCAATCTTCGGGCAAGAATGGCGGTCCAGTCTGCTGGATACATAAGCCGAACGATAAAAGCCGGAGGAGCCTGGGATGTGGGGACGCGTCCGTCCGAACAGTGCACCCGCGCGCGCGGCTGAGCCGCCGTCCGTTGCTCCCCCTCCGCCTGAAGACCCGCACGCGTCTCGGGCGGCGAACCAGGACCACACGGTCGACCTGATCGAATCCGACATCCGCCGGGCCCGCGCGCGCCTCGCACAGAGCGCCGCCGCCATGCACAAGGCCGCTGAAGCGGGCGTGCGGGACATCGCCGCCATCCGCCAGGATTGCGACGACCTCGCCGCCCAGACCCAGCAGGCCCGCGCCAGCGCCAAGACGCTGGCCGACACGCTCCAGGCCTTCGCCGGCACCAATGAGGAAATCGACCGGCAGGCCCGCACCTCCGACCATCTGGCGGCCTCTGCGGGCGACGCCGCCACGGAGGCGAGCAACGCCATCGTTGAGTTGCGCGGCGCCATCGCGGAAATCCGCGCCGTGGTCTCGCTGATCTCCGACATTGCCGGCCAGACCAATCTGCTCGCCCTCAACGCCACCATCGAGGCTGCGCGGGCCGGGGAATTGGGCAAGGGCTTCGCCGTGGTGGCGAGCGAGGTGAAGACCCTCGCCACCCAGACCCGCAACGCGACGGGAGAGATTTCCGGCAAGATCGAGCGGCTGATGCGCGCCGCCGACACCAGCACCGAGGCGGTGAACCGCATCATCGGCACCATCGGCGAGATCCGCCCCGTGGCGGAATCCGTCGCCGCCGCCGTCGCCGGCCAGACCCAATCCATTTCCGCCATCGGCCTTGCGGCGGGCGAAGTGATGACCTTCGCCGAGACCGTGGACCAGGGCGCGCGCACCATGCGCGAGGCCACCATCACGGCCGAGGCAACACAGGCCAGCATCGCGGCGAGCGCGAGCGACATGGGGACCGGCACGGACGAGATGTCCCGCCATCTGCTCACCGTGCTGCGCCAGACCCCCATGGGTAATCGCCGCCGCCATCCCCGCTGGCCGGTGGAGATATCCGGGCGGGTGCGCACGCGCATGGCGACGCTGGAGGTGAAGACCTCCGACCTCTCGCTCGGCGGCGCGCTGGTGAAGCTTGCCGCCGGAACGCTCGCCGCCGGCGAACGCTGCACGCTGGAACTCGGCGGGCTCGAACCGCTCGGCGCGCGGGTGGTGGGGGTGAGCGCGCTCGGCTGCCATCTCGCCTTCGACACGGCCGGCGCACCGGCAATCGTCGCCCGCATCGCCGAGATCGCGCGCGGCTATGAGGCCATCACGAGCCGCGCCACCCGCGCGGCGGCGGCGGTGGCCGAGGCCCTGGAAGGCGCTTTGGCGCGCGGCGAGCTGACCGAGGCGGCGCTGTTCGACACCGACTATCGCGCCATTGCCGGCACCGACCCGGTGCAATTTGAGACCCAGGCGCTGCCCGTCCTGGAGCGCCTGTTGCCCGCCCTCCAGGAGGCCATCGTGGCGGAGGACCGCCAGATCGCGTTCGCGGCGGCGGTGGACGTGAACGGCTATCTGCCGGTCCACAATGCCGCCTATTCCAAGCCCCAGCGGCCCGGCGAGCGCACCTGGAACCTCGCCAATTGCCGCAACAAGCGCATTTTCGACGACCGCGCCGGGCTGCTGGCCGCGCGCAATCTCGATCCGCATTTGATCCAGGTCTATGCCCGCGACCTCGGCGACCGCGTGGTCTTCATGCGCGAGGTGGACGCCCCCATTCTCGTGCGCGGCCGCCACTGGGGCGGCTTCCGCTCGGCTTATACGCTGTAGGAATAGGAGGCCGTCGCCTCCTCGCGATGAGATCGGCCGGCCCGGCTCTCGGCAGGCGTCCACCCCCCCTCAGCCGCCCCGCAACGCCTCCGCATAAGGCGCCAGCAGGTCGCGGATGCCGCGGTCCTTGTCGCGGGAGGCGGTGTCGATGGCGCGGGAGAGCACGGCTTCCAGATGGTCGTGCATCAGGGGCTCCAGCCGCTCCCAGTCGCCGGACACGAGGCAGGCCACCAGATCGCGATGCTCCTGCACCGAGCAGTCGGTCCAGCGCGGGCGGCCATAGAGGCCGAGGATGAGGGCGCTGCGGCCGACCAATTGGCGCATGTAGCGCGCCAGCAAGGGCGAGCCGGTCATCTCTGCGAGCACCAGATGGAACTCGGCGGCGTGGCGGATATATTCCGGCCGCCCGTCGCGATGCGCGCGCTCCTCCGCCTCGATCTGCGCCTCCAGGCGCTTCACCTGGGCCGGGGTGAGGCGGCCGCACAGGCGGCGGATCACGAGGTGTTCCACGTCCTGGCGCACGCTGAACAGATCGCGGGCTTCTTCGAGCGAGGGCTTGGCGACGCTGGCGCCGCGATTGGGGCGGATGTCCACCAATTCCTCGCTGGCCAGAAGCTCCAGCGCGCGGCGCACCACGGTGCGGCTGGCGCCGAACTGCTCGCCGATGGCGTCCTCGGGCAGCTTGGTGCCGGGCTGGAGCACCTGCTCCAGAATGGCGAGGCGCAGGCCCGCATAGATCGCGTCGACTCGTTCGCCCCGCTGCTTCATGCCCGGCTCCTTCCCGCCTTCCATGGCACGGGCGCGCATGCGGCTCAAGGCACCTTGATTTCGTATACGATTTGATCGGTCGTTTCCGTACATATCCGGCCAGCGAGAGGCCGGGTTTCCGAACACCTCCTCTGGCCAATCTAGAACATCAAACGAGATTTCATGGCGCAGAGCGGAGGAGTTCAGCCATTGGCGCCCCTCAAATCGCCTCGTCCGGCGTGGGAAGCCAGGCAAAAAGCCAAGTCAGCCCGAAAAATTGTATACGATTATGATAGTCAAACGTGCACAAGCTGCCTAAGCTTTGTGCGATCCCCCGCGCGGCATTGGCGCCGCCTCGCCCGGTCGGCGGGGCCGGGAGGCCGCGATTGCGGGATTCGGGCGCGGCGGGCGCGCCTGGCGCGGCTTGGCACAGGCCTTGCGAAGGGGAAGGCCCGCCCTTCGGGATTGAGGAAAATGCTCATGGTCCGATCCCTTCGTGTTTCCCGTTTCGCCCTGTCGCGCCGGGCGGCCGTGCTCGGCCTCGGCGCGGCCGTCCTGTTCGGCGCGCCCGCGCTGGCGCAGGAGACCATCAAGGTCGGCCTCGTCGCCGCCCTCTCCGGCCAGTCCGCCAAGTCGGGCGAGGCCATCACGCGCGGCCTTGAGGTCGCCATCGACGAGATCAACGCCGCCGGCGGCGTGCTCGGCAAGAAGATCGAGCTGGTGCGCCGCGACGACGAGAGCAACCCCGCCAAGGGCGTGGTCGCCGCCCGCGAGCTGGTGCAGAAGGAGAAGGTCGCGGCCTTCTTCGGCGGCATCGACACCCCGGTCTCGCTCGCCATCGTGCCCTTCGCCAATCAGGCCAAGGTGCCCTTCATCGGCGTGTGGGCCGCAGGCACCGGCATCACCCGCAACGGCGCGCCGGAAAACTATGTGTTCCGCGTGTCCGCCGTGGACGAGCTGGTCGACGAGGCCATGATCGATTTCGGCGTGAAGACCTACAAGACCGCCAAGCCCGGGCTGATGCTCATCAACAATCCCTGGGGCGAGTCCAACGAAAAGGGCCTCAAAGCCGCCGCCGCCGCCAAGGGCCTGACGCTCGCGGGCGCGGAAAAGTTCGACAATGCCGACGTGGACATGGTGCCCCAGCTCACCCGCCTGAAGGAGGCGGGCGCCGACACCATCTTCCTCGTCGCCAATGTCCAGCCGGCCGCGCAGGTGGTCAAATCCCTCGACCGCATGGGCTGGAACGTGCCGGTGGTCTCGCACTGGGGTCCGGCGGGCGGACGCTTCACCGAGCTGGGCGGGCCGAGCGCGGAGAAGGTCCAGATGGTCCAGACCTACACCTTCTCGGGCAATCTCTCCAAGAAGGGCCAGACCGTCCTGGCGGCCATCAAGACCAAGTATCCGCAGGTGACGACGCTCGCCGACATCACCCCGGCGGTGGGCATCGCCAATGCCTATGACGCCATGCACCTCCTGGCGCTCGCCATCGCCAAGGCCGGCACCACGGACGGGCCGGAATTGCGCAAGGCCTTCTACGAGATCGGCACCTATGAGGGGCTGATCAAGACCTATTCCAAGCCCTTCTCGCCCACCAATCAGGATGCGCTGGGCAAGGACGACTACATCTTCACCCACTTCAAGGGTGCGGAAATCGTGCCCGTGAACTGAGGATGCGCGCTTCCCCCTCTCCCGCTGGTGGGAGAGGGGGAAGGCGACTCACACCAAAAAGAAGAGCCGAGGAGGCCGCCCATGCTGATCGTTTCCGCCATCGTCTCGGGCCTGTCGCTGGGCGCCATGTATGGGCTCATCGCGCTCGGCTATCACGTGACCTATGCGGTCTCGAACACGGTGAATTTTTCCCAGGGCTCCTCCGTGATGCTGGGCGCCGTGCTCTGCTACACGCTCTGGATCACCTTCGGCCTGCCGGTGGCGCTGGCCATCCCGCTCGCCCTCCTGCTCTGCGCCCTGTTCGGCCTCGCGGTGGAACGCTTCCTGGTGCGTCCCTTCGTTGCGCGCGGCTCCAATGCCTGGCTCATGGCGACGGTGGCGGGCGGCATCATCCTCGACAATGCGGTGATGTTCGGCTTCGGCAAGGAGCCGCGCTCGCTGCCCTCGGCGCTGGCGGTGTCGCCGGTCTCGGTGTTCGGCGCGGGCGTCTATCCTTTGCAGCTCATCATCCCGGTGATCGGGCTTGCCATTGCGCTGGCGCTGCATGTGCTGCTGAACCGCACGGCGGCGGGCAAGCGGCTGCTGGCGGTGGTGCAAAATCCCGCCGCCGCCCGCCTCATGGGCATCGACGTGAAGCGCGCCATCGCGCTCTCCTTCGCCGCGTCCGCCGTGCTGGCGGGCGTCGCCGGCATGCTGATCGCGCCCTTGCTGTCGGTCTCCTCCGACATGGGGCTGATGTTCGGCATCAAGGCCTTCGCGGTGGCGATCCTGGGCGGCATCGGCTCGGCCTCGGGCATCATGGCGGCGGGCTTCCTCTATGGGCTCGCCGAGGCGCTCATCACCGCGACGCTCGGCTCCTCCTACACCCAGATCCTGGTCTTCTCCGCCGTCATCGCGGCGCTGGCCCTGATGCCCAACGGCCTGTTCGGCCGCGCCGCCGTGAAGAAGGTGTGAGATGGCCCGCTTCCTGCTGCCCTTCGCCATCCTGCTCGGCGCCGCCGCGCTCGCCGGCTTCTGCCTGGTGGCGGAAAGCTACACGCTGTTCGTCATCGCGCTCATCGCCCTCACCGTCATCGTCGGCGTGGGGCTCAACATCCTGCTCGGCCTTGCCGGCCAGGTCTCGCTCGGCCATGTGGGCTTCTATGCCATCGGAGCCTATGTCTCCGGCATCCTGATCCTGAAGGGCTGGGACTTCTTCGCGGCGCTGCCCGTGGCGGTGCTGGTCGCCGGGCTGGTCGGGGCGCTGCTGGCGCTGCCCGCGCTGCGCGTCTCCGGGCCGTATCTTGCCATGGTGACCATCGCCTTCGCCTTCATCGTCGAGCATGGCCTCATCGAATGGCGCGACGTGACCGGCGGGGCCAACGGGCTCATGGGCATCCTGCCCCCCAGCATCGGCCCGCTGGTCTTCGCGGAAAAGGAGATGGCGCTGCTCGCGGTCGCGCTCGCGACCCTCTGCCTGCTGGGCTTCTGGCGCCTCTCCGACAGCCGGCTGGGGCGCGCCATGCGGGCGGTGCGCGACAGCGAGGTGGCGGCCCAGTCGGTGGGCCTCAACCCCGTGAGCCTCAAGACCCTCGCCTTCGCCCTCTCGGCGGCGCTGGCGGGGCTGGCGGGCGCGGTGTTCGCGCCGCTCCTCATGTTCATCAGCCCCGGCTCCTTTCCCTTCTCCCAGTCCATCCTGTTCCTGTTCGCCGTGGTGCTGGGCGGGGCGGGCACGGTGCTCGGGCCGGTGATCGGGGCGCTGGTGGTGGCGGGCCTGCCCGAACTTCTCTCCGACCTTGCCGAATATCGCCTCCTGATCTTCGGCGCCCTGCTGCTCGGCGTGCTCTGGATCGCGCCGGAGGGCCTCGTGGGCCTGCTGGCGCGGCTGAAGCGCATTGATCCGCGCCCCGCGCGCGACACGGGCGCGGACGTGTCCGCCCTCCTGCGCCCGGAGAAAGCCGCGCCGCTGGTGGTCGAAGCGCTCGGCATTTCCTTCGGCGGGGTCAAGGCGGCCTCGGGGGTCGGCTTCACCGCCCAGCCCGGCGCGGTGACGGCGGTGATCGGCCCCAACGGCGCGGGCAAGACCACCGTGCTCAACATGATCGGCGGCTTCTACCGCCCCGATGCCGGCACCATCCGCCTCGGCGCGGCGGACAATCTCGCCGGTGCCCCGGCCTACAAGGTGGCGCGGGCGGGCATCGCGCGCACTTACCAGACCACCCAATTGTTCGGCACGCTCTCGGTCGTCGAGAATGTCCGCATCGCGGGCGCGGATGCGCAGACCGCCGAGGCTTTGCTGGCCTTCGTCGGCTATGGCGGCGCGCTCGCCGCGCGCGCCGACGACCTGCCCCACGTGGACCGGCGGCTCGTGGAGATCGCCCGCGCGCTCGCCACCCGCCCGCGCGTGCTGCTGCTGGACGAGCCCGCCGCCGGCCTCATGCGCGCAGACAAGGATGCGCTCGGGGCGCTCCTGCGGCGCATCGCGCAGGCGGGCATCGCCGTGATCCTGGTGGAGCACGACATGGCGCTGGTCATGGGCATTTCCGACCACATCGTGGTGCTGGACGCCGGCAGGCCCATCGCCGAAGGCGCGCCGGCCGCGATCCGCGCCAATCCGCAGGTCATCGCGGCCTATCTCGGCGGCACCCAGACCCGTGCCCGCGCCCGCCCGACGCCCTGGCAGGGGCCGGCGGACGCGGTGCTCTCGGCGCTCCGCCTCACCGCCGGCTATGGCGCCGCGCCGGTGCTGGAGGATGTGGAGATCGAGGTGCGGCCCGGCGAGCTCGTGGCGCTGCTCGGGGCCAACGGGGCGGGCAAGTCCACCGCCATGAAGGCGGTGTCCGGCCTGCTGCGGCCGGTCTCTGGCGACATCGTGCTGAAAGATGTGCGCGTCTCCACCCTCCCCGCCCACCGCATCGCCCGCATGGGCCTCGCTCTGGTGCCGGAAGGGCGGCAGGTTTTCCCGGAACTCAGCGTGCGCGACAATATCCTGCTCGGCGCCTCGGCCCGGCGCGATGCGCCCGACGCCGCCACCCTGGAACAGGAATTGGAGGCGCAGTTCGCCCGCTTCCCGCGCCTCAAGGAGCGCGCCGCGAGCCGCGCGGGCCTGCTCTCGGGCGGCGAGCAGCAGATGCTGGCGCTGGCGCGCGGCCTCATGGCGAAGCCGGACATCCTGCTGCTCGACGAACCCTCGCTCGGGCTCGCCCCGGCCATCATCAACGAGGTGTTCGACGTGCTGGCGGACCTGCGCGAGGAGGGCGTGACCCTCCTGCTGGTGGACCAGATGGCGGCCCTCGCCCTCACGGTCGCGGACCGCGCCTATGTGCTGGAGTCCGGCCGCGTGGTGAAGGCCGGCACGGCCCGCGATCTGTCCGGCGATGCCGCGCTCGAAGCCGCCTATCTCGGCGCCCGTCCCGCCGCCTCGTAATTGCGTCTCAGGAGCCCCCCATGAGCCTCGACCATATTTTCCGCAATGCCCGCATCGCCGGCCGCGAGGGCGAGTCGCTCGACATCGGCATCAAGGACGGCCGCTTCGCCGCCATCGCGGGGAAGATCGAGGCGGACGGACCGTCCGAGGATCTCGGCGGCAAGCTGGTGGTGCCGGGCTTCTGCGAGACCCACATCCATCTCGACAAATCCTGCCTGCTCGGCCGCTGCCAGTGCCAGAAGGGCACGCTGGACGAAGCGATCGCGGCGGTCGCTGCCGCCAAGAAGGGCTTTACCGTAGAGGACGTGACCGAGCGCGCCACGAAGACCCTGGAAAAGGCGATCCTCCAGGGCACGCAGCGCATGCGGACCCATGTGGAGGTGGACCCGCGCATCGGCCTCACCTCGGTCAAGGCGCTGCTGAAGCTGAAGCAGGCCTATGCCTGGGCGATCGACCTGAAACTCTGCGTCTTCCCCCAGGAAGGGCTGCTGGACGATCCCGGCTGCGAGGATGTGATGATCGCCGCGCTGGAGATGGGCGCGGACGTGGTGGGCGGCGCGCCCTATATGGACAAGGACAGCCACGGCCAGATCGCCCGCGTGTTCGAGATGGCGCGGCGGTTCGACGTGGACATCGACTTCCATCTGGATTTCGGCCTCGACCCCAACCATCTGGACCTGCTGGAAGTCTGCCGCCTCGCGGAGGAGACCGGCTTTAGCGGGCGCGTCGCCATCGGCCATGTGACCAAGCTCTCCGCCGTGCCCGAGGCGCGGCTGATGGAGCTGGGCAAGCGCCTCGCGCAGGCGGGCGTCGCGGTCACCGCCCTGCCCTCCACCGACCTGTTCCTGATCGGCCGCGAGTTCGACCACAATGTCCCGCGCGGCGTGGCTCTGGCGCACAAGCTGAAGGAGATCGGCGTCACCTGCTCGCTCTCCACCAACAATGTGCTGAACCCCTTCACGCCGTTCGGCGACTGTTCCACGGTGCGGATCGCCAATCTCTATGCCAATGTCGCGCAAGTGGGCACGCCCGCCGGCATGGCGGACTGCCTGGACATGGTGAGCGCGTCCTCCGCGAAACTCATGAACATCGCCGATTACGGCATCGAGGCCGGCAAGAGCGCGAATTTCGTCGTGCTGGACTGCGAGACGCGCGCCCAGGCGGTCGCCGAACTCGCCCCGGTGCGCCTCGCGGTGAAGGACGGCCGGCGCACGGTGACGCGCCCTGCTCCGACGCTGCATGTGCCGGGCTGAGGGAGAAGTTTCGAGAGCGAAGCGCCCGTCGCGGCGCTCTGATAGGAAAAATATCACAAGGACTATTGTCCCATTACCCATTTGCCGCTACAGTACCCCCACCTCGCACCAAGGAGGGGCGCGTCCGGAGCGGCCTGACGGGTGGTGCGGGGCAGCGGGTGTCCGACGCGGCGGGGCTAACGCACCCCGGCGCGCGAGCAAAGGAGGCCGAAGGGGCAGAGGCACCGATCCGGGGCTGGCTCGCCCGGACGTGATGGGAGACCAGAAGAAACCCACGCGGCGCTGCCGACACGCCACAAATCCCCGCGCGGGAGCGGACGGACTGCTGGTCCCGACGTCACCCACTTTCTTAAGGCATGCCTGCCGGCATGCCGACCGCTCCCGCATCCCTCCCCCTCGCCCCAAAAGGCGGGGCTGGAGGCGCTGGAGCCTAACCTGCTGCTTCCCGCCTGCCGCGGGCCAGCACCAAGACACAGGCCACGGAAGCTAAGCCGTTCGATTCTCGAAAGTCTTCGCCTTCATCCTCCGACGCGCCGCCGCCGAATTGCGCTATGTTTCCCCCGCCACTGAAGGGTCCGCCATGCCAGTCACAGACACATTGAACGCCTTTGTCGCACACGGCCTCGTGGAATGGGCGCCCACCGCCGAAGGCCCGCTCTCGGGCCGCACCTTCGCGCTGAAGGACTTTTTCGACGTGGCCGGCGTGCCCACCGCCGCCGGCAGCCCGGACTGGCTGGCCACCCATCCGGTTCCCGAAAAAAGCGCCTCGGTGCTCGACAAACTGCTCGATGCCGGCGCCCGTCTCGTGGGCAAGACCCATACGGACGAGATGGCCTGGAGCCTCAATGGCGAGAACCACCATTACGGCACACCCGTCAATCCGGCCGCGCCCGGCCGCATTCCGGGCGGCTCCTCCTCGGGCTCGGCGGCCGCGACGGCGGGCGGGCTCGTGGATTTCGCCATCGGCTCGGACACGGGGGGCTCGGTGCGCCTGCCCGCCAGCTATTGCGGCATTATCGGCCTGCGCCCCACACATGGGCGCATCGCCATCGACGGCGCCGTGCCGCTCGCGCCTTCTTATGACAGCGTGGGCTGGTTCGCCCGCGATCCGGTCCTGTTCGAACAGGTGGGGGCGGTGCTGTTCGGCGGTCTCGCGCCCCAGCCGGCCCCCAGCCGGCTGCTGCTCGCCACCGACCTGTTCGCGGCGGCCGGTCCCGCCGTCGCGGCGGCACTGGCGGACGGCATGGCGCGCCTCATCTCGCTCTATGGCGCGCCGGAGGAGGTGAATGTGGGCGAAGGCGCGCTCGGCGCCTGGCGCAATGCCTTCCGCCTCATCCAGTCCGACGAGGCCTGGGCCGCCCATGGCGCCTGGGCCACGGCGACGAAGCCGAATTTCGGCCCGGGCGTGCGCGAACGCTTCGCCGCCGCCGCGACCCTGGACCCGGCAGAGGTGGCCGAGGCGCGCGCGCTCCGGGAAACCGTCCGCGCGCGGATGGATGCGCTGCTCGGCGACGACCGGCTGATCGTTCTGCCCACCGCTGCCGGAATCGCGCCGTTGCGCGACACGTCCGGCGAGGCGCTGGAGGCGTTCCGCGCGCGCTCGCTCGAACTGCTCTGCCCCGCTGGACATGCCGGCGTGCCGCAGATCTCGCTGCCGCTCGGAACCTTGGAGGGATGCCCGGTGGGCCTCTCGGTCATCGCGCCGCGCGGCAAGGACGAGATGCTTCTCGCCCTTGCCCGGTCCGCCCTCGCGCGCTGATCAGAGCCAGTCCGGGCCGTGCACGCCCTGCCAGCCCGCCCCGTGCCCCATGGAGATCAAGGGGGTGCGGGAACGGCTGGGAAAGCTGGAGGCCTCCTGGCGCGCCGGGGGCACCAGTGCGTCCAGGAAGGTCTCGGCCCATTGGTCGATATCGTTGCGGCGCAGCACCGCCATCATGGCGCCGTAGCGCTCGCGCCGCTCGTCGAGCGGCATGTCGAGGGCGCGCTTCAGCGCCGCCGCCATGCCCTCGGTCTCGTGCGGGTTCACCATGAGCGCCCCGCCCGACAGTTCCGCCGCCGCGCCCGCGAACTGCGACAGGAGGAGGACGCCGGGATTTTCCGGATCCTGCGCGGCGACGAATTCCTTCGCCACCAGATTCATCCCGTCCCGCAGCGGCGTCACCATCGCCACCGCCGCCGCGCGATAGAAGCCGGCGAGCGCCGAGCGGGAATAGGTGCGGTTCACATAGCGCAGCGGCGTCCAGGCCACGTCGCCGAAGGCCCCGTTGATCTGGCCCGCCTTGTGCGAGAGCGCCCGGTCCATCGCGATATATTCGGGCACTTCGGTCCGGCTCTTGGGCGTGATCTGCGCGAAGGTGACCCGGTTCTGCCATTCCGGCGCGGTGCGCAGAAGCGTCTCGTAGGCCTCCAGCCGATGCGGAATGCCCTTGGAATAATCCAGCCGGTCCACGCCGATAATGAGCTTGCGGTCGCCGAGGCTCTTGCGGAAGCCCTTCACATAGTCCGTGCGGCCCGCATGGCGGGCGCGCCGGGCGAAGGCTTCGGTCTCGATGCCAACCGGAAAGGCCGCCACATGGACCTTGCGGCCGCCCACATCGAACATGGCGGGGTCGGACGTCGGCTTGCCGTCGCGGCTCACCAGATAGCGCGCGAAATTGTCCCGGTCGCTCTCGGTCTGGAAGCCGACGAGATCATATTGGGACAGGGCGCCGAGAATCTCGCCATGGCGCGGCAAGGTCTGGATCAGCTCCGGCGGCGGCATGGGAATGTGCAGGAAGAAGCCGATGCGGTTCTGGTGCCCGCGCTCGCGCAGATATTTGGCGAGCGGCATCATGTGATAGTCGTGCACCCAGATCACGTCGTCGGGCTGGATGAAGCGCGAGACATGGTCCGCGAAGAGCTTGTTGACACGAATATAGCCGGAGAGTTCCGCCCGCTGGAATTCGGCGAGATCCACGCGGTAATGCAGGATCGGCCACAGCACGCGATTGGCGAAACCGTTGTAATATTCCTGGTAATCGCTGTCCTTGAGGTCGATGACCGCATATTTGATGCGGTTGCGCGTGGTCACGGCCGGCCGGTCGGAGGGCTGCTCGGTGATCCGGCCGCTCCAGCCAAACCAAACGCCCGAACGCTCCTTCAGCGCCGCATTGACCGCGACGGCAAGCCCGCCGGCGGAAACCTTGCCATTGGCTTCGGGAACGGCGACCCGGTTGGACACGACAATGAGGCGTGACATGTCATCCCCTCCCTTGGGCGGTGGCGGCCAGCCGGCCAACCAGCGCACGCACCGCCTGGGCGTCCTCAAGCATGACGTCGGCACCGGCAAGCCGGCGGCCGATGCTCACTGCGATGCCGCCAAGCTCGCGGACCGCCGCAAACCCGGCTTCATCCGTGACATCGTCGCCGAAGAAAATCGGCACCCGGCCGGCGAAGGGCGCTTGCGCCATGAAGGCGCGGACCGCCGCGCCCTTATCATGGCCGCGCGCCTTGACCTCGAACACCATGCGCCCCGGCAGCACGGTCAGCGTGCGCGAGCGCGGGGAGACGATGGCTCCAATGGCCTCTTCCAGTTCCGGAGCCGCGGCCGGGATGGACCGGTAATGGAGCGCGAGGCTCGCGCCCTTGTCTTCCACCAGCAGCCCCTCGAAGCGGCGCGTCAGGGCGGCGAGCGCCGCGCGCACATCCTCAGGCAGAGGCGCGACGGTACTGGCCAGGTCGCCGGAGGCCGTGGTGCGCAACTCTGCGCCGTGAATGCCGGAGAGGGGCAAGCGCAGCGGCGCGAACAGACGGTCGAGCACCTGCGCCTCACGGCCGCTCACCAGGGCCACGGCGCCGCCGCTGGCATCATGAAGAATGGCGAGGTCCTCAATGAGGTGGGATGGCACGTCCACGCCGTCGGGATGGGACGCGATGTCGATGAGCGTTCCATCCACATCGAAAAAGAGGGCGCTGCCGCCCTCGGTGAGGAGGGATTCCAGTTGGGTGCGCTCGTCATCCTGCCCAAAAGGCAGGGCCGCCCGGGTCGCGTCCCGGTGGGCGGGCATCAGCGGCGGCAATGAGGCCATGGGCGGGGTCGTCTCCTGCGATGCTCCGACCGCGCAATGCGGCCGCGGAGCGGTCTGCGGATGGATCAGGTTCGCCATGGAAACGCCGCGCACGCGGCAAGGGTTCCGAAATCGATCAAAATATCGCCATGGTCGAATTTTCATCTTATGGCCGCGCTGAGGCTTGATGCGCCGCAAGATAAGGTCGAGCTGAAGGTTATGCGACGCGGGGCGGAACCTGATCAGCAGCCGGGCGTTGGTGATCCCGACAGCGGAGACGTCTTGATGACTTGGCTTTCCCAACGCTCCACCCTGGAAGACCTGCAACGCGGCGTCGAGTCGCTGCGGGGCGATCTGGCGCGCCTCTCGCGGGCCGTGGGCGAAGCGCCCTCCCATCTGCCGCGCCCCTACACGGCCCGCCGCTATGCCCGCATGCTCGGCGATCATCTGCCGGACATCGCCCCACAGGCGGCGAAGATGGCGCAGGCGCTGGTGCCGAGCGGCGTATCAGGCGCCTGGTCGGGGCGCGACGGCCTCGCCCGACGGATGGATGTCGCGGCGCACGAGGCCCGCGATGCCGCGGCGCGCCATCCCGCCGCGACCGCAATCGCCGTCGTGGGGGTAGGCTTGGCGGTGGCTTTTGTGCTTAGCTTGGCGGTGCGTGAACCCCGCCGGAGACGGTTTGCTTCGCCGGGGGAAAATGTCCGCCGACCGCCGGCGAATGCGTCGCGCGACATCGGACGGACGGCCCGGCAGAGCCGGAAAGATTGAACATGGAGAGCAAAATGAGGGCGGCAATCATCGTTGTGGCAGCGGGTCTGGCGCTGGGCGGATGCAGCCAGTATTCGGAGTCCGACCGCGCCGTGGGCGGCGGCCTCATCGGCGCAGGCACCGGTGCCCTGATCGGCGGCCTCGCAACCGGCTCGACCGGCGGCGCCGTGGTTGGCGGCGTGCTGGGCGGCGCGACCGGCGCCATCGTCGGCGCGGCCACCACCCCCAAGAACTGCTGGGCGCGCGATGCCTACGGCAACTCCTACCGGGTGGCCTGCCCCTGATGGGGACACCGTGACATCCAGATCGATCGGGGCGCCCATGGGGCGCCCCTTTTGTTTGCCGGAACCCGACGCCAAGTTGCGCGTTGAGACCGTGTCACTGATCGACCTCCAGAACTGACACGGGCGGGCTCCTCGCGGGCCCGCCCTTTTTCTTTCCGAGCCAGAGACGTCAGGCGGCCGGCTGCGCCAGCAGATCCTCCTGCGCCACCACCGGGGCGGCAGACGCCGACACGCCACCCGGAGCCTCCTCCAAACCCTCGGCCGGCGCGTCGTTCGCGGGGAGCGCCGCCGCGCCGTGGCGGCGCGTGGAGACGAACACCTCCACATCCATGCCAAGGAACACGCCTGGCGTGTCGGAGGCGAAGCTGCCAACGATGGGCGAGGCCTGGCGCGGATCCCGCACCACGGCGACGCGCACCAGATGGTCGGTGCCGATCAAAGCGTTGGTGGGGTCGAAATCGATCCAGCCGGCGCCCGGCAGATAGACCTCCGCCCAAGCATGAGTCGCGCCCGCGCCCCGGATGTCGTCGGCGCCATGGTCCAAGGCGAGATCGAGATGGGACGTATAGAGATAGCCCGTCACGAAGCGGGCGGCGAAGCCGAGCTCGCGCACCGCCTCGATGAAGAACAGCGCGAAATCGCGGCAGGTGCCGGAGGCGCGCGCGAGCGTCTGGGCCGGGGTCTGCGTCCCCTCCTCGATGCGGGCCTGATAGGTGAAGTCCGCCTTGATGGCGGCATTGATCGCCTTCAACAGGTCGAGCGTCGCGACCGGCTCACCCGGCGTCACGAAGCGCGTCAGCCACTCCTTGACCTCGCCCTCATCCTCATATTGAGGCGTGAGCATCTGGGAGGCATCGAAGCGGTCATCGCTGGAATAGACGAAGGGATAATTGGCCGCCACGGGATCCAGAAGCGCCTCAAGGTCGGGAGTCTCGTAGCTGTCCAGCTCCAGGACGCTCTCGATCACCAATTCATTCGCCGGGCCGTGGAAGTCCACCAAGGCGATGGAATTGCCGAACACGTCATAGATGTATTTGACGTCCCCCGTGGGCGACAAGGTGAGGCGCGCCTCGTGCAGGCGCAGGCCGTGGCTGTCGCGGGGGCGCAGCATGAGCCGGTGCTGTCCGAACTGGACCGGCTCGGAATAATGGTAGCGCGTCTTGTGCTCGACAATGAGCCGCCGCATGGGAGCCCCTCCTCAGGGATGGATGTTCGCGCAGTCCCGTTGAACTGGTACGCCGCCGAACCCAGGCGGCGCGTTTTCAGATAAAGAGAAGGCCTGGCTCCCGACAGGAAGACCAGACCTTAAGTATCGTGTCTCGAACTCACGAAAGACACCGGCAAAACCGTAGCCGGCGTAGGCGAGAAGGAGCGGTATCTCCGCCGCCCCTCCCTGCTTTCAGGACTGGCCTCTCCAGCGGGACTTATCCCACCCGGCGTCCGCGCATCAGGCCGACGACGGCCGAGATGAGGAACAGGACGATGGCCACGAAAAAGATCACCTTGGCGATTTCGATCGCCGTGCCGGCGATGCCGCCAAATCCCAGAACCGCCGCCACCAGGGCGACCACCAGAAAAGTCACAGCCCAACCCAGCATATCTCGTCTCCTGTTACAGTCTTGGAGCCCGGATGTTGCCGCGACCGGCACGTCGTCCGCGCCCACTCAGGGGTCTTGCGAAGGTGCGGCGGGCGCGCGAAACGCGCATCATCCACCCTCGAACTTTTCCGGGGCATCGCGCAGGCGGCGCTGCCGACCGGACTGCTTCTGAAACTTGGGCGGCCGGCTTCAGGTTCCATGGCGGTGCGCGGCAGACAGGCCGAAATCGCGAGCCGCCGAAACAACGCGGTTCTCAACGAAAGCTTCACCATGCGCGGAACCAAACCGCGTGGGCCGCGTTGGGACTCCACTTGAACGCAGGGAGGACAGCGTCATGCCAAACCACGCTCAAGGCGGCGAAACGCGCCGCGAGGACTGGAAGGCCCCTTCCGCTCCGCACGGTTATGACCAGTGCGAGTTCGAACCGGCACGCGAGGCAGGCCCGCCCAAGCGCTTGCGCGCGCGCCAGCCTGACGAGGAGCGCCAGCGGTTGCATCGCCTGCAGGCGACGATGGACTCCGCCGGATCGACCAACCTCAGCGAGAGCAACGAGGATACAGCACGCGATCCGCATCCCGACGAGACAGCGGAATCGGGCCGCACGCGGCTTTATCGCGAATGAAGTGGGTCTTGTTGGAACTTCTTCGCGGCTGTACCGTTTCACCCTCGGAACCGGGGCCGCGAGGGAGTTTGCTCCTCCGGCGCTCCTCCCCTTGGCCCCCATCCGGCAGATGAATATCCTCCATGCGACAGAAGCGGCCCGATAGCTCCGAGACGCAAGTGCAGAAAGAGAGCGGCACGATGCGAGCCCCTCACCGGCGCGATATTTCCGCGCGCCAGGACCTCCTCGGCAAGGAACTCCGGCAGCTCTTCGACGATTATACGAACGAGGATGTGCCGGACGAGCTTATGCGCCTCGCGGAACAATTGCAGGGCGCCTTCGAAAGCGGAAAGGTCGCCAAGCCGGCGGCCGAAGACGGCAAGCCTCCGGCTCCGACCGAGAACGACTGAGCGTCTGACGTTCTACCTGCGATCTTTGGCCTGCCGGCTCCCGGCGGGCATTTTGGCGTTTCTCACTGCCTCACGGGAGAGCGTGAGCGCCCTCTCCCTCAAGGACGTATTAGGCTGACGCCTCGCTGACTGTCAGCGCCCATGGAATGTGGGATCAGGGGTCGACCTGTTTGACGATCTAAGCAGCAGGCACGGCGGAAGCTGGAACGGATATCTCGTCGGCTGACCGTGCCTGGCCCCACGTGACGGCCGCTGAATCAAAATGGCCGGCTTGCAAGCAAGCCGGCCATATACGTTCAGATCAGAGGGTCAGGTCCTCAGGCAGAGCTGCGGGCGGCGCTGCGGGCGGCCGACAAGGCGACGGAATCGCCCTCAACCACATCGGCGGAGACCTCCGCCCCCATGAGGGTGAGAAGTTTGGCGCGGGCGCGGTTGACGCGGCTCTTGATGGTGCCGAGCGCGCATCCGCACACGTCGGCCGCCTCTTCATAGGAGAGCCCGGCGGCCCCCACCAGAACCAGAGCCTCGCGCTGGTCGGAGGGCAGCAGTTCGAGCGCTTCCTTGAGCGAGCGCAGGGTCACCGCCCATTCCTGGCCGGGACCCATGTTCGAATCCTGCTGCGCCAAGGTGGAGATGCCATCGCTCTCGCGGCGGCGTTTGCGGATTTCGGTGTAATAGGTGTTGCGCAAAATGGTGAAGAGCCAGGCCCGCAAATTGGTGCCGGGGTCGAATTTTTCGATGTTCGAAAGCGCCTTGAGGAGCGTTTCCTGCACCAGATCGTCCGCCTCGGTGCGGTTGCGCGTCAGCGACCGGGCGAAGGCGCGCAAGGCCGGAAGCAGGTCGAGCACCTGATCGCGCAGCGCTTTCATCTCCGAGAGAGCGACCGCAGATGTCGTCGTGGGACCTTCCATTGGACGTCTGCTATCCGTTTCGTGAGAGTGAAACACGCCAGCCACCCCTGAGACAAACCCATGGCGCCTGCGGTCCGGACCTTTGGAACACGGTTCGCTGCGGCCAGGGCCGCGGGACACGCCGGCTTGGTTATGGGAGGAACGCTCCCCGTATGATCGGGTTCCCTTGCCGCAGCGAAAAAATGTCGGGACGTATTCTAGGACCTGCTGGTGGTGTGAGACGCCTGTCCGCCCTTCTGACCAGCGCGCGAGGCGAGGGAGCGATTGCGGGAAAAACTGCGATCCTCGTCCGCAACGCTCTGCCCGCCCTTGCGACCGGCGGCGGCGGCCAGGGCGCGGTCCTGGGAGAAGCTGCGTTTTTCCGCCGGCACGCTCTCGCCGCCTTTGCGGGCAATGGCGCGCTGCTTCTCGGCATCCATTGCCGCAAACCCTCGGTTGGACGTCCCTTTGCTCTTCGAAGCCATGGGTTTCTCCCTATCCAGCCCGCGCGGCAGTGGCGGTGCTTGGGAGAGCAACGGCGTGGCCGGATGGCGGTTCCCCCGCCCGGCACAGGCTGGACTCAGCGGGTCTTGAAGCGCGGGGAGAAGCGCACGTCGATCCGGCATCCCTCCGGCGTGATGTGCGTTTCGATCGATCCGCCGATCTGCCGGGCGAAGCCGTAAGCGAGCGGGATCTGTGCCTCGCTGAGCGCATCCTCCACGCGCTGGCCGACCGCGATACGCAGGATCACTAGTCCGCCCTCCCCGACGCCGGCGATATCCACGCGCACCGGGCGCTCGTCACTGGCGCGCGACACCGCCATCACGATCTCGGTCAGCAGCAAGGCGAGCGGGCTCGCAAGGTCGGTGGGCAGCGCCACATCCTCGGCCTGAACGGTGACGCGGACACTGCGGTCGAGCGAGGATTCAAGCAGCGCGCCCAGTTCCCGCAGCAGTTCGAGAACCTGAACCTGCGACCCCTCCAGGGCTTCATAGAGAATGCGATGAACCACGGCGAGCGTGTTGATGCGGATGCGCAACTGGTCAAAGCGCGCCCGGTCGGCCTCTTCGCGCACGCTCGACCCGTAGAGACTGAGCAAGCTCACCACCACTTGCAGACTGTTTTTCACGCGGTGATGGATTTCGCGCACCAGGGACGTCTTTTCCGCCAAGCCCTCGCGCAACCGCGCGTCGCGCTCGCGGATCGCCAGCGCCATATCCTCGATGGCATGCCCGAGCACCCGGAATTCGCTCGGCGCCTGATCCATTTTCGAGGGCCGGAAGCCATAATGGCCTTGACCGTAAACGGCCGTCACCCGGCGCAGATACAGCAGCCACTGGAGGACCATCCGATCGGTCGCGAGCCAGATTGCGACGATGGTGAAGATCACCATCAGGACTGGAAGGACAAAGCTCACGGCCACATGGAATGTCGTCCATTGGAACAGTTCGTCGGACGGCTGGGCATAGGCCAGGAGCAGATTGTGCCGCTCCAAGGTTGCCACCGCGAAACTCCAGGATCGACCCGAGACGTCTCGGGTCTCGCCGAGCTTGCCCACATAGGCGGCGAGGTCCTCCTCGCCGAACAGCCGGCGGCTGATGGCCGGCGCATTGGAAACGAGCTGGGTTCCATTGGCATCGAACAGCGCCGCCACCCCCTGGCTCGACGGCGTCTCGCGCTTGAGCAGATTTTCAAGCCATCCGGCATCGATTGCGACTGACAGTCCGCCGACGAATTCCGACTGCGCGCCGAACAGGGGCAAGGTGCCCACCATGATCTCCGAGCGCGTCACCGGGCTCATCTGGCGCTCGCCCAGCGTGAAGCCCTTCGATGCCTGGGCCTTCTGCCACCAGCTGCGGCCCGACATGTCGGTGCCCGCTTCGGTGAGCGCAGAGCAGGTGACCCGTCCATTGGCGTCGATGAACGCGATGTTGGACGCAAAAGGCAGGCTCAAGGTCGCACCATACAATGTCGCGGCGCAGTCTTCGTTGTTGGCGCGAAGGCCGGGCACATTCTTCAGTGCCTGCAGAACGTTCTCGGCTGAGGTGAAGACATTCTGCTGGCTCGCCGCCCCGGTGATGGCGCCCTGTAGCAGGCGGTGCTGGGCCTCGTCGGTGGCGCGGCGCAGCTGGAGGATCCCCTGGACCATGCTGGCGGAGGCGATCGGGGTGATGGCGATCAGAATGACCAGGATGAGGCCGCGCCGGACACTGTCGAGCAAATGACGCGGATGACCCGACGCAGACGCGAAGATCGCGGCACGTTCCCGTTCCCGAAGATTGGCCGCCGCGCCTCTTACCCACCGCATGAAGACAACCACCAATCCACGCGCATGCCTCTCGTGGCAACCGGAAGCGTGAGCGCCCCCGTCCTTTAGCTCCGCTCGACCTGTCAGGCGATAGGCAATTCATTAAATGACGTAGAGCGGACCTGCGCCTCTCCCTGCACATGGATCAGCCAGGCTATAATGCGCAAAAATTCAATTCAGTTCCGGGATCGGGAACTTTTTCCCTGCGGCCGAGTTGAAGGCGGACTTCCGAGAGGCAAGAGGCGCATGCCACATCAACAGCTCATCAAGCAGCTTCCCTTCCTGCGGCGCTTCGCTCGCGCATTGCTCGGCAGCCAGAAGGCGGGCGACGCCATGGTGCAGGAAACGCTGAAGGCCATCATCGAGGGGAAGGTTCCGATCCGACCCGATCTGTCGCCGCGCGTCGCCCTGTATCGCGCGTTCCATGAGGTGTGGTCGCAGTTGCCTGCCGATGGCGGTGCCGCCATGCGGGCCGACATACGGCTTCAGCAGTTGGGCGCGGCCTCTCGCGTGGCGCTTCTGCTCACCGCCATGGAAGGCTTTTCGTTCGCCGAGGCGTCTTCCATCCTTGCCACCAGCCTCGACGAGGTGGAACGCATGGTGGTGGCCGCCCAGTCGGAAATCGACGCGCAACTGGCGACGCGGGTGCTCATTATCGAAGACGAGTGGGTCATCGCCCTGGATTTGAAGACCCTGGTGACCGAGCTCGGCCACGAGGTCGTCGGCGTTGCGCCCACCCATAGCGCGGCGCTCGATCTCGCCAAGCATGGAGATTTCGGGCTGGTGCTGGCGGACATCCAACTGGCCGACGGATCCTCCGGGATCGACGCGGTGGGCGACATCCTTCAGAGCTTCAATGTTCCGGTGATCTTCATCACCGCCTTCCCGGACCGCCTGCTCACCGGAGAGCGGCCCGAGCCGACATATCTCATCACCAAGCCATTCCTCAGTGAGAATGTGAAGGCCACCATCGCCCAGGCCTTGTTCTTCCACGAAGCCCGCACCGCAGCGCCGACCGCTCGGATCGCCTGACGGGACATGCGGCGGAACCGCTTGCTGCAACGCGGCGTTTTCGCCCTTGCGTGGCACAAGCATTCACGCGAAGGTGCCTTCAACCGGAGACTTGACCATGGCGGACATGCCGCAACCCGGCCCCATGCCGGCCCCTGCCGATGCGCATCTCGACGAGCTGAAGGCGGACCTCGCCGCCGTCAAAGCGGATCTCGCCCAACTGATGCAGACCCTGACGCGCACGGCCCGCCACGGCGTGGACGGCGCGACCACGGAAGCGGAAGCCGCCGTTGGTGAGGTCTCGGAATGGGCCGAGGGCCAGTACGCCACGATCCGCGACTATATCCAGGAAAAGCCCATCACGGCCTGCGCCATTGCCGCCGGCATCGGCGCCGTTCTAGGCCAGATCCTGCTGCGGCGCTGACGCGGGGCTGATCGGCAACTCAGTCACTTTCGGAGCAGCGAAACCGCCCAGACCGCAGCGCAGTTTGGGCGGTTTCGTTTTTTCCGGAGGGCAGAAGCCATCGATGGGCGAGGGCGTGCAAGAGCCGTCTTGCCGAGTGTGTCCCTCGCTTGCCTTGGGTGGTCGCTCGCGCTGACCCCGATTGCGTGAGAGGCTGAATCATTCCATGGCCATTGGCCAAGCTCCAGATCCAGGAGGTCCGCCGTGATCGCACGCATCGCCCTGCTTTTCCTTGCCGCTGTCTTCCTGTGCGTCGGAATCGCATTCGTCGGCCTCGGCCTCTATCAGGCCTTGCTCCTGGCCATGGCGCCTTGGGCCGCCAGCCTGGTCACGGGGCTGATCGGCCTCGTCATCGCCGGACTGTTCGCTGTGGTGGGCGCGCATTGGAGCAGCGGCTCGGCGTCGGCGCTTGGCGGGCCGGGCTTCAATGCCGCAGCCGCGTCCATCTCCCGGGCGGTCGAGACGAACCCCTTGGTCGCTGTCGCCGCGGCGGCCGCTGTGGGCATCGTGCAATCCCTGTTCTCCGGCCGCCGGAGATAATTTTCAAGCCTGCGGAACCCCGTCTTCGATAGCACGTTCTTAGGGGGAGCGGCGGGCGCGACGGAAGTGCCCACCCCCCTTCCCCCTCCCCGGCTTTCGACGCGACCGCCGCTCACTTTCTCCCGGCCACGACCCCCAGATGCGCCAGCGCCTGCTTCAAGGTAGCGCCATCGTAGGGCTTGGTGACGAAGCTGATGGCCTCCCCGGCGAAGGCTGCCTTCAGATCCGGGACGCCATATCCAGACGCAACCAGAACCGGCAAGCTCGGGCGCAGAGAGCGCATCCGGCGCACGACCTCGTCGCCCCCCATGTCGGGCAAGCCGAAATCCACGATGGCGGCTTGAAGGGGCGCCCGAAGATCCTGCGCCAGAGCGAGCGCGTCCGCCCCGCAGCCGGCGGCGCGCACCTCGAACCCATCGTCTTCCAGCACCTGTTGCGCCATGATGGCGACGAACGGCTCGTCCTCCACCAGAAGAATAGCGCCAGGAGAAATTGAGGATAGTGTCACGGATCTCCGACCTTCTGGCGTGGGCCTGTCGCCCGCTCGCGTCAGCGGTCGTTGAAATTACGCGGATTTCAGAACATACGAAAAATGCGACGTGAGCGTGGCGCGTGGTGGCGATGCTGACTGCGATACACCGCGCCTGCGCTCCTGACACAAAAGCGGCGGCCCAGGGGCCGCCGCTCTCTGATCCACCCTCTGAGAAGGGTTCCCGATGACGTCAGCGCGCCGAAGCGGGCGGCGTGGTCACGGGCGCGGAAGACCCCGTCGAGCCGCCAGCCGCCGGCGCCGTGCGATTGGGGGTGTATTCCTTGAATTCGGGCGCCGCGGTCAACTCGTCCTTCGACTTGCGCAGCACCAGCTTCTCATCGTCGCCGTTGCGAACCAGCTCAAGGGCATTGAACGGCACAGCCACATCCTTCTGGCCGATCCCAAGGAAGCCGCCCACGCCGATCACGGCACCGACAACATTGCCGTTGCGATCCATGAGGACGTCGCTCACTTCACCGAGATTCTCATCGGCGGCGCCGCGAACATCGGTTCCGATGAGGGTCGTGGCGAGCCACTGCTCACGATCCTGCGCATCGATGAACGCGCCGGTGGTGGTGGTGCCGGTGGCGGCATTGGCCCGCGTATCGGACGGCATCTTCATGGCGCCTGAGGGGGCATTGCTCGGGCTGCTGGCCGCAGGCGGCGTCGCAGTGTTGTTGTTGGACGGAGCCGGTGCGGCGGTCTGAGCGACCGCCGAGCCAGCGAGCAGCGCGGATAGAGCGGCGGCGGTCAGCATACGATTTCGCATATGGATCTCCCTGTTCTTCCGGCACACCATCGCAGCGCGCCAGTTGCATCGGATTACGGTGAAGAAAACGCTGCCTCGGCCCATTCGTTCCCGCATTTGCATATCCTTGACGCAGACATGACCTTAGCCGTTCGCGGAAGAACGTATTTTCTTCTATGCGTGCAGTGGAAAAGCATCCGTCGCGGTCCTTCTCCCACTGGCGGATCGTCCTTCCCGCCCCATCTGATAGGAGAAGGCGAGAGGAGACTGCGACGTGCGGACGATTGGATTGACCTTGCTGGCGGGTGTGCTGGCCATCGCCGGTGCCGGGCTGGCCGGCGCCCAAACGACACCGCGCCCCATGGTCGTGCCCCAGACAGTGCCTTCGCCGGGCGTGCCCGGACAGAACATGTCGCCCCCCGCGCCGCGCCAGAATCTGGCGTCTCCGCCCATGCGCACCCCGCGACCTGGTGAAGGCGATTCGACATCGCGCATCCAGAACGATTATCGCTCGCGCATGCCGGCCCCCAGCGCGCCGCCCCGGTGAGCGAAGGCTCCTCGCCGACAGCAGGAAAGCCACACTCCACAAAGAAGTTTCGGGGCTGGAGGCCCGGCTCCCGCACGGCGCTTGAAGGGCTGGTGCGCCCTATGGCACCGTTCCCTTAAGGGATTGACCCAGTGGCATCCGAGGGGAGTTCCATGTTCCGCGTGCTCTCCGACTTCATCGCCGACATTACGGGCGGCGGGCGCGACGCTCAGGCGTTCGAAGAGAACGATTATCGCCTCGCGGCAGCGGCGCTGCTGGTGCATGTCATGTCCATCGACGGTGCCGTGACGGCCGAGGAAGAGTCGATTGTCCAGCGCATTCTCGCGCAACGCTTCAACCTCAGCGCCGCTGACACCCAGGCCCTGGTCGCGCTCGCCATCGCGAAGGATGCGGAAGCCGTGGACCTTTATGCCTTCACCAGCGTGCTGAATCGCGCGCTGGATGATGAAGGCCGCCGGCGCGTGGTGGAGATGATGTTCGAGGTCGCCTATGCGGACGGGGGCCTGACCGAGTTCGAAGACAATCTTGTCTGGCGCGCGGCCGAGCTGCTGAACGTGGGCTCGCGCGATCGCGTGCGTATTCGGCGGGAAGTGAGAGAGGAGGCGGAAGGCGACAGTGGACCGTGAAGCTTCCGACGACCTCCCGCTGGATCACGATCCGGCATGGGAAAGGCCTGCGCAGCGCCGAATCCTGGTCATTCTGCACCAGGCCCATTCGGTGCCCGGCCGCTTGGGAGAGCGCCTGGAGCGGCGCGGCTTCGCTCTGGACGCCCGCCGGCCCGCTGTCGGCGATCCGGTTCCGGTCAATTTGTCCGGCTACGCCGCGCTTGTGGTCTTCGGCGGCCCTCAGAGTGCGAATGACCCGCATGCTTATCTACAGGAGGAAATGGCGCTGGTCGGCCGGGCGATGGCGCGCGAACTGCCGCTGCTCGGCATTTGCCTCGGCGCCCAATTGATGGCGCGCCAACTCGGCGCGCGCGTGGGACGCCATCAGGACGGCCTGTGTGAGCGCGGCTATTATCCGTTGCGCCCCACCGATCTCGGCGCCTCGCTCCTGCCTTGGCCGAGCCATGTGTACCACTGGCATGCGGAGGGATTCGACCTCCCCTCCGGGGCGGAATTGCTGGCGCAGGGGGAAGTCTTCCCCAATCAGGCGTTCCGCTACGGGCGCAATGCCTATGCGCTGCAATTTCACCCCGAGGTGACGCAAGAGATGATGTGCCGCTGGACCACGGTGGGCGCCGAACGGCTCACGCATCCCGGCGCGCAGCCCGCGCACGCGCATTTCGAAGGGTGGTCTCGGTATGACCCGGCCGTGTGCCGCTGGCTGGATGACTTCCTCGACGGCTGGCTCGGCCTCACCGTTCACCGGGAAGAGGCCTCTTCCGGCCGATAGATGGGGCGAAGTGGAAGCGCTCAGCCCGCGCGCCCGCCGCTGCGGTTGCGCGGCCCCGGAACCATGGGCGGGAGGGTGGGCAGCGACGAAATGACGTTGCGCACGCCGATCGCGATCCAGGGCTCGCCCTCGGCAGCGGCGCCGTCGCGCACAGCCATCATGTTGAGGCGGGAGGCAGTCGCCTGCGCCTCGCGCGGATCCGCGCAGGACCAGGCTTCGTCGATGAAGAAGGCCACGCCGGGAAGGGGGGATGCCGCTTGTCCGCTGCCGTGGCCCTGGGTTTCCGTGCCGTCAAAGAAAACCCATTCCGAGGGCGACGCGCTCACCGGCCGGGCCACCACGAAATCATCGGCCTGGACGGCGGGCGGACGCCCGTGGCGCGACCGCAAAAACAGGGGGAACCTCAACATCATTACGCTCACCTGACGCGCTCACCCCAGCGCCTTTCGGGTGCTCAATGTCGCCGGGCGGACTTTGTTCCGGGTGAGGGGTGTTACAAATTGGCCGCGTCGCCGCCGTCGCCGCCCGAATCAAGACCATCGGAGGCATCAGAGGCCCTGTTTTCGGCTCCGTAATCGACCTGCGCCAGATAGAGGCCGCAGGCCGGCGCCATGGGGCCGCAGCGCGCGCGATCCCGCGATTGCAGCGCGGCGAACAGATCGTCGGCGCTCCAGCGCCCCTCCCCCACCCGCAACAGGGATCCCACCATGGAGCGCACCTGATGATGGAGGAAGGAGCGCGCGCTGGTGTGGATCCGGATTTCAGTCCCGACGCGCGCCACATCCAATTGGTCCAGCGTCTTGATCGGCGAAGCCGCCTGACATTCGGCAGCCCGGAACGTGGAAAAATCATGCTTGCCGAGCAGGCGCTGGGCCGCCGCATGCATTGCCTCGGCATCCAGTAGCTGGGGCACCCGCCATGCCCGGTCGCGGTCCAGGGAGAGATCGGGCCTCCGATTGATAATGCGATAGAGATAGTGGCGCTTGCGGGCCGAAAAGCGCGCATCGAACTCATCCGGCACCCGTTCCGCCGCCAGTACCGCGACGGGGTGGGGACGCAGATGCGCGGTCATGGCATCGCGGATCGTGTCGGGCCGAAACGCGCGGTCGAGATCGATATGGGCGACCTGCCCCGTGGCATGGACCCCCGCATCGGTGCGGCCCGCGCCGGCCACATGCACCCGAACGCCGCAAAACCGCTCCAAGGCGTCGGTGAGCACCGCTTGCACCGTTGGCACGCCCGCTTGCGTCTGCCAGCCGCAAAAAGGCGTCCCATCATACTCGATGGTGAGCTTGTAGCGGGGCATCAGGCGGACCTCACGCGAGGCGGTTTCCTGCGGGAAGCGGATTGCCGCGCAAGAACACATCCGCCGCCATGGGCTGCTTGCCGGCCTTCTGCAGTTCCACGAGCCGCACCGCCCCGCTGCCGCAGGCAATGACCAGGCCCTCGCCGGCCACAGTTCCCGGCGCGCCCGCGCCCTGCGCCAGGGCGGAGCGCAGGACCTTCACGCGCGTCCCGTCCTCCAGGGCGAACCAGGCCCCGGGAAAGGGCGAGAGGCCGCGAATGCGATTATGGACCTCCTCGGCCGGACGGGTCCAATCAATGCGGGCCTCGGCCTTGTCGATCTTGTGGGCGTAGACGACGCCCTCCTCAGGCTGCGGCGTGAAATGCAGACCGCCCCGCTCCAGGGCGGCCAATGCGCGCCCCATGAGGTCCGCCCCCACGATCATCATGCGATCGTGCAATTCCCCCGCCGTCATGTCGGGGCCGATGGCGATGCGCTCCAGAAGACCGACGGGGCCCGTATCGAGGCCCGCCTCCATGCGCATGACCGCGACGCCGGTCTCCCGGTCCCCGGCCATGATGGCGCGCTGGATGGGCGCGGCGCCGCGCCAGCGCGGCAGGAGCGAGCCGTGCAGATTAAGACAGCCCAGGGCCGGCGCATCCAGCACCGCTTGCGGCAGGAGCATGCCATAGGCGACCACCACGGCCACGTCTGCCGCGAGCGAGCGCACCTGCTCGGCGGCCTCCTCGCCGCGCAGGGTCTTGGGCGTGAAGACCGGCAGCCCGAAGCTCTCCGCCACCGCATGGACGGGAGAGGGCACGAGATCGAGCCCCCGCCGACCGCCGGGCGCGGGCGCGCGGCTGTAGACCGCGACCACCTCGTGGCCCCGCCCGACAATCTCGGTGAGGGTCGGCACGGCGAAATCCGGCGTCCCCATGAAAATGATGCGCATGAACTCTCCCCGACCGGCTCAGCCGGTGGTCTCGCGCCGCGCCGCCTTAGCGAACTTCTTGGTCACCCGGTCGCGCTTCAACTTGGAAAGGTGATCGATGAACAGCACGCCGTTGAGATGGTCAATCTCGTGCTGGACGCAGGTCGCCAGCAATCCGGTCACGCGTTGCTCCTCGCGCGCGCCCTTCAACGTGGTGTAGCGCACCGTCACCTCGGCCGGCCGCTCCACCTCCTCGTAATAATCGGGGATCGAGAGGCACCCCTCACTATAGACTGAAAGCTCCTCGGATGCGGCGACCAGTTCCGGGTTGATCAGCGTGAGCGGCTGGCGCGGCTCATCCTCGCGCGCGAGGTCGATCGTCACCACTCGCCGCAACACGCCCACCTGCGGCGCGGCGAGCCCGATGCCCGGCGCGTCATACATGGTCTCGAACATGTCCGCGACCAGCGCCTCGATCTCGCGGTCGATGGTGTCCACCGGCGCGCAAATCTGCCGCAGCCGAGGCTCTGGGATGATGAGGATGGGACGTATGGCCATGCTTGGCAGATAGGCGAACATCCACGCACGGTCAACATGTTCGCTCTTTGTTCGAGGGACGGAATCGGGTAAGGAGGAGCCATGAGCGACATCCTCTTTCATCTCGGTACGTTCCCTGTGTCCCAGAGCGTGTTTCTGGCGGCGCTGACAGGACTGGCGGTTGTTCTTTTGGGGTCCATGACCCTCTCCGCCCGGCGTGCGGCTCAGGCCCGCGCGGTCGAGGCGGAGGAGATGGCCGCCCATGCCCGCGAGATGGAAGCGCGCCTGCGCGATCTCGCGCGGATTCAGGCGGAAACCACCGGGCGCGTCCAAAGCATGGGAGAGGTGCTTGCGCAGCGCCAGAGCGAGCTGGCGCGCGCGGTGTCCGAGCGGCTTGATTCGACCTCCCACCGCCTCGGCGAGAGCTTTTCCACGGCGGCGCGCGCGACCCACGAGAGCCTGACCAAACTGGCCGAGCGGTTGGTCATGGTGGAGAAAGCGGAAAAAAGCCTGGCGGATCTCTCGACGCAGGTGGTCTCCCTGCGTGAGACCCTCTCCAACAAGCAGGCCCGCGGCGCCTTCGGGCAGGCCCGGATGGAGGCGATCATCTCGGACGGGCTTCCGAAGGACAGCTATGCCTTCCAGTACACGCTGTCCAACAACAAGCGGCCGGACTGCGCGGTCTTCCTGCCGGGCGACCATCGCCCCCTGCTCGTGGACGCCAAGTTCCCGCTGGAATCCGTCACGGCGTTTCGCGAGGCGCAATCGCCGGAGGCGCGCAAGAGTGCTGCGGCGCGGCTCTCC
This sequence comes from Pseudomonadota bacterium, assembly GCA_040755535.1. Lineage (GTDB taxonomy): Bacteria > Pseudomonadota > Alphaproteobacteria > Rhizobiales > Xanthobacteraceae > Aquabacter. The sequence continues at coordinate 15,528 of JBFMAV010000011.1, read as the reverse complement.
GCCGACATGCTGAAGCATGTGAGCGACGTGGCGGACCGCTATCTTGTGGCCGGCGAGACCCAGGACATCGCCCTCATCTTCGTGCCCTCCGAATCCGTTTATGCCGAACTGCATGAGAATTTCGACGACGTGATCCAGAAGGCGTTTCGTGCCCGCGTGGTGATCGTGTCACCCTCCCTGCTCATGCTCGCCATCCAGGTGGTCCAGGCCATCTCAAAGGATGCACGCATGCGCGAGCAGGCGGATCGCATCCGGGCCGAAGTGGGCGAATTGGTGAAGGACGTGACCCGGCTCAGAAATCGCGTCGGCGACCTTTCCAAGCATTTCGGGCAGGTCGGCGACGACGTGTCGAACGTGCTCATTTCGGCGGACAAGATCGCCAAGCGTGGCATGCGGCTGGAACAGCTGGAATTTGAGGCGCCACCCGCTGTGGAACCCGCCCCCAAGGGCCCTCCGCTCGGTCTGTCTTTGCCCGGAGCAGCGGAATAAAAGAGTCCGTTTGCCGGCAATTCATCCAAGGCGACTGGGTGACCATTCCGCTGGGTTATCCACCGCGCGGGGCGCGCTTTGCATTATGGCTTGCGCCACCGCGCCGCACCGCTAGCTTCATAGGCGTGTCATGAATCATGCGGCGCGCGCCGGGATGGCCGCGCCGAAGCGTTGAAGGATCAGATGCCAGAACTGCCCGAGGTGGAAACGGTCCGCCGCGGTCTCATGCCCGTCCTGCAGGGCGCCGTGATCGAAAGTGCGGAAGCGCGCCGCCCCGATCTGCGCTGGCCGCTGCCGGTGGATCTGGCGGAACGACTGGAAGGCCGCCGGATCGAGGCTGTCGGCCGGCGCGCCAAATATCTGCTCGCGGACCTGGACGGCGGCGAGGTTCTCATCCTGCATCTCGGCATGTCGGGCTCCATCCGGATCGAGGGCCACGGCGCGAACGCGCGTCCCGGCGCGTTTCATCATCCGCGCGGCGAACCGGGGCCGCATGATCATGTGGTCCTGCGCCTCGCAGGTGGCGCCACCGTCACATTCAATGATCCCCGCCGCTTCGGTGCCATCCTCCTCGTCCCCTATGACCGGCTCGACAGCCACCCGCTGCTGCGCAATCTCGGTCCCGAGCCGCTCGGCAATCATTTCAACGCCGCCTATCTGTCGGGGGCCTGCGCCGGGCGCCGCACCAGTCTGAAGAGCGCGCTGCTGGACCAGAAGATCGTCGCGGGCCTCGGCAATATCTATGTGTGCGAGGCCCTGAACCGGGCGCGCCTCTCGCCGCGCCGGCTCGCCGCAACCCTCGCAACCAAGGCCGGCGGCCCCACCGAGCGGGCGGAACGGCTGGTCACCGCCATTCGCGATGTGCTGCGCGAAGCGATCCTCGCCGGCGGGTCGAGCCTGCGCGATCATCGCCGGGTGGATGGTGAACTCGGCTATTTCCAGCACAAGTTTCGCGTCTATGACCGCGAGGGCGCCCCCTGCCCGACCTATCGCTGCAAGGGAACGGTCCAAAGGATCGTCCAGGGCGCCCGCTCCACCTTCTTCTGCTCCACCTGCCAGCGCTGAGCGGGCTGCGCGCATGGCTGGGCGCGCTCCTGCGCGTCCCTGCGCGTGGGCGCAGGCCCGGCAAGATGCTACAGACGCGGCAGGGCTTGCGCGTCGATTTCCCACTGGGAACGGGCGCGAGCCGTGAGGGCCGGTCACCGGCCCACGGATGGCGCAAAGCCGACGGGAGGCAGACGATGGAGTTTGAGACGGTTCAGGTGGAAACGCATGGTCGGGTGGGTCTTATCCGCCTGCATCGCCCGCAGGCGCTGAACGCGATCAGCATGCAGCTGATCCGCGACCTCTCCGCCGCTCTCGATGCCCTGGAGGCGGATCGCGGCATCGGCTGCCTGGTGCTGACCGGCTCCGAGCGGGCCTTCGCGGCCGGCGCGGACATCAAGGAGATGCAGAACTTCGATTATCCCGACACCTATCTGGACGACTTCATCACGCCCTGGGAGCGCCTCTCGCGCACCCGCAAGCCCATCATCGCGGCGGTGGCGGGGGTCGCGCTCGGCGGCGGGTGCGAGCTTGCCATGATGTGCGACTTCATCCTTGCGGCGGACAATGCCCGCTTCGGCCAGCCGGAAATCCGCCTCGGCGTCATGCCGGGCTCCGGCGGCACCCAGCGTCTCGCCCGCTTCGTCGGCAAGTCCAAGGCCATGGAAATGTGCCTCACCGGGCGCATGATGGATGCGGTGGAAGCCGAGCGCTGCGGCCTCGTCTCGCGGATCGTGCCGGCGGCGGACCTGGTGGAAGAGGCGCTGAAGGTCGCCGCCACCATCGCCGCCACCTCCCTGCCGGTGGCCATGATGACCAAGGAAAGCGTCAACCGCGCCTTCGAGACGAGCCTTGCCGAGGGCATTCGCTTCGAACGCCGGGTCTTCCAGTCCCAGTTCGGGCTCGCGGACCAGAAGGAAGGCATGGCCGCCTTCATCGCCAAGCGCGCGCCTGAGTTCAACAAGGACTGACGCCGCCAGAGCGGGCGCCCATCCCGGCGCCCGCACCCTCGCCGGCAGACGGACCTGCGTATCGGGCCTGTGGATGAACACCCCCTTCCGTCCATTTTTCGCAAAGCGCCGCGTGAAGGCGTTGACAAGAGCGAACCGCCTCCCTTATGTGTCGCCTCCCGTCGCTTCCCGAAGCGACGTGGCCCAGGTGGCGGAATTGGTAGACGCGCTGGTTTCAGGTACCAGTGGGTAACACCGTGGAGGTTCGAGTCCTCTCCTGGGCACCACTTAATTCTGTTGCTAATTTCTTTTCCGCAAATGCTGAAAATGGCTGGAGATAGTTCCTCACGGCGTTTTGGTGTCGACGGAATTCTGCACGTGCGCTGGCCTTTCGTACTCGATTGTTGACGTTGCGCTTTAGGATAAGCTTCCTGCATGTCAACACTGATACCGCTTCTAACTGCATTCGGCCTCGGAAGCATCGTCACTGCTATGGTGCAAGCGTGGCTGTCCCGCCGCACTCAGCAAGATGAACGCAGATTCCGCGAGAAGCAGGCGGCGTATATCGGATTGCTAGAGGCCTATCATCGCGCTGCCGTAGAGGGCACCGATGAAGCGGCTAAGGCGTTCGGGTATTGGCAAATGAGGTGCGAACTAGTAGCTCCCGCCTCGGTGCGCGACGCGATATCCCGCATCGTTGACACCAACGATGATCGAATTCTGCGGAGCGCGGCTCACAACGATCTCAAAATGGCAATGCGAGAGGATTTGCGTATCGCGAGTTGAAAACCCCTGCTTCCCCTCGCGCCGCGTCAGGCACTCTGTTCCGCCTCGTTCAAGCCGGACGCATCCGCGCCTAGGGCTGTGGCGAAGCTGGAGAAGAACTGGTCGGCGAGCTTGCGCGCCGTGGACTGGATGAGACGACCGCCCAGCGAAGCGAGCTTGCCGCCGATCTGGGCGTCCGCAACATAAGACAGGACGGTGTCTTCCCCATCCTGCGCAAGGGTGACCTTCGCCTCGCCCTTGGCGAAGCCCGCGACCCCACCATTTCCCTGGCCGACAATGCGCAGGCTGTCGGGGGCGACAATGTCCTGCAATTCCACGCTGCCGGTGAAGGTGGCGGAGACCGGCCCCACCTTGATCTGCACCTTGGCGGAGAACGCGTTCTCCCCGGTCCGCTCCAGCTCCTTGCAACCCGGGATGCAGCGGTGCAGCATCTCGGGGTCCAGCAGCGCCGCCCAGACCGTCTCGCGGGGCGCGCCGATGCGATATTCGCCGGAAATGTCCATGATAGCTCCGATGGGTCACACCGCGCAGTAGCGGTCCTGGATATCCTTGTCCGCCAGCAGCGCCGCGGCCGAGCTCTGGTGCACGATTTCACCCTGGTCGATGATGATAGCACGGCTGGCGAGCTTCAACGCCCATTCCACATTCTGCTCCACGAGCAGCAACGTCGTGCCCTGGTCGCGCAGGCGGCGGAACAGCACGCCCATTTCCTCCACCAGAACCGGCATGATGCCTTCGGACGGCTCGTCCAGGAGGATCATCTTGGGACGGGAGATCATCGCCCGCGCGATGGCGAGCATCTGCTGCTCACCGCCGGACATGGTGGTGCCCTGCTGGTTGAGGCGCTCCTTGAGACGCGGGAAGCTCTGGGCGATCTCGTCGATGGCCGCGCGCTCGTCCGTGCGTCCGGCCGCCACCAGGCCGAGCTGGAGGTTCTCGCGCACGGTGAGGCTCGGCACGATGCGCCGCTCCTCCGGAACGTAGCCAAGGCCACGGCGGAAGCGATCATGGGCGCCCAGCGTCAGCACCTCACGGCCCTCGAACCGCACGCTGCCGCTAGCGCGGGGCATGAGCCCCATGACCGCCCGCAAGGTGGAGGTTTTGCCCGCCCCGTTGCGCCCGACCAGGGCGACGATCTCGCCCGGCTCCACGCTGAAGCTCAGACCGTGGAGGATGTGGCTCGCGCCATACCAGGCATTCAGCCCGGAAATCTCAAGCATAGCCATCATTCTGTCCCAGATAGACGCGCCGCACCTCGGGGTCGGTCTGCACCGCCTGTGGGGTGCCGTCGGCGATCAGGCGTCCGTGATGAAGCACGAGGATGCGATCCGACAATCCGAGGATCATCTTCATCTTGTGCTCGACGAGCAGAATGGTGCGCTCGCTCGCCAGACGCTCCAGCAGCGCGACCATGTCCTTGGTCTCTTCCGGCCCCATGCCGGCGGTGGGCTCGTCCAGCAGCAGAAGCTCGGGATCGGCCACCAGGGCGATGGCGATCTCCAGCGCCCGCTGCTCGCCATGGGCAAGGTCGCTGGCCACCCGCGACCGCTTGGCATGAAGCCCCACATGGCCGAGGGCGGCGTCGGCCTTCTCCACCAGTTCGGGAAAGGCGGCGCGGTTCTGAACCAGATTGTAGCGGGTGCGCAGGGCCTGAGCGGCAACCCGCACATTCTCCTGCACGGTGAGTTTTGGAAACAGATTGGTGATCTGGTAGGAGCGGGCGACGCCGAGATGGGCGAAGCGATGCTGCTTCAGCCCCGTCACCTCCTGCCCCTTGAAGCGGATCGACCCGCTGGAGGGCGGCAGAACGCCGGAGAGCACATTGAAGAAGGTGCTCTTGCCCGCCCCGTTCGGACCAATGACCGCCGTGACCTTGTTCTGCTCGAAGGTGGCGCTCACGTCCGCCAGAGCGACAAACCCGCCGAACGAACGCCCCACATTCTCGACCTGCATCAAAGCGGTCATGAACGGCTCCTCCAAGCGATGAGCGTGCCCCAGATGCCCTTGGGCAGGAACAGCACGAACAAGATGAAGACGATGCCCACGATGAGCTGCCAGTGGGAGGTCCAGAGCGAGGCCACGTCCTCGATGAGGAGAAACACCAGCGCCCCCACGAACGGCCCGAAGAAACTGCCCGCCCCGCCCAGCATGGTCATCATCACGACGATGGAGGATGTGTGATAATGCAAGGCGTCCAACGGAACGATGGACAGGTGAATGGCCGACAATGTCCCAGCCACGCCGCACAGCGCGCCCGAGAGAATGAAAGACAGGAGCTTGGTGCGCTCCACGTCATAGCCGCAGGCCCGCGCCCGGGTCTCGTTCTCCCGCACCGCCTCGATGGCCGCGCCGAAGGGCGAGTTCAGCACCCGCGAGACGAACCACAGCGCAAGCGCGGCGAACACCATCAGGAAATAGTATTTTTGCGTCGGGTCCAGCAGGTTGACCGTCAAACCGAGGACATCCGCCTTGGCGAGGGTGAAGCCGCGCAGGCCGTTTTCCCCGCCGGTCCAGTTCGACGCCTGGAGCGCCGTGTAATAGACGAGTTGGGACAGGGCCAGCGTCACCATGCAGAAATAGATGCCGCGGGTGCGGATGGAGAGCGCGCCGATGACGGCCGCCAGCACGCTCGACCCCGCGACCCCAACCAGCATGGCGGGAAACCACCCGAGACCCAAATGCACGATGGCCATGCCGGTGAGATAGGCCCCGCCGCCGAAGAAGGCGGCGTGGCCGAAGGACAGGAGCCCCGTGTAGCCGAACAACAGATTGTAGCCGACCGCGAACAGGCCATAGATCAGCACGTTCACGGCGAGCGCCTGCGAGGGCAGCACCCAGGGCAGGATGCACAGCACAGCGATGGACAGCGGCACGCGCCAGCGGCTCAAGACGCCGGGGGCGCCGACGGCCTGCGGCGCACCGAGCGGGACGGGGGCGGCGTGGGAGGTGGAGGACATGTTCGCTTCTCCGCTCACGCGCCGACGCCTGGCCGGCCGAACAGCCCTTGGGGGCGCACCAGGAGGATCAGCGCCATCAGGGCAAACATGACGATGGTCGCCATTTCTGGCGCGAACAGCGCGGTCATGGACACGGCAACGCCCACCAGCAGGCCCGCAACCACGGCCCCCAGCAGCGAACCCATCCCTCCGATCACGGTCACGACGAAGGCTTCGGCGAGAACCAGCGTGCCCATTTCCGGGCTGACATTGCGCATGGGCGCCGCCAAAACGCCCCCGAGCGCCGTCAGGCCGACGCCGAGGCCGAACACCAGCAGCCAGAGGCGGCTCACGTCCACCCCGAGCACCCGCATGATCAGGGGATCGCGCGCTCCCGCCCGCACGATCAGCCCGAAGCGGGTCTTTTCCAGCGCGATCCAGAGCAGCAGCAGGATGACCGCCACGACTCCCAGCACGAACAGGCGGTAGAGCGGGAAATAGCCTACCCCGAGATCGACCACGCCTTGCAGCGCATCCGGCGCCGAAAAGGGAATGCCGTCGGTGCCGAACGTGATGCGGACCGCCTCAACCAGCACATAGCCGAGACCGAAGGTCAGCAGGAGCGGATCGTCGGGCGTGCGCTTGTACAGAGGGCGGATCAGCACCCGCTCCACCAGCATGCCGAAGGCCCCGACCGCGATGGGTGCCACCAGGAGCGCCCACCAGAAACTGCCGGTGAGGGAGGCGATCCAAAGCCCGGCATAGGCCCCCACCATGAACAGAGCCCCATGGGCGAAGTTCACGATGCCGAGCATGCCGAAAATGATCGTCAGCCCCAGGGCGACCATGACGAGAATGGCCCCGAGCGCGAGGCCGGAGAACAGCTGCATGAGGATGAGTTCGAGGTCCATGGGTCCCCTCTCCGGCGCGCTTGGGCGCTGGGATCGTCAGGTCGGGAAGCCAAGCTCGGTGCAGGAGCGCAGCATGTCTTCGGAGCCGGGATCGTTCGCCACGATCTCGAACAGATCGTCGGCGCCCTTCATGTCGGCCTTGGCTTTCGAGCGCAGCACCAGCACGGACTGCACCGCCTGGTGGTCGCACTTGCGGAAATATTGCGGGCCCTTTGCCACGTCGTATTTCAGGTCCTCGAGCGCCGCGATCACCTTGTCCGTGTCGGTGCCGCCCGCCTTCTGCATGGCGAGGAGCAGGGCGGTGACGCCGGTATAGCCATAGGCGCCGTAATCGGTCGGGATGGCGCCGGAATACATCTGGCGGTACGCGTCGTTGAAAGACTTGGCGCTCGGAACCGTGCTCTCGAGCTCCCAATAGTAGTTCGCGCCGCCGATCACACCTTCGAACACGTCCGGCGCCACGGCGATGCGCTGATTGTGCAGGATCACAGGAACCACGATCTGCATCTGCTTCTTGAGGCCGAAATCATTGGCCTGCTTGATGGCATTGGCCTGGTCGCGGCCGAAATTGCAGATGGCGAGGATGTCGGGCTTCATGGAGCGGATGCGAGGCATCAATGTCGAATAGTCCGGCGCGCCGAACGGGTGCAGGATCTCGCCCACCACTTCGGCGCCCATCGCGGCAGCCGCCCGCTTGAAGCCACGCAGCATCTCATGGCCATAGGCATAGTCCGCCACGAGGAAAGCGATTTTCGATCCCTTTTTGAAGGTCGCTTTCGCCACCGCCGCGGTGGTCATGTGCGGGTTCAGCGCCTCGTGGAAGGTGTAGCGCGAAAAATCCTTCACCTCATTGATCGTGTCCGACTGGCTGATGGACACATAGATCATGTTGCGCGCGCGCGTGACTTCGTTCACCGCCAGTTGGACCGCGCTGGACAGTGCTCCCACCACGGCATGCACCTTGTCCTTCTCAATAAGCTCCAGGGTGCGGGTCGCGGCCTCGCCCGCATTGAGCTTGTCGTCCCGCACCAACAGTTCGACTTTGCGCCCGCCAATGCCACCTTTGTCGTTGATAAGTTTCACCGCCAGTTCCGCACTGCGGACCTGGTCCTTCGCCTCGGCGCCGAAGGGGCCGGTGAGCGGCGTCGGAAAGCCGATGCGCACGCTTTCCGATTGCGCGCGCACGACGGCCGGCGCGGCCAGAAGGCCGACGCCGACGCCCATGCCCGCAAGCACCGTGCGCCGCGACACGCCCTGGGTCAGGCTGGTCTTGATGTCCTTCATTTTTTCCTCCCGGCAGTGGTCTGCCTTTTGCGTATTTTTAGGATGCGACGTCAGAAGCGGCCGAGCGCCTTGAGGATGCGCGCGGGGGTCATGGGAATCTGTGTGAGGCAGGCCCGGAGTGGAGCCAGGGCATCATTCACCGCATTCATGGCGGCAGCGGAGGCGGCTGCGGTCCCTGCCTCGCCGCAACCCTTGGCGCCGAGCTCGGTATCAAGGGTCGGCGTCTCCACATGGTCGATCAGAATGTCGGGCATCTCGCAGGCCATGGGCACGAGATAATCCGCGAGCGAACCATTGGTGAGCTGGCCGTTCGCGTCGTAGAGGCATTCCTCGAAGAAGGCGGCGCCGAGCCCCTGCACGACACCGCCGCGCACCTGTTCCTCGACCAGAAGGGGATTGATGATCCGCCCGCAATCCTCGACCACGAAATGCTTCAGGATCTTCACAAGGCCGGTCTCGACATCCACCTCGACGTGGCAGCCATGGATTCCGTTTGTGAAGGCGAAGGGGTAACCCTTGGGCGCAAAATGATGCGCCACGGTGAGTTGTGCCTGAGCGCCGTCGGGCAGCGTATCGGATCGGAAATAGGCAATGCGCGCGACTTCGGCGAGGCTCACGCGGGCGGCGCCGGCGCGGTCCACCACCATGGCATCCACGAGGTCCAATTCGTCCGGCTTGGCCTGGAGGATGGACCCCGCAAGACGCAGGACATTGCTCTTGAGCTTGCGGGCCGCCTGGAGCGCGGTCTCTCCACCAATGCCGGCGCCCCGGCACGCCCAGGTCGCCCCGCCATGTGGGGTGACCGCCGTATCCCCGGTCATCACCCTGATGATGTCGCGCGAAACGCCCAGATGATCGGCGATGACCTGCCCGATAATGGTCTCGGTTCCCTGACCCTGCTCGGTGACCGAGATCTGGCACCGCACCTCGCCGGACGGCGTCAGAGTAATCACAGCGCCATCTTGGGCGGAGATGCGCGCGCCACCGATGCCGTAGAAGGCCGGGCTCGGATTGGTGATCTCGACAAAGGTGGCGATGCCGATGCCGCGATGCACGCCCCGCGACCGCAGATCCGCCTGCTCGGCCCGCAGCGCCTCGTAGTCCATCAGCGCGCGCAGTTTCTCCAAGCATTGTTCGTGGGAGAGCTTCTCGAATTGGTAGCCTCCCGGCGAGGCGCAGGGATAGGCGTCGTCCGCGATCACGTTGCGCGCGCGGATCGCGAGCGGATCAAGGCCCGTCGCGCGCGCTGCCGCGTCCACCAGATGCTCGGTGACTGCGCAGGCGATGGGATGGCCTACCGCGCGATACTGGCTGGTCTGCACCTTGTTTTGGAACACCACCTTCAAGTCGGCGCGATAGCCGCTGAGGCGGTAGGGCGCGCCAATGAGGCGGATGACCTGATTGCCTTCCACCGCACTGGTGCGGGGATAGGTGGAAAAGGCGCCGATGGCGGTTTCGTCCTCCACGTCCATGGCCAGGAGGGTGCCGTCTGCCGCGACCGCCGCGCGCGCCCTCACCCGATGGTCACGGGCATGAATGTCAGAGACGAATGCCTCCAGCCGGTCCGCCACGAACTTCACGGGCCTGCGGCAGAGGATGGAGAGGCCGATGACGGCCATGTCCTCGTGATAGACATGCAGCTTGACGCCGAAGGATCCGCCCACGTCCGGCGCGATCACCCGGACACGCGCCTCGGGGATATTGTAATGGCGGGCGTACAGGTCCTGGAACTGGAACGGCGTCTGGGTCGCATGGTGCACCGTGAGGCGGTGCTCGCTGGCATCATAGTCGGCGACGATGGCGCGCGGCTCCAGCGGGACGCCGGTATGACGGCCGAAGGTGAAATCCGCCTCCACCACATGGGCGGCCTGCGCGAACAGGTGGTCGATGTCACCGGACTCCAGCCCGGCCTGGAAGCAAAGATTGTCCGCCAAATCCGCGGCCGGGGTGGGTGCACCCGGCGCGAGCGCACCATCAAGGTCAGCCAGCACGGGAAGCTCGTCATATTCGATCAGGACGAGCTCCGCCGCGTCTTCCGCTTCAGCGCGGCTGTCCGCCACCACCGCAACGACAGCCTGCCCGCTCCACACCACCCGCTCCACCGGCAGGGGCAGCTGCGGGGCGGACTTCATGCCCTTGAAATGGTCCAGGGTGCCGGTCCAGGGCGTGCAGAGCAGCGCAAGATCCTCGCCCGTGGCCACCAACCGAACGCCTGGCGCGCGGCGCGCTTCGGCAATATCAATGGAGACGATCCGCGCATGGGCATGGGGGGTGCGTACGAAGGCCGCATGGAGCATGCGCGGCAGCACCAGATCGGTGACATATTGCCCTTTTCCGGCCAGGAGGCGGCGGGCGTTGGGTCGGGACATGCCCCGGCCCACATGGGCCGGGCGATCGAACGTAACGGAAGGGTTCACGGGCGCGTTCATGGCCGTGCCGCCCGGTCCTGGAGGGTGCGCTCGATGGCGTCGACAATGGCCTCATAACCGGTACAGCGACAATAATTCCCAGACAGCGCGTCGCGGATCTGGTCGCGATCCGGCAGGCCGCCTTTCTCCAGAATGGCATGGCTCGTCACCAGCATGCCGGGCGTGCAGAAGCCGCATTGGAGCGCATTTCGTTCGTGAAAGGCCGCCTGGAGATCGGCAATGGCGCCGCTCTCCGTCAGACCTTCCACCGTCTCGATCACGGCCCCCTCGGCCTGGACCGCGAACACAAGGCAGGCGTGCACCGGCATGCCGTCCATCAGCGCGAGGCAGGCCCCGCAGGCGCCCATTTCGCACCCGGTGTGCGTGCCGGTCAGTTGCAGATCGGTGCGCAGGAAATCCGCCAGCGTCAGGCGTGGCTCGACCAGGCGGTTGATGCGCGTGCCATTCACGCAGAGCGTGAGGGGAAGGGGCGCACTCATGCTTCGTCTCCCAGCCGACGGAGGAGGCGCCCGAGCAGAACGCGCGCCAGATGGCGACGCATGGCGGCGGGAAGCTGCGGGTCGTCGAGCGGATCGATGTCGGCCTCCAGCGCGCGCTGCGCGCGGGCGATGGCCTCGCAATCGATGGAATGACCGATGAGGGCGGCTTCCGCCCCACGGGCGCGCACCGGCGTCGGCCCCACCGAGAACAAGGCAATGCGGACCCCGGCAACGACATCGCCCTGGTATTGCGCCAGGATGCCGGCGCCCACCATGGCGTAGTCCCCGCGCCGCCGCGCCAGTTCGTCGAAGGCCCAGCGGTGGCGCGGGCCGATGCAGGGAATGAGAAGCGCGCTAAGGATGTCACCCGGTTCCAGGGCGGTCTGGTAGAGATCCTGGAAATAATCGTCGGCGGAGACGCACCGATACCCGTCGGCACCGAAAATCTCCATCCGGGCATCCATGGCCAGCATCATGGCGGGGAATTCCGACGCCGGATCGGCCAGCGACACAGACCCGCCGATGGTGCCGCGGTTGCGAATCGCAGGATGCGCGACGAACGGAGCCGAGGCCGCCAGAAGCGGCGCATGGGCTTGAATCAAGGGATCGGTCAGGGCCTGCGCATGCCGGGTCAGCGCGCCGATCCGCAGCATCGCGCCCTGCACCGAAACGCCCCGCAGGGTTTCGATGGCGCCGAGATCCACCAACACGGCCGGCGCCTGCAAGCGCATGGCGAGCGCCGGCACCAGACTCTGCCCCCCGGAGATGTAGCTCGCGTCACCGTCCGCCGCGAAATAGGCCGCGCGGGCCGCTTCGACGGTGTGAGGTCGCTCGTAGCTGAAAGCGCGGGCCTTGATGTGCCCCTCCCCAATGTCATGCGGCATCATTTTTGTGACCGCTTGGTTACAAAATGAGCCCGAGGGAGGGGCCTGTCAATAGGTGCCCCTCGGCCCCGGCGGGCGCGAATCCCCGCTTGGTCGGTACCGGTCGTTGCGCTATCGCAAGATCAGGAGCGCGATCGGGATGGGTGAGACCGCGCCGAAGCGTTGAAAGAGGTCGAGTTTTGGACGAAGCATCCGGCACGCCGCCCGCGCGCCCACGCCGCCGCCACATGCGCGCGGCGGAACGGGAACAGGCGATCATCGAGGAAGCGGTGCGCTTCTTCGCGGAACGTGGGTTCGAGGGCCAGACCCGGGAACTCGCCAAGCGCATGGGGATCACCCATTCGGCCATCTACCGGCATATTCCCAGCAAGGAAGCCCTGATCGAGCGCGTGTATGAGCACGTCTATCTCAGCCGCTGGTCGCCGGGCTGGGCCTCGCTCATCACCGACCGGTCCCGCTCGCTTGAGGAGCGGCTCATTCAATTTTACCTCGAATATGTGGAGCGGGTGTTCGACTATGATTGGGTGCGCATCTTCGCGTTTTCCGGCCTGAAATCCTTCAACATTACGAGCCGATACCTGATCATCGTCCGAGACGAGATCATTTTGCCGGCCTGCGCCGAACTCCGCCATGAGTTGAAGCTTCCCTCCCCGGAAGCCGTGCCGGTCGGCGAACGGGAGGCAGAACTGTTCTGGGGCCTGCACGGTCGGATTTTTTATCTCGCCATCCGCCGTTATGTGTATGGCACCCCGACGCCCGATGACCTTACTCCCATGGTGCGCGATGCGGTCCGCCAGTTCCGCGGCGGGGCGTGGCCCGTGCTGAAGGAGATTGTCGGGGGGACTGAGCCCTACAGCGAGAATTGAACACGGTTTGCCCGCACCTCGCCGGCGATGAAGCGATCCGTTTCTGCGATGCGGCGCAAATCCCGCATGTCGGCATGAACCACCAGCCAATACGTTCGCTGAAAACGAATGTCAGGCAGGACGCGTACGAGATCCTTATGGGCCGCAGCGGCATAGTCGTGAAGAATGCCGATGCCCGCGCCCGCCTTGATCGCCTCGAGTTGTCCCACCGCGCTGGCGCATTCGAACCTGCGCCCGGCCACGTCGGACAAGGCGCCCATGTAATCGAGGCCGGGGCTGTAGGCGAGATCCTGGACGTAGGTAATGAGCGTGTGACCGGCGAGGTCTTCGCGGGCGCTAACCGGCGGGTGCGCGGCGAGATAATCGCGCGCGGCGTAGACGCTGAGCGAATAGTCCGTGAGCTTGCGCCCATACAGCCGCCCCTCCTGGGGACGCTCCAGGATCACGGCGATGTCCGCCTCGCGCTTGGAGAGCGAGAAGGTGCGAGGCAAAGGCACCAGTTGAAGCACGAGGTCGGGATGCTGGCCCGCGAACCTGGCGAGGCGCGGGGCGAGAAAATAGGTCCCGAAGGCATCTGGCGCCCCGATGCGGACGGTGCCTTCCAGCTTGAGATCGCTGCCGCCCAATGCGGATTGGGCTTTGAGCATCTCGCTTTCCACTCGCTCGGCCATGGGCAGGAACCGCTCGCCCACACTGGTGAGCGTGCAGCCGGTGGGACGGCGCTCGAACACCTTGGCGCCGAGGTCGGCCTCCAGTGCATTCAGCCGCCGTGTCACCGTCGCATGGTCAAGGTGCAGGCGCTGCGCCGCTTGCAGGATTTGCCCGGCGCGCGCCACCGCGAGGAAGATGCGGGCGTGATCCCAATTCATCGTAGGCCTATTCTCGCAGAATGAATGATCGTTCCTAGGCGTTGATGCGCGCAGGTACCAGAGCTTTTGTGCCTCGACCTTTCAGGGAGAGCCCCATGCGCACCATTGGCCATTTCATTTCCGGCAAGAGCGTCGGCACCTCCGGCGGTGCGGGGGCTGCGACCTTCAATCCGGCGACCGGAGAGCAGATCGGCACCGTTCTGCTGGCGGATGCCGCGCTGGTGGACGAAGCGGTGAGCGCCGCCGCCGCTGCCTTTCCCGCCTGGGCCGCGCATCCGGCCCCGACGCGCGCGCGCGTCATGTTCAAGTTCAAGGACCTGCTCGAACGCCATATGGATGAATTGGCCGCGCTGATCACGCGCGAGCACGGCAAGACCTTTGATGATGCCAAGGGCGAGTTGGTGCGCGGCATCGAGGTGGTGGAATTCGCTTGCGGCATTCCGCACCTTCTGAAGGGCGAGTTTTCCGACCAGGTGGGTCGCGGTATCGACACTTTCTCCATGCGCCATCCGGTCGGCGTGTGCGCGGGCATCACGCCGTTCAACTTTCCCGCCATGGTGCCGCTGTGGATGTTCCCAGTCGCGCTCGCGTGCGGCAACACCTTCGTTCTGAAGCCGTCGGAGAAAGATCCCTCCTGTGGTCTGCGGCTGGCGGAGCTCCTGGCCGAAGCCGGACTGCCGGACGGCGTGTTCAATGTGGTGAATGGGTCCAAGGATGCGGTGGATGCACTCCTCACCCACCCGAAGGTGGCCGCTGTGAGCTTCGTCGGATCGACCGCTGTGGGTGAATATGTCTATCGCACCGCCACCGCCCATGGAAAACGCGCCCAGGCCCTGTGCGGCGCGAAGAACCATCTCGTCGTGATGCCCGACGCGGACCTCGACAAGACGGTGGATGCGCTGATGGGCGCGGGCTACGGCTCGGCCGGCGAACGCTGCATGGCCGTGTCGGTCGCCGTCGCCGTGGGCGGCGTGGGCGACGCGCTGATGGAGAAGCTGGTGCCGCGCGTGCGCGCCCTGAAGGTGGGGCCGGGCATGGACAAGGACAGCGAGATGGGCCCGCTGGTCACCAAGGAGCATCTGGCCAAGGTGACGTCCTATGTGGCGGACGGGGTTGCCGAAGGCGCGGATCTGGTGGTTGACGGGCGCGGCCTGAAGCTCCAGGGCCACGAGAACGGTTACTATATCGGCGGATGCCTGTTCGACAATGTGACCCCCGACATGAAGATCTACAAGGAAGAGATCTTCGGGCCGGTGCTCTCCGTGGTGCGCACGGACACGTTCGATGAGGCCCTGCGCCTTGTCAACGAGCACGAATATGGCAATGGCGCGGCCATCTTCACCAATGACGGCGGCACGGCGCGCGCCTTCGATTATGGCGTCGTGGCCGGAATGGTGGGCATTAACGTGCCGATCCCGGTTCCGATCGCCTACCACTCCTTCGGCGGCTGGAAGCGGTCCATCTTCGGGGATCGCAACGTCTATGGCCTGGAAGGCGTCGGCTTCTACACCCGCGTCAAGACCACCACAGCCCGCTGGCCTTCGGGCGTCCGCTCGGGTGCGGAATTCGTCATGCCGGTTCTGCGCTGAAACGCGGTTCCT
>JBFMAV010000010.1:0-92531 GCA_040755535.1 Pseudomonadota bacterium | reverse complement strand
GGCCGGCCTCCCTCCATTCAGAGACCTCACCCATGTTCGAGCTAATTGGCGTCGCGCCACAGGCGTTGTTTGGTCAGTTGCTGCTGGGCCTCATCAATGGGGCCTTCTACGCCATGCTGAGCCTCGGGCTCGCGGTGATCTTCGGCCTGCTGAACGTCATCAACTTTACCCATGGCGCGCAGTACATGATGGGGGCCTTCGGCGCCTGGATGCTGCTCAACTATGCCGGCATTCCCTTCTGGGGGGCGCTGATCGTCTCGCCCATCCTGGTGGCCATCGTCGGCATGATCATCGAGCGCACCTTGCTGCGGCGCCTTTATAATCTCGACCATCTCTACGGGCTGCTCCTCACCTTCGGCCTGGCGCTGATCATCGAGGGACTGTTCCGCCGCCAATACGGCTCCTCGGGCTTGCCCTATGACAATCCCCTGCCCGGCGGCACCAATCTCGGCTTCATGTTCCTGCCGAACTATCGCGCCTTCGTGGTGATCGCCTCGCTGGTGGTCTGCCTCGTGACCTGGTTCGTCATCGAGCGCACCAAGCTCGGCTCCTATCTGCGCGCCGCCACCGAGCGCCCGGACCTCGTCCAGGCCTTCGGCATTGACGTGCCGCGCATGATCACCCTCACTTATGGCTTCGGCGTGGGCCTTGCCGCGCTGGCCGGCGTTCTTGCCGCGCCCGCCTATCAGGTGAGCCCCACCATGGGCTCCAACCTGATCATCGTCGTGTTCGCGGTGGTGGTGATCGGCGGCATGGGCTCCATCATGGGCGCCATCGTCACCGGCTTTGGCCTCGGCGTCGTGGAGGGCCTGACCAAGGTCTTCTATCCGGAAGCCTCCTCGACGGTGATCTTCGTCATCATGGCCATCGTGCTGCTCGTGAAGCCCGCCGGGCTTTTCGGCACCGCGAAGTGAGAAGGGCGCATCCATGACCACCACCCCTCTCACCGTCCCCGCCCGCCGCGAAGGCGTCTCCGCCCTCGCCATCCTGGCCGGCATCGTGGTGCTCGCCGCGCTGATCGCGGCGCCGTTCGCGGTCTATCCGGTCTTCCTGATGAAGGTGATGTGCTTCGCGCTGTTCGCGTGCGCCTTCAATCTTCTGCTGGGTTATGTGGGGCTGCTGTCCTTCGGCCACGCCATGTTCTTCGGCGGCGCGAGCTATATCTGCGCGCACACCGTCAAGGTGCTGGGCCTGACGCCGGAGATCGGCATCCTCGCGGGCACGGCCTTCGCCGCCTTGCTCGGCCTCATCGCCGGACTGCTCGCCATCCGCCGGCTCGGCATCTATTTCGCCATGGTCACGCTGGCGCTCGCGCAGATGTTCTTCTTCTTCTGCCTCCAGGCCAAGTTCACCGGCGGCGAGGACGGCCTCCAGGCGGTGCCGCGGCGACCGATGTTCGGCATCATCGACATCACCTCCGACTTCAACCTCTATTATGTCGTACTGGCGATCTTCCTGATCGGCTTCGCCATCATCTACCGCACCGTCCATTCACCCTTCGGCCAAGTGCTGAAGGCGATCCGCGAGAACGAGCCGCGCGCCATTTCGCTCGGCTATCGGGCGAACCAGTACAAGCTGCTCGCCTTCGTGCTCTCCGCGGCGCTGGCCGGGCTCGCGGGCTCCACCAAGGCCATGGTGTTCCAATTGGCCTCGCTCACCGACGTCGCGTGGCAGATGTCGGGCGAAGTGGTGCTGATGACGCTGGTGGGCGGCATGGGCACCATCATCGGCCCCGTGGTGGGGGCGGCGGTCATCGTCACCATGCAGAACTATCTCGCCTCGCTGGGCGAATGGGTGCTGGTGATCCAGGGCGCCATCTTCGTCCTGACCGTGTCGCTGTTCCGGCGCGGCATCGTCGGCGAGATCCTCGCCTTCATCCAGAAGCGCAAGGACAAGGCCGGGGCCTGACGCTCCGGCCCGCCGGGCCGCCATCAATTGATGCCGGCCCGGCATGAGCCCTTCTCGCTCTCCCGTGGCACTGTGAGCGCGACGGCAGGAAGCGGAGCGCGCGCATGGGAGACGGGATCGAGGGCATCGCCAATAAGGGCGACGTGATCGCGCGGGGCGAGGCGCCTTTGATGGCGGGCTTCCGCCTCCTCGACATTCCCGTCGGCGACGTCACCATCCGCGCCGCCGTGGCGGGCGAGGGCCCCCCGCTCCTCCTGCTCCACGGCCATCCCCAGACCCATGTGACGTGGCGCAAGATCGCGCCCGAACTGGCGCGCGACCACACCGTGGTCGCGGCGGATCTGCGCGGCTATGGCGACAGTTCCAAACCCGAGGGCGGGGCGGACCACATCGCCTATTCCAAGCGGGAGATGGCGAAGGACCAGGTGGCGGTGATGGAACGCCTCGGCTTCTCCCGCTTCGCGCTGGTGGGTCATGATCGCGGGGCGCGGGTCGCCCATCGCCTGGCGCTGGACCATCCCGACGCGGTCTCGCGCCTCTGCGTCATGGACATCGCGCCCACCGCCACCATGTATGCGCGCACCGACAAGGCCTTCGCGTCGCGTTATTTCTGGTGGTTCTTCCTGATCCAGCCCTCTCCCCTCCCCGAGCGGATGATCGGCGCGGACCCGGACTATTTCCTGCGCCATCATCTCGCCGGCCAGACCAAGACCCCCGGCGCCACGGAGCCCGAGGCGTTCGCGGAATATCTGCGCTGCTATCTCGATCCCGCAACCCGCCACGCCATCTGCGAGGATTATCGCGCCGCCGCCGGCATCGACCTTATTCACGACGCCGAGGACGCGCACGAGCGCATCAAGGCCCCGCTGCTCGCCCTGTGGGGCGCGCGCGGCGTGGTGGGCGAACTCTATGATGTGCGGGAGACTTGGCGCGAAAAGGCGCAGGACGTTTCCGGTCAGGCTCTAGATTGCGGCCACCTGCTGCAGGAGGAGCGGCCTCTGGATACGCTCCGCGCGCTTCAGGACTTCCTCCGGGGTTGAGGCCGACGCTGGATCAAGCGGCTTGATCCGGCGGGCGCGGGCAGGTTCAATACGCGCGCCTGCCGCGTGAGATTTTATATTTTGCCTCAACTCCCCGCCGTCTCGGTCTGCATTCCCGCGTCTCCCGATCTGGAGGGGCTGGCCGAGGATCTGGAATTCGCACTCGATTCCCTCGTCATTCAACGCTTCCTCGACTATGAGGTCGTCATCACCGACGATACGCGCTCCGGCGCGGTGGAAGCCCTGGTGCGCACCTATGATTTCGGCGGCCGGATGCGCTATTTCCGCAATCCGCAGCCGCTCGACGTGCCGCTGAACTGGGACGAGGCGGTGCGGCTGTCGCGGGCGCCGCTGGTCAAGATGCTCCTGCCGCAGGACCGCTTCGCCCATCCTGACGCGCTCGGCCGCTTCGTCCGGATGATGGAGGAGACGCCGGAGGCGGTCATCGGCATTGCCGGCACCACCCACGAGGACGGGACGAAAGGGCCGGCGCCAGATGTGGAGCTGGTGGCCGCGCTGCGACGCCAGCCGGAGCGGATGCTGCGCGAAAACCCCATTGGTCCGCTGAGCACCACCATCCACCGCCGCGTGCCGCCGCTCGATTTTGACCCGCGCCTCAATCTGCGCGCGGATGTCGATTTCTACATGCGCGCGCTGCGCCTCAATCCCCGGCTCGGCTGGGTGGAGGAGCCGCTCATTGTTCTCGGCCCGCCGATCCAGCGCAGGACCGACATCAGTCGCGACGTGCGGGAAACCGTTCTGATGCTCGAAAAGGCCCTGATGCAGGTGCGCGACGACGAGGACACCGCGCGCTATCTCTGGCGCCTCATGCGCGACCATAAGGTGCGCAATACGCGCCAACTGGCCCGCCTTGCCGAACCCGCGCCGTCGGTGCTCGCCTATTTCGAACACCTGTTCGCCCATCCCCCGCGCGGCGAGCGGCGGGGAATTCTGGCGGTTCTGACCGGCCGGCGCTGACCGCGCGCCCGATCCGACCAGGGTGAACCAACCTGGTCGGTGAATCCGTCCCGGAATTACGGAGAGAGCACGTACCGCGCCGCGATCGGACGATCAGCCGGCCACCGCCGCCGCAATGGCGGCGCCGCATTGCGCTGTGCTCGCCGTGCCGCCGAGGTCGCGGGTCCGCGAGGCGGGATCCGCCAGCACGGTCTCGATGGCCTCCACCACGGCGTCGGCCGCGTCCTTATGGCCGAGATGCTCCAGCATCATGGCGCCCGACCAGATCTGCCCGATGGGATTGGCGATGCCCTGGCCCGCAATGTCGGGCGCCGAGCCGTGGACCGGCTCGAACATGGAGGGGAAGTCGCGCTCGGGATTGATGTTGGCGCCCGGCGCGATGCCGAGCGATCCCGCCACCGCCGGGCCGAGATCGGACAGGATGTCGCCGAACAGGTTGGACGCCACCACCACATCGAACCGATCGGGATTCATCACGAAATGGGCGGCGAGAATATCGATGTGATACTGGTCGGCGCGCACATCGGGATAGTCCGCCTTCACCGCCTCGAACCGCTCGTCCCAGAACGGCATGGTGTGGACGATGCCGTTGGACTTGGTGGCCGAGGTGACGTGCTTCTTGGCGCGGGTGCGGGCGAGATTGAACGCATAGCGCAGGATGGCGTCGGTGCCCTTGCGGGTGAAGACCGCCTGCTGGGAGGCGAATTCCTCGGGCGTGCCGCGATACATGCGCCCGCCGATCTCGGAATATTCGCCCTCGTTGTTCTCGCGCACCACATAGAAATCGATGTCGTTCGCGGTGCGGCCGGCGAGCGGGCTGGTCATGCCCTTCAGCAGGCGCACGGGGCGCAGCGCGACATATTGCCGGAAATTCCGGCGGATCGGGATCAGCAGGCCCCAGAGCGAGACATGGTCCGGCACGCCGGGAAAGCCGACAGCGCCGAGATAGATGGCGTCGTGATGGCGGATGCGCTCCAGCCCATCCTTCGGCATCATCTCGCCATGGGTCTGGAAATGGGCGCAGCTCCAGTCGAAATGATCCCATTGGAAGGAGAGCCCGAACCGCTTGCCCACCGCATCCAGCACCCGGATGCCTTCCGGCACCACTTCGTTGCCGATGCCGTCGCCGGGAATGGTCGCGATGCGATAGGTCGTCATGGGTGTTCCTCTCCTTGGGGCCGTGTGCACGGTGGGCAGGCGCGGATGGCTCCACCTCGAGAGCCTGATCCGATCAGGTTGAATCAACCTGATCGGAGAATCAGTCTCTAAGCTATTGATAGAGAATGCGTGATCCGATCCGCCTGCGGTGCAGGCCGATCGGCGCATGCTCTAGAGCCTGATCCGATCGGGTTGAATCAACCTGATCGGAGAATCAGTCTCTAAGCTATTGATAGAGAATGCGTGATCCGATCCGCCTGCGGTGCAGGCCGATCGGCGCATGCTCTAGGCCGGCCGGCGCGTCTCGGGCGACACCCTATCGCGCACGGCATAAAATGCCTTATGCCGTTTCGATCTTGTTCAATATCGGGACAGCATGAATGGAGGCGGCCTGGCTTGAGGATTTCCTCGCGCTCGCGGACTGCATGAATTTTTCGCGGGCGGCGGAGCGGCGCAACATCACGCAGCCCGCTTTCAGCCGGCGCATTCGCGCGCTGGAAGCCTGGGTCGGCGCGCCGCTCATTGACCGTGACACCCACCGCCTTGCCTTGACGCCGGCCGGCCACGCCTTCCTGCCCGCCGCCGAACAGGCGCTCGCCGTGCTTCGGCGCGGGCGCAGCGCGGCGAGCGCGGCGGCCGAGGAGGGCGCGGGCGAGCTCACCTTCCTCTCGACGCACGCCCTCTCGCTCACCTTCTTTCCCCAATGGCTTCGCGCTTACGAAGATGCGGTCGGGGAACGCCCCGTGCGGCTCATGGCCGACAATATGGTGGCGTGCGAGCGCCAGATGCTGGACGGGCGCGCCCATTTCCTCCTCTGCCACCACCATCCGGCGGCCGAGCTGCGGGTGGGCAGCACCGCCTTTCGCACCCTGCGGCTCGGCGCCGACATGCTGGTGGCGGTGTGCGGGCGGGCGGATGACGGCAGCGCGCTCTTTCCCCTGCCGGGATCGCAAGACGCCCCCCTGCCCTTTCTCGCCTACAGCGAGGAATCCGGCATGGGCCGCATCGTGGCGGCGGTGCGCGCGCGGCACGCGCCGCACGCCTTTCTGCGCCCGGTTTTTACCTCGCATCTGTCCACCGCGCTGGTGGCGCAGGCGCGCGTCGGCCGGGGCATCGCCTTCGCGCCCTTAAGCCTGGTGGAGAGCGACCTCGCGCCCGACGGCCGGCTCGCGCGGGCAGGCGATCCGGGCACCGACATCCCCATGGACATCCTTTTGGTGCGCCCGCGCGCGCGGATGACGCCGGCGGCGGAGCGTTTCTGGGACGCCGCCCTGGCCCGCTCGGGCGGCGCCTCGGCCTGATCGCCGGCTCAGCCGAGCGCCTTGTCCAGGCGGTCGGCAATGGTGGTGAGCACCTTCACCCGGCACCAATGCTTGTCCTGGGCCTCCACCAGCGTCCAGGGGGCATAATAGGTGCTGGTGCGGTCCACCATGTCGGTGACGGCGGCATCATAGAGCGGCCATTTCTCGCGGTTGCGCCAATCCTCGGGCGTCAGCTTGAATCGCTTGTAGGCGATGCGCTCGCGCTCCTCGAAGCGGCGCGCCTGCTCCTCCGGCGTGATGGCGAGCCAGAATTTCACCACCGCATAGCCGGACTGGCACAGCTCATGTTCGAAATCATTGATCTCGCCATAGGCGCGCTCCCAGTCCGCCTCGGGCGTGAATCTCTCGACGCGCTCCACCAGAACCCGGCCGTACCAGGAGCGATCGAACACCGCCACGTCGCCCCGGCGCGGAATGGAGCGCCAGAAACGCCAGAGATAGGGCCGCGCCCGCTCCTCGTCGGTCGGCGCACTGATGGGGTGGACGCGGAAATGGCGCGGATCGAGCGCCTGGCGCAGGCGCATGATGGTGCTGCTCTTGCCGGCGGCATCGCTCCCCTCGAACACGCAGACAAGGCCGCTGCGCTTGAATTTCCGGCTTTGGGTGAGCGCGGTGATGCGGCGCTGCTGCGCCTCAAGCTCGGTCCTGTAATCCTCGTCCGAAATGGTCCGGCCATAATCCAGCGTCGAGAGAATGGAGGCTTTCGGCAGACTCTCGGGCTGGAAAATGGGCGCGGGCGGCGCCGGCGGGGGAAGCTCGGGCGCGGTGGCGCGATGCAACGCCTCCATCAGGGCCTCGGCCACCATGGCGTCGCGATAGCGCGGGTCGGCGGCCGGCACCACCACCCAGGGCGCCTCGGGGGTGGAGGTGATGCGGAATGCCTCGGTGGCGGCTTCCTCCAGGCGGCGGCGTTGCTTGCGCCCGGTCACTTCGCCCCATTCGCGCACCACCGGGCGGTCCTCGGCGCCATCCTTCAGCGCCGCCATGCGGCCTTCCGCCGCCTCGGGGTCCACATGAAGCCAGAGCTTCAGAAGGATCACGCCTTCCCGGCACAGCATCTGCTCGAAGCGATTGACCGCGGCGAGGCGCTCGCCAAACCGCGCGCGCGACTCCTCGCCCAGGATGCGGCCCGAGAGAATGTCGTGATACCAGGAGCCGAGCACGATGCCGATCTGGCCGGCGGCCGGCATGTCGCGCCAGTAGCGCCACATGTGCGGGCGCGCGCGCTCCTCGTCGGTGGGCGCCTCATAGGTGAGGGTCACGAGCTTGCGGGCATCGAGCCAGCCATAGAGCTGATTGAGCGCCGCGCCCTTTCCCGCGCCATCGGCCCCATTCAGCAGGACCAGAACGCTGCGCTTCTTCGCGGCGATCTGCTCGGCCTGGATGTCGAGGAGGTCCTCCCGGAGCTTGGGCTCCATGGCCTTGAACGCGGCCTTGTCGAGACGGCGCTCGATCTTCATGGATTCGAACATGGGCACCCTTCGGTCAGCATCTGAGCCCGCGGGATGAACCGCTTCGCTCCGCCCCATCCTGGGCGCACCGGGCCTCGGCTTCAATGCGCCGTCGCCGATCCCGTGCCCGCGCTCGCGGCCGGCTCCTGCGCCGTCACGCGAATGGCCGTGAAAGCAATCTCACCGGAGGCATATTCCTCGGATGCCGAACGGGCGTCATGGATCAGCCGGACGATCTGAACGGCACAGCCCGGCTCCGCCGGGATCGTGAAATCGAAGCTGAAGTCCTGCCAGCCGCGCGCGGAACCGAACAATTGCGAGGATTCGCCGGCGAGCACATTGGAGGGAAAGCAGCGAACCTGCCATTTCATGCCGCGCTTCGCGCTCATATTGCCGGACTGGCGGCCGGCGAAACGATAGGGTCCCGGCCGCATTGCCGTCACTTGCAGGACGCCGCCAAAGCGGACGCGCCCCACGCCGAACTGAACGCGCAACGCCCGCTCCTCGCTCTTGCCGGGCAGGCGCGTGAACCGGGTGGTGACGTTGCGGCCCCGCCCGATGGTCCAGTCGAACGGAAGTCCCGAGGGGTCCTGTGCAAAATCCATGTTCCGCACGGGGAGCAGCGTCGCCAGTTCCTCGTCGCTCAGCAGCTGGAGCCAGGTGTTGTAGCTGCCCTCGGCATCCTTCGCCTTGAACAGGCGGGCATGGAGATAGGGTCCAAGCTCGGTCCCCGCGGGGGGCGCGCCGGCCTCCTTCATGGCCAGGAACAGGGCCACCGCATCCTCATTGCTGACGAAATCCCCGAGCGTCCTGAAGAAGGTCGCGCGCCAGGGCGGTGAGGTGGCGAGTTTCTGGGCCAGCAGCGCGCGCCCGTCGGGGTCGGCGGCGATGGAATAGAGATAGCTCAAGGTGAACTTGGCCAAGCCCGGGCTGGTGCGCATCAGGACATCGGCCATTTCGGTCACGCCGGAAAAATCCCGATCCTCGTAGCTCTTGTTGAGCAACCAGAAGGCCGCGACCGGCTCGCGGCGGGAGCGCGCATAGGCGTCGCGCATGGTCCGCTCAACCTCGACCGGGTCGTTCTGCATCTCCGCCTTGAGGCGCATCGCCTCCGCGTCGAGCGGCAGGCGCACCAACACCCGCTCCGCGAGGTCGGAGATCTGCGCGCGCAGGGCGCCGATGCGTTGCTCGCGGGAGACGTCGTCCTCCGGGTCCGCGGCCTCCTGCGCTGCGCCGGACACGGCGGATGCACGGTCCGCGGCGGCCGGATCGGCGGCGGGACGATCCGGTGCGGGAGACGCCGCCGCATCGGCAGTGGCATCCGCGTCGGCTGTCGGCGGCGCCTCCGAGGCGGGGGGCGTCATCAAGTGCTGCAACTCCGCCCGGGCGCGCTGCGCCTGCGCTTTCAGAACCAGCGCATTGTTCGGCGCGAGCATCGCCGCCAGGTCCAGATTGCGGCCGAGCAGCGCCAGCGGAAGGGAGTGCGTGGCGACGAACCCCAGAAGGACCACGCCCAGGACGCCGAACGCGGCGGCCCGGCGCGGATGCGCGGTCAGCGCCGCGCGAAATGCCCGCGCTGTCTGCCCGACATCCGGCCGGGGAAGCCGCTGAAGCGCATCGGCCACCGGACGCGGCAGGCGCAGGTCGAAGCGGGGCCTCGAGCGTTTTGCGTGAGACCGGTGCCGTCGCCGCGCGCGCTCGGCGGCGCCCCTCATGGCCGGCTCCGAAAGAGGCCGAGGAGCCGCTCCAGAAACGTCCCGCCGCCCGAGCGGACGCCCTGGCCACCGGCGGGACGGCCCCAATCCGCCAAAGTCGGCCAGCGGCGCAAGGGCACCGACCCGGCCGGCCCGGCGCCCGGCAGGCCGCGCGCCACGGCGGGGGCGGCATTCGCGGGCTTCGCGGGCGGCCCGCGCCGAACCACCGGCTCGGACTGGCCGCCCGCGCGCGCCCGCTCATAGGCGGCCCGGCGATCGTCCGACTTGAGGTTTTCCCAGGCCCGCGACACCCGCGCGGCAAAGATCTCCCGGTCCTGCTCAAGCCCGGATCGCGCGGCATGCCGGTCGGGGTGCAGCCAGCGCATCAGGAGCGCCATATTGTGGCGCAGCTCGGCGTGGGTGGCGGCGCTGGTGCCACCCAGGACCCGGTAGCTGTCCGCCCGCCGGTCCAGCAGGATCTGTTCGATGAAGAAGGCCGCCGCCGCCTCAAGAACGTCATCGGTATAGCCGGTCCGGCTCCGCGCGCGCGCCACCGCCTCCGGCTCGCCCACGGCGACCGCCAGCAGGGCGGACACGTCCGGCGGCAGCGCGCCCCGCCGCATCGCGCGCACCGAAACGGGATCCTTCATCAAGGCAAGGGCGGCCGAAAGCGCGTCGCGTGGCGCCATGGGCTAGGCCGCCACGGATGTATCGGTGCCTGGAGCCTTCGCGGCGGGCGCGCGGCCCGAATCCGGCGCGTGGCCGTAGGAATAATGGGACGCGTCGTGCCCATATCCATAATTGTGGCCATAGCCATAGCCGTAGCCATAACTGGAGGACCGTGCGTCATATTTGGTGAGCACGATCCCGAGCGGCGTGGCGCGGGCCATCTGGAGCCGCGCCAGCGCGCTGCGCACCAGGCCGCGCCGCGCCTGACCGGACCCCACGACGAATATGGTGGCCGAGGCCGCCGCGCCCAGCAACTGGGCATCCGCGAGGCCAAGCATGGGCGGACTGTCGATGATGACCAGGTCAAACATTTCCAGGGCCACCGAGATCAGCGAGTAGATGTGCGTCCCGCCCAGGATGTCGGCCGCATTGGGCGGCAAGGGACCCGAGGCGATCATCCACAGATTGGCGACATCCGTGTCCTGGATCACGTCCTGGATCGGGCACATGCCGGTCAGATAATTGGACAGGCCCACCGCATTGGCGTGCCCGAGCTTGTCGTGGAGCGAGGGCCGACGCATATCCGCGTCCACCAGGAGCACCGTCTTCCCGGTGACCGCAAAATGGCGCGCGAGCGCGATGGCGGTGCTGGATTTGCCCTCCGCAGGGCCTCCGCTGGTCACCACGATGGAGCGGGGCAAGCCATGCTCGGTGGAGAATTGCAGCGACGTGGCCAGGGACCGATAGGCTTCCGCGACCGGGGAGCGCGGATTGCCAAGGTCGCTCAAAAGCCCCTCGGGAAAGGCGCTCGCCGGGACCAGCCCGAGCATCGGCAAGCCCACCGACCGCTCCACATCGTCCGGGGTCCGCACCCGGTCGTCCAGCATTTCGATGAGATAGGCCGCGCCGAAGCCGATGATCAGTCCCGCGACCAGGGCGATGGCGATAATCTTCAAGAACTGCGGGTGCGAGGCCGAGATGGGGACGGCGGCGCGATCGACAATGAAGATGTTGTTTGTTCCCACGCCGCCGGCGACGTCCACTTCCTTATAGCGTTGCAGAAGATTGTTGTAGAGGGAACGGTTGGACTCCACTTCGCGCTTAAGGATACTGTAGCGGATGCTCTTCTTTTGAAGCTCAAGCACCTCGGCCGTCAGTTCGCCGATGCGCGCCTGCATCTGCTCTTCCTGACGCAGCGAGGTGTCATAGGAGGCTTGCAACGATCGCTTCACGGTGTCGATTTCGGCAGCGATCTGCTTGTCCACCGCCGCGATCTTGTTCGAGATCTCCATCATCACGGGATAGCTGGGCTTGAAGGTCTCCAGCTTTTCCTCATAGTCCCGCTTCAGATCGTTGCGCTGAATCCGCAGCCCTTCGATGACCTTATTGTTCAGCAGTTGCGGAAGGCTCGTGGAGGGGGTTTCCTCGACCTGCTTCCAGGCCTGTTCCGCCTGGATCCGACCGGAAATGAGCACGCCGAGCGCCGCGTTGGCGGCTGCCAGGTTGGTTTCCGCGATCGACTGCTGGTCGCTGGTCTGGACCATGTTTTCCTGCTCGGCAAACGCGAGCATGGCCTTCTCAGACTCTTCCAGGCGGATCTTCAACTGCTTGAGCTGGTCTTCCAGGAAGACTTTCGCGTAGGAGTTCGCCTCGAACCGCCGGTCGAGGTTTGAGGCGACATAGGCGTCCGCATAGGCATTGGCGACCGCAGCCGCGCGCGACCGGCTCGGGTCGGTATAGGTGATATCGACGAGGCGTGAGCCGGCCAGGGGCTTTATGGTCACGTTGTTGCGCACCCGGCTGACGGCGCGGCGCAGATCGGCCGCCTCCTTGGCGTCCTGCGCATCGACCCCGTCAGTATCCGAGCCGCCGAATGAAAACAGTCCCAGGATCGCGCCGATGATCGAGGACTTCGTGCTCACGAAGTCGGGGGCCTGGTCCAGCCCCATCGCGGCCACCACGCGCTCCGACATGGCGCGGCTGCGAAGCAGTTCATGCTGCGTCTTCTGGAACTCGAGGCCGCCGATTTCGGTGGGGGACGTGACACCGCCCTCGACGATCTTGCCCGCCTCGCGGTCGATCTGAATCCGCACCGTCGCCGAATAGAGCGGGGTGGCGAGGAAGCAATACACCGCCGCCAGAACGCAGAAGGCGCCGGCCGTGGCGAGGATAAGCTTGCGCCACTTGAGGGCGATGCCGATGAAGCGCCGGATCGCCCCGGCCAGGTCCGTGCCCTCCTCCTGCTGGAGATCCGCCACGCCATAGGTGCCGACGCCATAGGAATCGCGCAGGGCCGGGACAGTGCGCGGCTCGACCGGAGCGGGGACATTCCGGCGATTGCCGCCGGGAGGACCTGCCTCCACCAGATCACCGCGCATGGGACACTTCCACTTGCATTGCTCCTAGACCGTCCCGCGCGCCACTGGCGTCACCCTCTCCCGTCGGCCGACGCATGCACGGGCCGCCCGGACCGGGAGTGTTTCGGACATTCTTGCTCCATATTACTCCATCGCACCGCGCGGCGCATCCCGCGAGAGGACGGTGGAGCAACAGGCGACCTTCGGTGCGCCCCCATCTCTCAGAACCAGGCGAAGGCGTTGATCACAGGCACGACGGACAAGATGTTCTTCAGGCCTTCCTTGGCATCGGACGAGGGCACCATGACCACGTCTCCCGCCAGAAGCTGGGGATTGTCCACCCGCCCTTCGCGCACGTCCCGCATGTTGAACCGCGCCACGGCCTGACGGCCCTCCACCTGACGGAAGATGATGATGGTGCCGTCCGACAGGCTGGTGTCGATGCCGCGCGCCAAGGCGATCGCCTGGACGAGGTTCATGCCGCTCTGCATGGGAAACACGCCCGGCTGGCGCACCACCCCGTCCACCGTGATCTTCTGGCTGTTGTATTCCTTGACCAGGACGCTCACCTGCGGGTTGCGCAGGTAGCTTTCCCCCAGTTTGCGCGCCAGATCGCGGCCCAGTTCATTGGGCGTGCGCCCGGCGGCCTGGATCTCGCCCACGAGGGGGAAATCAATCTTGCCGTTGTCGCCCACCTGGATGGTCTTGGTCAGGTCGGGGACCTTGAACACGGTGACATCCAGCAGGTCGAGCGGGCCGATCCGATAGCTCTGCGAGCCCGGCGTGCGCTCGGCCGCCACCTCGTTCAGCAGCCGCGTCGGCACCCGTTCGCCCACCGCCTCGGAACCGGCGGACGCCTGGGTCGGCGCGAAATTCACGCTGGACGACCCATCGGCATTGGTGATCGTGCCGCTGCTATCCGAGGAGCCGGCGCAACCTGCCAACAAGACCAGCATCACGGCTGCGCCCAGGACCTTCAACATGCCTCTCACCTTCCCCGCGCGGCGGCGGCTGCTCCACCTGTATGGGCGCGCTTTCACCTGGGTGACCGTCGCACAGTATAAACGATGGCCGCCCGGACACCATCTGCGCGGCCTCCTGCGTCCCGACCAGGCGGCAGGCCGCCGTCCAGCCCTCCTCCAGGTCCGGGGGCCGCCCTTTCGGATCATGGGCGTCGGTGGCGAGGATCTGGACGCGCCCCTCGCAGATCATCCGCTCCGCCCAATAGCGCGGCCGCCGGCCGAACCGCCCCGTCAAGGAACTGGCGGTGACCTGCATCCACACCCCGCGCTCGCACAGGCGGGTCATCAGATCATAGTCCGTCTCGATCCATTTCAGCCGCTCGGGATGGGTAATGATGGGCACATAGCCGCCGAGCAGGATGTTGAAGACCAGGTCGTCGAACCGGGGCGGCGCCACATTGTGGGGCGGCTCCACCAGCACATACCGCGTGTCCCCCAAGGTCAGGAGCCGACCCTCCCGCACCCCCGAGACGAAATCCGACACCACATGATTGTCGGCGCCGGTGAAGAGCGACAAGGCGATCCCCGCCTCATCCAGCCGCGCCTGAAGCTGTGCCACCGCCGCCCGGATGTCTTGTCCCGAATTATGGTAAACGCCGGGTAAAATGTGCGGCGTACAGGCAACCGCCTGCACACCCTGCGCCACATAGATCCGCGCCATCTCAAGCGCGGCCTCTTGCGAAGCAGCCCCGTCGTCAATTCCGGGCAGAATGTGGCTGTGCAAATCGATCATCGCGTTCGCTATTCCAAAACCCTCGGCGCGCCCCCTGGCGTCAAGTGCGCGCAAGACCTTCCCTCATCATTTCTTCCTGCGCCTAAGAGGGCGCACGCAGAAAAGAGGAATATCGGCAGGGCTCATTCTCTGCCAAAGCCCTTAACGCGAGATGTCCGCAGGGATCAATTTACCATCTTCAGGCAAATGCGCCAAAACAGATGCCATGTGCGATCTTGGCCTTGACCTTGAAATATCGCGGTCCATCTGTGGCGCCCGGGACACAGGCGCACCCTCAGGACGCCACAACCTGACGCCACGGGATTGCGGCGACAAGGTGTTCATGCTACGGGGGTTGGAGATACGTAATGGGTGGCGGAGGCATTTCATGAATCGGCGTTTGGCCATCCTGGGCTTCGGAGCCGTTCTGGCGATCGTCCCGGCTGTCGCGTCCGCCGCGCCTTGCGGTCCTGCGGTGCTTGCGAAAGTGGACGGCAAGGTTCTGGTGAACCGGGGCGCCGGCTTCATGGACGGCACGGCGGGCATGCCGCTGGCGGTCGGCGACCATGTGATGCTGCGCAACGGCACCGCCGAAATCCTGTTCGTGAACGGCACCGGCAGCGCCCTCTCGGGCGCCAAGTCCATGCCCATCACCGCCTGCGCGGCGGACGCCTCCCGCCTCACCAGCCCGGCCCTGGCGGCCGCAGCCACTAGCACTGGCACTGGCACTGGAGCCGGTTTAGGCGCGACGGGCGGAGCAGCGGCGGCGGGCGGAGCAGCGGCGGGCGGCCTTACCATGGGCGCGTTCGCGGCATTAGGAGCCCTCGCTGTGGGGGCAGCGGTCGTCGTCGCAGTAGACAGCGGAAACGGAAACGACGGCGCAACGGGGACGACCGCAGACGGTACTCCAGTGACCCCTGTTAATCCCCCAGCCCCCCCGACTAGCCCCTGACGGGATCCGAATTGCGCGGAGCTGAGACGACCCAAGGACCGGCATATCCCCTGTCGGTCCTTTTGTTTTGCGCCAGCGTCCTGCTGGGCGGCGCCACCCGCGCCGGGGCGTTGGGGGATGCGCTGCTGCAGATCCTGAGCGTGCCCTGCCTGCTCGTGGCCCTCTGGATGTGGCTGGACCGGATGGGCGCGACCGGCGGTTGGCGGGCCATGCTTCTCACGCGGAACGGCATGTTCGGCGGCGCCTTCGCGGGCCTCGGCGCGATGATCCTCCTTGCCCAGCTCCTGCCCCTCTTCGGCGGATCGAGCGGAAACGGCATCTGGACCGAGATCGTCCGGCGCGGCGGGTCCGGCGCCCCCGCCGTCGGCACCGGGACCTCCAGCCTCGCCCCGGACGCGAGCACCGCAGCCATCGCCGCGATCCTTCCCGCCCTCGCCCTCTTCCTCCTGGTCGCCCTGCTCGACGCCCGCGCCCGGATGCGGCTGGTGGGATGGATGGTCGCGCTGGGCCTCCTCAGCCTGGTGCTGGGCGTCCTGCAGGTGATGACCGGCCCCACCTCGCCCTTGCGCTTTCATTGGCCCACCAACCCGCAGGAAGCCGTCGGCTTCTTCGCCAACCGCAACCATTTCGCCGCCCAGATGTATGCGACGCTGCTGCTCGGCATCGTTTGGCTGACCCACCGCTGGCGCGGACGCTTCGCCGGCCCCCGCTTCACCGCCGAGAAGGCCCAGGCGGTGGGCGTGGCGGTGAGCTTTGCGTTGCTGGTGATGGGGGCGATCGTGCTCGCGCGCTCACGCGCGGGGATCGGGCTGGCCCTGCTTTCGGTTATCCCGCTGATCCTGGCCGCTCCCGCCATGATCGCCATCCTCAGCGGCCGTCCGCCGGCACTTTTCGGCATGAGGACGAAGGTGGCCGGAGCGGTCGCGATCCTGTTGCTTTTCATTGCAACGCTTGGCGCCGAGCGGGCCATGCCAAGATTTGAGACCTCCGTCCTCAACGATTTGCGGGTTCCGATCCTGGTAACATCCGCGAGTGCGGTAGCGGACGCCCTGCCGTTCGGCAGCGGCCTCGGGACATTCGTTCCCGTTTACCAGGTCCACGAGCCCGGGGACCAGGCGCTGAACACTTATATCAATCGCGCTCACAACGACTGGATCGAGTTCCTCCTCGAAAGCGGCATACCGGGCGGGGTGCTGATCCTCACTTTCCTGGCGTGGTTCCTGCGGCGGTTTATCGCCGTGTGGTTCAGGCCGAAATCCTCTGCACCGCAAGACCTTCTGACACGGTTCTCGGGCTTCATCCTCCTGCTCTTCCTGCTTCATTCAGCCCTTGATTATCCGCTGAGAACCGCAGCAATTTTAGGCTATTTCGCCGTATTCTGCGCCTTCCTTCTGCCACCGCCGGTCCCCGAAGCCGACCCTTCGCACCGCCGAAACCAATCGCGGCCTCCGCGCATGGCGGTACAAACCGCTCCACCAGCACGTGGGTCAGTCGTCACGCGGGAATGACATTGAGTTCTTTCGCGGCGCGCGAGACCGCCCGCCGGGCGGGGTTTCAATTGGCCCGCGGCTGCTCGGAACAAAAGATGTCACATTGCGCTGAGTGCAACGACGCCGGAACGCGAGAATATTAACGGTACGGCCCTATGACAGATTGAAACTGGGTCAAGGGTTGCGGAAATGCTGAGGGCGGCAGGCGTGGCAGATACCAGACTGAACCTAAGTGGAGTTGGGCGGTCCCTTCTCGCGAACCCCTATTTTCAGGCATTCGGAGGAGTCGCCTTCGCGTTGATCACTTCGGCCGCCATGGTGCCGAATACACGGATATCGATGTTTGATCCAAATATCGTCAACACCTTTTTCGGCACGGCAGCCGCAGTTCTTGCGGGCTTCATTACGCTTCGAAAATTGGAGGCATTTCCGGGAACGCGAGCTATTGGTTATGCCATTCCCGTTTTGACAACATCCTTCATGATCATATTTAGTATTTTTCTTCTAGTTCGACTTGAATATGGGCGAATTCAATTCATAAGCTCATTCCTCTTCTCCTGCGTCTGGTTCGTATTGATATTATCTTTGGCACAGAGATACAGCCATCGGACTTTGGCCATCCTTCCGTTCGGCGACGCGCCCTCCCTGGCCGGACTCCATGGCGTTCGCTGGAAAACGCTCACGAATTCGTCGGTGGTGCCGCGCGACGTCGATGCCGTGGTGGCGGATCTCAGCGCCGATCTCCCGTCCCACTGGCAGCTTTTTCTCACGGAGACAGCCCTGTCCGGGGTCCCCGTCTTCAACGTAAAGCCGGTTCGCGAGGTGCTTACTGGCCGTGTTGAGATCCAGCATCTTTCAGAGAATACCCTCGGTTCTCTGAACCCGAACGACGGATACCTGAAGCTGAAGGCGCTGTTTGACTTCCTCCTGGCCATCACCGCCCTCACCCTCCTCTGGCCGATCATGGTGGGCATCGGGCTGGCGGTGAAAGCCGATTCCCCCGGGCCGGCGCTCTTCCGCCAAAAGCGGACGGGCCTGCGCGGGCGGGTCTTCACTGTCTACAAGTTCCGCACCATGGTGGTGTCCGCGCCGTTGAGTGAGCCCCGGGACTATTCCAAGACCCACGCTGAAGATGCGCGCATCACGCGGGTCGGCCGATTTCTGCGCCGCAGCCGCCTGGATGAACTCCCCCAGATCCTCAATATCCTGAAAGGCGAGATGAGCTGGATCGGTCCACGGCCGGAAGCCGTGCCGCTTGCCCGGTGGTATGAAGCGGAACTTCCTTTCTATCGCTACCGCCACATCCTGAGGCCCGGCATTACCGGCTGGGCACAGGTCAACCAGGGGCATGTCACCGAGATCGACGAAGTCCTCGAAAAGCTTCATTATGATTTCTTCTACATCAAGAACTTCTCGGCCTGGCTTGATATCCTCATTTTCCTGAAGACCATTAAGGTCATCGTCACCGGCTTCGGTGCGCGGTGAGTTCGGCATATCTGCGGAGGGGCAGCGTCACGCCAGGGCCTGCGCTGCGTAACGAGCGATGATATCCTGGTAGGCCTTGATGACGATGCGCTCGTCAAAGTCACGCGCCATCTTCGCCCGGCTCGCCAGCCCCATCTTCACTTGCTCGCCATAAGGCAGCGAGAGGAAGCGCCTCATGGCCGCGGCAAGGCTCTGCGCGTCACGCACTTCGCAGAAGAAGCCGGAAACATCCCGATCAATCACCGACCGGCATCCGGGGACGTCGGATGCGATGAGCGGTCGGGCCATGGCGGCGGCCTCCATCAAGGTGCGCGGCGCCCCTTCTCGATAAGATGGAAGGACAACGCAATTGGCTGCCGCGATATAGGGGCGCACATCTCCAACCGTTCCGAGGTATTCGACGACCCCCTCATCCACCCATTTCTGCACGGTAGCCGCGTCGATGGCCGTGCGGTTCTGTGAACCCGCGGCTCCAAGCAACTGGAAACGAGCTTTCACACCGTGCGCCCGCATCTGGCGTGCCGCATCGACGAACTCAACCACGCCCTTGTCGCGAAGCAAGCGAGCAATCATGAGAAATACGGGCGGACGCACGGCAGGGGGAAACGTTACCATGGAAAAATGCTCAAGATCGACGCCTGACCCCGGAACGAGGTACGCCTGCCCCTCGTCCACCAACCGCCGGCTCAAGAACAGATGCCTGTCATCCTCGTTCTGAAAAAGAACCACCTCCAGCCCCCTGAAGGCGTTACGATAGAGGCGCTCCGCAACCGCCTGCATCAGACCTCCAGAAAGAAAAGCCGTGCCCAACCCCGTCACGTTCGGAACAAACGGGACCTGTTCGGCGCGGGCGGCCATCGCACCGAATATGTTGTTCTTGATCGTATAGCTGAGGATGAGATCCGGGCGCTCTTGTCGAAGGGTGCGCTTGAAACGCTGCAGGAACATCAAGTCTTCCAAGGGATTGAGGCCCTTTGCGCTCATGCGGAGCGGCAGCATCCGACATCCCAGTCGCTCCAGATCGCCACTTGCCTCATCGGATGGCGCCAAGACAGAGATCCGATGCCCATCCTCCAGCAACGCTGAAATCAGCGACCGTCGAAAATTCCAGACATTCCATGCGGCATTTACAGTGACTAAAATATGCATCGACCTTGATGGTGGAGACATGATTTTGACTTCACTCTTACAACATTACGTCACTGCGCCGGGTGTTATATATTAAAGCGCTTGATTTTGTTTATCTCGAAGTCCAACGACCATTGGATATAGACTCCGCACCACACCGGTCCTACGTCTCCACCAAGCGTCCCCGCTCCACAACACTCTTCAGCATTCGAGCGACACGGGGGCCCTGCACCTGAATAGAAAACTGACGCTCCACCTTGACGCGCCCGGAACTTCCCATCGCGGCCCGCAGATTTGCATTCGAGAGCAATGCACTTAGGCCATCACGCCATTCTCGATCAGCGACAGCGTGAAAACCGTTTATGCCATGCTCCACAATCTGGCTATTGACGCCAACAGGCGTTGCGACGACAGGCAGTCCGCAAGCCATATATTGGATTAATTTATATCCGCATTTTCCGCGCTCCCACGGACTGTCCGCGAGCGGCATGATGCCAATGTCCATTTCCTGAATGGCGGAAACCTCTCCCGCCTCGGACCAAGGGACAAACTCGAAAGCTCCCTCCACCTTAGGCTGGGGACTTGCCCCGACGAGCCGAAACTTGGCGCCCGCCTGGCTGGCGAGGTCGGAGAAAAGCGGCATGAGGGGCGCCCCGTACTTCCCCCATGTCTGAGGCGTGCCTATCCAGCCGATCCTTAACGCGCCAACGGCGGGCGCAACGCGCCGCGGCTGATACAGCTCCGCGTCGACCACCGTGGGCACGATTTCGACGCATGCAGATCCGGCACCACGGGCGCGCTCGGCAATATAGGCATTGCCTGCGGTGACCAGGGTCGAACCCGCCATAACCTTGTCGATCTTGCGCCCCAGAAGCTTGCGTACCAACTCGCTGCTGTGCATGTCATAGCGGTGGAAAAGCGCGTCGTCGTAATCGCTGACGATGGGCACGCCGGACGGTAGAATACGACTCTCCACTGCCCAGGGACACCATGGCAGGACTTCCTTCTCGACCCACAATACATCTGAGGCGCGCGCCGTGAAGCATTGGGCGACGCGGCGCACATAGTGATGGAACACCTGATGTTGCCGCCTGCCTTCATATAAGGCCTGAAGATAGCCATCATCGAAAAGGCTAAAGACCTCAACATCGAAACCAGCTTTTTCAAGAGCCGGCACATATTGCATGGTCCTCAACCTGCTGGATGCGCCAAGGCGTGAATAGCGCGACAGGATCGTGATCCGCATGCGTCTCCTATGCCCTCCCCTGCCGATGGGCCCAAGCCCATCCCCAGAGCATGACATATCCGCGCCAGAGGTCCGGAAGCTCCACCCAGCGACGCTTTATCACTAAAAAAATTGCCCGCACGAGCGGCTCAACCAACAACATTGATGCGGACACCCCAACGGCCGAAATCAAAGAAAAATGCTTGTATGCGTATTGTATCCGACTGCGTCGAGAATAAAAGAGCCTTACTGCTTTAACCTGCTCTGAGACACCCCCGCCCTTATGATATACACTTACGTGACTTAGGTATGCCGACCGATAACCCAACCCGCTCGCCCGGAGCGAAAAATCCACGTCTTCAAGATAAACAAAAAAACGCTCATCCAATCCGCCCAGCATCGAATATATTTCTCTACGAACCAAGAAAAACGCCCCGATCACGTGATCTACAAACCTCGTTTCAAGATGGTCCCAGGTCACCATCTTGAAATCAAATGATTTTATCGCTACGGACAGCCCGAATGCACTAGCAAAAAAATGCCATGGCCTCGGAAAATGCGCGCATGTCCGCTGAACGGCGCCATGCTCGTCAACAAGCTGAACTCCGACAATTCCGACCTGAGTATTTTGGGCAGCTTGCATGTACTCAAGAGGAGGGATCAGTGTCCCTGCCAAAAGACAGGCATCAGGATTCAGCAGCAATATATAAGGACTGTCGCCGCGTGCAGCGCCAAGATTACAACCCGCAGCAAACCCCAAATTCGACCCCACAGAGAGAACCTCTATATCACCGGCACTTTTTAAGAAATCTGCAGAGGCATCTGTTGATCCATTATCGACCACAATGCACCTTCGCACTACGCCACAGTGAAAACGGCGAACACTTTCAATACAATCTCGCAATTGATGGCCCGAGTTCCAATTAACAATAACTATATCGATCTTCGCATTCTCAATCACTGAACAACCCCAGATTTATATTAGCGTAGAGGGATCCGGCAGCCAACAGGGTGGCAATTATCGCCTGCGGCAATGTTTTCGTAGACATGCGATACTCAAATGCAATGAAGGTCATATAAACTAACATCATATCTTTCAGCCTGTGCGCCACGATGGGAATAGACATAAATCCAATCAGACACGCAAATCCCGCACAACTCACTAGGAAAAATACGCGATTTGAATGACTGTTCACACTCCCAGACAGCACTGAGGCAATAAGGAACAATGTAGCAAAAATATTGGTGAGCGAAAATATATTTATATCTTCAGATCCCGGCTCAATACCTCCGAGAGTTAGATTTATTTGAACAAATATTGGAAAAATTAGATCGATAAGGTACGGAATGACCAAAGCGGGAACGACGCAGATGGCCAAACTATATAATACTTTATATCGCCCCAAAAAGTGGGCGGTAAATATAACAGCCGCACACACCACGATAGTTATATGAAATGTCGCGGCAATCGCAGATAGCGCCAAAAACGTCTTCCAACGGTTCTGAAAAAGATATTTCGTAGCCAAGAATATAATGCTCGTGGCAACCGCCAGCCTTACTTGGGTATTTTCTTGCAGGGGAAACCAGCATGCAATATAAAAAGCGAACGCTGGAATGTAATTCTTCAGAGAGGATAGCACAAAAAATTTCAAACAAAGAGACACTGTCATCAGCACAAAGGCAAAAGTCATATAGTCAAACTCAAAAACCGTCTTTGCAATCTTCGCCGAAATAACAAACCCAGGCTCAAATCGAAAAAATGAAATATCGTTGAAATCAACAAGAGCATAAAAATATGAATAGTTAAGAAAATCTCGCCCAATGCCGAAAGGACGAAATCCGGCGACATATCCGAGAACAGTAGAAATTATGAATATAAGAATGAACCTCAAACGACCCTCCGCCGCCTTTTACTTAACGACGGAAGCACCCGATGAAACGGTCGGCAACCACATCCCAAGCCAACCCGTCTTCAACAGTCCGCCGAGCATCATGAATCCGATCCGCGCGGTCGCCGTCCGATGCGTCGATCACTTGTCGAATAGCAATCGCCAAGGCCTCGGTTGAGGCGTCCTCAGCGATCCAGCTATTAGCGGATGTACCGGGATAATAACCTGTATGAACCACCGGCGTGCCACTCGCCATCGCCTCGATGAGCGGATAGTGCGGAGCGCCGTGCTGACCTCTACAAGCAACCACGAGAATATCGACCGACCGATAATAAGCTGCCAGGGCTGCATCCCCATTTATGGGGGTGATCGTTATATCGGAATCTGGCGCCACATTACCAAAGCCCACATTCATCTTTAAGTGCGGCTCCATCGCGCGTAACAAACGATAGGCGGCCAGGGCAGTGCCCGTTCCTTTGTGCGGCTCCACGCGCCCAATGGTGCCGAGGACAATTTCACTTGACGGCGAAAACCTCGGCGCCTCAACTCTTTGAGCGAAGATGGATAGATCGATTCCGGGGGGTATAACATCTAACGGCTTTAGGCCTACAGCGTCATATGTTGATGAGTTGCTGATTTGCCGGAGCGGTAAAAGATATGACATCCTGGAAAGGACATTTTTAATAGGACTAGACCAAAATTTATAATATTCAGGCTCATAGGCTTGGACATAATAAAATTTACGAGCTTTTCCTGTACGCGCCAAACTTACGGGCCACGCTGTCAGACTGTGATTCGCCAGGATGACATCGTATTCGGGGCCAATTTTTTGCAAGCCCGAAAAGAGACTGAGAATATTGTCGAGACCGCTCGGCGCACGTTCGGATGGGTGAGCGCTAAAGCGCCCCGTCTTGTCCGCGCGCAAGATGGGAGCCGTTGTGGGAAAATAAGGATCTCCCGACGTTGACGGCACCAAGAACACGCAGTCATGCGCCTGCCGCCGCCAAGCATTGGCGAGCTCCGAAAGAACGCGATACCCTCCCTGGGGTGCGAAAGAGAGGAGTGGAATGAGGATGCGCATCTAGGTCCATCTATAACGGATGAAGGAAATGCGAAATGTCATCATCCGGCTCATTTCGCAGTCTTCCGCTTGTGCGCCCAGCTCATCCGCTTGATCACCGCGCCGACCATCCC
Organism: Pseudomonadota bacterium; assembly: GCA_040755535.1. Lineage (GTDB taxonomy): Bacteria > Pseudomonadota > Alphaproteobacteria > Rhizobiales > Xanthobacteraceae > Aquabacter. The sequence goes on along the minus strand of JBFMAV010000010.1, from coordinate 68,857 downwards.
GCCATGGGGCGCGTGAAGCACCAGTTGGAGGAGACCCACGCCAGCAAAACCGGCTGAAATTACAATTCCTCCCACACCTCCCCAAAAAGGAGAATAGTGAACCAGTGCATAGACCAGAACGGCAAGTGAAAGCAATAATACGCCCTGCATGCGAACCGCTGGACTCCAGCGGATACCGATGCGGCCGTGGGCGAAAACCCATACGATTGGAAGATAGACGACATAAAGAACCAGGAAAGCAACCCCGGTTGCAGTAATGCCGAGAAACGGCATGGCAAGCGCGATGGTAGCGATAAATGCCCCCATCCCGATTGTCTCGCTGATGATGAATGCCCGGCCGGCGCCCGAGGCAAGCAGGACAAAGCCGAGCGGCCAACTCATGACCTTCAGAATGTCACCCAAAACCTGCCATCTCAGGACCTCTGCTGCGGGGCCAAAATCCGCAGAATAGAGGAGAGTGACCACCCAGGGCGCCATTGAAAGCGTGGCCAACAGGATTGGCCCGCACAATATCAATGCCACCTCCGTTTGCTCATTCACCAACCGGCTAGCGGTCTCACGATCGTTGATCACCGCGCTGAGCCTCGGAAAATAGTCTGAAGCCATGGCTCCAAGTACAAACGCAAGATAGGTCATGCCGATAGACCAGGCAGCCTGGAACTGACCCAGTTGATCAACGCCCAATTCCCTCTGAATCAAAGTTCGCGCCGTCAGGTTGCCCGCCGCCATCACGACCCCACTCAACATTATGGGGATACCCAACGATGCCAGGGCGCGCCATTCTCCAAAGACATGCGTAATACTGGGTTTCGGGCCACGCACCGGCCCAAGCCTCCTTATATAGATATATCCCACGATAACGGTCGCTAGAGGCCCAGCCAGAACGACAGCAAGAAGTCCTTGCTCTTTCCAGAGCCAGATCGCGAAAATTCCGAATACCAGCCCTGCAGCCCCCGATGCCACCTGTACACGCGCGACATCACCGATGCGTCGCAATCCTGTCAGGACCGAGATCTGCGAGGCCGTAAACACGGTCAAGGCCACGCCGAGAGACAGCCACGCCACGTCGCGCCATCGGTCCGGCATTTGCAATATATAGACGGCGATGGGAGCGCTCGCGGCAATGAAAAACAGACCGCCGACTATCGACAGGCCCAAGGCCGCAAAAAAGAGAACGCGGCGCATACTTCCAACACTGTCACCCTCAGGGTCCGCTGCTGCGGCAGCAATTTGTCGTGTTCCCACGGTGCCCAATCCGAGCGTCGCGATCTGCGCACCGGTCTGAACAAGGCTCTGATACAGCCCAACCAACCCAATACCCCCAGGTCCCAACAGAAGGGCTACGGCCTTCATTTTCAGCAAACCAAAAAATATATTAGAAACCGACACCATCCCCATAATGGTCGATGTGCGCAAAATACGACCATATGAGGATTCACTCAATTTTTCTTTCCTTTTTCCTGCGGGTCCACTCAGCGCGCTGCGTCAATATTGGCCTGGTTGAAGCGCTCCAGCGCCTGGATAACGTCGCACGCTGCATCGATGTGTAAATGAGGTCCCATCGGTAAGCTCAAGACGTTCCCTGCAAAATGCCGCGCCAAAGGCAGCGCGTCAGGTTGAATTCTTAAGTCCGCATAAGCCTCCTGCATATGCGGTGGGATGGGGTAATGGATCAGCGTTCCGATTCCGGCTTGTGCCAGATGCCGCTGTAATTGCGTGCGCTGGGTCGTACCAATGACATAGAGATGCCAAGCAGGGTCCGCCCACGCGGGCACATGGGGCAAGGTGAACCCGCTGTCTACAAGTCTCTGATTATAATGAGCGGCGATGGTGCGCCGACGTGCGTTCCACGCCTCCAGATGTGGCAGCTTCGCGCGCAAGACCGCCGCCTGGATTGGGTCCAGCCGGGAATTGACCCCCAGCTCCCGGTTCTCATATTTCACCTTGCTGCCGTAGTTGCGGAGCATGCGAATGCGGTCAGCCAATTCCGGGTCATTTGTCGTGATTCCCCCGGCATCGCCCAATGCGCCCAGATTCTTCCCCGGATAAAAGCTCCAGCACACAAGGTCGCCATGCGCCCCAAGCCGCGCGCCCTCGTAGCGCGCGCCATGAGCTTGGGCTGCGTCCTCAACCACCTTCAAACCATGCATCTGCGCGAGGGACATGATAGGGGCCATATGTGCGGGCTGGCCGTAGAGATGAACGGGCAGCAGAACCTTGGTGGCTGCGGTAATGGCGGCTGAAATACGCGCGGGATCGATATTATGCGTGGCCGGATCTGGCTCCACCGGTACCGGCCGCGCACCGGTCGCACTCACGGCAAGCCAAGTTGCAATATAGGTATTCGACGGCACGATGACTTCGTCGCCGGGCCCTACGTCCAGTGCACGCAAGGCCAGGATCAGCGCATCAAGGCCGTTTGCCACTCCCACGGCGTACCGGGCGCCGCAATACTCGGCCCACTCGGCTTCGAAAGCCTCCACTTCCGATCCAAGAATATACCATCCACTATCCAACACGCGGTGGATCGCGGCATCTATTTCTAATTTTAGCTCTCGATACGCAGCGCCGAGATCAAGAAAGGGAATGGTCATGCGTGAACTTTTCGCTCACGGAGGAATTCGTCATATGTGCGCAGATAGTCATCCGCCTCATAGTGCCGCGAGGCGAACACCAAGAGCACAGCATCGGAACTATACCGATACTGTGTTCCCCAGATCATAGACGGCATGTAAACGCCAACGTCAGGTCGATCGAGAGTCACCTCACATCGATGCAGACCGTCATCAAGGAGCACCCGGCAAGAGCCGTGCAGGCAAATGAGGAATTGCTCGCACAGCTTATGCGCATGCTCCCCGCGTAATTCCTGCGAGGGAACGCCGAAAACAGCGAAATAGCGCGCGGGCATAAAAGGCAGTTCGGCAGGCACTTCGCCGACGGTCAACGATCCCCGCGCATCGGTGATGCGCCGCATCAGATAGAGCGCACTGGTGCCCACGCTCAAGGGGATCCGCCCCGGGCGAGGCGTGTTCTCCACACTCGGAATATCGATATGGCGTGGCGCGGCGCTCGGGTTTTGAACTCCCTCCGCTACATTACGATAGCCAACCACACGGGCCGGATTGCCTTCCGCAATGGCATTGGGAGGCACCGAATGGAGCGCCACGGCACCCGCGCGCAAATGGGCCCCTTGGCCTATGGTCACACCGTCGCCAACGATGCTACCCGCATCCAGTCGGCACCCAAATCGCAAGGTAATCCCCGAGCCCGCAAGAATAACGCGAGCGCCGATAATGACATCCTGCTCAATCACTGCATCTTTTGGAATCACAGCATCCGGTGGCCAAGCAGGTATCGTCATGGAAGGACCTCGCCAGCCAGAACGCTATAATGACGGACACGATCGATTAAAAACTGTTCCCACGTATAAGAAAAATATAAATTAGCGCCATCGCTATGAGTTTCTTTCAGACCAAAGCGGCGATAAAAGGATTTGGCATGCTCGTTTGCGTTGCGCACCTGGATCAAAGCACATTTCCGTCCCAACTGCTCAAACCCGAGTCCAAAGGATAAGACGGCGCTTTCAAGTGCAGCCAATTGGGGCTTATTGCAATCGAGTATCCAACTCCCCCAAGAAAATTGATCATGATTGATGTCGTACAGACGAACGACCCCGCAGCGCACGCCATCTAGGCGCTCAATTATAAAATAATATTCAAGGCCAGCCAATTCACGTAGTTTGTAAAGCTCAATCCATCGAAATTGGCCTTCGACACCCCCCTGAACCTTAGAGAGAAATTCACTATAGGCGGGATTTGTTCTCAGATCATACACATACGGGGCATCTGCGACCTGTATGAGCCTCAACGCAAGCCTGCGCCCCTGCGCTCCCACCACCTTCACCATTTCCGCGCCTTTTCCTGACAGGACGATTTCCGCTCACTCACATGCGACCCATGCCAGCCGCTTAACAATTGCACAGCCGATATGGGGACCCAATACGGGGCACTGAACAATTCGGTTGGCACCTACCAGATTCCCCAAAGCTGCTCTCGGTTTTTAGCCCCACCTGATGATGCGCCGCATGTCTCCTGTGAGGGAGGGGATCCTGACAACACGCATAAGAGCTAGAAGATGATGACTACAACAATGCAATTGGCTTGGGATACATGCAGAGCCTTTCTCCAGAATGAATGCCCATCGCCCCTCGACGCATCCAGGGTGGCCGAATGCAAGCGAGAGTGAATGGCAACCCTCGCGGCCAAGGCAGGAAACGGTGCGACGCGTTACCACGCCCCTTGGACGCCAGCCAAACCCCGACACTCCGGTGATCTCGGCGCCGAAGCGAGGGAAGCGGCATGAAGTGACTTCACCCCAGAGCTTCGCCTTAAATTCAGGCGGACTGCAACTCAAGCGACCACCAAGCGATGAAGTCGCCGATCCGAGCTAAGCCTTGACTTTGACGGTTAAGGTCCGAACTGCTTCTGGTTATATCAATGTGGGGTTCAGAAGAATAAAATTAACCTCAATCAGCTTGATCCAAAATTTTCGTCCGATTCCGAACCGAGCAGATAGAATCAGGCAGGCGGGCACCAGCACGTGACACATACACTCAGAACCTCTCGCCGCTCCATCAACAAGGCCCTTGCCGCTCTGGCTTTGTGGTCGCTCCCAGCAATGACTGCGCGCGCCGCCGAAGCGATGCAGGGCTTGGCAGAACCGGCGACGGACCGCGTCGACGAAATCGAGTTTGCCGACCTCCCGAGCCTTCTTGCGGACGCCAGGCTGACCTATGCGCCTGGTGAGGAGGGGGCGGTTGGGGTAGGTGACGTGCTGAGGGTCAAAAGGGAGGGATACGCCTATCAGATCGCCCCTCCCGCAGGAAGCGATCATGACCTGACCACCCAAGGAGGCATCAGACTCTCCGCCATTGCCTCCAACGGCGTGTTGGAATGCCGCCAGATGGGCCTTAAAGGTATCGGGGACGAAACTGCGTTGCTGCAAAGAGCGGTGAACCGTGCGGTGGAGCGGCATTCCCGTTTCCGCCAGTCCCAGAAAATCCATATCACACCGGTCGGCATTACATGCCCTCCCCGACTGGATTGGGAGTTCGTGGGTCCCGCTTGCCTGGAAATGCTGGCCCACAATTCGGGATCTTACCAGATGATCCGGTGCCATCTTGGAGCGAACGACATTTTGTTAAGGCGGCCTGTCTGCAATGGCCGGCGCGACCTTAATGCCGCCACCACAGGAGAGTGGGGAATGGGCATCAGCTTGCGCGGCTGTAAGAACATTACAGTCATAGATCCGCAAACAGACAATTGCTGGGGTGATGGCATTTATCTGGGATCTATCGGGCGCCCGGAAGACACTGACTATGCAGTCAATCAAAACGTGACCATCATTCGGCCTCGCGGAAATAATAACCGCCGACAAGGCATGTCAATTATATCGGGCGCCGACCTTCTCGTTGAAGATTCATACTACACAAATACAAATGGATCACCGCCACAGTGCGCCATTGATATAGAGCCAAACAATTGGCGTGACGTCCTGCATAGGATTAGGATCGTTCGACCAAAATCATCTGGAAACAAAAATGCCGGCCTCATGATCCACCTTGGCACAGCGCAACCACCGACACCCTCCGACATATACAATATCAGTATTTCGATTATAGATATGGACAGCAACACCGGAAGCGGCACACCAGATGGTTACGGCTTGATCATCTCTGGGAACAACGACCGGCCGAACCTTCACGGCACCATCTCCGCTATCAGACCTCGCATCGTCGATACACCATCAACCGCCATTCTGTTTAGCCGCTGGTGGCTCTCAAACATCAAAGTCCTGGTTGAAATGCCTGAAATCGTCCGCGCGCCGCGCCCGGCACTGATCGGCCGCAAAAAGGGGGCCATCCTTTTCGACGATGGCCGTTCTTTGGATAAAGGAGGAGCGATCGGCCAGGTGCACGTCGTCAGCCCAACCATAACTTATTGATGTCACTCCAGACTCAGGCAGGGGATGAAACAGGTGGAGAAAGGGACGCATTGAGCAGCCGTAACGCCGAGCTGCGACACCGTAGAGACCCTCAACCGGCAAACTCCCTTGCCAATGGGCCTCACATTGGCGGCTCCGGCTTGCGCAGCACGTAGATAAAGGTCTCCGCCGCGTCGTCCTTCACCACGAAATAAGCCAGCAACTGCATAAGGCGCCACGCAACAAAGGCCGGCACCAAAACGGAAAAATAGGACGACGTCCAGAACAGCCGCCGCTCTTCGACCAGTAGTCCATTTGCGTGTGCCAATGCCTCGATCTGGCTCGGCGTGCAGCGGTCGTAATAGGCCTTGAACCCATCATGCCCCTCCCCCTTCTGAGGAAAGAGCAAGAACAATATCCGCCGCTTCACGCCCTCCGGGAGGAGGCGGTTTAGGCGCGCGAACATCGCGTTGCGGCACGGAGCGAAGATAAAAATACGCCCTCCGGGCCGGACAGTGGACGCCATGGCGCGCATCGCGCCCGCGGTATCCGAGACATGTTCCAACGTCGCTTGGCAGATGATGACATCCGCATCCCCCGCCCCCTCATACGTGCACAGGTCATGGGCAATGGTCTGGTCATAAGCACCTGCTGGAGCTGCAGCCAGCTCGGCGGCATCGATGTCTAGGCCGACGACCTGTACACCTAGTTCGGATTTCCGTTCCACGGAGAGAAAAGGGCGTGAACCTCCGCCCAGATCATAGACTCGATCGTTGGGGCGCACGGCCTGTGGCAGCACATCGCGTAGGAAGGTACTGTTGCCGTCTTGGCGGAACCGATCAGGCAGAACTCGGTCGAGGGTGGCGGAGAGCTTTCGGTTCAACAGAACAAACTTCGCCAACATAGCCCCCTCCACTGTGCGCAACCCATCCCGGAGAGACCGGCACTAAAGGCGTAAATCTGATTCGTGTTTCCCCAGCAGGTGCTTCAGATCATACAGCACATGAAGCGGCTTGCCGTAGCGGCGGGCCGCCACACTCCCACCTGCACGAAACGCATCGTGCGCAACCGCGAGCATGACGCCGTCATAGACGCCGTCATGCGGCGTATCGATAAGATTGATCCCGTATTCGTGGCGGGCGGCGGCCGCTTCGGCCCAGGGGTCGTGCACGTCCACCTGAACGTCAAAGTCCCGAAGCTCGCTGATCACGTCCACCACGCGAGTGTTGCGGAGATCGGGGCAGTTCTCCTTGAAGGTCAGGCCCAGCACCAGCACGCGCGACCCATGGACCTGGATGCGCTTGCGCAGCATGGCCTTCACCATCTGCCCGGCCACATAGGCGCCCATCCCGTCATTGATACGGCGCCCGGCCAGGATCACCTGCGGATGGTATCCAAGCGCCTCGGCCTTATGGGTGAGGTAATAGGGATCGACGCCGATGCAATGCCCGCCCACGAGGCCGGGGCGGAAGGGCAGGAAGTTCCACTTGGTGCCGGCGGCCTTCAGCACGGCCTCGGTGTCGATGCCCATGCGGTTGAAGATGATAGCGAGTTCGTTGATGAGCGCGATGTTCAGGTCGCGCTGGACGTTCTCGATCACCTTTGCCGCCTCCGCCACTTTGATCGATTCCGCCTTGTAGGTGCCGGCCGTCACGATGGAGGCGTAGAGGGCATCGACCTCGTCCGCGACCTCGGGTGTCGAACCCGACGTGACCTTGCGGATCGAGGGGAGACGATGGGACTTGTCGCCCGGATTGATGCGCTCGGGCGAGTAGCCGCAGAAGAAGTCCCGGTTGAAGCGCAGGCCGGACACCTGCTCCAGGACCGGTACGCAATCGTCCTCCGTCGCGCCGGGATAGACCGTGCTTTCGTAGATGACGATGTCGCCGGCCTTCAGAACCTTGCCCACGGTCTCCGAGGCGCGCAGCAGCGGCCCAAGGTCCGGCCGCTTGTGCACGTCCACCGGGGTCGGAACGGTCACAATGAAGATGGTCGCCGCGCGGATGTCGTCAAGGTTGGAGGAAAACCGCAGGTGGCGCGCCTCCCCCAGTTCCTCCGGCGTCACCTCCAGGGTGCTGTCGCGGCCCGCGGACAATTCCGCGATGCGATGCCCGTTGATGTCGAAACCGACCACCGGACGGTGCTTGCCGAACTCCACCGCCAGCGGCAGCCCCACATAGCCGAGCCCGACGATGGCCAGCGTCTTCTGAGGTGGTGCGACCATTCCTGCCCCCGACCGGATCACTTCCCGTAATATGCCCGATACCATTCCACAAAACGCGCGATGCCGTCCCGGAAGTCGGTGTGGGGGCGGTAGCCCGTCAATCGTTGCAGCAGGCTGGCATCCGCCCAGGTGGCGGGAACGTCGCCCTTCTGCATCTCCATGTAGTTGCGGATCGCCGTCTTGCCGAGGCACTCTTCGATGGCGTCGATGAAGTCCAGCAGGCGCACCTTGTCGGAATTGCCGATATTCACGATCCGGAACGGCGCCACCGGAGAGAGGCTGTCGCCTTCCGGAACCACGCCGTCGACCGGGCGCTCGGGCACGGCGTCGATCAGCAGGCGGATACCGCGCACCAGATCATCCACATAGGTGAAGTCGCGGTACATATCGCCGTGATTGTAGATGTCGATCGGCCGGTCCTCGAGGATCGCGGCGACGAACTTATAGAGCGCCAGGTCCGGCCGTCCCCAGGTGCCGTAGACGGTGAAGAAGCGGAACATGGTGGTGGGAAGGGACCAAAGATGCGCATAGGCATGCGCCATGCTCTCGTTCGCCTTCTTGGTGGCCGCATAGATGGTGAGCTGCGTGTCCGCCTTCTCGGTCTCGGTGAAGGGCATGTCCTCGTTCGCCCCGTAGACGGACGAGGTGGAGGCCATCAACAGGTGCTTCACCTCAAGCCGCCGCGCGGCCTCCATGACATTGAAGGTGCCGATCACGTTGGCGTCGAGATAGGCCCGCGGATTTTCCAGGCTGTAGCGCACACCCGCCTGGGCGGCGAGATGCACGATCACCTCGGGTTGAAATGCGTCGGCCATGGCGTCGAAGCGCGCCTGATCCTCCAGCATCGCTTCTACGGCCTTGAAATTCGGATTCTGCAATAGCATTGCGTGGCGCCGCCGCTTCAGCGTCACGTCGTAATAATCCGTCATGCCGTCGAAGCCTTGGACCTCGAAACCCTCGGCAAGGAGAAGGCTGGCAAGATGAAAACCAATGAATCCGGCGGTTCCGGTGATCAGGACTTTGCGCGGCCCCGGCCTCATTTCCATCACGACTAATCCCCTCAGGCCGCATCACGTGCGAGCGGTCACATCTGTCCAAGCCCACTGCACACCGACGCCGGGCGCAGGGCGGATGGTATCCATGCGCGCTCCACCGAAAGCCCGCAGGATCAGCGGGTCGGCTTCCCGGCGACACATAGCGTGGAGCGTGAGGGAAGCCAATTGTCGGTTCAGACAAACCCGGCAATAGCCCGCGCGATGCAGGTCGTTTCCTCACCGAGGGCACGGCGCACGCGTGCACGCGGCGTCCGCGAAAACCAGAACCGGGACCGAAGCCCAAGCTGAAAAGAGCATCGGATCGGCGCCGCGCACGACCGAACTGCGGCGTCTCCGCACTGTGCCCCGCACAGCGGTTCGAATCAGGATGATCATGCCCTCCCGAATCCTAACCGCGCACTTGACGCGCAGTGGCTACCGGCTTCCGATGGATCGACAATTCCACTCACACTCCCTGGACCCGATGCCCCCCTTTCCCGCCTCTCCCCTACCCCTTCCCCGCGTCGTCATCCTATCCACTGGTGGCACCATCGCCGGTGCGGCGGATGCGCGGTCGAAGGGCGGGTACAATGCGGGAGCGGTCAGCGCGGAAAGCCTGATTGCGGCGGTGCCCGGCGTGGAGGAGATGGCGCGCCTCTCGTTCGAGCAGGTGGCGGCCATCGGCAGCCAGGACATGACGGACGAGGTATGGATCGCGCTCGCGCGCCGCATCCGCGACGTGGCGGCGCGGGAGGATGTGGATGCCCTCCTCGTCACCCATGGCACCGACACCATGGAGGAGACCGCCCTCTTCCTGCATCTGACGCTCGCCACCGACAAGCCGGTGGTGATGGTGGGCGCCATGCGGCCCTCCACCGCGCTATCGGCCGATGGACCGGCAAATCTGCGGGCCGCGATCATGGTCGCGATCCACCCCGACAGCCGGGCGCGCGGGGTCATGGTGGTTCTCAATGACACGATCCATGGCGCGCGCGATGTGACCAAGACCAGCACGACCCAGGTGGAGACCTTCCGCTCGCCCAATCTGGGAGCCCTGGGCTATGTCACGCCCAATGGCGTGGTGTTCCTGCGCGAGGCCGGCCCACGCCTGACTTTGCCCCTGCCGGAGGAGGCGCCGCTGCCGCGGGTCTTCATTCTCCATGCCCATGCGGGCATGGAAGAGACCCTGGCGAAAGCCGCCATCGCGGGCGGCGCCCGGGGCCTGGTGCTCGCAGGGGTGGGAGACGGGAACGGCGCGCGGGCGGTGATCGGCGCCCTGGCAGAGGCGGCGAAGGAGGGTATTGTCGGCGTGCGGGCGAGCCGCTGTCCGGTCGGCCCGGTCCTGCGCAACATCGAGGTGAGCGACGATGCGTTGGGGCTCGTCGCCGCGGGCCTGCACAATCCGGCCAAGGCGCGCGTGCTGCTTCAGCTTCTCCTCGCCAACGCGGTCACGGCGCCCGCCCTCATCCAGGCGGCTTTCGATCGCACGGATTGACCCTCAAAGCGGCCCGAAACGCGGCGGCGGGATGCGCCGGCGCGAGGCGGCCTCGTAAGCGGACGCGATTTCCAGCAGCGCGTCCTCGCGCCCAGGCTCGGCGCGGAACACGAGGGAGAAGGGCAGGCCCGGCTCCGGCAGAAGGGTGGGCACGTCGGACAGGCGCGCCGTCCAGCGCGTGCCGTCGGCCTCCAGGGCGTGAACCGGATCATAGACCGTGGTGACGAACCCCGCCGGCACGAGGATCTCGGTCAGCCCGGCATTGGGTCCGTCGAAGGATTCCGGCAACAAATTCTGGTCGCGGGCGGAATCGCGCGCGCCCATGGTGCGCGGCTGCGGGGCGCCGCCGATCAAAGCGGGGGCGAAGGGCGTGTGAAGGCGCACCAGCGCGTCCAGGCGGTTTTCATAGAGCACCATCATGTCGAGGCGCCGGAGCAATTCGCGCAGCATGATGCGCTCATTGATGCCCTGGCGCTGATCGAGCGGGTTGCGCAGATCGCTGACCTCCTCCCAGTTCGCGAAGGCGGATTTCTGGTCGTCCCCCCAATATTTGGAGCGCGCATTGAGCGCCGCCCAGTCGGTCAGCGTCTCGTTAAAGCCCTTCTCCGCCCAGTCCCGCGCCCGGCGCGTGAGATATTGGGAGATGTGAAAGCGGAAGGCCGGAGCAAGCTGCTGGGGCTGGATGCTCATGAGGTCCAGCGCCTCCGGCGGCGGGATGAGGCCGTCCGCCAGCGCCACCATGTAATCGATGGGGGCCATGTCGCCGGTGCCGAACACGCGGCCGGGCAGGAATTCGGTGGGCCGGATGGCGGCCGCGAACTCGGGGTAAAGCGGCTCGCCGTCCGGGCCGAGCCGATAGAGCAGGTCCGGCATGAAGACCGGGATGAGCCGGGCGAGCGCCGCGCGGAAATCCACGGCCATGGGCTCGATTTTGGGGTCGGGCGTCCAGTGGCGGTGCGCGCTCTCCACCAGATGGGCGCCGAGGCGGTCGCGCAGCACCGCCTTGATCTCGCGATCCGCCGCCTCGACGATGGGCCGCTCCGTCAACGATCCCGGCGGGATGATCATGGATTCGCGCACGATGCCGATGCGCAGCCCGGACAGGTCGGCGCGCCGGCCCACATGGGCGGCATAGGAGGGCAGGATGGTCGGGCGCGGGACGGTGGTGAACACGTCGCGCGGGTCGTAATAGGTGCCGTCCGGATTCCTCAAGGCGTCCAGCACCTTGGCGCAATCCGCCAGGGTGCGGCCATGGATTCCGGTGCGGTCCACATGGATGTCCGCGCCGATCGCCCCGCCGTCGAAGCCGAGCATCGCCTTGTGGGGCAGGATCAGCGCGACGGCATTGTGGTTGGACGGGCCGCGGCAGGAGGCCCGCGTCTCTTCCCCCAGGCTCACCATGACCATGTTGGTGCTCACCGACACGCCGGACCCGGAGGAGGAGCCGAGCGAGGCCGCGCGCGCGGTGTCGTAAGGATTGACGGCGGTTCCGCCCCAGGAGGAGCGCTGGTTGCCGAGCACGGAGGGAAGGAAGGTTTCGGCCTGGTGGCGCCCGCCGGGGTCGCCGGCGCGCCCGTTATATTCCGTCATCACTGCCTTGGCGAAGATGATGGCGCCCTTGCGCCGCAACTGCTCCACCAGGAGATGGTCGCGCGCCGGCACGTCCATGTCGTAGGCGGCGTCCCCTCCGCCGGTGGAGCGCATGTCCTTGGTGTCGAACGCATCCTTGAAGGAGAAGACCACCCCATACATGGGCATGGCCTCCAGGTCGGGCGCGCGCCCATAGCGCGCATCCAGCGCCGCCGCCTGCTCGCGCGCATCGGGAAGCTGGCGGAAGACTTCGCAGATGGGTGGCGCGCCGGGCGGGAGAGGCCCCTTTGAGGGGTGAAGGTCATAATCGCCCCGGCAGGTGACAGACCGCTCGCCCCGCAGATTGAGCGTGGAGAGCGCATTGACCTGCCCGGCCCCGGGCGTGCCGACGATCCAGCCATATTGCTGCATCACGTCGGGGTCGGAGGCGGTCGGAGCCATCTCTCCATATTGGATCGGCGGGCCGCGATAGCGCTCCAGGTCCGGCATGATGTCCGCCGCCTTGACCGTTTCGGTGGGAAAGCGCTGGGCCGCCTCGCCCCGCTCGGCGCCCGGCGCCGGCGGGATCGGCGCGCCATCCGCCGTCACGAGGCGCACGCTTGGGCCGTTAAAAGCCCGAACGCGGGCGATATATTGCTCCACCACATCCAGGCAGGTGGTCGTGCCGGCCCGGATCGCCGCATGCAGGTCGGCGATGCTCGCTTCCTCCACCCGGAACGGCGCGGGGGACAAAGGCTGCGGGGCCATGGACACCTCCCTGAGACGCGGTCCCTGGTGATCGCGCCGCGCGGAGCGAAATTCAAGTCACTTTCAAAATAGGAAAACGACTATCCTGAACGTCCCCAGAATGTCTCCTGCTCAAGCCCCCGCTGCGAGATCCCGTCCGTCGCGCCGGTTCTTTTCCGCCAGCAGGCCCTCAAAATAGGCGATGGTCTTCTTCAGCCCCTCGCGCAGGCGCACGCTCGGCGCCCATCCCAATTGCGCCTGGGCGCGGGAAATGTCCGGCCGGCGCTGACGCGGGTCGTCCTGCGGCAGGGGCTTGTACACCAGCTTGGAGGAGCCTCCCACCAGATCCAGCACTTCGGCCGCCAGTTCGGCGATGGTGAATTCCTCGGGATTGCCGAGATTAACGGGGCCGGTCACCTCGGCGGGGGCCGTCATGAGGGCTTCGAGCCCCGCCACCAGATCGTCCACATAGCAGAAGGAGCGGGTCTGGCTGCCGTCGCCGAACAAGGTAATGTCCTGCCCGGTGAGGGCCTGGACCACGAAATTGGAGACGACGCGCCCGTCATTGGGGTGCATGCGCGGGCCATAGGTGTTGAAGATGCGCGCCACCTTGATCTGCAAGGCATGCTGGCGGTGATAGTCGAAGAACAGCGTCTCCGCGCAGCGCTTGCCCTCGTCATAGCAGGCGCGCGGGCCGATCGTGTTCACATTGCCCCAATAGGCTTCGGTCTGGGGATGCTCCTGCGGATCGCCGTAAATCTCGGACGTGGAGGCCTGGAGCACCGGCACCTTCAGCCGCTTGGCGAGGCCCAGCGCATTGATGGCGCCGATCACGCTGGTCTTGGTCGTCTGGACCGGGTCGAACTGATAGTGAACCGGCGAGGCGGGACAGGCGAGATTATAGATGGCGTCCACCTCGATATAGAAAGGGAACGTCACGTCGTGGCGCATCAGCTCGAAGCGGGGATGGGCGAGCAGGTGCTCGATATTGCGCCGTGTGCCCGTGTAGAAATTGTCGATGCACAGCACCTCGTGTCCCTGGGCCAGCAGCAGGTCGCACAGATGCGAACCGAGGAAGCCGGCGCCGCCGGTAACGGCGATGCGCGCGGGCAGGAGGGACTTGGCATCGAGCTGCATAGGCGGTTCCGTTTCATCAGCGCCCGCGCCGATCACAGGGGCGAGCCGTCCGTCTTCACCACACAAGGCCTCGGGCGCCAAGCCGAAAAGCGCACTCCGCCACGCGCCTCGGGCTCCCCGGACCATTGCCCGCCCCCCAGGGCGGCCGCACATCCTCGGGGGATCGACACATGCAAACGGCGCACGTTTCAGCTAGACGGGACAGGACCCGCCGGACGGATCCGTCGATTCCCTGGCGCGGCGATTGTTGAGATGTTTTCCCAAGGCATTGCCATGAAATCCGATTTTCTTCCCGCCGATCTGGAGCGCGACGGGCCGCTGAACATCCGGCTCCTCACCCATGCGGGGCGGCGGTTCCTGCCCGTGCCCGAGTCCCGCTGGGGCGAACTCATCCTGCCCGCGCCTGACGAGCGCGCGGCGGCGGACACCGGCATGCGGATCGTCCTCTTCGCGAGCTTCGAATATGGGTTTCTCGCTCTTGAGGCGGTAAAGGCCTATGCGGCGCGGTTTCCCGGCCGGATCACCATCGCGGGCCTCGCCACCGACGATCCGGTGGACACGGCGGCCCGCATCGGCCTCAAAAAGCGCATCTGGAAATATCTCGACGCGGAGCAGCGGATCGAGATGGAAACCGCCATTGTCGAATCCGCGCTTCAGGCCGGCGCGCCGGTCTTCACCGGCGAAGTGAAGACAGATGGCTTCCGGCAGATCCTGCGCGAGGACTGGCGGCCGGACGTGATCCTGAGCTGCGTGTTCGGCCAGGTCATCGGCCCGCGCATCATCGCCATGCCCGCCTACGGCATCTATAATTTCCATCCCTCCGACCTGCTCCACGGCCACGGAGCGGGGCCGGCGCCCGACGAGGACCTGGAGGCGCGGGGCGCGAGCGAAACCGTCTGGAGCCTTCACCAGGTGAGTACGGAAATCGACACCGGGCCGGTGATCGGCGTGTCCCCGCCCATGACCGTGGTGGACGCATCGGGCCGCCTGCCCGACGATCGGCACATCTTCTACGACAAGCTGATCGAGCCCGTGGGTCCGCTCGCGTCCCACCTCACCGACGCGCTCTGGCGGCGTTTCCGGGCCGGCGAAACCGGAGCGCTGGAGACATTGGACGTCGCCCCCGCCTTCACGCCGGCGCTTCTGGAGCGCATGCGCGCGCCGATCCACGCCAATGCGCCCTGCGAAGACCTGCCGCGCTTCGATCCGACCGGCCTTGAGCGCTACGCCTGACGGCGCAGCCCTCACAGGAAGCCGGTGGAGATCCAGGGCACGGCGGCGATCACGATCAGGCCGATGAACAAGGCGATGAGATAGGGCCAGATGGCGCTGATGGCCTCGTCGGGGGAGACGTTGCCGATCTTGCAGGCGAGATAGAAGCCGATGCCGATGGGCGGCGTCATGAGGCCGATATTCATGGCCGAGACGATGACCATGGAATATTGGATGTCGTTGATCCCAAGCTTGCGGGCGATGGGATACATGAGCGGCGCCATCAGCACGATGGCCGGCAGCCCTTCCAGGATGCAGCCCAGCACCAGGAAGACGATGATGGAGACGGCCATGAAGCCGATCCAGCCGCCCGGCAGCGCCGCCATGACGTTCGCGAGGTCCTGGGCGATGCCGGCCTGGGTGATGGCCCAGGCCATGGCGACCGCGCAGGCGAGGATCATGAGGATGGCGCCAGTGAGCGCGGCGGTCTCCACCAGCATGGAATAGAAGGTGCGCAGCGAGATGCCGCCATAGAGCACGATGCCGATGAAGAAGGCATAGACCACCGCGAAGGTGGAGACCTCGGTGGCGGTGGCCATGCCGCTCGACACCGCGCTGCGGATCAGGAAGGGCAGCACCAGCGCCGGGGCCGCGACGAGCGCGGTGCGGCCGATGAGCTTGCCCGAGAGGCGCCGCACGCCGGTCATGTCCTCGTGGCGCGCCTTCCAGCGCGCGAGGCCCGCGAGCGCGGCCAGCAGCACCATGGCCACCACGAAGCCGGAGGTGAAAAGGGCCGCGATGGAGACGCCCGCCACCGAGCCCAGCACGATGAGGACGATGGAGGGCGGCACCGTGTCCGCCATGGCCGCGCCGGTGGCGAGCAGCGCGATCATCTCCTTGGGCTTATGGCCGCGCCGCTTCATTTCCGGGAACAGGGCGGGGGCCACCGTCGCCATGTCGGAGACCTTGGAGCCGGAAATGCCCGAGACCACGAACAATGAGCCGAGCAGCACATAGGACATGCCCGCCTTCACATGGCCGAGCAGCGAGGCGAGGAAATCCACGATCGCCTTGCCCATGCCGGTGGAATCCAGGATGCAGCCGAGCAGCACGAACACCGGAACGGACAGGAGGATGAGGCTCGACATGCCCTCGTCCATGCGCCCGATCATCACGAAGACCGGGACATGGGTGGAGAAGGCGAGATAGCTCACCGTGCCGATGCCGAAGCAGAAGGCGATGGGCACGCCGCCCGCGAGGCACGCGGCGACGAAGCCCACCAGGAACAGGACGATGGTGATGTTCCCCGCCTTCATCAGCATGGGAGCGGCGAGCCAGAGCGCGCCGAGGACAGCGGCGATCAGCACAAGACTGACCAGGATGTCGCGCAGCGTGCCGCGCCGCACCGCCTGCGCCACCGCGAGCGCCGCCATGCCGATAATGCCGACGGGCAGGGCCGTGGCGCGATAGGAGCCGGAAATGTTGAGGGCCGGCGTCGTGATGAAGGATTCCTCCATCATATAGTCCACCGCCGGATAGGCGAGCGCGAGCAGGAAGGCGGCCACCAGCAGAAGGCCAAGCGTCTCCACGAAGGCGGCGGCGGCGGGCGAGAGCAGGCGGGTGAGAAGCGTGAGCTTCAGGTGCTCGTTTCGGTCCAAAGCGATGATGGAGCCGAGCATGGCGAGCCAGATGAAGGTGATGGAGGCGACCTCGTCGATCCACACCACCGGCAGCGAGAAGAAATAGCGGGACACAGCCCCCGCCAGAAGCAGGCCCACGACGACGAGAAGAAGCGCGGAGGCGAGCGCCTCCACCGGGCGCATGAAGCCCGAGCCCTTGCGGGGCGCCTCGGTTTCGGAGACCAGGGGCAAGCTGTCGTCGGCTGCGGAAGCCATGGCGAGGGTCCGTTGGATGACGTGCGCCGGGGCGCCTGCGCGCCCCGGGCCGTGAGACAGTCAGGCGGCGATCAGGACAGCTTGCCGGAATATTTCTCCAGCATGGCCCAGGCCTCGTCGCCATATTTGCCCTTCCATTCGGCATAGAAGCCGGCGGAGCGCAGTTTGTCGCGGAAGCTGTCGGGGCTCGTGGTGTTGAAGGCCATGCCCTTGTCGGTCAGGTCTTTCTGGAGGCCGGCATTGAGCGCCGCGACGTCGGTGCGCTCCTTCTCGCCGGCGAGATTGATGTTCTTCGCGACGATGGTGCGCAGGTTTTCCGGCAGACGCTCGAAGGCGCGGCGGTTGGCCAGGAACCAGAAGCCGTCCCACATATGGTTGGTGAGCGAGCAGTTCTTCTGCACTTCGTAGAGCTTGGCCGTGGAGATGATGGCCAGCGGGTTTTCCTGCGCATCCACCACGCCGGTCTGGAGCGCGGTATAGACCTCGGCGAAATTGATGGAGGCCGGGGCCGAATCGAACGCCTTGAACATGGAGGTCCAGAGCGGGGAGACCGGCACGCGGATCTTCAGCCCCTTGAAGTCGGCGGAGGTCTGGATCGGCTTGGTGGAGGTGGTGGTCTGGCGGAAGCCGTTGTCCCAGATCTTGTCCATGGCGACGAGGCCGAACTTGGAAATCTGGCCGCGCACATAGGCGCCGAGATCCCCGTCCATGGCCTTCCACACGGTGGCATAGTCGGGGAAGGCGAAGCCGATGCCGGAGATGGAGGCGTTCGGCACCAGCGTCGAGAGGATCAGCGGCGAGAGGGTGAAGAATTCGATGCCGCCCGAGCGCAGCTGGCTCAGCATGTCGGTGTCACCGCCGAGCTGGCTGGACGGGAACACCTTGATCTCGACCTTGCCGTCGGTCTCCTTCTTGATGGCCTCGGCCATCTCGTTGGCGCGCACGTTCATGGGGTGCGTGACGGGCAGGTTGTTGGCGTATTTGTAGGAATATTCCGCGCTCTGGGCGCGCGCCACGTGCGGCGCGGCGATGCCGCCCACGAGCATGGTGGCGGCACTCGCCTTCAACAGGGTGCGACGGCTCAGAGACATGTTTCATTTCCTCCCTTGGCGGCCGGTCGTGGCCTGCTTCCCATCCCAGGTCCAAGTGATGGACCGATTATTGCTGCACTGGACGGGGCTCTTGTGGCCACCGCCTCAACAGAGATAGAGTTTCTGGCAGAACTGACCTCGGGCTGTCTAGCTCCAATCACAGAATCAGGTCCATCATATGGATCAAGGGCGAGGAAACGGCGCCGCCGAAGAGGCGGGGCCCGGTGGGACACGGAGCATCGAGCGCGCCATCGCGCTGCTGCTGCTGGTGGGGCGCGCGGGCACGGCCGGCGCGCGGCTGTCGGATATCGTGGCCACGTCATCCCTCCCCAAGCCCACGGCGCGGCGCGTTCTTCTCGCCTTGGTGCGCTCGGGCCTGCTGGATCAGGACCCGACCACACGGCGCTATCATATCGGCCCGGAAGCCTATGTCCTAGGCGTGCTGGCGAGCGAGCGATTCGGCATTCACGCTCTGGCGCGCGACGGGCTGGCGCGGCTCGCGCGCGAAAGCGGGGACAGTGCGTTTCTCTCCGTGCCGCGGGATGATTTCGCGGTCTGCCTGCATCGCGAGGAAGGCCCCTTCCCCATCCGCACCCATGTGCTCCAGGCCGGCGACCGCCACCCGCTCGGCATCGGCGCGGGAAGCCTTGCTTTGCTCGCGGCCCTGCCCGACAGCGACGTGAAAGCCATCCTGGCCCGCAACGCGGCGCTGCTGGCGGCGGAGTTTCCCGGCTGCGCGCCGGATTTCCTTTTGACCCTGGTGGAAGAGACCCGCGCGCGGGGCTATGCGGTCAATCCCGGCCTGGTGGTGCCGGGCTCTTGGGGCATCGGCATCGCCGTGCCGGGGCCCGACGGGCGCCCGGCGGGCGCCTTGTCCATCGCGGCCATCGAGAGCCGCCTCACCGAAGACCGCCGGCACGCGCTCGCACCGCTGCTCCAGCGCGAGGCCGAGCGCCTGTCCGCAGCCCTTGCCGGGGCGCAGGCCGGCGCGCCCAAACCGGCGCGCGCCTTGGCCCGGGCGCGATCCTGAGGCGCATCCCATCCATGACCCATCCGAAGGCGAAATCCCCATGGTGAGCAGTCCGAAAGGGGGCCTCGTGCCCTGTTCCAAGCGGGTCATGAACCTGTCCCATGTCCTGCGCCAGGCGGCCCGCCGCTTCCCGCAGGCCATCGGCTTCGTCCATGGGGCGCAGGAAACCACCTGGGCGCAGATGGATGCGCGCGTGGACGCCATGGCGGCGGGCCTGCTTGCGCGCGGCATCGGCAAGGGCGACCGGGTGCTGACTCAGTCCAAGAACTGCCTCGAAATGTTCGAGAGCATGTTCGCCTGCTTCCGCATCGGCGCGGTCTGGGTCCCCACCAATTTCCGCCAGACGCCGGACGAGGTCGCCTATCTCGCCTCCGCCTCGGGCGCGATCGCCATGATCTGCCATGCGGATTTTCCCGATCATGTGATGGCCGCGCGGCGCGAGGCGCCGGCCATCGCCACCGTGATCGCCATCGGTTCCGCACCCTTCGGCGAGAGCTATGCGGACATTGTCGACGCCCATCTCGGGGCGCGGCCGGACGTGGCGGATGTGGAGCATGACGACCCCTGCTGGTTCTTCTTCACCTCGGGCACGACGGGGCGTCCCAAGGCCGCCGTGCTCACCCACGGCCAGATGGGCTTCGTCATCACCAACCATCTGTGCGACCTAATGCCCGGAACCACCCAGGAGGATGCGTCCCTGGTGGTGGCCCCGCTCTCCCACGGGGCGGGCATCCACCAGCTTGTCCAGACCGCGCGCGCCGCCAAGACCATCCTGCTCCCCTCCGACCGGTTCGATGCGGACGAAGCCTGGCGGCTGGTGGAAAAATGGCGCGTCACCAACCTTTTCACCGTGCCCACCATCACCAAGCTGCTGGTGGAGCATCCGAGCGTGGACCTGCACGACCATTCCAGCCTGCGCTACCTCATCTATGCCGGCGCGCCCATGTATCGCGAGGACCAGAAGCGGGCCTTGGCGAAGCTCGGCAAGGTGCTGGTGCAGTATTTCGGGCTCGGGGAAGTCACCGGCAACATCACGGTTCTGCCGCCCGCCTTGCATGAGCCGGAAGACGGCCCCCATGTGAAGGTCGGCACCTGCGGCTTCGAGCGCACCGGCATGCAGGTGCAGATCCAGGACGAGGCGGGCCGCGAAGTGGCGCCGTTCGAGACCGGGGAAATCTGCGTGTGCGGGGTCGCGGTGTTCGCGGGCTATTACAACAACCCGGACGCCAATGCGAAGGCGTTCCGCAACGGCTGGTTCCGCACCGGCGATCTCGGCCACATGGACGAACAGGGCTTCGTCTACATCACCGGTCGCGCCTCCGACATGTACATATCCGGCGGCTCCAACGTCTATCCGCGCGAAGTGGAGGAGAAGGTGCTCCAGCATCCGGCCGTGGCGGAGGTGGCCATCGTCGGCGTGCCCGATCCCATGTGGGGCGAGGTGGGGGTCGCGGTCTGCGTGCCCCGGGCGGGCTTTGAGATCGTGGAAGCCGACCTGATCGCCTTCCTGGAGGGCAAGATCGCCCGCTACAAGCTGCCCAAGCGCGTCTTCGTTTTCGAGGCCCTGCCGAAATCCGCCTATGGCAAGATCACCAAGAAAATGGTCCGCGAGGGTCTGGAGGCGCGCGGGCTGCTGCCGCTCGCAAGCCCCATGGAGCGCAGCGCGTGAGCACGCCCTTGCGCCTGCTGGTCCATCCCGGCCCGGTTCATCCGGAGCGCCGCGAGAGCCTGTGCGATGGCGGCGCCCGCGCGGTGCGCTTTGCACTCCGGCCCGGCGAAAGCCTGGCGGCGGGCCTCGCGCGGGGCGTGTTTGCTCTCGGCGCGCACTGCGCCGCCTTCACGCTGCAAGGCGGGGCCTTCGCCCGGCTTGAATACTGCATCGCCGCCCCCAATCCCGAAGGCCCGCAGGTGGCGCGCTATTCCACGCCCATCCCGGCCGGGCCGGTCCTGGTGCTGGGGGGCGGCGGCGCGCTCGGTATCGCCCTCGACGGCTCCCCCCTGGTTCATTGCCACGCCCTGCTGGCGGACGCCGACGGAACCGTGTTCGGCGGCCATCTCCTGCCCGCCGTGAGCCTTGCGGGAGACGATCCGCCGCTCATCCACGCCCGCGCCTATGCGCAGGTCGATGTCCGCCAGCGGCCCGACCCGGAGACCGCCATGTCCATCTTCCATCCCGCTCTGGCCGCCTCATGACCGAAACCCGCATCGAGACCGGCCGCACCGGCCGCCTGCTCTATGGCCGCGTGCGGCCCAATGAGGATCTGGTGGGCGCCATCGCGGCGCTCTGCCGCGACCAGGACATCACCTGCGCCCTGGTGCGCGGGAGCCTCGGCAGCCTGACCGAGGCGCGGCTCGAAACGCTCGACGGGCGGGAAATTCTCGTCTCCGGCGCGGCGGTGGAGACGCTGACTCTTTCAGGCGAAGTGCGGGACGGGCGCGCCCTCCTGTCCGGCACGGTGTCGGACGCGCAGGGCCGCGTGTTCGGCGGGCGTTTCGTGCCCGGCGGCAACCCGGTCTGCGTCACCTTTGAAGTGGCCATCGAGGAATGGATTACGGACCCGCTTTGAGCGGCGGCGCGCACAGGGAGAGACAGAGTGCTTCAGAACGCAAGCGTCCTGGTGACGGGCGGTGCCTCCGGCATCGGCCTCGCGCTGGCGGATTATCTTCTGGCGGAAGGCTGGCGCGTCATCGTGGCGGATATCGCGCCGCCGGCGCTCGAAGCGGCCCGCGAGGCGCTCGCCGCGCACGGCGAGAAGGCCCATTTCGTCGCGCTGGATGTGACCAAGGAAGTCGAAGTCGAGCGGACCATCGCGGAGGCGGCGCGCACGTTCGGCCCGCTCAAGGGCGTGGTGAACAGCGCCGGCATCGCCCGCGACATTCCCGCTTTGGAGACCTCGGCGGAGCTGTTCCGCACCATCCTCGACATCAATCTCGTGGGCACCTTTCTAGTCTGCCGCGAGGCCGCCAAGGCGATGCTCGCCAATGGCGGCGGGTCCATCGTCAATATCGCCTCCATTTCGGGCCAGCGCGGCAATCTCGGGCGCGTGGCCTATGGATCGTCCAAGGCCGGCGTGATCCAGTTGACCAAGGTGATGGCGGTGGAACTCGCCACGTCCGGCATCCGCGTGAACGCCATCGCCCCCGGCCCCGTGGAAACCCCGCTGCTGAAGGAATTGCTCACGCCCCAGACCCGCGCGGCCTGGATGGGGGTGGTGCCCATGCGGCGCGCCGGGACGCCGGAGGAAATGGCCGGCACCGTGGCCTTCCTTCTGGATGGCACGAAGTCCGGCTTCGTCACCGGCCAGACCATCGGCATCGATGGCGGTTTCGGCGCGGGCGGGCTGATCAACCCTTAAGCGCATTTTTCGTACCTGTCGCGCGTTGCGACGGGGCCGGCCCTGGCCCATTCTGGACCAACCGGGCGCAACCCAGCGCGGCCGGTCCCGACAGATGCGGACGGCGCATGGAAAGAGCGGACCTTCGGCGGTGGGCGCGCGCAGGCGCTTTGAAGGGCGTCAGTCTGGGCGCGCGCCTCGGGCCCATCGCCCGCGCGGTGACGGCGTCGGGTCGCGGCGCCTTGAACCTCATCCTTCCGCCCACCTGCCTCGCGTGCCGGGGCATCGTGGATGATGCCGGGGGCCTGTGCGGCCCCTGCTGGGGACGCCTCACCCTCATCGCGCCGCCGGTCTGCGACCGGCTGGGAACGCCCCTGCCCTATGCGCCGGCCGGCGAACCCCTCCTCTCCGCCGAGGCGCTCGCGGACCCGCCCGCCTTCGACCGCGCCCGCGCCGCGGTCCTGTTCGGCGATGTCAGCCGGGACATGGTTCATCAGCTGAAATATGGAGACCGTCTTGATCTCGCCCGCCCCATGGCGCGGCTGATGCGACAGGCCGGCGCCGCGCTGCTGGAAGAGGCGGACCTGATCGTTCCGGTGCCCCTCCATGTGGTGCGGCTCTGGCGCCGGCGGTTCAATCAGGCGGCGCTGCTCGCCGGCCATATCGCGCGCGCGACCGGCCGTCCCGTCGCGGTGGAAGCCCTGAAGCGGACGCGAGCGACCGTGTCCCAGGTCAATCTGAGCCGGGGAGAGCGGCGCGCCAATGTATCGGGCGCCTTCGCCGTGCCGCCGGCCCAGGAGGGCAAGATCGCCGGCCGGCGCATCCTGCTGATCGATGATGTATTCACCAGCGGCGCAACCCTGGATGCGTGTTCCCGCGCCTTGCGCAGGGCCGGCGCCAGCCATGTGGATTGTCTTACCTTCGCCAGGGTTGTCGAACGGCATTAAGACGACTTATTATGCAACAGTTCGGTGACGGCGCTTTGCCCTGTCCCGCCGAGGCTTGCATGAAATCGATCACGATCTACACGAAGAGCTGGTGCTCCTATTGCCATGCTGCAAAAGAGCTTTTGCGTCGCAAAGGATGGACGTTCACTGAGATCGACGTCACAACCGACCCCGCCGGACAGAAGGCCATGAGCGAAAGGGCCGGAGGACGCACCAGCGTACCTCAAATTTTCTTTGACGATGTCCATGTGGGTGGATGCGACGACCTTTACGCGCTGGAGCGGGCGGGCCAGCTCGACGCCCTGGCGGCGGCCTGAGCGTTCGCGCCGCCGGACGCGCGCCGCCGTCCCCGACGTGCGGACACAGACCCTGCACGGACGTCTACGCTTCGGCCCCTCTCGCACGCGCCTTGCATTGGCGGGGCGATCCATGAGATGGGCTGAAACTCACCTCCATCCTGCGAGTGAGTTTCCATGAGCACCTCCCCCGAGACGCTGCGCGTGGCGCTGGTCCAGATGCGAAGCGGGCGCTCGGTCGCCAGCAATATCGACAGCGCGACGGCCCTGATCCGCGAGGCGGCGCAGGCCGGTGCGCGCTATGTGCAGACGCCTGAAACCACCAATCTCATGGAGCTGGATCGCGCCATCCTGTTCGAGCAGTTGCGCGAGGAGGAGGACGACACCGCCCTCGCCGCCTTCCGCGACCTCGCCCGCACGCTCAAGATCCATATCCATGTGGGCTCGCTCGCCATCAAGGTCTCCGAGGCCCGCGCCGCCAATCGCGGCTTCCTGATCTCCCCGGAGGGTGAGATTGCCGCGCGCTACGACAAGATCCACATGTTCGACGTGGATCTCGGACAGGGCGAAAGCTATCGCGAATCCACCGCCTACAAGCCGGGTGAGCGCGCCGTGATGGCGCCTGTCGACGGCATCCAGCTGGGCCTGTCCATCTGCTACGATCTGCGCTTCCCGGCCCTGTATCGCGCGCTGGCGGAAGGCGGAGCGAGCGTGCTCACGGTGCCCTCCGCCTTTACGCGCCCCACCGGCGAGGCCCATTGGCATGTGCTGACGCGCGCGCGCGCCATCGAGAACGGAGCCTATGTCCTCGCGGCGGCCCAGGGCGGGCGGCACGAGAACGGGCGGGAGACCTATGGCCATTCCCTTGTGGTGGACCCGTGGGGGCGAGTGATCGCGGAAGGCGGGACGGACCCGGGCGTGATTCTCGCGGAACTGGACCTGAAGGAAGTGGAGGCGGCCCGGCGGCGGATTCCCTCGCTGCGCCACGGCCGGCGCTTCGAGGTGGGCGAGGGCGGGCACGGCGCGCACCTGCATATCGTGGGGACGCCCACTTGATCCGCTATGCCCTGAAATGCGCGAACGGCCACGGCTTCGAAAGCTGGTTCGCGTCGTCCGAGAGCTATGACCGCCAGCGGACCCTCTCCCTTGTCACCTGCCCCACATGCGGGACGGCCGAGGTGGAGAAGACCATTATGGCGCCCGCCATCGCCCGGACCGACAAGGCGCGCTCACGCCCCGCCGACGCCGAGATCGAGCCCTCCGCACCGGCCGCCCCTGCGCCCGCGCCCGTCGCCATGATGGGCGAGGGTGAAGGGGAATTGCGCCGCCTGCTGCGCGAACTGAAGGAGCACGTCACCCGCAATGCGGATTATGTGGGCGACGAATTCGCGGCGCTCGCCCGCAAGATGCATGAGGGGGAAGTGGAGCATCGCTCCATCTATGGCGAGGCGACCCCCGACGAGGTGAAGGCGCTGCGCGAGGACGAGGTGGAGGTTTTCCCGCTCCCCCTTCTGCCCGAGGACCGAAACTGAGCGCGCTCGCCATCTCACCTATTGAGTGAGCGTACGCCGCTCAGCGTGGAATCGCCGCCAGGAAGTAATTGACGTCCAGGTCGCCCGACAGCGACCAGCGCCCCCTAAGCGGATCGAAGGACAGGCCCGCGCGCTCGGTGACCTCCAGTCCCGCCGCGACCAGAACGGCCTCGAACTCGTCCGGGGTCACGAACTTGTCCCAGCTATGGGTGCCGCGCGGCAGCCAGCGCAGCACATATTCCGCGCCGACAATGGCGAGCGCGAAGCTCTTGGCCGTGCGGTTGAGGGTGGAGCCGAGGAACAGCCCGTTGGGCGCAACGAGCCGCCCGGCCTGGCGCACGAACAGGGCGACGTCCGCCACATGCTCCACCACTTCGAGCGCCAGCACCACATCGAACGTCTCGCCTGCCGCGAGGAGGTCCTCCGCCGGCACGGCCCGATAGTCGATGGACAGGCCGGAGGCCTGCGCATGCAGCCGCGCGACGTCCACATTGCCGGGGGCGGGATCGATGCCCGTAACGGTAGCCCCCATGCGCGTCAAAGGCTCGCTGAGCAGCCCGCCCCCGCAGCCGATATCGAGGATCCGCAGCCCCGACAGCGGCCGAAGGCCGCGCGCGTCCCGGCTGAAATGCCGCACCATCACGTCCCGCAGGAAGCCGAGGCGGACGGGATTGATCGCATGGAGCGGCGCCATCGGCCCCTTGGGGTCCCACCATGTCTCGCCCAGCGCCTCGAACCGGGCCAGTTCAGCGGCGTCGATGGTGGTTGCTTCGGTCATGGACGGCTCCTTCGCGCCGAATGGTTACGCCCCGATGGGGACGCAAGCAAGGCGGCGGCGCGGGCTTGACCGGCCGTGCGATCGCCCGACACACTCCGCGCAAGCTCCGCCGCTTCGGGCAGGACGGAGCATCTGGGAGGATGATCTTTCATGCCGGTTCCGCCTGCGCTGTCGCGCGGCCTCAAGGCCCCCATCATCGCCGCGCCGATGTTTCTCGCCTCCGGTCCGGACCTCGTGGTCGAGACCTGCCGGTCCGGGCTGATCGGCACGTTTCCCGCGCTCAACCAACGCACCACAGAAGGTTATGGCGCCTGGCTCGACGAGATCGCGGCCCGCCTCAGGGGAGAGGACGCGGCGGCGTTCGGGGTCAACCTCATCGTCCACCGCACCAATGCCCGCCTGGAGGCGGACCTCGCGACGACGGTGGCGCGTAAGGTGCCGCTGGTCATCACCTCGCTCGGGGCGGTGCGCGAGGTGGTCGATGCGGTTCATTCTTATGGCGGGCTCGTCTTCCACGATGTCATCAGCCGGCGCCATGCGGAGAAGGCTTTGGAGGCGGGGGTGGACGGACTGATCGCCGTCTGCGCGGGCGCGGGCGGGCATGCGGGGGCGCTCAGCCCCTTCGCGCTCATTCCGGAAATTCGCGCGTTCTTTCAAGGCACTGTGATCCTGTCGGGCGCCATGTCCACCGGTGCCCATGTGGCGGCGGCGCGCATGCTGGGGGCCGACTTCGCCTATCTCGGCACCCGCTTCCTGGCGACCCGGGAGGCGCTGGCGGCGCAGGGGCACAAGGACATGATCGTGGCGGCGGAGGCGAAGGACATTCTCTACACGCCGGCCATCAGCGGCGTGAACGCCAATTTCCTGGTCCCGAGCATCGAGCGCAACGGGCTCGACCCGCAGAACCTGCCCGCCCATGCCAAGCTGGACATGGCCAGCGAAGCCAAGGTCTGGCGCGATGTCTGGTCGGCGGGGCAAGGGGTTGGCTCGATCCATGACGTGCCCTCCGCGGCCGAGCTTGGCGCCCGCCTGATCGCGGAATATGCCGACGCCTGGGCCCATCCCCCGTCCGGCTTCTGAGTTTGTCGGACAAAGTTTTCCGCGCCACATTCGGAGCCGCACGCCACCGCCGTAGCCATAATCGCGCCGATATTTTGCCGCGCTGCTCTCGGGAAAATCCCGGGTAACAGACGGGGTGTTCCCCCTTAGACCGACCTTGCTCTTGACTTTGTCCGACAAAGTTTCCTAGCGTTGGGAAACGAGGGCGAAATGGACGCATCCCAAGGCCGCTTCGAACGCATTCAGGTGGCCCCCGCCTACCAGCTGGTGGCGGAGGCCATCGAGCGCGAGGTGGTGTCGGGGCGCCTGCTGCCCGGCGAGCCGGTGGGGACCGAGGCGGAGCTGGTGCGCCAGTTCGGGGTGAACCGCTCCACCGTGCGCGAGGGCATCCGGGCGCTGGAAGAAGGCGGCTTCATCCAGCGCGGCCCCGACCGGCGCCTCTATGCCTGCCTGCCCCGTTATAATCGCCTGTCTTCCCGCATGAGCCGGGCGCTGATCCTGCACGAGGTGACGTTCCGCGAACTGTTCTCGGTCGCCCTGGCGCTGGAGGTGGCGAGCGCGGAACAGGCGGTGGCGCACATCACCGACGAGATGCTGGAGCGGCTGGAGGAGAACCAGGCGGAGATCGAAGCGGCGGCGCAGGCCGGGGATGCCGCCCGCCTCTCGGAGGCGGACAGCGCCTTCCATCACCTGGTGGCCAAGGCTTCGGGCAACCGGGTGCTGCTGCTCTCGCGCGAGCCGGCGAGCCTGCTCTTCTTTCCGACCACCGAACTGATCTGCCGCCGCGTGCCCGAGGGGCCGCCGCGCCTCATCGTCGCCCACCGGCACATTATCGACGCGCTGAAAGCGCGCGACCTGGAGCAGGCCCGGCTCTGGATGAGCCGGCACCTGCATGACTGGCAGCGCGGCTTCGCGCGCGCCGGGCGCGACCTCGACGAGCCGGTGGAGCGCGTCTATGCGCGCAGCCTGCCGCCGGGGATCGCGGTCTAGAGACGCACGCCTGCGACGCGCCAACGTCGCGGCGGACGAGACGCAAAGGCCTGCGAGAGCGCGCAAAGCGCCAGGTCAGGAGGGAGGAAAGAATGACCGGACCGACCCGGAACGGGCGCGCCTGGGCGCCTGCCGGCCAGCGGGGATCAGCGCCGCGCCCCATGGCTGCGACCGCTGCTGCGACCAGCCCCGCCAGCGTGCGCGTCATGGCCGGGCCGGGCCCGGCCACACTGGCCGGAAGGCCCACCGCATGAGCGCGCCCATCCTCTCGGTGGATGCCGTGAGCCTGTCCTTCGGCGGGCTGAAGGCGCTGACCGGCGTCACCTTCGACGTGGCGGAGAATTCCATCACGGCCGTCATCGGCCCGAATGGCGCGGGCAAGACCTCGCTCTTCAACTGCGTCTCGGGCTTCTACACGCCCCAGCAGGGCGCCATCCGCTTCGAGGGCGCGGACATCACCCGCACCCATCCGCCCCACCGGGCGAAGATCGGGCTCGCGCGCACCTTCCAGAACATCGCCTTGTTCCGGGGCATGACGGTGCTCGACAATATCAAGCTCGGCCGCCACGCCCATATGCGCACCAACCTCTTGGACGCGCTGCTTTATTGGGGCCGCGCCCAGCGCGAGGAGATGGAGCTGCGCGCGGAGATCGAGGAGAAGGTCATCGACTTCCTCGAAATCAACCACATCCGCAACCAGCCGGTGGCCTCGCTCGCCTATGGCCTCAGGAAGCGGGTGGAACTCGCCCGCGCGCTCGCCATGCGGCCCAAGGTGCTGATGCTGGATGAGCCGGTGGCCGGCATGAACCGGGAAGAGACCGAGGACATGGCCCGCTTCATCCTCGACGTGAAGGAGGAATGGGGCGTCACCATTCTCATGGTGGAGCACGACATGGGCATGGTCATGGATATTTCCGACCATGTGGTGGTGCTGAATTTCGGCACCGTCATCGCGCGCGGCAAACCCGCCGAGGTGACGCAGAATCCGGACGTGATCCGCGCCTATCTCGGCGGCACCGACATCGAGGCGCTCCAGCGCCGCATCCAGGGACGGGAGGCGGCGTGATGAACTTCGACTGGCTGTTCTTTTCGGAAGTGACGTTGGCCGCGCTCGGCAACAGCGCGCTCTTGTCCCTCACGGGCCTTGCCTTCGTGCTCATCTACAAGGCGACGCGAGTGGTGAACCTCGCCATCGGCGAAATGCTGATGGTGGGCGCCTATCTGTTCTTCTCCTTCACCGCCGGACTGGGCCTTCCGGCCTGGGGGGCGATCCTGCTCGCCGTGGTGGGCGGCGCGCTGCTCGGGGCGGCCATCGAGCGCGCGGTGATCCGGCCCATGCTGGGCGAGGCGGCCATTTCGGTCTTCATGGTGACGATCGGCGTCGGCTCGGTGCTGATCGGGCTCACCGAAATCATCTGGGGCGCCGAGCCCACGGCCCTGCCCGACTTCATGGGCAAGGCACCCATCTTCATCGGCGACGCCTACGTGTCGCGCAAGGTGGTGATCGGCTTCTCGGTGGCGGCGGCGGTCATCGCGCTGTTCCTGCTGGCCTTCCGCTTCTGGCGCGGCGGGATCGCGCTGCGCGCCACCGCGAGCGATCAGGCGGCCGCCTATTCCTGCGGCATCAATGTGCCGGCCGTCTTCTCGCTGGCCTGGATGTTCGCGGGCGCGGCGGCGGCGGGCGCGGGAATCCTGGTCGGCGCGGTCGGCGGCATCGCTCCCACCATGGGCGTGTTCGGCCTCTCGGCCCTGGTGGTGGTGATCGTGGGCGGCCTGGATTCCATCGCCGGCGCGCTCATCGGCGGCATCCTGGTGGGCCTGCTGGAAGCCTGGTGCGGCACCTATCTGGGCGGCGAGTACAAGATGCTCGCCACATTCGGCCTGCTGATGCTGGTCCTGCTCGTGCGGCCCTACGGCCTGTTTGGCACCGTCGAGATCGAGAGGCTCTGACATGCGCATCGGAACGCTGAAAGAGAGCTATGCGGCGGACGAGGCGCTGTTCGACACGCGCACCCAGAAGGTGTGGCTCGCCCTCTTCTTCCTCGCTTTGCTGATCTTCCCCTTCACGGCGGGGGAATACTGGCTCTACATCGCCTGCCTCGTGGCGATCCATGTCATCTCCACCACCGGCCTCAACATCCTCACCGGCTTTACCGGCCTGGTCTCGTTGGGCCAGGCGGCCTTCATGGGGGTCGGCGCCTACACCGTGGCGGTGCTGGAGGCGCGGTTCGGCACGCCGACGCTGGTGAACCTCATCGCCGCCGGCTTCGTGACAGCCGGCGTGGGCGCCCTGGTGGGGTTGCCGAGCCTGCGGGTGAAGGGGCTTTACCTTGCCATGGCGACCATCGCCGCCTCTTTCATCCTGCATTTCATCTTCGCCAACTGGACCAGCGTCACCCAGGGCGTGTCGGGCATCAATGTGCCGCCCGCCTCCGTGCTGGGCTATGAGATGGCCCGGCCCGTTCAGCTTTATTGGCTCATCCTGCCCGTGGCGGTGCTCATGGTGCTGGGCGCGGCGAACCTGTTCCGCACCCGCATTGGGCGCGCTTTCATCGCCATCCGCGACCGGGACATCTCCGCCGAGGTGCTGGGCATTCCCCTGCTGCGCACCAAGCTGATGAGCTTTGCCTTGTCCTCCTTCTATGCGGGGGTGGCGGGCGGCCTGTGGGCCTATTTCTTCCGCGTGGTGACGCCGGAAAGCTTTCCCTTTCTCTATTCCATCTTCTTCCTCGCCGCCGTCATCGTGGGCGGCATGGGGACGATCCTCGGCGGCATTCTGGGCGCGGTCTTCATGACGCTGGTGCCCGAGGTGCTCAAACTCGGCGTCGGCCTGCTCTCCCCGGTCCTGCCGGACGCGGTGGCGATCCTCTCGCCGGTGCGCACCATCGTCTTCGGCGCACTCATCGTGGGGTTCCTGGTCTTCGAGCCCCACGGCCTTGCGGAAATCTGGCGGCGCACGCGCCGCTTCTTCCATCTGTGGCCCTTCAAGACGTGAGGACAACAACACGGCGTCATGCCCGGACTTGATCCGGGCATCCACGGGGCGCCGCAGGGGGGATGGCCGTGGATGGCCGGGTCAAGCCCGGCCATGACGAACGTCAAGGGTTCGCATGAGTCAAACGCGTGACCAAAAGACAGAACAGACGGGAGAAAACACCATGGACATGAACAGGCGGCAGGCGCTTTCCCTTGCTCTCGGTGCCGGTGCGGCAGTCTCGCTCGGCATCCGCCCTTCGCTCGCGGCGGACGACATCGTCATCGGCGGGTCGATCCCGCTTTCCGGCGTGTTCGCCTTCGCGGGCATCGGCATCCATGCCGGCATCCAGGACTATGTGAAGATCATCAATGACGGCGGCGGCATCGCCGGGCGCAAGGTGACGTATCTGGCCGAAGACACGGCCTATAAGACCGACCAGTCGGTGGCGGTGTTCAACAAGCTCACCAGCCAGGCGGACATCCACCTCTATTATGCGGATTCCACCGCCTTCTCGAAGACCATCAATGCCGAGCTGGACCGCAAGAAGTCCATCCTCATGGCCGGTGCCTCCTTCGCCAGCGAGTTGAACGATCCGAAGAAATATCCCTTCCAGTTCATCTCCGGCCCCGATTACACGCAGATGTTCGACATCCTGCTGCAATATGTGGCCAAGACGAAGCCGGGGGCGAAGATCGCCTTCGTGCATTCCGACACCGAATTCGGCCGCGACCCCATCGCCGCCGGGCAGGAGAAGGTGAAGGCGCTCGGCCTCAAGATGACCGAGACCATCGTCACTCCGCCCAGCGCCGTGGACGTCTCCACCGAAATCCTGAAACTGCGCCGCGCCAATCCCGACTACACCATCTTCCACGGCTACGTGCTGGCACCGCTGCCGGAATTCATGAGCCAGGCCAAGCAGATGGGCCTTGCCACCAAATTCATGGGCACCTTCTGGTCCATGGACAATTCGCTCTGGGCCAAGGTGGGCGAGCCGGCGGACGGCTTCATGGGCGTGATGCCCTACCGCTATTATTACGACACGGACGGGAAGAGCCCCATGCTGGAGAAGATCCGGCAGATGCGGCCCGAATACCAAAGCACCGCCTATATGCAGGGCTTTCTGACCGCCATGCTGTTCCTGGAGAGCGCGAAGCGCACGCTCGATGCCGGCAAGAGCCTGAGCGCGGAAAACCTGAAGGCCGCGCTCAATTCGCTGAAGGATTTCGACACCGGCGGCCTCATCGGCGTGCCGATCTCCATTCCCGGCAATTCCATCCCCGTGGGGCGCGTCTACCGCTTCGACGCGGCGAAGAAGCTCATGGTGGCGGATTCCGACTGGATCCGCGTCGGCGGGTGATGCGGATGGCCTGCCCCACCCTGACGCCGTCATGCCCGGGCTTGACCCGGGCATCCACGGAGTTCGGCCCGGCGCCACACCGGATGCGGTGCGCAAGCGGCGGGCCGTGGATGGCCGGGTCAAGTCCGGCCATGACGGTTGGGAGAGGTGAAGCAACGGGAACGAACTCTTCCGGAAGGCGCCCGGCATGACCGACACCATCCTCGACGTGCGCAATATCGAAGTGGTCTACAACACCACCGTCCAGGTGCTGCGCGGGCTCTCGCTCAGCGTGCCGCGCGGGCAGGTGGTGGCGCTGCTCGGCTCCAATGGGGCGGGCAAGTCCACGACGCTCAAAGCCATCTCCAACCTGCTGGAGCTGGAGGACGGCGCCGTCACCTCCGGCGCCATCACCTTCGACGGGGCGCCCATCGCCGGCGAGAAGCCCCACGCCCTTGTGCGGCGCGGCCTGTTCCATGTGATGGAGGGCCGGCGCATCTTCGAGGACCTGACCGTGGAGGAGAACCTCACGGCGGCCACCTTCGCCCTCTCCGGCCGGGCCGCCGCGCCTACGCGCTTCGACACGGTCTATGAGTATTTTCCGCGCCTGCATGAGCGCCGCACCGGGCGCGCCGGCTATCTCTCGGGGGGCGAGCAGCAGATGCTGGCCATCGGCCGCGCGCTGATCGCAGAGCCCAAGCTGATCCTGCTGGACGAGCCCTCGCTCGGCCTCTCGCCCAAGCTGGTGGAGGAGATCTTCACCATCATCGCCCGCATCAACCGCGAGCGCGGCGTCTCCATGCTGCTGGTGGAGCAGAATGCGGCGGTGGCCATGGCGGTCGCCCATGCCGGCTACATCATGGAGACCGGCAAGGTGGTGATCGACGGGCCGGTCGAGACGCTGATGAAGGACCAGGACGTGCGCGAATTCTATCTCGGCGTCGCCGGCGAGGGCACCGAGAAGAGCTATCGCGACGTGAAGCACTACAAGCGCCGCAAGCGCTGGCTTTCCTGAGGAATCGCCATGGATTTTCCCGCGCTCACCCTGCCCCAGATGCTGCGCGAACAGGCGCGGCGCATCGGCACCCACACCGCCATCCGCCAGAAGGATTTCGGCATCTGGCGGCCGCTCTCCTTCGCCGACTATTTCCATCGCGCGAGCCATGTGGGGCTCGGCCTGCGCGCGCTCGGGCTCAAGGAGGGGGGCCATGTGGCCGTCATCTCCGAGAACCGGGTGGAATGGGTGCTCGCCCAGCTCGGCGCGGGCCTCGTGAATGCGGTGACGGTGGGCGTCTACTGCACCAGCCCGGCCAATGAGGTGGCCTATGTGCTTGCCCATTCCGACACCGAGATCGTCATCTGCGAGGACCAGGAGCAGGTGGACAAGGTGCTGGAGCGCCGCGCCGAGCTTCCCGCCCTCACGCGCATCGTGGTGGTCGAGGAAAAGGGCCTGCGCTCCTATCCCGCCGACCTGGTGCTGGCCTTCTCCGCTCTCGAGGCCATGGGCCGCGCCTGTGCCGCCGAGCATCCCGCGCTGATCGAGGACTGCCTCGCCCGCCAGAGCCTCGAAGACATCGGGCTGATGATCTACACGTCCGGCTCCACCGGAAAGCCCAAGGGCGCCATGCTGAGCTACCGCAATCTGCGGGCCGAGGCGATCGCGCTCTCAAGCTGCCTGGACGCGGACGCGCGCACCACCCACCTCTCTTATCTGCCGCTCTGCCACGTGGCCGAGCAGATGCTCACCACAATGCAGCCCATCTATCTGGGCGCGCAGGTGAATTTCGGCGAGAGCATCCGCACCGTGCAGGAGGATCTGCGCGAGGTGGCGCCCTCCATCTTCCTCGGCGTGCCGCGCATCTGGGAGAAGCTGAACTCCGCCATCTATCTGAAACTCATGGAGGCGGGCGGGCTGCGCCGCGCTTTGTTCGAGCGCGCCTATGCGGCCTGCGAGCCGTTCGCGGAGGTGCCGCGCGAAAAACGCTCGCTCTCCCAGCGCCTCGTCTTCTTCCTCTGCTGGCTCGTGATCTTCCGCGCGCTCCAGAATTATATCGGCCTTGGGCGCGTGAAGGTGGCGATGACCGGGGCCGCGCCCATCTCGCCGCGCATCGTGCGCTTCTTCCGCACGCTGGGCGTGCCGCTGGTGGAGGTCTATGGCGCCACCGAGACCACGGGCCTCGCCTGCGGCCAGACGCTCTCCCATCTCGTGCCGCTCTGCGTCGGCGTCCCCGCCAAGGGGGTGGAGATGAAGCTTGGTGAGATGGGCGAGATCCTGGTGCGCGGCGACACCGTGTTCGCCGGCTATTACAAGGCCCCCGACGCCACTGCCGCCGCCATCCGCGAGGGCTGGCTGCATACCGGCGACGTGGCGGAGATGGTGGAGGGCCAGTTCAAGATCGTGGACCGGCTCAAAGACATCATGATCACGGCGGGCGGCAAGAATCTTTCGCCCTCCGAGATCGAGAACACGGTCAAGTCCAGCCCCTACATCAAAGAGTGCATCGTCATCGGCGAGCGGCGCAAGTATGTCTCCGCCCTCATCCAGATCGATGCCGAGACGGTGGGCCAATGGGCCGAGGCGCGCGGCATCGCCTTCACCCATTTCCGCTCCCTGGCGGAAAATGATGAGGTGCGCGCGCTGATCGCCGCCGAAATCGACACGGCCAATGCCCAGCTCGCCCAGGTCTCCCATGTGCGCAAGTTCCATCTCCTGGTGAAGGAGCTGGACCATGACGATGACGAGGTGACCGCCACCATGAAGGTGCGGCGCTCCAACATCCAGACGAAATACGCCGCCGAGATCGAGGGGCTCTACGCCCACGCCTGAGGGGCGGTGCCGGGCGGCCATTGCGGGCCCGGCCTTCCCCCTCCCAACCCTCCCCCGCACGCGGGAGAGGGCTTTGCCCCGGCGCGCAAGGCGCAGCGCCGCCACCAACATCAGGATGACCCATGCCCGACGCCTATATCTACGACCATGTGCGCACCCCGCGCGGGCGCGGAAAGCCGGACGGCGCGCTGCACGAGGCGACGCCCGTGCATCTCGCCACGACCGTCCTTAATGCCCTGCGCGCCCGCTGCGACCTCGACACGGCGCTGGTGAGCGACGTGATCCTGGGCGTCGTGATGCCGGTGGGCGAGCAGGGCCAGTGCCTGCCGCGCATCGCGGTGCTCGCCGCCGGCTATGCGCAGGAGACGGCGGGGGTGCAGATCAACCGCTTCTGCGCCTCGGGCCTGGAGGCCTGCAACCTCGCCGCCGCCAAGGTGATGGCGGGCCAGGCGGACATGACCATCGGCGGAGGCGTGGAGAGCATGTCGCGCATCCCCATCCTCTCGGATGGGGGCGCCTGGAGTTCCGACCCCGCCGTCGCCTTCGCCACCCATTTCGTGCCGCAGGGCATCAGCGCGGACCTCATCGCCACCCATTGGGGCTATTCCCGCGAAGCGTTGGACACGCTGGCCGCCGAGAGCCACCGCCGCGCCGCCCGCGCCTGGAGCGAGGGCCGGTTCGCCGGGTCGGTGGTGCCGGTGCGCGACGTGCTGGGCGAGGTGCTGCTGGACCAGGATGAGACCATCCGCCCAGACTGCACCCCCGACGACCTCTCAAGGCTCAAGCCCGCCTTCGCGGACATGGGCGCCAAGGCCGGCTTCGACCAGATCGCGCTGCTGCGCTATCCGCATGTGGAGCGCATCGCCCATGTGCATCATGCCGGCAATTCCTCCGGCATCGTGGATGGCGCGGCCGCCGTGCTGATCGGCACGCGCGATGCGGGCCACGCCGCCGGCATCCGCCCCCGCGCCCGCATCCGCGCCTTCGCTGAGATCGGCTCGGAGCCCACCATCATGCTCACGGCGCCGTCCTTCGCGGCGCAGAAGGCGCTGAAGCGGGCGGGCATGGAGGCCCGCGACATCGATCTGTTCGAGGTGAACGAGGCGTTCGCAGCCATTCCCCTGCGCTTTTGCGAGGCGCTGGACGTCAGTCCGGGCCGGGTGAACGTGAATGGCGGGGCCATCGCCATGGGCCACCCGCTCGGCGCCACGGGCGCCATGCTGCTCGGCACCGCGCTCGACGAACTGGAACGCACCGACCGCACCACCGCCCTCATCACCCTGTGCGTCGGCGCGGGCATGGGGGTCGCCACCATCATCGAGCGGATCTGACATGCTGACCACGACCCTTGAAGACGGCATCGCCATCGTCACCATCGATCTTCCGGGCCGCTCCATGAATGTCATGGACGCCGCCCTCGTCGCCGCGCTCGATGCCGAGGTGGCGCGCCTTGGGGCGGATACGGCGGTGAGCGGCATCGTGCTGACCTCCGGCAAGGCGGCCTTCATCGCGGGGGCGGACCTTGCGATGCTAGAAACTCTCACCGGCACGCCGCGCGCCATCGCCGACGCGGTCGGCGCCATGGGCGATGCCTTCCGCCGCATCGAGCGGTGCGCAAAGCCCGTTCTGGCCGCAGCCCCCGGCACGGCGCTGGGCGCGGGCCTCGAACTCATGCTCGCCTGCCATTACCGCATCGCCGCCGATGCCAAGGGCGCGGTGTTCGGCCTGCCGGAAGTGAAGCTCGGCCTGTTTCCCGGCCTTGGCGGCACCCAGCGCCTGCCCCGCCTGATCGGTATCGAGGCGGCCCTGCCGCTGCTGCTGGAGGGGCGCGCGCTCGCCCCTGCCGAGGCGCTGAAAATCGGGCTACTGAACGAAGTGGTGGCGGCGGACGATCTTCTCCCCGCCGCGATCCGTGCGCTGAAGGAAGGCCGGGTTCCGGCCGAGGCGCCGTGGGACAAGAAGGGCTTCGCCCTGCCCGGCGGCGCGCCCACGAGCGGGCGCATCCTGGACGCCTTCAGCCTCGCCAATGGCAAGGCGCTTGCGGCATCCAAGCATAATTATCCCGCGCCCCCGGCCATTCTCTCCTGCGTGTTCGAGGGCACGCGCCTGCCCATGGAGAAGGCCCTGCGACTGGAGCAGAAGCGGTTCGGCCTCGTGTTCGCCGGCCCCGTGCCGCGCGCCATGATCCGCACCCTTTTCTTCGCCAAGCAGGCCGCCGACAAGCTCTCCCGCCGCCCCGCCGGCATCGCGCCGCGCAAGGTGAGCGCGGTGGGGATCATCGGCACGGGCTTCATGGGGCGCGGCATCGCGGAAGTCTCCGCGCTCGCCGGCATGGAGGTGGTGCTGCTGGACGTGGACGCCGCCGCCGCCGAAGCGGGCCGCGCCGGCGTGTGCGCCGCACTGGACGCGGCGGTGGAGAAGAAGCGCCTTTCCCCGGAAAAGCGCGATGCGGCCGCCGCCCGGCTCACGGCTGCGGCCGATTATGCGGACCTTGGCGCCTGCGACCTCGTGATCGAAGCGGTGTTCGAGGATCGCGACCTGAAAGCACGCGTAATCCGCGCGGCCGAGGCGGCCATGCGGCCCGGGGCGGTGTTCGCAACCAACACGTCCTCGCTGCCCATTTCGGGCCTCGCCGCCGCGAGCGAACGGCCGGAAGACCTCGTGGGCCTGCACTTCTTCTCGCCGGTGCCGCGCATGGCCCTGGTGGAGGTGATCCGGGGCGCGGCCACGAGCGACGCGACGCTGGCGCTGGCGCTCGATTATGTCGGGCAGATCCGCAAGACGCCCATCACCGTCAATGACGGGTTCGGCTTCTACACGACGCGCTGCGTGGACGCCTATATCCGCGAGGGGCTGCGCCTGCTGGCGGAGGGCACGCCGCCCGCCCTCATCGAGAATGCGGGTGTGGCCGCCGGCATGCCCGTTGGCCCGCTGGCACTCGGCGACGAGATCGGCCTCGACGTGATGCACCACATCAAGCAGGAAGCGCGCCTGCATTATGGCGCGGCCTATGTGCCCGATGCCTCCGATGTCCTCTATGACCGCATGAAGGAGATGGGCCGCTTCGGGCGCAAGACGCTGGCCGGGCTTTACGAATACGGCGCCGACGGCAAGCGGCTCTGGTCGGGCCTCGACGGCTTGGTTCTCTCTCCGGCGCCGGCCAGCGCCGAAGAAACGCGCTTGCGCCTCCTCGCCATCCAGGCCGTGACGGCGGCGGGTGCCTTCGCGGAGGGCATCGTGAGCGAGCCGGCCGAGGCGGACCTCGGCGCCGTTCTGGGCTGGGCCTTTCCGTCCTATCTCGGCGGCCCGTTCGGGCTCATGGACCGGGACGGGCTCGCCGGCTTCGTGGCGCAGGCGGACAGGCTCGCGCAGGCCCATGGCGCCCGCTTCCATCTGCCGGACGCGGTGCGGGACATGGCGGCGCGCGGCGAAGGCTTTTTCACACGGGCGGCGGCGGCCTGACGCGGCCGCGCCTCACGGCATGGCGGAATCCAAATGGATGGTCCGCCCATCCACGATGAAGGTGCCGTGGCCGCGATGATGAATGGTCTTGGGCGACCCTTGCGCGGGGTCGTGCCAGGCCTTCACCGCTTCCAGGATGAAGAGATTGTACTGGGAAACGAGCCGCGTATCCGTGACCTTGCACTCGATATTGGCGAAGCATTCCGCGATCAGCGGCGCCGTCACCTTGCTGGCGGGCAAGGGCGTGAGGCCGAACTCCTTGAACTTGTCGGTCTCACGGCCCGAGCAATTGCCCACCCCGACCACTGTGTCGGCGAGATCCACCGAGGGGATGGCGATCACGCAGTCGCGGGTGGAGCGCATGGCGGAGAAGGAAAAGTCATTGGAGGAGACGATGCACGCAATATAAGGCGGGGCGAAATCCACCATCATGTGCCAGGACAGGGTCATCACGTTCGCCCGCCCGTCGCGCGACGTGGTGAGCAGCACCACCGGGCCGGGTTCCAGCAGGGGATAGACCTCTTCCAGAGGCAGTTCTTCCACGGTCACGCTCTTTGCTGATGCCGGGCGCCCCGGCCGTTCCTGGAGGCGGAAACTTGAGGTCACCGCGGCCCCGTCACCTTGACGTGCATCAAAGGGCCGGCAGCAGAGGCAGGCCGGCGCTTGATCCAACGCAACGCGGCAGGCCGACCGGAGTGCGAGCAAGGTGGAGGCGCCGGCTCCCCGCCCGCCTTTTTCCGGCGCCCGAAGCGAGGACCATCCGCATGACATGGGTGACGCAGACCGCCTTGGCCCCGGCCCGCCTGCTTCTGGTGCTCGGCGCCCTGGTCGCCGCCGCACCGGCGGCGCAGGCGGCCGGCGAACCCATGAGCCCCCGCGCCCAAAGGGGCCTCACCTTCGCCCAGACCAATTGCGCCAAGTGCCATGCCATCGGCAAATTGGGCGACAGCCCGCTCGCCATCGCTCCGCCCTTCCGCGTGCTGCACACTCGCTATCCGGTGGAGAATCTCTCCGAGGCCCTGGCGGAGGGCATCGTCACCGGCCACCCCTCCATGCCGGAATTCCAGCTGGACGGGGCGCAGATCGACGATCTCATGGCCTATCTGAAATGGCTTGAGAAATAGCGGCCCGTCCCTCTTCGCTTCGGATGCGCTGGCCGGGTATTTTCGTGCGGCCATTGCGGGAGAACAGCATGGGCGAGAGGGCCGAGGATCAGCGGGCAGGCGATCCGCAAGCGGAGGTTTTTGCCTTTCTGGAGCGCCCGCAGACCCATGGCGGCGCGGCCGTCACGCGCATCGACACCCATGCGGCCTGCGTGTTTCTCGCGGGCGAGCGCGCCTACAAGGTGAAGCGCGCCGTGCGTTTTCCGTTTCTCGACTTTTCCACCCTGGAGAAGCGCCGCGCCGCCTGTGCGGCGGAGCTTGAGGTGAATCGGGCTAATGCGCCCGCGCTCTATCTCGGTCTTGTCCCCATCACCCGCACCGCGCAGGGCCTCGCGCTCGGCGGGACGGGAGAGGTGGTGGAATGGGCGGTCGAGATGTGCCGCTTCGACGAGACGCAGACGCTCGACCGCCTCGACCCGCAAGCCCTGGACGACGCGCTCCTTTCGGCGCTCGCCACCCGCATCCTGGAGAGCCATGCCCGCGCGCCGCTGCGGCAGGGAGCGGAATGGACCGATGCCTTCGTGCGCGAGGCGCGCGCGACGCTGGCCGCGCTCCAACGGGCGCCGGACATCTTGCCGGACGCCGCCTCTTACGGCGCCATGCTGGAAGCCCTGCTCGGCGCCTGCGGGCCTGTGCTGCGCCGGCGGGGCGCGGCGGGCGCGGTGCGGCGCTGCCATGGGGACCTGCATCTGCGCAACATCGCGCTCGTGGACGGCGCGCCGCTCCTGTTCGACGCCATCGAGTTCAATCCGGCGCTCGCCACCTGCGACCTGCTCTACGACCTCGCCTTCCTGCTCATGGATCTCTGGCATCGCGGCCTGCATGGCCCCGCGAACCGGGTGATGAACCGGTATCTCTGGGGCACGCCGGACGCTGAGGCGACGCTGGAGGGGATGAGCGCCCTGCCGCTCTTCGTCAGCCTGCGCGCGGCCATTCGCGCCAAGGTGGCGCTGGACCTGGCGCATGTGCGCCCGCAAGAGGCGGAACAGGCGCAGGCCGACGCCCGCGCCTATCTCGCGACCGCGCAGGCCGCGCTGGCGGCGAAGGGGCCGCCGCTCCTGGTGGCGGTGGGCGGCTTGTCGGGCACCGGAAAGAGCAGCCTTGCGGCGCGCCTCGCGCCCGGCATCGGCGGGCCGCCGGGCGCGGTGCACCTGCGCAGCGATATCGAGCGCAAGCGTCTGTTCGGCAGCGCGGAGCGGGACCGTCTGCCGGCGGACGCCTATGGCGCGGACGCGACAGCGCGGACCTATGAGCGGCTGCGCGGGCAGACCCTGGAGGCGCTGCGCGCGGGCCGCAGCGTGGTGGTGGATGCGGTGCATGCCCGCCCTGAGGAGCGCGCGGCCCTGGCGACGCTGGCCGACGCGGTCGGCGCCCGCTTCACCGCCGTCTGGCTCGATGCTCCGCTGGATGTGCTGCGCGCGCGCGTGGCGGCCCGGCGGGATGATGCGTCCGATGCGACGGTCACTGTGGTCGAGAACCAGGCGGGCTATGATGTCGGCCCCATGACCTGGACCCGGCTTGACGCCGCGCTGCCCCTGGACGCGCTCGCGAACCGCGCGGAAGGGCTCATCAAGCAAGAATCGGACCTTTCCCAGGCGTGAAGCGACGCGACGTTTGATCGCATCCCGGTCCGTCTTGTTACAATTTGTTCATCTTCTAGGCTGGCCTGGGGTTCGGCCTGCGCCCTGCGGGCCGTGAATGCGGGCGGGGACCGTGACACAGACACAATCGACAGCGCGCGACGCGGCGCGGGGCACCGGAACGCGGGGCCGAGGCAGGACGAGGAGCGCCGGCAGGCGCGGGCTGCGTCTCGGCTTTCTGGTGGGCCTTACGGCGGCGGGCGGCGCCGCCCTCGCGGCCGAGCCGCCGCCGATCACGGACGGGCGCGTGCGCCAGTGCAAGGCGCAGGGACAGGGCTTCGTCTATATTCCGGGCTCCGACACCTGCCTGCGGCTCGGCGGCTTCGTCGAATACGAATATTACTACAATTCCTACAATCAGGAGCCGACGCAGAACGACCGCACCTATTCCATCGCCACCGCCTCCTTGGTGCTGGATGCGCGCACGGCGACCGAATATGGCGTGCTGCGCTCGTTCGCGGACCTGCGGTTTCTCTGGCGCACGGCGAACGAATTCTCGGACGGGCCGAACACGTCCCAGATCGATCCCTATTATATGTATATCCAGTTTGCGGGCTTCACCCTCGGGCACCAGCAGTCCTTCTTCGACTTCTACGCCAACGCCAATATCTACGGCACGGATACCGGCACGGTGGGCGATCAGACGCGCCTGAACATGGCGGCCTACACCTATCAGATGGCCAACGGCTTCTCCGCCAGCGT
Source organism: Pseudomonadota bacterium (assembly GCA_040755535.1). Taxonomy (GTDB): domain Bacteria; phylum Pseudomonadota; class Alphaproteobacteria; order Rhizobiales; family Xanthobacteraceae; genus Aquabacter. The sequence continues at coordinate 26,397 of JBFMAV010000010.1, read as the reverse complement.
GTCCCTGGAAGACCCCGCCGCGCGCACGGTCGGTGTCTATCTGTCGAACCCCGCCCCGGTGGGCGCGGTGCTCGATTATCAGACGCAGACCGCCCTGCCGGAACTGGTGGCCGCCTTCGGCCAGACGGGAAATTGGGGCCAGTTCCAGCTCTCCGGCGCGCTCCACAATGTGGTGGCCTCGTTGAACGGGCTCGGCGACACCCAGACCTGGGGCTATGCCCTTCAGGCCGGCGTGATGGTGAACCTGCCCTTCCTGGCGGCGGGCGACAATCTCTATCTCCAGGCCGCCTATGCCAATGGCGCGACCTCCTATCTCGGCATCCAGGATTGGAGCGGCGATTTTCCCGCGCCGGACGCCTTCCTGAGCCCATCCGGCACCCTCACCCTCGTGAGCGGCTGGGGCGCCACCGCCCAATTCCTGCACAATTGGACGCCCGCCTGGAGCACGGTCCTGTTCGGCGGCTATGCGGCGTTCGACTTCAACGACCCGCTCGCCCAGTCGGTCTATGGGGCGACGGGCGGCATCAACTACAATATCGGCGGCAACCTCAACTGGATCCCGAACGCCTATTTCCAGCTGACGCTGCAATATGACTACAACGTCTACCAGGCCTCCAATTATGTGCAGACGCCGTATGGCCTGCCGGTCCAGTCCCAGCGGGCGCAGCAATTGGTGCTGGTGGTGCAGCGCAATTTCTGACCCGGACGGATTGATCCAGGGCAAAGCGGCGCGCCCCGCCCCCCGCTAGCGTTCCGGCGCGCATGGGCCATTCCGTGCGCGGACGGCAACCCTAGAGCGCGATCCGATCAGATTGACTCAATCTGATCGGGGAATCGCCCTCTAACCAACTGATAGAGAATGCGCGATCCGATCTGCCTGCGGGGCGGGCCGATCGGCGCAGGCTCTAGTGCGGACGGCGCGATGCATTCCGGCCCGGCCAGCCTGACCGTATGTGTGCATGTGGCCGTGGCGGGACGCCTGCGGCTGCGCGACCGCCGCCTGATGCGGCGCGCGGATCTGTGCGAGGCCCTGCGCCTCGCTCTGGCGCAGGCCCATCCCGGCCTGCGGGCGGAGATATCGAGCCTCACCGGCTCCATCCTGCTGCACCAAGACGCCCTGGCTCGCGCCCTGCCGGCGGAGGATCTGCGGATCTTCATCGAGGACCGGATCGGCGCACCCACGGGCACGGTGACCGCCGCCCATGCCCTGTCGGCGGAGGCCGCGCAGGAGGGCGCCCTGCCCTGGCACGCGCGCGGCATATCGGTGGCGCTGGCGGCGCTCCAGTGCGACGCGGCGCGGGGCCTGTCGGACGACGAGATCGAAGCGCGCCGCGCCCGGTTCGGGCCGAACAGCCTGCCCAAGGCGCGCCCCCGCTCCACCTGGGCGGTGATCGCCGGCCAACTTGCGAGCCTGCCGGTGGCGCTGCTGTCCGCTTCGGCGGCGCTCGCTCTGTTCACCGGCGGCATTGCGGACGCCATCGTCATCGTCTGCGTGGTGGTGCTGAATGCCGGCATCGCCACCGCCACGGAGCACCAGGCGGAGCGCACCATCGCCAGCCTGAATGATTTCGCCCCCCGGCCGGTGAAGGTGCTGCGTCTCGGCGCGGTGCGCGCCCTGCCGCCGGCGGACATCGTGCCGGGCGATGTGCTGGAACTGGAGCCGGGCACCCTGGTGCCCGCCGACGCCCGCCTCCTCTCCAGCGAGAACCTCACCGTCAACGAGGCCGCCCTCACCGGCGAGGCCATGCCGGTGCACAAGGATGCCGCCGCCCTGCTGGCGCAGGACATGGCCCTTGCAGACCGCGCCAACATGGTGTTTCGCGGCACCGCCGTCACGGGCGGGCGCGGGCGCGCCCTCGTGGTGGCCACCGCCGCGCGGACCGAGATCGGCAAGGTCCAGGCCCTGCTCGGCGCGCTCCAGGCGCCGCAGACCCCCATCGAGCGCCAATTGGGCGAGATCGAGCGCGAACTGGTGGTGGTCAATGGCGTCATCTGCCTCGCGGTGGCCGCGCTCGGCTGGATGCGCGGCGATCCCTGGGTGGACATCCTGCGCAGCGCCATCTCGCTCGCGGTGGCGGCCATTCCCGAGGGCCTGCCGGCGGTGGCCACCACGACCCTGGCGGTGGGCGTCCAGGACATGCGGGCGCGCCAGATCTATGTGCGGCGCCTCGATGCGGTGGAGACGCTAGGCGCCGTCGAGATGATCTGCCTGGACAAGACCGGCACGCTGACCGCGCCCGGCATGGAACTCGCGGAACTCCATGCGGGCGGCACCTTGCTCGCGCCCGATGCCGAGGCGCCGCTCCTCGACCGCCTGCTCACCATCGCCACCCTCGCGAGCGAGGCGCATCTGGAAGAAGGGCCTGACGGGATAACGGTGGTGGGCTCGGGCACCGAGAGCGCGCTGGTGCGCGCGGCGCAGGCGCGCGGCATCGACCTCGCGCGCCTCGCCGCCGGCCATGAGGTGATCGAGCTTGTACCCCGCGCCGAAGGGCGCAAGCGCATGTCGGTGCTGGTGCAGGGCGAGGCGGGCCGGCTTCTGGCCGTGAAGGGCGACCCGGCGGAGGTGCTGGCGCGCTGTGCCTTCATCGCCGGGGCCGAGGGCCGCCGCGCCCTTACCGAAGACGACCGCCGCGCCATTCAGGCCGCCAATGAGGGCATGGCGGGGCGCGCGCTGCGTGTGCTCGGCGTCGCGGCGGGCGAGGCGGGCGGCGATCCGCGCGCGGAGGAGGGTCTCACCTGGCTCGGCCTCACCGGCATCGCCAATCCGGTGCGACCGCAGGTGCGCCCGGTGATCGCGAGCCTGCATCGCGCCGGCATCCGCACGGTGATGATCACGGGCGACCAGAGCGCCACCGCTTATGCGGTGGCAAGCGACCTCGGCCTGGCGCAGGCCAGCGAGGTACGGGTGCTGGAGGCAGGGCGGCTTGCCCATCTCGCCCCCGACGTCCTGTCCGCCATTGCCGAGAATACCGACGTGTTCGCGCGCGTGAGCCCCTCGGAGAAGCTGAGCGTGGTGCAGGCGCTCCAGGCCAAGGGGCGCATCGTCGCCATGACCGGGGACGGCATCAATGACGGCCCCGCCCTCAAGGCCGCCAATGTGGGCATCGCCATGGGCGCGGACGGCACCGATGTCGCGCGCGAGGTGGCGGACATCGTGCTCGCCACCGACGACCTTCAGGGCATCGTCGAGGCGGTGGAACTGGGGCGGGGCACTTATGCCAATATCCGGAAAGTCCTGCGCTATCTCGTCTCCACCAATGCCTCGGAGACGGCGGTGGTGCTGGGTGCGGGGCTCGCCGGCATCCGCGAGCCGCTGACCCCGCTGCAATTGCTGATGCTGAACCTGGTGAGCGACGTGTTTCCCGCTCTCGCCCTGGGGCTCGATGCCCCGGAAGCCGGCGTGATGGCCGATCCGCCCCACGATCCCACGGCCCCCATTCTCGGGCGTTCGGATTTCCGGCGCATCATCCGGGAGGGGCTGGTGATGGGCGCGGTGTCTCTCGCCGGCTATGCCCTGCCCGGGGCCGGTCCCGCGGGCGGGCGGACCATGGCCTTCCATGGCCTGACCCTGTCGCAATTGCTCCACGCCCTGCTCTGCCGCAGCGACTCCGGCCCGTTCGCCGGGTCCCCTCGCGCGGCCAATCCCTATCTGTCGCTCGCCATCGGCGGAGGCGTCGCGCTTCAGGTTGCCGCCCAGGCAATCCCGGCGAGCCGGCGCCTGCTGGGGCTGGCCCCGCTCGGTCCTGCAGGCATCGCGGGGGCGCTCGCCATTGCGGTCGTCACCACCGCCGCCAATGGGCTGGCCTCCGCCCTGCCCGCGCCCGCGCCCACCCGCCTTCTCCCCGCGCCGGAGGCCCCGCCATGCTGACCGACGACATCATCTTCACGTCCGAAAGCGTGACGCGCGGGCACCCCGACAAGCTTTGCGACGCCATCAGCGACGCCATCGTGGATGCCTTCCGGGCGCAAGACCCGGGCGCGCGCGTGGTCGCCGAATGCGCCATCGCCACCGGGGTCGTGTTCATCGCGGCGCGCTTTGCGGGCGAGGCGGCGGTGGATATTCCCGCCCTGGCCCGGCGGGTGATCGCGGAAGCGGGCTATGACGCGCGCAGCTTCGACCCGCGCCAGGCCTCAATCCTCACCAGCTTCTCGCAGGGCGACGGGCGCGGCGGCCCGCTGCGGCCCGACGAGCCCGCCCATGAACAGGTCAATGCCTTCGGCTTCGCCTGCCGCGACACGCCGGACCTCCTGCCCGCGCCCATTGCCGCCGCCCACCGCCTGGCCCGCGCCTTGGAGGCGGCGCGCGGCGCCCATGACGCCCTCGCGCCCGACGGCAAGGTGCAGGTGAGCGTGCGCTATCGCGGGCATCGGCCGGTGGCCATCACCGACATCAGCGTTTCCACGACCCTGCTGCGCCCCCTGCCGCCCGCGCAGGCGGAGGAGGCCATCCGCGCGCTGGTGATCGCGCCCGCCTTCCCGGACGCCGACCTTGCCCCCGACACGGAAACCCGCATTCACGTCAATCCCGGCGGCGCGCAATTGATCGGCGGCCCCGCCCACCATGCGGGCCAGACCGGCCGCAAGGCTGGCATCGACACCTATGGCGATTTCGCCCGCCAGAGCGGCTCGGCCCTGTGCGGGAAAGGCCCGCACCGCATCGACCGGATCGGCGCCTATATGGCGCGCCTCGCGGCCAAGGCCCTGGTGGCGGCGGACCTTGCAGAGCGCGCCGAGGTCCACGCCGCCTATGCCATCGGGCGGGCGGAGCCGCTGAGCCTGACGGTGGACACGTTCGGCACCGGGCGCCGCCATGAGGGAGACCTTGCCCGGGCCTTAGCGCAGGCGCTGGATTGGCGCCCGGGCGCCATCGCCGCGCGGCTCGGCTTCGAGGAGCTGGCGCCCGCGCCGGATTTCTTCCGCGCGCTGGCCTGCTACGGGCAGGTGGGGCGCAGCGACCTGGATCTTGCCTGGGAGCGCGTGGATGCGCTCGCGTCGGCCCTGCGGGACATGCTCCGTCAATGATTGAGAGACAGGGCCTCAGCCCGCGGGGGGACGGGAGCGTCCGCCAAACAGGGTCGCGGCATACCAGAACAGGGTCAAAGCGGGGGGCAGGACTCGGCCGCGCGCCATCTGAAGCAAGGCGAGGCCGGAAAAGGCCGCCGCGCCCGCCATAGCTCCGGGCTTGGCAAGGGGGGGAACCGGCCGGGTCTCGCGCGGGCGGGGCGCGGATGCCGCGTGCCGGTGCGTGACGAGGCGCAGGGCGGGATCAAGTTCGGGCCGAAAGCGCCCGTCATGGAGCACGAGGAGGCTGCCCGTCTCGGTGCGGAACGCCACCTTCAGCACGCCGGGCCGACGGGACAGCGCGGCCGCCAGCGCCTCCAGCCCCGCCCCGCCGGCCCCCAGCAGGCGCAGCCGGACCCGGCCCGGCATGGCATGGGCGAGGGTCACCTCGACGGGGGCTTGTTCGCCGGCAGGGGTCTCAAGGGGCATGGCCGCGCTCACGGCTGCGCGGCGCCGGCGGGCGCGGGCGGTTCGGACGGCGCGGCCGCGGCGGCGGTCTCGGCGAAAGCGGCGGCAAGGCCTTCCGCAATCAGCTCCGCCTTGGCTTCGGCCACAAGATCGTCCAGTCCCTCGGCCGCCTTGGCCACCTTCACCTGCGCCTCATAGGCGGCGGACATGGCGAGCTTCAGGGTCTTCTTGGCGGCGGGCCGACCCTTCTGGGCGAGCTTGGGCGCGACCATGACGGCGACGGCTCCGGCGGCGGCGGCGACCAGATAGCGGGCGAAGGACATTTCGGATCTCACATCTTGAGCTCAATGCCGGTCCTTACGGACGCTCACGAAGGCTCCCATGTCCCGTTCACGCGCGCTTTGATGCAGGTCAGCGCCGCCTTTGCCCCAGAAAATTTTCGGGCCGAGCGCGGTCTCAGTCCGTCCAGAAAAACGCCCGACAAGATTTAGGGCCGGCGCACATAGTCTCCCGGCGCGTCGGCGAGCGGGGGATAAGCAGGCGCCCCCATGGGAGGCGGCGCGGTAAGGCCGCTGGAGCGGGCGGCGAGCCACGCGCTCCACTCCTCCCACCACGATCCCTCCTTGACCATGGCCGCCGCCAGCCAGGCGTCGGGGCCGAGATGACGCTCCGAGGCGAGCTTGGTGAGCACCCGGTAATGGCGCCCCTTGCGGCCCGGCTCGCTGACGATGCCGCCATTATGGCCCCCGCTCGCGAGCGCGAAGGTGAGGTCCGTGTCGGTGAGCAGATGGAGCTTGAAGACCGAGCGCCAGGGCGCCACATGGTCCTTCTCGGTGCCCACCGCGAAGATGGGCGCGCGGATATCGGCGAGAGTGATGGGCCGGCCCTCCACCTGGAAGCGGCCCTCGGCGAGGTCATTGTCCAGATAGAGCCGGCGCAGATATTGGGAATGCATGCGATAGGGCATGCGCGTCGCGTCCGCGTTCCAGGCCATGAGGTCATTCATGGGCTCGCGCTCGCCCAGCAGATAATCCTGGATCACCTTGGACCAGATCAGGTCGTTGGAGCGCAGCAACTGGAAAGCGCCCGCCATCTGGCGCGTGTCGAGCGCGCCCTGGCTCCACATCAGGCTTTCCAGGAAGCTCACCTGGCTCTCATTGATGAACAGGCGCAGTTCGCCCGCCTCGGTGAAATCCGCCTGGGCGGCCAGCAGCGTCAGGGTCGCGAACCGCTCGTCCACGTCCCGCGCCAGGGCCGAGGCGGCGATGGAGAGCAGGGTCCCGCCAAGGCAATAGCCCGCGCCGTGCACCTTCGCGCCGGGCACCACCGCATTCACGGCCTCCAGCGCGGCCATGACGCCCAGCGTGCGGTAATCGTCGAAGCTGAGGTCGCGGTCCTCTTCGCCGGGATTGAGCCAGGAGATCATGAAGACGGTGAAGCCCTGCCCCACCAGATACTTGACCAGCGAGTTCCGCGGCGACAGGTCGAGGATGTAAAATTTCATGATCCAGGCCGGCACGATCAGCACCGGCTCCGCCTGAACCGCGCCGGTCTGCGGCGTGTATTGGATCAGCTCCATCAAGCGGTTGCGGAAGATCACCTTGCCCGGCGTCACGGCAACCTCGCGCCCCACCTCGAAGGCCTCCGCCCCGGCCGGCTTGCGGCCCCGCAGGTCGCGCTCCAGATCCTCCAGGAAGTTGGACAGGCCCTGGCTGAGGTTGCGCCCGCCGCTTGAGACCGTGCGGGCCTGGACCACGGGATTGGTCCACAGGAAGTTGGAGGGCGAGACCACGTCCAGCATCTGGCGCGCCGTGAACTCGACGATGTCCTCGTTGGCGGAGGTGACGCCCCGGATTCCCGTGGTGGCGTTGTGCCACCATTGCTGGTTCAGCAGGAAGGACTGGTACATCACGTTGAACGGCCAATGCTGCCATTCGGGCGCGGCGAAGCGGTGGTCCTGCGGCAGCGGATCGATGCAGGGTTCCGCGCCGCCGGGCCGGGCGGCGCAGGCCGCCACATAGCGCGCCAGCCGCGCCCATTTGCGCACCAGCTTGATGGCAAGCTCGGTCTGCTTGCCCGGCGACAGGGCGAGATGCATGGCCCAGTCGCTGCAGGCATTGGTGAGCGCGGCGGGCGAAAGTCCCCCGGTGAGGCGCGCGAGGGCGGCATGGACCGCATTGTCCAGCGCCTCGCCCACCGGCGCGAACGCCTCGCGCGGCTCTGCAGGCGCGGGCGGGAGGTTGGACAGGGGCGCGGGGCGACCGGCCAGGGCGGGCGCATCGGGGGGGACGGTCATGGAACCTCCGCAAGGTCAGAAGAGCCGGCACGCCGGCCCGCGCGGCGCCGCAGCGCCTTGTCGATCTCCACCACCGCCACCAGCGAGGCGGCAAGCGGCACCAGCGCCAGCCAGATTTCGGGCGCAAGGGGCGTCACCCCCAGCACGTCCCGCAGGCCGGGAATGAAGGGCGCGGCGAGATGGAGGATCTGCGCCGCGCACACCGCGCCCACCACCCAGCCATTGTCCCGCAGCGGAATGTTGAGGATCGAGCGGGTTTCCGACCGGCAGCAGAACACATAGACATTCTCGAACAGCACCATGAGGAACAAGGTGACGTTGCGCGCCTCGGCCTCGCTCCAGCCGAGCGACAGGCCATAGGCGAACGCGCCATAGGAGAGCGCGCCCATATAGAGCCCGGCGATCGCCACCTGCCGCAACATGGCGCGGTCGAACAAGGGCTCGGCGACCGGGCGCGGCGGACGCTTCAGCCCATCCGGCTCGCCTTTCTCGAAGGCGAGCGCCACGTCCTGCCCGCCATTGGTCACCAGGTTCAGCCACAGCAATTGGGCCGCCGTGAGCGGCGCCGGCAAGCCGGTGAGGACCGCGAGCAGCACCATCACCACCTCCGCCGCGCCGGTGGCGATCAGCAGCAGGATGACTTTGCGGATATTGGCATAGGCCGCGCGTCCCTCCTCGATGCCCGAGACGATGGAGGCGAAATTGTCGTCGGTCAGAACCAGGTCCGAGACCTCGCGGGCGACGTCCGTTCCCCCGCGCCCCATGGCGACGCCGAGATCCGCCCGCTTCAGGGCCGGCGCATCGTTCACCCCGTCGCCGGTCATGGCCACCAGATGGCCGCTCGCCTGGAGCGCCTCGACGATCTCCACCTTCTGGGCCGGCTCGACGCGGGCGAACACGCGGGCGCGCGCCAGCCGCTCCTCGGCGCGGGCGCCGAGCCGAACCCCGGCATCGAGGTCGCGCCCCGTCACCACCTCGTCCGCATGGCGGGCGATCCCGAGGTCGCGGGCGATGGCGAGGGCGGTGGCGGCATGGTCGCCGGTGATCATCTTCACCTCCACCCCCGCCCGGTGGCAGGCCGCAACCGCCTCGCGCGCCTCCGGGCGCAGGGGATCGATGAAGCCCACGAGACCGAGGAGGCGCAGGTCCGCCACCATGGCGACGAGCCCCGCCGCCTCGCGCGCGGCGGGAGGGGCATCGAAGCGACGCACTGCCACCGCGAGCACCCGGTATCCGTCCGCCGCCAGCTCCTCCGCCGCCCTTAACGCGCGGTCGGCCGTCTCGGACTGCGCGCACAGCGGCACCAGCACCTCCGCGGCGCCCTTCACGCTCAGCTCCGCCCCGCCCGCGACGGCGTTCAGCACCGCCGCATAGCGGCGGCTGGCATCGAACGGCAATTCCGCGCCGCGCGGCGCCTCGGCCGCGAGCAAAGCGGGATCGAGCCCGGCGCGCGCCGCAAGCTCCAGGAAGGCGATGTCGATGGCATCGCCCGATCCGCCGGTCGCGTCGAGGCTCGCATCGTTGCAGAGCGCGCCGGCCCGGGCGAGCGGGCGCGCCGGCGCGGGAAGGTCTCCGGCGGCAAGGTCGAGCAGGCCCGCCTCCGGCAGCCACAGCCGGCGCGCGGAGACCTTGTTGACGGTGAGCGTCCCGGTCTTGTCGGTGGCGATCACGGTGCAGGCGCCGAGCCCCTCCACCGCCGCCAGTTGGCGCACGATGACATGGCGTTTCGCCATCCGCTTGGTGGCCACCGCGAGAGCCACCGTGACCGCCACCGGCAGGCCCTCGGGGATCACCGAGACCGCAAGGGCAATGGCGAAGAACAGGGTTTCCCGCAGCCCCACGCCGTTGGCGAGCTGGAGCGCCACCACCAGCCCCACCAAGGCGAGCGCCACTGCGCCGAGCACCGTCGAGAAGCGGTCGAGGCGGCGGATCAGCGGCAGGTCGCCCGATGGGGCCTCCAGGGCGCGGGCGATATGGCCGATGGCGGTGGCGGCGCCGGTCGCCACCACCAGCGCCTCGCCCCGCCCGCGCTGGAGCAGCGTGCCCGCATGCAGCATGTTGGACCGTTCCGCGAGGCGGGTGTCGGGGGCGAGCGCATGAAGCTCGACCTTGTCCACGGGCAGCGATTCGCCCGTGAGCATGGCTTCGTCCGCCTGGGCAAGACTGGCATGGATGAGCCGCAGGTCGGCGGGAACCCGGTCGCCCGCCTCCAGCAGCACCACGTCGCCGGGCACCAGATCGCGACTGTCCACGCGCTGCACGCCGTCGGCGCGGCGCACCCGCGCCTCGGTGTGGATGCGCGCCCGCAGCGACGCGGTATGGGCCTCGGCCCGATATTCCTGGGTGGCGCCGATCAGCGTGTTGAGCGCAACCACCGCGAGGATGAAGAGCCCGTCCCCGTGATCCCCCATCGCCACCGAAACCAAGGCTGCGGCCAGCAGCAGCGCGATGAGCGGGCTGCGCATCTGCGACAGCACGATCAGAGCAAGGCGGCGGCGCGGCGGCTCCGGCAGCGCGTTCGGGCCATATTGCGCGCGGCGGGCCTGGGCCTCGGCGTCCGAGAGACCGTGCGGCCCGCTCGCCAGAACGGCGAATGCGGCCGGCATATCCAGCGCGTGCCACGCCTTGGCGGACTGGTCACCGTCTGGGCGTGCCGCACGCATGGATCGAACCTTCCTGGCGGCGATGGTCGCGCCTGGGGTCCTCAGCGCCCGTCAATGGGACATGAGGACGGGGATGGTCATGGCGGACAGGATGTCCCGGCTCGCGCCGCCCACCAGGGCTTCGCGCAGGCGGGAGTGGCCATAGGCGCCCATGACCAGAAGGTCCGCGCCGGTGTCCGCGATGTGGGAGAGCACCGCCTCCGCGAAGGGCAGGCTGCTCACCAGGGTCCGGCACCGGGCATCGATGCCGTGGGCGGCGAGATAGGCGCGCACCCGCTCCGCGACACGCGGCCCGTCGGGCGCGAAATCGCGGGTGATGCGCACCACCTCCACCAGTTCCGCCCGCTGGAGCAAAGGCAGGGAATCCGCCAGGGCGCGGGCTGCCGGCGCGCTGCCGTCCCAGCCCACCGTAATGGCGCGGAAGGTGGTGCGGGTCTGGCCGGCGGCGGGAATGACGAGGCAGGGGCGCCCCGCCTCGGTCAACAGCACGTCCAGCGCATCGTCGGTCGCGCTCGGAAGGCCAGGGCGCGGCTGGGGCAGGACCACCAGATCGCTGAGGCGGACGACGTCGGTCAGCGTCTCCTCGCAGACCGGATCCTCCTTGCTGATCACCAGCACCTCGACCGGGATGCCGGCATCGCGCGCGCGGCGGGCGAAAGCCTCCGCCGCCGCCTGGGTGCGCTGGAGCGCGTCGCGCAGGTCCGCCTCCACCAGATCGTAGCGCACCTCCGCCTCGGCGAGCGTTCCGAGCCGGGCGGAGGGCACGAGGAAAGCGGCATGGAGGCTCGCGCCATGGGCCAACGCAAGGTCCACCGCCGCATCGGCGGCGGCGCTCTCGTCCGCCGTGCTCACCAGCGAGATGGCCGGCAGGGCACGGGTCGGGGCGCCAACGGTTTCGGCCCGGTGGGTCAGCATGAAATGGCCACCTTCAGCACGCCATCGCGCTGGTGGGAGAAAAGATCATAGGCCGCCTCGATGTCGTCAAGGCGGAAGCGGTGGGTGACGAGGCCGCGCAGGTCCACGCGCCCGGTGGCCACCACCTCCATCAGCCGGCGCATGCGTTCCTTGCCGCCCGGGCAGAGCGTGGTGACGATGCGGTTGTCGCCAAGCCCCGCCGCGAAGGCGCCGAGCGGAATGGTGAGGTCGGAGGAATAGACGCCGAGCGAGGACAAGGTTCCCCCCGGCCGCAGCACGCGCAAGGCCGCCTCGAACGTGGCCTGCCGCCCGAGCGCCTCGATGGACACGTCCACGCCGCGTCCATCCGTGAGGGCAAGGATCGCCTCCACCGGATCACCGGCGGAAAAGTCCACCACGTCGTCGGCACCGAGCCGACGCGCCATGGCCTGGCGCGCGGGGATGCTTTCCACGGCGATGATGCGCGTCGCGCCCATCAGCCGCGCACCGGCCGTGGCACACAGGCCGATGGGCCCCTGGGCGAACACCGCAACCGTATCGCCGATGCGCACCCCGCCGCTCTCGGCCCCGGAGAAGCCGGTGGACATGATGTCCGGGCACATAAGAACCTGCTCGTCGCTCAGCGCATCGGGCACGGGCGAGAGGTTGACCATGGCGTCCGGCACCAGCAGATACTCGGCCTGGGCGCCGTCGATGGTGTTGCCGAACCGCCAGCCGCCCATGGGCTTGAAGCCGTGCTTCGTGCCCGCACCGTCCTGGGAGGCGCAGCCGCACAGGCAGGCGGCGCTATGGCCGGAGGGCGTGATGGCGCCGGCAATGACCCGCTGGCCCTCGGCAAACCCAGTCACCGCCGAGCCGAGTTTCTCGATGACGCCCACCGGCTCGTGGCCGATGGTGAGGCCCTTGGCGACCGGATATTCGCCTTTGAGGATATGGACGTCGGTGCCGCAAATGGTGGTGGTGGTGACGCGGATGAGGGCATCGAGCGGCCCCACGTCCGGCACCGGCTTGTCCTCCAGGACGATGCGGCCGGGCTCGACGAACACCGCCGCCTTCATCTTGCGCACTTGGGGACGCGGGGCGGCGGGGCTGCTGCCGTCCGTCGCTTCGCTGCCGAACAGGCTCGCTGTCGCTTGCGTGGTCATGGCGCCCTTCCCTGATTGAGGCGACGCCTTTATGGCGCGCCCTGCAGCGGGGAGCCTTGATGTGTCTCAACCCGGGCGGCCGCCGCGCGCTGCGGCGGCCGCACCGGTGTCTTTGCTCGCTGGGCGAGGCTTGGTAAAGCCGCGTCAGATCAACGGGTTGATCATCTTCTTGCGCAACTGGCGCTCGTCGATGCCGAACACGTCCGCCAGCCAGTCGGCCATCAATTCCTGACCGATGGTGGGATTGTCGTGCTGGCAATGGTCGGCGCCCGTCTCCTCCTCGGTGACGAGGCGCAGCGTCACGTTCACGCCCTTGGACGTCGCATAATCATAGACCTTCTTGGCGGAGGTCACGCCGAGCACGTCATAACCGCCATGGACGATGAGATAGGGGCACTTCATGTTTTCCAGGTGCCCGTCCAGGGTGAAGGGCGCCGCCTTCTCCATGGCCGCGCGCACGCCCTCGGCGCCGAACACGGTCTTGATATGGTCGGCGAGGCCATGGTCCTCGGTGGCGGTGGCCCACAATTCCGGGATCGACCAGATGGCGCCATGCGAAATGGCCGCCGCGAGGCGAGGCTCGTAGCAGGCGGAGCGCGCCGCATAATAGCCGCCGAGCGAGGAGCCGCAGACCGCGATGCGGGCGGGATCGATATCGTCGCGGGTGAGCAGGTAATCCACGCACCTGCCGATCGGCACCTCATAATCGTGGCGCGTGGTCAGCTTGTGCCGGCGCAGCGTGCCGCCCTGGCCGGGGCCGTCGATCATCAGCACCGAAATGCCCCGCTGGAGCGCGGCATGGGCCTGCATGAACCACATTTCGTCCTTGATGGAATCCAGGCCGCCCATGCAGATCAGCACCGGCTGCTTGCCGGTATCGAAGGGTGCGCGGACGAAATAGGCGAACAGCGTCTTGCCGTCTTCATAGGGGATCTGGAGCACCTCGCCGGCGGGGTTGAGATTCTCCAGATATTTGCGCGAGCAATTTTCCATCTCGGTGAAGGCGGGCAGGCGGCGGGGATCGGTATAATCGAGCCAGAACTCGGTGTGGCGATAGTAATTGACGGCCCGCAGCCAGCAATTCATGGCGGTGCGGATATGGCCCTTGGCGAAAGCCTCGTCGCCGCGCTGCTGGTTGAAATCGGCGATGCGCTTCCATTCCCGGTGCCAGCTTTCCTGGTCGCCGGGGATCATGCGGCTGGCGGCGAGGAAGCATTCGGAGACGGCGCCGCCCCCTTCCTGGGTTTCGCCGAGCGCGCGGCGGAACTGGTAGCTCATCCAGGGAAATTGCGGCCAGTGGTGCCAGCCATAGGGCTTGTAGATCCCGTGGGTCTCGTCCGTCTTCTGGTCGATGCCCAATTCTTCCGCCATGTCCTGCTCCCACGTGTGGTCCGGCCGGGCGCCGTGGATGCGAGACTAAAGGGCAGAAGAGATTATTCAAGTCACTTGATTGATAGGAAAGCAGCGGGAAATGCTGCGTCCACCAGTCTTCGCGACCGGCGAGAGCGGGGCTGCGATCAGAAGGTCGGGGGCGTGTTGACGAACAGGATGCGGGCCTCGTCCTCGCCCACATTGCGATAGCCGTGGGGCACTTCCGAGCGATAGATGAAGCTGTCGCCGGCATTCACCCGGTAGGTCTGATCCGCGAGCACAAGCTCGATGCTGCCGCAGAGCACATAGCCCACCTCCTCCCCGTCATGGACGACCATGCCGTCGCTGCCGGCGCCGGGCGCGATGACATGCATCGTGCCCTGGAGCAGATGGCCCTTGCTGTAGGGGATGAGACGCTCCATCCGCACGCCCTTGCCGGCGCCGGTGTCGAGGTCCACCACCACGCGCGCGCCCTCGCGCACCACCACCGTCTCTTCCGCGTCCGGGGTCTCGAACAACTGGCCGATGGTGAGGTTCAACGCGTCGCAGATGCGCGAGAGCATGTTGAGCGAGGGCCGGATCTTGTTGTTCTCAAGCTTGGACAGCAGGCTTTCGGAGCAATTGGCTGCCTCCGCCACGTCCTTCAGCCGCGCGCCAAGGGTGAGGCGCGCGTGCCGCAGCCGCGTGCCCACCTGGATCCGGCTGTCCAGCGCAGCCCCCACCCCATCGGTTTCCATCGATCCGCCCGAATGCTGTCCGCCGACATGTCCCGCCGGCCGGCAGTGCGGCCCAGCAGGCGACGGCAGGAGAAGACTCCAGAGCATCACCCGACAAGCCGCAAGCGGCCGGCCGATGACGCGCCCGACCGCTTGATACCAGAGAACGCGGGATGTGAACCACTCGGCGCGGTGCGGACCGTCTGGGAGCAGAGGCGCGGCGCCGGAGCGCCGCCGCCCCCGCTTTTTCAGGCGGCGCGCACCGTTTCAAGGAAGCGCGTGACTTCGGTGCGCAGCGTCTCCGACTGCCGGGCGAGTTCCGAGGCCGAGGCCAGCACTTGCGTCGCCGCCGCGGACGAGGTCTGGGCGGCCTGGGTGACGCCGGTGATGTTTTCCGTCACTTCCCGGGTGCCCAGCGCCGCCTGATGGACATTGCGCGCCACTTCCGAAGTGGTCGCCCCCTGCTCCTCCACCGCCGCCACGATGGCGGACGAGATATGGCTCATGTCGCCGATGGTCCGGCTGATGCCGGCAATGGCGCTGACCGCATCCCCGGTCGAGCCCTGCATGCCGTTGATCTGGCCGGAAATGTCGGCGGTCGCCTTCGCGGTCTGCTCGGCGAGGCCCTTCACTTCCTGCGCCACCACGGCGAAGCCGCGTCCCGCCTCCCCCGCGCGGGCGGATTCGATGGTGGCGTTGAGCGCCAGCAGATTGGTCTGGGCGGCGATCTCGCCGATCAGGCCCACCACGGCGCCCACCTGGTCGGCGGCGGACTTCAGCCCCGCGATGCGCGAATTGGCGCCGTCCGCCTCCGAGACCGCGCGGCCCGCGACCGAGGTGGAGTGCGACACCTGCTTGCCGATCTCCTCGGCGGAGGCGGCAAGTTCCTCCACCGCCGAGGCCACCGCCTGCACATTCACCGAAGCCTGCTCGGCCGCCGCCACCACGGCGGTGGCGCGGCTGGTGGTTTCCTCGGCCGAATGGGCGAGGGTCGAGGCGGCCGCCTGCAATTCGGTGGCGGCGGAGGAGACCATGTCGACGATCCGGCCCACTGCCGCATCGAAACGGTCGGCGAGGTCGGCCATGTCCCGCTTGCGCTCCTCGCGGGCGCGTGTCTCGGCGGCGAGGCGCTCCTCGCGCATGCGCTCGGTTTCCGCCAGCCCGTCGCGGAACACCTGGAGCGCGCTCGCCATTTCCCCGATCTCGTCCTTGCGCCCGCTATAGGGAATGTCGGCCGAGAGATTGCCGCCCGACACTTCTTCCATGGCCGCCGTGATGCGGGTGATGGGCCGGGTCACGCGGTTGCGCACCAGGATGAAGCCGCCCACCGAGACCACCAGGGCCACCAGCAGCAGGCTGCTGAACACGACGAGCGCGACCATCGCGTGCCGGCGCTGCTGCTCCGCCATCGCCACCGCGCCGTCCGCGAACGCCGTGGCGGCGGCGCTGATGGTGTCGAGCGCGGGCGTCAGGGTGGCGCGGAACTCGGTATAGGGAATGGACGAGGGCTTGCCCGCCGAGAGATCGGCAATGGCATTGGCCTGCATGGTTGCGAAGGTCCCCGAGAAATAGCCGCTCTCGGCGCCCCGCACGGCGCTCTGGAGCGCGGGCGGCGCATGGACCACCTTGAGAATGTCCTGCGCCGTTTCCCAATAGGCATTGGCGCGCGCCTTGATGGCGCCGGCCTCATTGACCTCGGCGGGCGTGAAACCGCGCTTTTCGACGAGCACATTGAGAATGTTGAGGGCAAGCTGGCCATAGGCCGAGCGAACCTCCCACACCATCTTGCGGCCGAACAGGAAATCGCCGACCTCCGCATCCTCCTCGGCGACCCGCTCCTCGATCAGGTCCGAGGTCTCTTCCAGGGTCTTCATGAAGGCGGTCATGGCCGGCAGGAAGGTTGAGGTGACGGCCGCATCGCGTGCCTTCACCGGCTTGGCGAGTTCGCCGTCCGCCCGCGCTCGCAGCGCGACCAGCGCCTCATAGGCAGCCTTGAGCTTCGCGGACGCCTGGGGCCAGCCGGCGAGCGGCAAATCGGTGGCGGCGAGCACGGCCTGCACTTCGCCATCCACCGTGGCGCGGCGATTGCGCACGCTCGCCGTGATGGTGGTGGCATCCGCCGGCTCCATCCTGAGGGCGGAGCTTGTGTCGCCCCGCTCATAACGGAATGCCTGGAGAGCGACGAACAGCCGCTTGTCGGTGTTGCTGAGCGCCACTGCGTGCCGCGCGGAAGTCAGCGCGTCATAGCGTTCACTCACCGACCAGGCGCAGAGCGCCACAAGCGCCAGGGCCAGCAGGCCGACCAGCGCGCTGAGCATGGTGCCGATTCTGATCTGAAACATGCCGCTCATATCCCCTCGCCCCGGTTCTTCGTATCCATGGGCCGAACGAAGCCGGTCCCCGCCGGGGCTCACTGAAGCGGTCGAAGCTTGCGCGAAAATGTTGCAGGCGCAGAATTTTCGAATCGAAAGGATCCAGGACCAAGCTGAGTCTTTGCAATAAGTCCGCCGCGACAACCTGAATATTGTATCCACCCGCCCCTGGCGTGCCGCGCGCGGGCGAATCATCCCGTCTTCACAGGGGCAGGGACGACGGCGTCAGCGCGCGGGGATCTCCGGCGCCGGACAGAAGGCGGCATGCAGCGCCTCCACCACCACCAGCACCTCGGGACGGGTGATGCGGTAAAAAATGGTCTTGCCGTCCCGCCGGGCTTCCACGAGGCCGTCGGCGCGCAGCCGCATCAGATGCTGGGACATGGGCACCTGCTCAATCTCCAGTTCCGCCCGCAAGTCCGCCACCGACCGCTCCTGCGCGCCGAGGGCGCACAAGACCAGCAGCCGCTGGGGATGGGACAAGGCCCGCATCAGTTCGGCGGCGCGCTCGGAGGCCGGAATCATCTCATAAACATTCATGATATTGAATTTATAACTTTTGAATGTTACATGCAATCCGACCGGCGCACGGACGTGTCGGTGCGCCGGGTCGGGGAAGCCTCCATCAAGACGTCTGACCCCGTCCCGGTCAACTCAAGAGGAGAAACCCATGTCAGTCGATCGCGCCGTGATGATGTTCGCCGGGGCCGTGGTGCTCGTGTCCCTGGCCCTTGCGCTCACCCTGTCGCCCCTCTGGCTATGGTTCACCGGCTTTGTCGGCGCGAACCTGATCCAGGCGTCCATCACCGGCTTCTGCCCGGCGGCGATGATCTTCAAGAAGCTCGGCTGCAAGCCTGGCATCGCCTTTTCCTGACGCCTGCTGCCTCGGAACGCACCATGACCGCCCCGTCCCGCCTGCTGCCGCTGCTTGCCCTCCTCCTCCTCTGCGCCAGCCCGGCCCGCGCAGAGGAGATGGTGGTGACGCCGGTGAACATTCCGGAGCTCAAGGCCGTGTTCGGCAAGGTGGAGAGCCGCACCGTGGTTCCCGCCCGCGCGCGGATCGGGGGTACCTTGCGCGCCATTCGCGTGGCGGAGGGCAGCGAGGTGCGCGAGGGCGATGAGATCGCCAGCGTCGTCGACGACAAGCTCGCCTTGGAGCTGAATGCCGCCGATGCGCGCATCAAGGAGCTGCGTTCCCAGCTTGAGAATGCGCGCACGGAACTGGACCGCAACCAGCAGCTTCTGGCGCGCGGCGTGGTGGCCCAGAGCCGGGTGGACAGCGTGAAGACCCAGTTCGACGTCGCCGCCAACCAGGTGACCGCCGCCGAAGCCGACAAGGCGGTGATCGAGCAGCGCGCCCGGGAGGGCGCCATCCTTGCCCCCGCCAGCGGGCGGGTGCTCACCGTGCCGGTGACGCTCGGCTCCGTGGTGCTGGCGGGCGAGGAGATCGCCCGCATCGCCAGCGGCGGCTATTTCCTGCGCCTGTCCCTTCCCGAGCGCCATGCCGCCGACATCACGGAGGGCAGCACGGTGCGGATCGGCCGGCGCGGCCTCTCGCCTGCCGCGAACGGGGCGCGGGACAGCGCGGAGCGAACCGGGCGTGTCGCCAAGGTCTATCCGGAAATCTCCGAGGGCCGGGTCATCGCCGATGTGGAGATGGACGACATCGGAACCTATTTCGTCAACGAACGCACCCTGGTGTGGATCCCGGTCGGCACGCGCACGGTGCTCGTCATCCCGCCCCAGGCCATCGCGACCCGCCATGGGCTCGATTATGTGCGGCTCGCCACGCCGAACGGTCCGCAGGAGGTGGCCGTCATCCCTGGCGAACGCCTCTCCACCGCACAAGGACCGCGCGTCGAGATCCTCACCGGCCTGCGCGCGGGCGACACGGTGATCCTGGGAGCGTCCGCCCAATGACCCTCGGCATTGCCGGGCGCCTCACGCGCGCCTTCATCTCCTCGCCGCTGACCCCCTTGTTCCTGGTAGCGTCGATTGCCCTCGGCCTCGTCGCGCTGCTGACCCTGCCGCGCGAGGAGGAGCCGCAGATTTCCGTGCCCATGGTGGACATCCATGTGACCGCCAACGGCCTGAAGGCCGAGGACGCGGTGAAGCTCGTGACCGAGCCGCTGGAGACCATCGTCAAGAGCATCAACGGGGTCGAGCACGTCTATTCCCAGACCGAGGACGATGGCGTTCTCGTCACCGCCCGCTTCCTGACCGGGACCAATGCGGATGCCGCCATCCTGCGCGTGCATGAGAAGATCAGGGCCAATCTCGATCGCATTCCGGTGGGCATCGCGGAACCGCTGATCGTCGGGCGTGGCATCGACGATGTCGCCATCGTGGTCGTCACCCTTTCGCCAGAGCCCGCCGCCGCCGCGCGCTGGAGCGCCAACGACCTCACCCGACTCGCCCGCGAGTTGCAGGGGGAAGTGGCGAAGCTCCCGGACATCGGCCTCACCTATATCGTCGGCGAGCAGCCGGAGGAATTGCGCGTCGAGCCCGATCCGGAACGGCTCTCGCTGTATGGCATCACCCTCCAGCAATTGCAGGCCAAGGTGGCGGGTGCCAACGCCTCCTTCCAGGCCGGGCGCGTGCGCGAGAGCGGCCAGCAGAAGACGCTGGTCGCAGGGCAGACGCTCCAGAGCGCCGGCGATATCGGCAATCTGCTGCTCTCCGCCCGTGACGGTCGCCCGGTTTATGTGCGCGACGTGGCGACGGTCACCCTCGCCACCGAACCCCGGGAGACGCGGGTGAGCGATGTGCGCCTGGACGCGGGGGCGGTGCAGCGCACGCCGGCGGTCTCGCTCGCCATCGCCAAGCGCGCCGGCACAAATGCGGTGGTCATCGCCGATGCGGTCCTGCATCGCCTGGATCAGGCCAAGGGCACGCTGCTGCCCGCCGGGATCGCGGTCAGCGTCACGCGGAACTATGGCGAGAGCGCCGACGAGAAGGCCAATGAACTGCTGTTCCATCTCGGCCTTGCCACGCTCTCCATCATCCTGCTGGTGGGCGTGTCCATCGGCTGGCGCGAGGCGGCGGTGGTGGCCGTGGTCATTCCCACGACCATCCTGCTCACCCTCTTCGCCTCCCGTGTCATGGGCTACACGCTGAACCGCGTGAGCCTGTTCGCGCTCATCTTCTCCATCGGCATCCTGGTGGACGACGCCATCGTGGTGATCGAGAACATCGCTCGCCACTGGGCCATGGGCGATGCGCGCAAGCGGGAGGACGCGGCGGTGGAAGCGGTGGCCGAGGTGGGCAACCCCACCATCGTCGCGACGCTGACCGTGGTGGCCGCGCTCCTGCCCATGCTGTTCGTGTCGGGCATGATGGGCCCCTACATGAGCCCCATCCCCGTCAATGCCTCGGCGGCGATGCTGTTCTCGTTCTTCGTGGCGGTGATGCTGAGCCCCTGGCTCATGATGAAGCTCGGCAGGCGCACGGCGGTCGCCGGCCACGCCGGCGGTCACGGCACGGAGAGCGGCAGGCTGGGGAAGCTCTATGTGCGCGTGGCCGAGCCCATCCTGCGCTCGCGGGCGCGGTCCTGGACGTTCCTGCTGCTTGTGGGCCTCGCGACCCTTGGCTCGCTCTCGCTCATCTACACACAGAACGTCACGGTGAAGCTTCTGCCGTTCGACAACAAGGCCGAGTTGCAGGTGGTGCTGGACCTGCCCAAGGGCGCCTCGGTCGAGGACACCGACCGCACCTTGCAGGAGATGGCGACGCGCCTCGCCAAGGTGCCCGAAGTGATCTCCCAGCAGACCTATGCCGGCACCGCCGCGCCGTTCAATTTCAACGGCCTCGTGCGCCATTATTTCCTGCGTGCCCAGCCTCATCAGGGCGACATCGCGGTCAACCTCCTGCCGAAGGGCGAGCGTGCCCGCAGCAGCCACGATATCGCGCTGGACCTGCGCGCGCGGCTGAAGGACATCCCCCTCCCCGAAGGCACCATCCTGAAGGTGGTGGAGCCGCCGCCCGGTCCGCCGGTGCTCGGCACGCTGCTCGCGGAAATCTACGGCCCGGACCCGCAGACCCGCCGCGCGGTCGCCGCCAAGGTGCGCGACGCCTTCGAGAGCGTGCCTTTCATCGTCGATGTGGAGGACAGCTTCCGCAACCGGCCGGAGCGGGTGCGCATCGCACTGAACCAGGACAGCCTCGAATATTACAAGGTCGAGCAGTCCGACGTGTATGACACCATCCGCGCCTTCGGCGAGGGCAGGACGGTGGGCTACTCCCACCGCGGCGAAGGCCGCGCGCCCATCCCCATCCGCCTCGCCATGCCCAAGGGCGAGCGGGTGGTGAACGAGCGTACGCTCGCGACCCCCGTGCCGGCCAATGCCCTGCCCGGAGACCGCAGCGTGGTCGAACTCGGGGACATCGTCACTGTGACGCGGGAGGGCGGCTCTCACCTGATCTTCCGGCACAACGGACGCGCGGCCGAGATGGTGAGCGCCGAACTGGCGGGGGCCTTCGAGGCGCCCGTCTATGGGATGATTGCGGTGAATGCCGCCATCGAGAATGGCGACTGGGGTGGCATTCCCAAGCCCGAGATCCGCCTCCACGGCCAACCGGAGAACGAAAGCCGTCCGGTGCTCCTCTGGGACGGGGAATGGGAGGTGACGTGGGTCACCTTCCGTGACATGGGCGCGGCCTTCGGCGTCGCCATCGTCGCCATCTATATCCTCGTGGTGGCTCAGTTCGGCTCGTTCAAGCTGCCTTTGGTAATCCTGACGCCCATTCCGCTGACCTTCATCGGCATCATGCTCGGCCACTGGCTGTTCGGCGCGCCCTTCTCGGCCACCTCCATGATCGGCTTCATCGCGCTTGCCGGCATCATCGTGCGCAACTCGATCCTCCTGGTGGACTTCATCCGCCACGCCCGCGCCCCGGACCGGCCGCTGGTGGAGGTGCTGCTGGAAGCGGGCGCCATCCGCTTCAAGCCGATCCTGCTGACCGCGCTCGCGGCGATGATCGGTGCGGCGGTGATCCTCACTGATCCCATCTTCCAGGGCCTTGCCATCTCGCTGCTGTTCGGCCTGGCCTCCTCCACGGCCCTCACCATTCTGGTGATCCCGGCCATCTACGTGGCCCTGGGGCGGACCCGCTGACAGAGCGGGGGACGCCACTCCGGCATCAAACGAGAAAGGGCGTCCGGACCCCGCGCATGCGCGGGGAGCCGGACGCCCTGATGCCTTAGAGCACGTTCCGATCTGAGTGCATCGCAATCAGATCGGTAAAACGTTCTCTGTCCATAATTTGGAGACTGATTCACCGATCAGGTTGTATCAACCTGATCGGATCAGGCTCTAAGAAACGGTTGGAGAGCGCGGCCCTATTGGGACTGGCTCTGACGGCGCGCCTTGTCGTCTTCCATCAGCTCGAACCACATGGCGTTGAGCACCGCGAAGGCGGCCGCGAGCGGCAGGCCGAGGATCCAGGCGAAGTACCACATCGTTCCATCTCCTCAGTAAGCGTGGCCGCTCTTGTCGGTCACATGCGCCTCGTCCACCTTGCCCCACATCACTTTGTAGACCCACGCCGTGTAGAGCAGGATGATCGGCAGGAAGATCACCGTGACCACCAGCATGATGAACAATGTCACATGGCTGGAAGAGGTGTCCCACACCGTCAGGCTGGACTTGGGATCAAGCGAAGACGGCAGGATGAAGGGGAACATGGACAGCCCCACCGTCGAGATGATGCCGAAGATGCCGAGCGCGGAGGTGAGGAAGGTCAGACCCTCCCAGCGCGCCCGCAGGCAGACCAGGGTCGCGAGCGGGCCGAGGAAGCCGAGCGCCGGGGCGATCAGCATCCAGGGATGGACGGCGTAATTGGCGAACCACGCGCCGCGCTCCACCACCACCGTCTTCAGCAGCGGGTTCGAGGGGCCCACCACATTGATCGGGCTGGTGATCTGGTAGCCTGGCACGAACAGCATGAGGCCTGCGCCGCCAAGGGCGAACAGGACCAGCGTCGCGATGGCCGTGAGCGAGCCGATGCCGCGCGCGCGCTCCGCCACCGGGCCGCTGGACTTGAAGATCAGCCAGCTCGCGCCGTGGGTGGTGAGCATCGCCACCGACAGCAACCCGCACAGCAGCGCGTAAGGGTTCAGCAGGCCGAAGAAGGTGCCCTCGTAGAACACCCGCAGATCCATGTCGAAGCGGAACGGCACGCCCTGGAGCACATTGCCGACCGCCACGCCGAAGATCAGCGAGGGCACGAAGCCGCCCACGAACAGCGCCCAGTCCCAGCCGTTGCGCCAGGCCGGGCTGTCCTTCTTGCTGCGATACTTGAACCCCACGGGCCGCAGGATCAGCGCCGCCAGAATGGCGAACATGGCCAGGTAGAAGCCCGAGAAGGAGGTCGCATAGAGCGCCGGCCAGGCGGCGAAGATCGCGCCGCCCCCGAGGATCAGCCACACCTGGTTGCCTTCCCAGACCGGGCCGATGGTGTTGATGACGACGCGGCGCTCCACGTCGTTGCGCCCGACGAAGGGCAGGAGCGTCGCGACGCCGAGGTCGAACCCGTCGGCGATGGCGAAGCCGATGAGCAGGACGCCGAGCAGCAGCCACCAGATGAGGCGCAGGACGTCGTAGGAGATGAGTTCGCTCAAGATCATGGGGTCACTCCGCAGGCACGAGGCGGGGATCCACGAGCACCGCTTCCGGCTTGGTGTCCGGATCGGGGCCCTTCTGGATCGCGCGGACCATCAGGGTCATCTCGATGATGAACAGGATGGTGTAGATCAGCACGAAGCCGCAGATGGTCAGCAGGACCGTCATGGCGCCGAGGCTGGAGACCGCCGAGGCGGTGGGCAGGATGCCTTCGATGATCCAGGGCTGGCGGCCGAACTCGGCCACGAACCACCCGCATTCCGCCGCGAGCCAGGGCAGCGGGATGGAGAGCACCGCGAGGCGCAGCAGCAGCGGGAAGCGCGTCAGCTGGCGCCGCGCCGAGAGGATGAAGAAGATGGCGAAGAAGGCGATGAAGTAGAAGCCGCACGCCACCATGATGCGGAAGGTCCAGAACAGGGGCGCGACTTCCGGCACCGTGTCCCAGGCCGCCTTTTCGATCTGGGCCGGGCTCGCCTGGCGCGGATCGTCGAGATAGGGCTTCAGCAGCAGCGCATAGCCGAGCAGATTGCCATTGTCCTCGAAGGTCTTGGTGACATCCGCCGGCACGCCGGCCGCGCCCGCCGCGCGGATCTTCTGGAGCGCGTCATAGGCGAGGATGCCGCGGGCGATGTTCGCCTTGGCCCGCTCCACCAGTTCCGCGATCCCCTCCACCGGGGTCGTGAGCGAGCGGGTGTCGATGAGACCGCCCACCCAGGGGATCTCCACCGCATAATAGGTCTTGCGCGCCTCCTGGTCGGGGAAGCCGACCACGGTGAAGGGCGCCGGCACCTCTTCGGTGTGCCAGATGGCCTCCATGGCGGCGAGCTTCATGCGCTGGTGCTCGGTGGTGAGGTAGCC
The DNA here is from genome assembly GCA_040755535.1 of Pseudomonadota bacterium. GTDB lineage: Bacteria > Pseudomonadota > Alphaproteobacteria > Rhizobiales > Xanthobacteraceae > Aquabacter. The sequence continues at coordinate 1,969 of JBFMAV010000010.1, read as the reverse complement.
GCTCTCGTCGCCGAGAACCACCACGGACAGCGAGGCCGCGAGCCCGAAGGACGCCGCCACCGTCATGGAGCGGCGGGCGATGTCCACATGGCGGCGCTTCAGCAGATACCAGGCGGAGACGCCCAGTACGAACATGGAGGCGACCACATATCCCGCCGACACGGTGTGGACGAACTTGGCCTGCGCCACCGGATTGAAGATCACGTCATAGAAGCTGGAAATCTCCATGCGCATGGTCTGCGGATTGAAGACCGCGCCCACCGGATTCTGCATCCAGCCATTGGCGATCAGGATCCAGAGCGCCGAGAGGTTTGAGCCCAGCGCCACGCAATAGGTGGCGATGAGGTGGCCCACCTTCGACATGCGGTCCCAGCCGAAGAAGAACAGGCCGACGAAGGTCGCCTCAAGGAAGAAGGCCATCAGACCTTCAATGGCGAGCGGGGCGCCGAAGATGTCGCCCACATAATGGCTGTAATAGCTCCAGTTCATGCCGAACTGGAATTCCATCACGATGCCCGTGGCCACGCCCAGCACGAAGTTGATGCCGAAGAGCGTGCCCCAGAACTTGGTCATCTGCCGCCAGATGCGGCGGCCGGTCATGACATAGACCGTCTCCATGATCGCCAGCAGGACCGAGAGGCCGAGCGTGAGCGGCACGAAGAGGAAGTGGTAGAGCGCCGTCATTGCAAATTGCAGGCGCGACAAGGCGACGATATCGAGTTCCATAGGCATCCCCGTCAGGTCTTCCCCGGCGTCCTCTCCATTTGCGCTCCCGCCGTGACGACGGGGCGGCGTTCAATCTCGTGCGTCAGTCGGCGCGCAGCGCGCGGAGGGCGGCGGCAAAGCCCGGCTCTCCCCGCTGCCACTGGCGCACCACCCGGCCGTCCTTCACCACCACCAGCCGGTCGGCGATTTCCGCCTCGCGCCGGATATGCGTCGCGAGAACCAGCGTCCGCCCACGGGCCGCCTGATCCAGGCTGGACAGAACCCGTCGCGCGCTCTCGCCATCCAGGCCGTCCGTCGGCTCGTCCAGCAGCCAGAGCGGCGTGTCGCGCAGCAGCAGCCGCGCCACCGCAAGCCGCCGCCCCTGCCCGCCGGAGAGCCCGAGCCCGGCTTCGCCGAGCCGCGTCTCAAGCCCGGCCGGCAAGGCGCGGACAAACGTGTCGAGCCCCACCGCCGCGAGCACGCCGAACAGGCGCGCTTCGTCCGCGTCCGGCGCGGCCAGGCGCAAATTGTCGGCGATGGTGTCGCGGAACAATTCGGTGCTCTGCGTAAGGAGAGTTCCGGTGCTGCGCGCCAGCGCGCCGCAGGTGGGATCGATCTCGCCCGCAAGCAGAGCGAGCAGCGTCGACTTGCCCGCCCCCGAGGGGCCAATCAGCGCCACCCGCGCGCCGGTGGCGATATCGAGATCCACCTCCCGCAGCGCCGCCGCCGCGCGCCCGGGATGGGACACGGTCACGCCGCTAAGCCGCGCGGCCAGGCCCTCGGGCGGCGCGCAGGGCGCGCGCTGCGCCTGCGGTTCGTCAAGGCGCGATCCGACCCGGCGCGCCGCCAGGAGCGTGCGGCCGAACTCCAATGCACCGCGCCGTAATCCGGCGAAGGGCTCAAGGGCCGCGAGCGGCACCAGCATCGCGAGGGCCGCCAGCGGCGCGTCGATCACGCCGCGCTCCATCAGCCAGGCAACCGCCAGAAGGGTGGCGGCCAGAAGTCCCCCCGCCAGAGCACCAAAGCCCATGGTGGTGCCGACCTCGATGCGGTTGAGGGCATCATCCGCGCTCGCGGCGGCCAGATCCGCCTGCGCCACCGCCGCCTGTTGGGCGACGAGGCGTCCGGTCATGGCGAGATCCGCCTGCCCGGCCACAAGGTCGATGACGCGGGCGCGCAGCATCTCAACCGCCAGCGCCCGGCGACGGGCGGGCCGCCGGGCGGGGAGCGCGCACAGGAGCGGCAGGCCGAGCCCCGCACCCGC
>JBFMAV010000009.1:0-95604 GCA_040755535.1 Pseudomonadota bacterium | reverse complement strand
GATCAACCAGTTCCGCCGCCTCGCCATTCGCTACGAGCGCCACGCCGACCTCTACCGTGCCTTCCTCGTCCTCGCCGCCGCAATCATCTGCTTCAGAGCCATCAGTAGGTTTTGTTAGGTGCTCTTATTCTTCCTGCCGGTTTGGTTCGTCTTCGCGGCCTCCACGCAGGAAGCGGCGGCGCTCAGCCGGGGGGAATTGAGCCTGCTGCCCCGCATGGCGGGGCTCGGCATCTATTATGAGGTGCTGTCGGGCACCGGGGAGGGCGCGCAGGGGGCCGTCTGGCCGATGCTGGGCGTGAGCTTTGCCATGGCTCTCGCCATTGCGGGCGGCAAGCTCGTCGTCTCGGTGCTGGCGGCCTATGCCGTCGCCTTTTTCCGCTTTCCGTTGCGCCTCGTATGCTTCTGGGTCATTTTCCTCACCCTCATGCTGCCGGTGGAGGTGCGCATCATGCCCACCTTCGAACTGGTGGCGGATTTCGGCCTCATCAACAGCTTCGGCGGTCTCGTTCTGCCGCTCGTCGCCTCGGCAACCGCGACGCTGCTCTACCGCCAGACGTTTCTGTTGCTGCCGGATGAATTGGTGGAGGCTGCGCGCATGGACGGGGCCGGCCCGCTGCGCTTCCTGCGCGATATGGCGCTGCCGCTCAGCTCCACCAACACCGCCGCCCTGTTCGTGATCCTGTTTGTCTATGGCTGGAACCAGTATCTCTGGCCCCTGATCGCGGTGACGGATTCCGATCTCCAGACGGTCATGGTCGGGATCGTGCGGATGATCGGCAGCGAAGGACAAACCTATTGGAATCGCGTCATGGCCACCGCCATGCTCGCGCTCGTGCCCCCTGTCCTGGTGGTGCTCGCCATGCAACGCTGGTTCGTGAAGGGGCTGGCGGAGGGCAGCACGTGAGCGCGCGGCTCGAGCTTGAGGGCCTGTCCAAGGCGTTCGGCCGGACGCGGGTCTTGGATGGCATTGATCTGGCCGTCGAACCCGGCGAAATGCTGGTCATCGTGGGTGCCTCGGGCTGCGGGAAATCCACCCTCTTGCGTCTCGTGGCTGGTCTGGAATCACCGAGCGCGGGGCGGGTGCGGCTCGACGGGACGGACATTACCGCCCGCGATCCGGCCGCGCGCGACATGGCCATGGTGTTTCAGAATTACGCGCTCTATCCGCATATGAGCGTCTTTGACAACATGGCCTACGGCCTGCGCATCCGGGGCCTGCCGCGCGCGCAGATCGCCGCCAAGGTCGAGCAGGCGGCCGCGATGCTGGGGCTCGAAGCCCTGCTCGCGCGCAAGCCGCGCCACTTGTCGGGCGGGCAGCGTCAGCGCGTGGCCATGGGCCGCGCCATCGTGCGCGAGCCACGCCTGTTCCTGTTCGACGAGCCCTTGTCCAATCTGGACGCCAAGCTGCGCCTTGCCATGCGGGTGGAAATCCGCCGGCTCCAGAAGAGCCTCGGCACCACGAGCCTGTATGTGACTCACGATCAGGTGGAGGCCATGACGCTGGCGGACCGGCTGGTGGTGATGGACGCGGGGCGCGCCGTGCAGGTGGCGCCCCCGCTCGACATCTATCGTCGCCCCGCGACACTCCATGTGGCCGGGTTCATAGGCGCCCCGCCCATGAACATCCTGCCGGGTGTGCTCACGGCGGGCGGCGCCGCCGCCGTGGCGGGCGGCCTGGTTCTGCCGTTCGCTGACGGACGGCGACCGGGGGAGGAAGGGCGGGCGCTGCTGCTGGGGCTGCGGCCGGAGCAGGTTGAACTGGTGGCGCCCGGCGACCCGGAGCCTGCACACTTCACGGTCCAGGTGGAATTACGGGAGCCGCTGGGCGCTGAGACGATCCTCATCTGCCGCCTGCCGGAAGGGCAGGCGCTGTCCGTGCGCCTCGCGGGCGAGCCACCGGCGGCGGACTTGATCCAGATCCGCCTGCCGGAACGCCATCTTCACGTCTTCGATGCCGCAAGCGGGCTGCGACTCGATCCCGGCTGAGGCTCAGCCGTGCGCCTTGCGGGCGCGCGCTCCATAGGTGCGCAGGCGCAGCGCGTTGAGCTTGATGAAGCCGGCCGCGTCGCGATGGTCATAGGCCACCGCGCCTTCCTCGAAGGTCACGAGGTCCTGGTTGTAGAGCGAATAGGGGCTTTCGCGGCCGATGACGGTGGCATTGCCCTTATAGAGCTTCACCTTCACGCTGCCGGTCACATAACGCTGCGACAGGTCGACGGCCGCCTGCAGCATCTCGCGTTCGGGCGCGAACCAGAAGCCATTATAGATCAGCTCCGCATAGCGGGGCATCAACTCGTCCTTCAGGTGCGCCGCGCCGCGATCGAGCGTGATGCTCTCGATGCCGCGATGGGCCGCGAGCAGGATGGTGCCGCCGGGCGTCTCGTAGATGCCGCGCGACTTCATGCCGACGAAGCGGTTTTCCACCAGGTCCAGGCGGCCGATGCCGTTGGCCTTGCCCAGTTCGTTGAGGCGGGCGAGCAGGGTCGCCGGGCTCAGCAATTCGCCGTCGATGGAGACCGCATCGCCCTGCTGGAAGCCGATCTCGATCACGGTCGCTTTGTCCGGCGCGCTCTCGGGAGAGATGGTGCGCTGATAGACATATTCGGGGGCATCGTCCGCCGGGTCTTCCAGCACCTTGCCCTCGGAGGAGGAGTGCAGAAGGTTCGCGTCGACCGAGAAGGGCGCTTCGCCGCGCTTGTCCTTGGCGATCGGGATCTGGTGGGCCTCGGCGAATTCCAGCAGGCGGGTGCGGGAGGTGAGGTCCCATTCGCGCCAGGGGGCGATGACGGTGATTTCGGGTTCGAGGGCGTAATAGCCCAGCTCGAAGCGGACCTGGTCGTTGCCCTTGCCGGTGGCGCCGTGGGAGACCGCGTCGGCGCCCACCTTGCGGGCGATTTCGATCTGTTTCTTGGCGATCAGCGGGCGGGCGATGGAGGTGCCCAGCAGATACTGGCCTTCATAGAGCGCATTGGCGCGAAACATGGGGAACACATAGTCCCGCACGAATTCCTCGCGCACGTCCTCGATGAAGATGTTCTCCGGCTTGATGCCGAGCAGCAGCGCCTTTTCGCGCGCGGGCGCCAGTTCCTCGCCCTGGCCGAGGTCGGCGGTGAAGGTCACCACCTCGCAGCCATAGGTGGTCTGGAGCCATTTCAGGATCACCGAGGTGTCGAGCCCGCCGGAATAAGCAAGCACAACCTTCTTCACGTCGCGGGCCATCGCGTCTCTCACGGAACGTCGGAAAAGTGGCGCGGACTATAGGCCGGAGCGGCGCCGTGGCAAGTGGGCGCGCGCCGCGCTTATCCCCGCGCCCGCCGCCCGCCATCCGGCGCGCAGCAGCCGGTGCAGCGTGCGGCCCAGGGACGCGATCCCCGCTTCCACCGATGCGTCGCTCGGGGGGGCCTTGCGGTCATAGAGGAGGAAGCGCGTCAGCGCGATCAGCAGCACGGTCAGGACGGCCGAGAACACCACATCGGTGAAGAAATGCCCGCCAAAGGCGATGCGCAGGCCGCCGGCGAGCGCGCCGAACCCCGCCGCCGCCACCAGGGCAACCCCCTTGTAAGGCGACGGCAGCAGGCTTGCGGGCGCGAGCAGCCAGAAGCCGAGCGAGCCTTCGCCCGAGACGAAGGAGCAATTGGTCGGGCAGGCGCCGCCATAGGAATACCAGGGATTGAAGACGTCCTTGCCGCCAAAGGTCTCCAGATGCACCGGGCGCGGGCGGCCCCAATGCTCTTTGAGCAGGCCGTTGACGATGAGCCCCGGCCCGAGCGCCATGGTCACGGCAAGCAGCACAGCCGCGCGCGCGGGCAGGTACATGCGCCGGTCCGGGAAGATCAGCTTCAGCGCGATGGCCACGAAGGCGGGGCCGGCGAACAGCCAGGGAATGATGTTGGCGGCCGAGCGCACCGCCTTGCTCCATTCCAGCCCCGCTACGTGGAAGCGGCCCGCGCCCGCGTCCCAGAAGGCGGCGGTGATGGCGAGGTCCCATTCGGGAAAGACGGAAAACAGGATCGCCACGGCCGCGCCGACCAGCAGGGCAAAGAACACGGCCAGCTTCAAGGGTCTGCCTTTCCGAAGCGCGGGTGAGCGCCCGCGCGGTTTGATCCAGCGCCTTGCGCGCCCCGAAGGCGCGGCTCAAGAATGGCGCCGATTTAGCCCGGAGTATGTCTGATGGCCAGGGCCGGCTTGGATTTCTATTACGAGTTCGCCTCCACCTATTCCTATCTCGCGGCGGCGCGCATCGGCCCGCTGGCGGAGGCAGCAGGTGTGGAGGTGCACTGGCGCCCCTTTCTGCTCGGCCCGATCTTCGCGGCCCAGGGCCTGACGACCTCACCCTTCAATGTCCATCCGGAGAAGGGCCGGCATATGTGGCGCGACCTGGAGCGGCTGGCGGCGCGCTATGGCCTGCCGCCTTTCACGCGCCCGCCAGTGTTTCCGGCCAACGGCCTCCTGGCCGCGCGGGTCGCGACCGTGCTGAACGATGCCTCCCGCCCGGCCTTCTCCCGCCAGATCTTCCACCGCGCCTTCGCGCAGGGCGAGGATATCGGGGACCGCGAGGTGGTGCGCCAGGTGCTTGCCGGCCTCGGCCATTTCTGCGCCGACGTGATCGAAGCCGCCGAGCGGCAGGACAACAAGGACCGGCTGCGGGCGCAGACCGAGCGGGCAAAAGCCGCCGGCGTGTTCGGGGCGCCGAGCTTCGTCACGGCGGACGGCGAATTGTTCTGGGGCAATGACCGCCTGGAACTGGCGCTCGACCATGCGCGCGACCTTGCGGTCCGCGCCTGAGGTCAGGGGGCGGGCGCGCGCGGCGGGGTGAGGACGCTCTTCCAGAAACCCGCGCTCCAGCCCGCGATGAGCCAATACACGAGCCCGCCCGCAAAGCCCGCCGCGAGGATGTAGAACCGATCCTCCAGCGGCGCCGGCTCGTCCATCAAAGCGGGGAAGACCTGAACCGCCACAAACGCGCTCAGCGCGCCATTGGCCAGATGGAACAGCCAGGAGCGTACCGCGAAGGCTTCCGAGAACAGGATGCCGATGGCGCCGATGGTCCAGACGAGCGCGAGATAGGCCGCGGTGAGGAAGCCGGCCAGCAGCACCGCGCCGGAAAAGGCCATGGCATCCTGCGGGTCGCGGATGCGCGCCACCACGGCGTCGATCTGCCATTGGCCGAACAGCACGATCATGGCCTGGACAAAGGCCGCCACGATCACGCCGGTGGGAATGAGCAGCAGGCGCAGGATCAGGCGGAGGGCCGAATCCACGTTTATTCCGCCGCCGCCGCCATGGCGCGCAAGGCCAGGCGCTCGCGGGCGGAGAGCTTTTCGGTCTCGCTCTTCAGCTGGCCGCAGGCGGCGAGGATGTCGCGCCCGCGCGGCGTGCGCACCGGGCTCGCATAGCCGGCGCGGAACACGATGTCCGAGAAGCGCTCGATGGTCTCCCAGTCCGAGCACTCATATTTCGTGCCGGGCCAGGGATTGAAGGGGATGAGGTTGATCTTGGCGGGCACGCCTTCGAGCAGCCGCACCAGGGCCTTCGCGTCCGCCGGGCTGTCGTTCACGCCCTTCAGCATCACATATTCGAAGGTGATGCGCTTGGCGTTGGAGGCGGCGGGATAGGTGCGGCAGGCCTCCATCAGCTCGGCGATGGGGTATTTCTTGTTGATCGGCACCAGCACGTCGCGCAGCTCGTCGCGCACCGCATGGAGCGAGATGGCGAGCATCGGCCCGACCTCGCGCCCGAGCCGCTCGATCTCCGGCACGACGCCCGAGGTGGAGACGGTGATGCGCCGCTTGCCGAGCCCGAGTCCGTCCCCGTCGGAGAGGATCTCGATGGCTTCGGCCACCGAATCATAGGCATAGAGCGGCTCGCCCATGCCCATGAAGACGATGTTCGTCACCAGCCGGTCGCCCTCGGTGGGCAGGCCCGGCCCCACCGCGCGGTCGCGGCCGGGATAGTCGCCGAGCCGGTCGCGCGCCACCATCACCTGCGCGACGATCTCGGCGGCAGAGAGGTTGCGCACCAGGCGCTGGGTGCCGGTGTGGCAGAAGGAGCAGTTGAGCGTGCATCCCACCTGGCTCGACACGCACAGCGTGCCCCGGTCGCTCTCGGGAATATAGACGCACTCCACCTCGTGCGGCTTCTCGCCGGGCGTGTCGGCCGGCAGGCGCAGCAGCCATTTGCGGGTGCCGTCCTGGGAGACCTGCTCCACCACGATCTCCGGCCGCGCGAGCGAATACAGCTCGGCGAGGCGCGCGCGCAGATGCTTGGAGACGTTGCTCATCTCCGAAAAATCCGCCGCGCCGCGCAGATAGATCCAATGCCAGAGCTGGTTCACGCGCATGCGCGTCTCGCGCTCCGCGACCCCGGCTGCGGTCAAGGCGCGCGCGAGCTTATCCCGGTCAAGCCCGACAAGGCTCGGCAAGGCGACCTGCGCCGGCAGTTCGGCGGGGGCGGGAGTGGTATCGATCACGCGCGTCATGAGGCCACACATAGAGCTTTCCGCCGCCCGCCGCCACAGGCGGGAGAGGCAGGAAGCCGCGATTGCGAGGAAGACCCCTTCTCAAGCGCGAGAATGCGGCGCTGTTCGGGCGGCGCCCCTTTCAGGCGCCCCGCGTCACTTGCATTCCTGCGCTACGCGATCGAGCGCCTGGCCAAGGCCGCTCATGGAATAGCGGTCGGTCGTCACATTGCCGCGCGTGGAGGTGCTGGCGATGGTGAGGTCCTTGGCCTTCTTCATGGCGTCCACGAGCTTGCCTTCCTCGGCGACGTTGCGCACCCAGGCGCCGGCGTCCTTGGTGTAGAGTTGGAACACCTGCGAGCCGATGGTGAGCTTCGATTCGCTGCCGTCCTTCAGGTCGAAGCCCATGGTGATGCTCACCTCGTTCTTCACCTTCTCGCCGGGGCGGGTGCTCACGAAGAAGAAGGCCGGATCGCGCTTCAGGCCCTCGGGCTTGCGGTCCTTGGGCTGGGACAGGGCATAGCAGACCTTGGAGCCCCCGCTTTGCCCGGTATACACGCTCCAATCGCCGAACTGCGCCACCGGCTTGGGCTGGGTGGCGCTCTGGGCCGAGGCAGGCACGGCAAGGCCCAGGGCGAGCGCGGCGCCCAGGATGGCGGAGCTTGTACGATACGGAGCCATGACTTCTCCTATGGGACTAAGCGATCCGAAAAAACACATCGCTGCAGCGTCTGCGAACGCCCTATCGGGGCACGCAGACAAAAAAATGGCGCACAGACCGATTGCCGTTTCCTTAACATGAAAGGCGCGCGGCCCGTCCAGGGGTCGGCCTTTCAGCCGTGGACAAGGGGAATTCAATGAAGGCTGTCTTGTGTGAGGCTCACGGACCCGCCGAACACCTGGTGGTGCGCGACCTTCCCGATCCGGTTCCCGGACCGGGAGAAGTCGTTGTCGATGTGGCGGCGGTCGGCCTTAATTTTTTCGATACGCTGATCATCCGCGACCGTTACCAGGTGAAGCCGCAGCTTCCCTTCTCTCCCGGCGGCGAATTCGCCGGCCATGTGCGGGCGCTGGGCGAAGGCGTGACCGATTTCGCCGTGGGCGACCGCGTCGCGGGTTATCTGAGCTATGGCGCGGCGCGTGAGCGCATCAGCGTGCCCGCGCTCGGCCTCGCGCCCGTGCCGGCCGGTCTCGATCTTGTGAAGGCGGCGGGGCTGACCGTCACCTATGGCACGGCGCTTTATGCCCTGCGCGACCGGGGCGGCCTTCAGCCGGGCGAGACGCTGGCGGTGCTCGGCGCGGCCGGCGGCGTCGGCCTCGCCACCGTGGAGCTGGGCAAGGCCATGGGCGCGCGGGTGATCGCGTGCGCCTCCTCGCCGGACAAGGTCGCCTTCGCCAAGGCCCATGGCGCGGACGAAGGCATCGACTATACGGCCGAGGACCTGAAGGCCCGCCTCAAGGCTTTGGGCGGCGCGAAGGGCATCGACATGGTGTTCGATCCCGTGGGCGGGGACTTGTCCGAGGTCGCCGTGCGCGCGCTGGGCTCCGGCGGGCGCCTCATGGTGATCGGCTTTGCCGCGGGCGACATCCCCAAGCTCCCGCTCAATCTGCTGCTGCTGAAGAATTGCGACGCGCGCGGCGTCGCCTTCGGCACCAAATGCCGCACCGATCCGGCCTGGGGCCGCGCGGCCATCGCCGAATTGACGGCGCTCGCGGCGGCCGGCCGCATCTCCGCCCATGTGGATGCGACCTACCCCCTGGAGCAATGCGCCGCCGCGCTGGGGGAAATTTCGGGGCGGCGGGTGAAGGGCAAGGTGGTGCTCACCGTCTGAGGGCGGCGGCAGGCCCGGGATCCCTCATCCCCCGAGGATGTCCACCGAACGGTGGTGCGCGCCGACGCCGTCCACGAAGATCACGTCGCCGGCGGCATTGCTGGTCCGCAGCGGCAGGATGTCCTGGTAGGCCGGGGAGGCGTACCAGGCGTCCAGCCGGGCGCGATCGGGAAAGGCAATGACGATCAGGTCGCCCTTCGGCCAGTCGCCCTCGACCCGCGTCAGGCGTCCACCATGGATCAGGAAGCGGCCGCCGAAGGGGAGGAGGGTGGCGTCGATGGCTTCAAGATAGCGGACGATGGACGGTCCCATCGCCACCTCGTGCAAATGCGCGATGGCGTAGCTGGTCATGATGAACATCCTTTCGATTGGCCCTTGCAGGAGCGGCGAGAGCATGCGCCGATCAGCCTGCACCGCAGGCTGTAGGGGCAAGTCTTCGCGCTCGGCGGCGCCGGGTCGATGACGCCCGAGGTAATTGGATTGCCCGCGCCGATCGACCATGGTGGCGCCATGACGCTTTCCGCTGCCATCCACCCTTCCCACTCCGCCGGCGCGCTCGTGCGCGAGTGGCGTCAGCGGCGCCGGCTGTCGCAACTCGCCTGTGCGCTTGAAGCTGGCATCAGCCAACGGCATCTGAGCTTTATCGAGGGCGGCCGCGCCCAGCCGAGCCGCGACATGGTCCTGCACCTCTGCGAGCATCTCGCCGTGCCCCTGCGGGAGCGCAATGCCATTCTGTTGGCGGCCGGCTATGCGCCCGTCTTCCCTGAACGCCGCCTGGACGATCCGGCCCTTGCTCCTGCGCTGTCCGCCGTCGAGATGCTTCTGAAGGGCCATGAGCCTTATCCGGCCTTGGCGGTCGACCGGAACTGGACGCTGGTGCGGGCAAACCGGCCAGTGATGGCGCTCCTTGGCCTTGTTGCGGACGAAACCCTGCTCGCACTGCCGGTCAATGTGCTGATGCTGACCCTCGCGCCAGGGGGGCTCGCGCCACATATCGTCAATCTCGCCGAATGGCGTGCCCACGTGCTGGAGCGGTTGCGCCAGCAGATCAGCATCAGCGGTGATCAGTCATTGGCGCGCTTGCGGTCCACGCTGATGCGCTTGCCCGGCCCGCCGGCCCCGCACCCAACCGACCCAGCGGCCTTTCTGGGCGACGTCGTCGTGCCCCTGGTCCTCAAGACACCCGCCGGCGTGCTCTCGCTGATTTCGACCACGACCGTTTTCGGAACGCCGGTGGACGTGACGCTGTCGGAATTGGCGCTGGAAACCTTCTTTCCGGCTGACGCAGCGACGGCGACCGCCTTGAAGGACTTGGCATCATAAATGATGCTCTGCCTTGTCCCGGACGGGGCGTGTGCCGTCCGGAAGACGTTCAGTCCGCCTTCATATCGTCCAGCGTCGCGCGGGCCGCCTCGCGGTGATGCGGGTGGATGTTGGACGAGAGCAATTGGATGGCGCCGATCAGCACGGCGGCGTCATCCCCATAGCCGAGCAAGGGAAGAAAGTCCGGCACCATGTCGGCGGGCATCACGAAATAGGCGAGCGCGCCCAAAAGCCCCGCCCGCACCTTCAGCGGCGTCGCGCGGTCGAATGCGGCATAATAGGCCGACACCGCATCTTCCGCGAACGGCACAGCCGCGGCGCTGCGCTGTAGCTTCTGCCAGAAGCCGCGCCGCACCTTGGCCTCGTCGCGCTGCGCCTGCGCGCCGGTATCGGCATCGAGGCGGCTCCAATCGGTTCGCTCGTTAAGAGATGTCATGCTCATGACATGGTGCGCCTTCGCCCTGCCGCAAGGGGCGGTCCTTTCCGCGCCCTGCCACCCGCTCAACGCGGGAGGAAGGGGTTGGTTGCGCGTTCGTCGCCGATGCTGGTGAGCGCGCCGTGCCCCGGCACGCAGACCACCGCGTCGCCAAGAGGCAGCAGCTTTTCCACGATGCCCGAGATCAGCTGGTCGTGATTGCCATAGGGAAAGTCGGTGCGCCCCACCGAGCGCTGGAACAGCGTGTCCCCCACAATCGCCACATTGCTTGGCCGATGCACGAACACCACATGGCCCGGCGTGTGCCCCGGAACATGGAGGATGTCGAGGGACAGATCGCCCACGGACACGCTCTCGCCCTCAGACACATAGCGATCGGGCGTGAAGTTCAGCGCGGGCGGAAAGCCGTATTGTGCGGCGACCTTCGGCAATTCGTCGATGAGAAACTGGTCGGCGGCATGCGGCCCTTCGATGGGCACGCCGAGGCTGTCGGCCAGCTCCTTCGCCCCCGCCGCATGGTCCACATGGCCGTGGGTCAGCAAGATCTTCTCCACGCTGACCTTGGTCTCCTCCAGGGCCGAACGGATGCGCTCCAGGTCTCCGCCGGGGTCGATCACCGCCGCCTTGTTGGTGGCAGTGCACCACAGGATGGAGCAATTCTGCTGGAAGGGCGTGACAGGAACGATGGCGATCTGAAGGGGCAGCATGAGGGCTCCGCGCAGGGCCGGAAACGGCTGAGGGCCATCTTTACCGAGGGTTCAGGCCAGGGAAAAGCACCGCAGGCCTGTCTTCGGCCCTCTGCCCTCGGCCACGCCTGTCACCCGCGCCCAGCCGCCTCGCGCGCCGCCGCGACGGCGCGCCCGACCATGGGAGACGCCGGGTCGACCATTTGCTCGACCACGGTGAAGTGGTTCGCGCCGTCCACTTCCTGTGCCGATGCAGCGACGCCCGCCGCACCCCAGCGGGCCGCGAGGTCGCGCGCCTGACGGCGGAATTCATCGCTTTCCGCGCCGCCCGCGAAGGCGGTGAAGGCGCGGCCGGCGGGCACGGGCCAAAAAGCGGGAGAGAGGCGTTCCGCCTCTTCTTCGCTCAGCCGGAGCTTGTCATTCAGGGAGGTGTGAACGAGGGGCCCGACCTCATAGACGCCCGAAATGCCCACGCCCGCCACCACCAGGTCGTCGGGACCGCGCGTATCGAGGGCGTGCCAGTCGGTTGCCGTGAGCGCGGCCGCGAGATGGCCGCCGGCTGAATGGCCCGCCACCGCGAGGCGCTTGCGCACCCGGTGGTGCAAGGTCACCGCCGCGCCGCGCAATTGGCGGACGATGGCGGAGAGGGGAACGTCCGGGGCCAGGTCATAGCCCGCGAGCGCCACGGCGACCCCATTTGCGAGGCACCCTTCCGCAACGAAAGTCACGTCGCGCGGATGCGAATATTGCCAGTAGCCGCCATGGATATAGAGCAGGACGGGCGCGTCCCGGTTGGTGTCGGGCCACAGGATGTCCAGGGTCTGTCGGGAGGTCGGCCCGTAGGGCAGGCCGAGATCGGCAGCCGCCACTGCGCCGCGCAGGCGCGCGGAGCGCCCCTGCCAATCCTGGAAAATCTCGCTCCAGGCCGGCACGCGCGCCCGGTTGTTGTATTCACGCTCGAAATCCAAGGCCGATTCTCCGCGTCTGGGGCCGGGGGCTCAATCGTGGTCCGCATGGGCGCGGCGGATGCGCCGGACCATGGACCAGACCAGAAGAACCGCCACCGGCACGGACAGGGCCGTGACAAGGCCCGGATCCAGGGTAAAACCGAGGCGCGCATCGAGCCCGCCTTCATGAATGCCCTCCACCAGCAGGTGGACGAGGCTTGCCACATAATAGGAAATCGCGGCGACCGAGAGGCCTTCCACCGTGCGCTGCAGGCGCAGTTGCAGGCGGGTGCGCTCGTTCATGGAGGCGAGAAGGTCCCGGTTCTGCTGCTCCACCTCCACATCGACGCGGGTGCGCAGCAGGTCGGCGGCGCGCGCCAGCTTGCCGGAAATATTGGCCTGGCGCTCCTGAACCGTTAGGCAGGTGCGCATCGCCGGCGCCATGCGGCGGTCGAGGAAGCGCTGCCAGGTGGGATAGCCGGGAATGGGCTGCTCGCGGATGGTGGCGAGCCGCAGGCGGACGATTTCCTCATAGGCGCGGCTGGCGCCGAAGCGGAACAATGAGGCGGCGGCGCCCGCCTCCAGTTCCGCTGACAGCGCCACCAGTTCGTCCAGCATGCGGTTATTGGCCGCGAGCCCCTCGCTCTGGCGCATCGCGTCGGTCAGCCGCGTCAACTGCGCCTCGATTCGCGCGATATCCGGCGTCAGGCGCTGCGCCTCCGGCAGGCCGAGGAGGGCGAGGAGGCGGTAGGTCTCGATCTCCAGCACCCGCTGGACCAGGGCGCCCGCCGCCTCCGGAGACAAGCCGCGATCGCGCACCAGCACACGCACAAAGCCGGAGGGGTCGGGTTTGAAGTCGGTGGCAATCTCCGCTTCGCCGTCATTGACGTCGGAGCGGGCGAGGCTGGCGCGGTCGAACACCGCATTGAGCTGAAGGTCGTCGGCGGTGTCGCAGATGAGATGGAGGTCCACCGCCACCAGCAGCGGGCCGGGCTGGGGAATTTCGCTGAGCACGCCGCTCAGGGCACCGGACGGGGGGAAAAACGGCGCGATTGCGGGATCGGTGCAGGGAAAATCCCAGGTATAGGTCGAGAATTCCGCGTGACTTTCCCAGCGCAAGGTCGCGCCGCCCAGTTCCGCACGGTGATGCTTGGCGCCAGGTGCGGGCTGCGACAGGCCACGCGCGGCGCAGAAGGCCGCCAACCCCTCGCGGGCCGCCTGCGCGGACAAAGGGTCGGTGAGAAACGCCACATGCAGGAAACGACGCGGCGCGCTGGCCGGCAAGAAAGGACGGGCATGCAGTTCGGCCAGGACCGCCGCGCGCAAGGGGTGCGCCTCCAGCGCCCCGGCCTCGCCCATGCCGATGTCCGCAGATCCCGCGGCCATGCCCGATCCTCCCCGTTCTCGTTGCTGGCATGGCACGCGGAGCGATGCAAGGCGCAGCGCGCCAAAGGCGGGCAAAAGCCTCCGCGATCAAATGCCCGCGAGGTGCGACACGTCGTTGAGGCGCAGCAGCTTCGGCCCCTGCGTCTCCCAGCGAACGATGCTGATGTTGCAGGGGTCTTGCGCGAACTTCCAATAAACGCCTGCCGGCAGGTCGAGCAGATGGCCAATCAGGACCCGGTTCACGCTGTCATGACCCACCAGCACCACCGTCTCCTCGCCGTGGTGCGCACGCACGAACCGCAGCAGGTCTGCCGCCCGCACAGCGAGGTCCTGAAGGGACTCTCCGTTCGGAAAGCGCACGAGATGAGGGGCAGAACGCCAAAGGACGTATTGCTCGGGGTCTTCGGCCTCGATTTCCGCATGGGTGCGCCACTGCCAGGCGCCATAATGGATGTCGGCGAGTTCTGGCCGAACGCTCGCGCGGGCGCCCGTCGCGCGGGCGATCTGCGCTCCGGTGGCAATGCAGCGCCCAAGGTCGGAGGTGTAAATGGCGGCGGGGGCGCACAGCGCGGCCACGGCAGCGCCAAGCGCCAGCGCCTGGCGCTCTCCTATCGAAGAGAGCGGGATTTCCATGCGACCGCGAAAACGCTCCGGATGAAGCCCTTCCACGTGGCCGTGGCGCGCGATGATCAAAGTCGTGGACATGTCGTGCTCCCGTGGGAGCACGACCTTAAACGCCAAGCGTCACCAAATGGCGACGCTTACGGTCTTCGCCTCAGCGGGCCGGCGCGCCCTCGGTGTGGGCGTTGCCGCCATGCGGATCGCTGGGCGACATGGTGGTGCCGGGCTCTGCCGTGCGGGTCGAGCGGGCGGTGCCGCCCTTCACGCTGCCGGTGTTCTGGGGCACGCCGAGCACGCCCTTGACGCCGCCGGCAACGCCGCCGCCGACCGCGCCCACGGCGCCGCCCACCGCGCCACCGACCGGACCCGCCACATCATTGCCAACCGCCGCGCCCTGCTGGGCGCCGCGAACGACGCCCTGGGCCGCGGCCGGCGTGGTGCACAAAGCTGCCGCGCCAATCATCGCGGCGATCACAGAGGTCTTCATGGTGCGAACTCCTTTGCCTGTCTCGAAAACATCCAAGACGCCGGCCCGGTTCCGCAGCGATGCCGGCACGGATCGCGGCGCGCCCGGGATTGCGCTCCACAGCCGCGGCCGGCCCGCAGGCCGGCCCCACGCTCGGCCTGCGCTGCGTCAATGCGGCGAGGTCCGACACACGGGACTGTGGCGCGCGACCCCACTCCCAACCGCTCGCCAACTGGTCTAGAAGCGTTCCATGGCGTTGATCGATCTTGCGAACCCCACCCGTTTCCTCGCCTGGTCCGGGCGCGTGCTTCCCTGGCTCAGCGGGGCGGCCGTGGCCGTGCTCATCCTCGGCCTTGGGCTCGCCTTCCGGGCGCCGGCCGACTACCAGCAGGGTGAGACGGTCAAGATCATGTACATCCACGTGCCGTTCGCCTGGCTCGCCATGTTCGGCTATTCCATGATGGCCGCCTCGGCCCTGGGCATCCTGGTCTGGCGCCATCCGCTGGCGGACGTGGCGCATAAGGCCGCGGCGCCCATCGGCGCCACCTTCACTTTCCTTTGCCTCGTCACCGGCGCGCTGTGGGGGCGGCCCATGTGGGGCACCTATTGGGTGTGGGACGCCCGCCTGACCTCGGTGCTGATCCTGCTCCTGCTCTATCTCGGTCTCATGGCACTGCGCGCGGCGGTGGACGATCCCGGCCGGGCGGGGCGGGCGGCGGCCGTGCTGACCCTGGTCGGTGCCATCAACCTGCCCATCGTCAAATTCTCCGTGGACTGGTGGAACACCCTGCATCAGCCCGCCTCGGTGTTCCGCATGGATGGGCCGACCATCGATCCCGCCATGCTCTGGCCGCTGCTCACTTGCGCCGCCGGCTTCACCTTGCTGTTCCTGGCGCTGCACATGCTGGCCATGCGGACGGAAATCCTGCGCCGGCGCGTGGAAGTGCTGGAAGCGCGCGCGGCAGCGGAGGCAACCGCCTGATGTCCCACACGGCTTTCATCGTCGCGGCCTATGGGGTCGCCGCGCTCGGGCTTTTGGCGCTCACCCTCATGCTCGTTCTGGACAATCGCGCCCAGCGCCGGGCCCTGGCGGATCTGGAAGCGCGCGGTGTCCGCCGCCGCTCGGAGCGGCGCGCGCCATGACCGAGCCGGCCTCCCCTGTCCCGAAGCCGGCACGTCGGATCAACTGGCTGATCCTTCTGCCCCTGGCGCTGTTCGCGGCCCTCGCCGGACTGTTCCTGGTCCGGCTTTTCGCGGGCGATCCCTCGCGCATCCCCTCGGCCCTGATCGGCCGGCCGGCGCCGCTGGCGGTCCTGCCGCCGCTTCCGGGGCTCACCGCCAAGGGCCAGCCGGTGCCGGGCCTCGATGTCGCGGCGCTCAAGGGCAAGGTGGTTCTGGTGAATGTCTGGGCGTCCTGGTGCGCGCCCTGCCGGGAGGAGCATCCCCTGCTGATGGCGCTGGCGCGCGATCCGCGCCTCCAACTGGTGGGCATCAATTACAAGGACGCGCCCGACAATGCGCGCCGCTTCCTCGGCCAATATGGCCTGCCATTCTCGGCGGTGGGGGTCGATCCCAATGGTCGCGCGGCCATCGACTGGGGCGTCTATGGCGTCCCGGAGAGTTTCTTGCTCGCGCCCGACGGCACCATCGCCCACAAATTCGTAGGCCCGCTCGGCGAAGCGTCCATCAAGGACACGCTCCTGCCGCTGGTGGACAAGCTCAGCGCGTCGGTTCCGCCGTCTCGTTCGCCTTGAGTTCGTAGCGCGACATGAGCGGCGCCTGGGCGATCGCGAACAGGATGGTCAGCGGCAGATAGCCGAAGGTCTTGAAGCTGACCCAGGTATCGGTCGAGAAATTGCGCCAGACGATCTCGTTCACCACCGCCATCACCAGGAAAAAGGCGCCCCAGCGCAGGGTGAGGATGCGCCAGCCGGCGTCCGTGAGCTGGACCATGCCATCGAACACATAGGGCAGCAGCGGCTTGCGCACCGCCAGCCCGCCCAGCAGGGCGATGCCGAACAGCGCGTTGACCAGGGTCGGCTTGAGCTTGATGAAGTGATCGTCCTGAAGCACCAGGGTCAGGGTGCCGAAAACCACCACCACCAGCGCCGAGATCAGCGGCATCACCGCGATGCGCCGCGCCAGGACCCACATGGCAATCAGCGCGGCGAGGGTCGCGACCATGAACAGGCCGGTGGCCACATAGATGCCGCCATAGGAATTGCCGGCGAAGAACAGGACCAGCGGGCCGAGTTCGAGGCCGATCTTAAGGCCGGGGCTGAGCTTGCGGGCGGGCGTTTCGGCGGCAGCGTCGGTCATACAGGTCCTCTTGGGCCCGGAATTTGAGATCCGGCGGGGCGCGCGCCGCGCATCACGCTGGCCGCTTCACCTTGCTCGCGCCATGCGAGCTTTTCCCTTCTGCCGCCGCCGCGCGGCCGGATCAAGGCAGATCCGTCCGTGAGGCCGAGGCAGGCGACGATCTCCCGACCTTCAGAGACGGTGCGCGCCTCCAGCCGTTTCGCGAGCCGGCGCACCCCAGCGGAGGGGCGGCCGGCGTCGCGGCGGTGCGGATTGGGGAGCATGACGGCGAGCAAAGCCGCCTGATCGGCATTGATCTGGTCCGCATTCATGCGGAAGGCGCGGCGCGCGCCGGCCTCCACTCCGAACTCCCCGTCCGGTCCCCATTCGGCGATGTTGAGGTAGATTTCCAGAAGCCGCCGCTTGGACAGGACGAGGTCGAGCCACAGCGCCAGCGGCATCTCCAATCCCTTGCGGATGAAAGAGCGGCTGTTCCACAGGAACAGGTTCTTGGCCACCTGCATGGGGATGGTGGAGGCGCCGCGCACGTCCTCCAGGTCGTCGTCCGCCTTGGCGATGGCGGCGCGGATTTCTCCAAGGTCGACGCCCCAATGGCGGCAATAATTGGCGTCCTCCGATGCCACCACGGTCCGCACCAGAATGGGCGACATGTCCGATAGCGGCGTCCAGACGCGCTCCACCCGCTCGCCCGATATCCAGCGCCAAATCATCAGCGTGGAGACGGGATTGACCACCGCATAGGCGAGGGTGAGCAGGACAGGCAGGGCGGCGAGGGCCACGATCACACCCATCACCCAGAGCACTGCCCGCCGCGCCATGCCGTCCCTCCCGTTTCTGCCTCAACGGCCGCGTCGAAGCTTCGGTTCCCCCGTCCCGTTCGCGGCGGCCTTGACCCCGCCCCCGCCTTGAGGCACCCCGGCAGGAGCATTCATAGCCCGCGACGCCGCCCGTGACAGACCTTTCGCTCCCCGCACGCCTCCAGGCCGCCGCCGCCCGCACCGAAACGCGGATGGAGCAGGCCCTGTCCGACAAACCGCTTAGCGGTGAGCGTTTGCGGCCCGCACGCCTGATGGCCGCCATGCGTCATGGCGCATTGGACGGCGGCAAGCGGCTGCGGCCCTTTTTGGTCATGGAGGCGGCGGCGCTGTTCGATATTCCGCCACAGGCCGCCATCACCGCCGCCTGCGCGCTCGAATGCGTGCACTGCTATTCGCTGATTCATGACGACCTGCCGTCCATGGACAATGACATGGTGCGGCGCGGCCGGCCCACCGTCCACGCCGCCTATGGCGAGGCGACCGCCATTCTCGCGGGCGATGCGCTGTTGACCTTGGCCTTTGACCTGCTGGCGGGGGAGGACGCCCACGGCGATCCCGCACGCCGCATCGAGCTGGTGCAAATTCTCGCGCGCGCCTCGGGCATGGGCGGCATGGTGGGCGGGCAGATGCTGGACCTCGCCGCCGAGGGGCGGTTCGCGGACGGGGTGCCCCTGCCGTTGTCGCTCGCGGACATCCGCGATCTCCAGGCCATGAAGACCGGTGCGCTGCTGGCGGTAGCGGTCGAGATGGGGGCGGTGCTGGGCGCCGCCGCGCCGCCTTTGCGCGCCGCGCTGGCCGCTTATGGGCGGGCGATTGGCGCCGCGTTCCAGATCGCGGACGACATCCTGGATCTGGAGGGGAGCGAGGAGATGGTGGGAAAGGCCGTGGGCAAGGATGCCGAGGCCGGCAAGGCGACGCTGGTCGCCGCCCTCGGCCGGGACGCGGCCGGCGAACTGCTGGACGAACTGGTGCGCGAGGCCGAGGCGGCCCTTAACCCTTTCGCCGAAAAGGGCCGGACGCTGGCCGAGGCGGCGCGCTTCGTCGCCGCGCGCACCACATGACGGCGCATGCCCGCTTCCGGCCGGTTTCGCGGCGGCGTGCCGGCATGATAGCGTCCCGCACGTGAAGACCCCTTCTCTCCCCGTCTCCCGCCGCGCCGTTCTGGCGGCTGCTGCGAGCCTGCCCCTTCTGGGGCTGGGGGCGGCGCGTGCCCTGGGCCAGACCACGGGCACGGTCGATGTCATCATTATCGGCGCCGGCGCGGCGGGCATCGCGGCCGCGCGCCGGGTGGCCGCCGCGGGCCTGACCTATACGCTGCTGGAGGGCTCCCGCCGCGCGGGCGGGCGTGCCTGGACCGACACCGCCCTGTTTGGGCGGCTGGTGGATCTCGGCGCGTTTCGCCTGCATGATCCCGCCGCCA
Source organism: Pseudomonadota bacterium (assembly GCA_040755535.1). Taxonomy (GTDB): domain Bacteria; phylum Pseudomonadota; class Alphaproteobacteria; order Rhizobiales; family Xanthobacteraceae; genus Aquabacter. Next base: position 76,893 of record JBFMAV010000009.1, on the reverse strand, counting down.
ATCCCCTGGTGGCGCTGGGGACGCAGGCGGGGACACCGCTTTATGCGGCGCCCGACGCGGCGCGCCTCTATGTGAGGGGCCGCGAGGCCCGCGAGAGCGACTATGAGGATTTCGTCGCCGCCCTTCGACGCGGCGAGCGGGCCATCGCCGCTGCAGGCGATGCGGGCCGAGACCTGCCGGCGGCGCGCGTGATGCCCGACCTCGCCCCTTGGGGCCAGAGCGCCGCCTTTTTGCTCGGGCCGGCGATCTGCGCGAAGGACCTCGACCAGGTCTCCACCGTGGACTTCTCCCGCGCCGAGCCGCGCGATCCCGGGGCGCTCGTGCGCACCGGCCTCGGCGCCTTCATCGCCTCCCTTGCCAACCCCCTGGCGATCCGCACGGACACCGCCGCGACCTCGGTGGAGCTTGGCTCCCGGCTGGTTCAGGTGGCGACCCGCAAAGGCACGCTGACCGGCCGCTTCGCCATCCTCGCCGTGCCGCCGAGCATGATCACGTCGGGAAAGCTGCGCATCGGCGCGCTTCCCGCCCGCTATCGGGCGGCGGTCGAACGGGTCACCCTCGGCGCGTTCGACCACATCCTGTTCGAATGGCCCGGCAATCCGCTTCGGCTGCCGGATGACGAGGTGGTGCAGGTGCAGGCGGAGACGAGCCGCACTTTCGCCCTGGTGGCGCGCATTGGCGGGTCGGACATCCATGCGCTGGACATCGGCGGGAAGCTGGCGGCGGATCTCGCCGACGCCCCTCCGGCGGCGGGCGCGGCGTTTTTGAAGGAGGCGCTAACCCGCCAGTTCGGCGCATCCCTCGCGGCGAAGGTGGGGAAGGTCCACCAGACCCGGTGGACCAAGGAGCCCTTCGCGCTCGGCGCCTGGTCCTGCGCGCTGCCGGGCGCGGGAAACCTGCGCCGCGCCTTTACCGAGGTGGTGTCGGGGCGTCTCGCCTTCGCCGGCGAGCATGCGCATGAAACCCTGTGGGGCACGCTGCACGGCGCCTGGGCGTCCGGCGAGCGCGCCGCTAATCAGGCACTCCGCGCGCTCGGGGCGGGAAGCGCCAGCCTTGCGCCCTGACGGGGCGGAGATCGTCGCTCACCCGCCGGGGGTGAGCGTCTCCAGGAAGCGGACCGGCGCGCCGATGGACGGCGTGGTGAGTTCGCCCTCCCACATCACCTTGCGGCCGCGCACGAAGGTTCCGACCGGCCAGCCCGTCACCTCCAGCCCATCATAGGGCGTCCACTGGGCGCGCGAGGCGATCCAGCCATTGGTGATGGTGGCCCGGCGCTTGAGATCGACCACGGTGAAGTCCGCGTCATAACCCATGACGATGCGACCCTTGCAGGCGATGTCGAACAGGCGGGCCGGGCCGGCGCTGGAGAGGTCCACGAACCGCTCCAGCGAAAGCCGGCCGGCGGCCACATGATCCAGCATCAGCGGCACCAGCGTCTGCACCCCGGTCATGCCCGAGGGCGTGTCGGGATAGGTCTTGGCCTTCTCCTCCAGCGTGTGGGGCGCATGGTCGGAGCCGAGCACGTCCACCACGCCGTCCAGAATCCCCCGCCACAGTGCCGCCCGGTGGCGCGCCTCGCGCACCGGGGGATTCATCTGGGCGAGCGTGCCGAGGCGCTGGTAGCACTCGGGCGCCGCCATGGTCAGGTGGTGGGGCGTCACCTCCACGGAGGCCACGTCGCGATGGTCCGCGAGATAGGCGATCTCCTCGGCGCTGGTCACATGCAGCACATGCACCCGCGCGCCCACCTCGCGCGCCAGGGTCACGAGGCGCCGCGTGGCGGTGAGGGCCGCGATCTCGTCGCGCCACACCGGATGGGAGGAGGGGTCGCCCGGCACCCGCAGGGGCTTGCGCTCATTGAGCCGCGGCTCGTCCTCGCAATGGAAAGCGGCCCGGCGGCGGATCACCTGCAGGATCGCCCGCACGCCGGGATCGTCCGCCACCAGGAGCGAGCCGGTGGAGGAGCCGATGAACACCTTGACGCCCGCCGCGCCCGGCAGGCGCTCCAGCTCCGGCAGGTCGGCCACATTCTCGTGAGTGCCGCCCACATAGAAGGCATGGTCGCAATGCATGCGGCCCTTGGCGCGGGCGAGCTTATCCTCCAGCGCGGCGGCGCTGGTGGTCTGGGGATTGGTGTTCGGCATCTCGAACACGGCCGTCACGCCGCCCATGACGGCAGCGCGCGACCCCGTCTCCAGGTCTTCCTTGTGATCGAGGCCAGGCTCGCGGAAATGGACCTGTGTATCGATGACGCCGGGCAGAACATGCAGTCCCGTGCAGTCCACGATCTCGCCGGCCTGGGCGGACGCGAGGCTGCCGATGGCGCGGATCTGCCCGTTCCGGACGCCGATATCGGTGACGGCCGCTCCGCTGGGCGTGACAACGGTGCCGCCTTTGAGGAGGAGGTCGAATGTGTCGGCCATGGGCGCTGCTCTCTTGAGAGGGGTCGCAGGGGGCTTTAAGTCTCAATGGACTTTCTGACAAGGACCGGGCCATGCCCTTCGCTGTTCTTCCCGACCGTGCCCTGCTCCAGGCGAGTGGGCCGGACGCCCGACATTTCCTCCACAATGTGGTCACCTGCAATGTGGAGACACTGGAGCCAGGGGGCGCGCGCTTCGGCGCGCTGCTGGCGCCGCAGGGCAAGATCCTGTGCGATTTTCTTCTTTATGGGGTCGCGGAGGATCGTTTTCTCATCGATGCGCCCAAGGCCCTGGCCGCCGACCTCTTGAAGCGCCTCTCGCTTTACCGGCTGCGCGCCAAGGTGGACCTCGGCCTGTGGGGCGGCGCCGGCGTCGGGGCGCAGTGGGGCGAGCCTGCCGACTTGCCGGACGGCGCGCAGGCGTTTCCGGATCCCCGGCTGCCCGCGCTCGGGCAGCGCATCGTGCTGAGCGAGGGCGCTGTGGGCGCTGAGGACGCCGCCGCCTATGAGGCGCACCGCATTGGCCTCGGCATCCCGAAAGGCGGAGCGGATTTCGTCTATGGCGACGCCTTCCCCCACGAGACGGACATGGACCAACTGGGCGGCGTGGACTTCAAGAAGGGCTGTTATGTGGGCCAGGAAGTGGTGAGCCGCATGCAGCATCGCGGCACCGCGCGCACCCGCACGGTCATCGCCCGTTTCGAGCATGCGCCCGAGCCGGGCGCGGAGATTTTCGCGGGCGAGAAGCCGCTTGGCCGCATGGGCTCGGCTGCCGGCACCCAGGGCATCGCGCTGGCGCGGCTCGACCGGGCAGCGGATGCCCGCGCGGCGGGGCTCGCCCTCGTGTGCGCCGGCATCGAAGTAACGCTGCACCGCCCCGCCTGGGCGGCGTTCGAGATGGGGGACGCATGAAGGGCGTTCATCTCCACGCCGATGGCAAGTGCCGCTGCCCCTGGTGCGGGACGGACCCGCTCTACATGGCTTATCACGACGAGGAATGGGGCGTGGAGGAGCGCGACGCCCGGGCGCTGTTCGAGAAGTTGCTGCTGGACGGCTTCCAGGCCGGCCTGTCCTGGATCACCATTCTGCGCAAGCGGGACAATTTCCGCCGCGCCTTCGACGGGTTCGAGCCGGAGGTGATCGCCCGCTATGGCCCGCAGAAGATCGCGGCGCTGATGGCCGATGCTGGGATCGTCCGCAACCGGGCGAAGGTGGAAGGCGCGGTGCTCTCGGCGCGGGCCTATCTGGACCTGCGGGAGAAGGGCATGGATTTCGCGGATCTGATGTGGGAGAGCGTCGGCGGCGCGGTTCTGGTGCGCCGTCCGCGTACGCTTTCGGACATCCCCGCCGAGACGGCGGAATCGCGGGCTTTGTCCAAGCGGCTGAAGGCGGCGGGCTTCAAATTCTGCGGTCCGACCATCGTCTATGCCTTCATGCAGGCCTGCGGTCTGGTGGACGACCATTTGGTCGATTGCCACCGCGCCCGCCCCGGCTGAGGGGCGGCGGCCGCCTCGGACTTGCAGGCGGCTAGAGCCTGATCCGATCAGGTTGAATCAACCTGATCGGTGAATCAGTCTCTAAACTATTGAGAGAGAATGCGTGATCCGATCAGCCTGCGGTGCAGGCTGATCGGCGCATGCTCTAAATGCCATCAAGGCGCTTGGAGAAGACGATGCGCGGCTCCTCCTCATAGCCCGCTGCCGCATAGAAGGCGCGCACTTGCTCGTTCTCCGGGCGGACCATGAGCATCAGCTTGGGAATGCCGCGCGCCCGCAGCCAATCCTCCGCCGCGCGGGTCAGGCGCCGCCCGAGGCCCTGGCGCGCGACGTGGGGCGCGACCGCCAAATAATAGATCCAGCCCCGGTGGCCGTCGTGGCCCACCATGACCGAACCGACGATGGCGCTGTCCCGGCGCAGGACCAGGATGGTCGAGTGGGGCCCGCGCCGCGCCAGCGCGATGTCCGCGCGCGGGTCGTTCCAGGGCCGCAGGAGACCGGTCGCGTCCCACAGCGCCACCAGGGCCTCGGTATCGCCCTCGGTGGCGTGATTGATATCGGGGTTCATGTCAGTCTCCTTCCGGAACCGGTCGCGGGGCCGCTGCCCGGCTGAGACGGTCCGCTATGGCTTCGCCCAAGCCCTCGCGCGGCAGGGGGACGACGGCGATCGCATCGACGCCCTCCGCATCCAGGCGCCGCAAGGCGGCGTACAGGTTTGCCGCCGCCTCCTCAAGGGTTCCTGCGGGGCTAAGATCAAGGATCAGGCGCGCAGCCTCGCTTCCGGGGGGACGGCGACCGCCGAAGGTGAGCAGGGCTTCGCCCGGTCGGACGTCGTCCGCCTGAAGGCGAATGGTGGCGCGGGGCGCGTAATGGGAGGCGAGCCGGCCGGGGGATTGGGGCCGGGCTTCATCCTCGTCCTGTGCATCCGGGAGGGGGTGGCCGAGCACGGCTTCCAGCCGATCCCGCGAGAGACCGCCGGGGCGCAGCAGGCGCGGTTCGGGACCAGAGCAATCGACGATGGTGGATTCCACCCCGACCGGCGAGGGGCCGGCATCGAGAACCGCATCGATCCGACCAGACAGGTCGTTGAGGACATGCGCCGCGTCCGTGGGCGAGACATGGCCGGATCGGTTGGCGCTCGGCCCCACCACGGGCCGCCCGGCCGCCTCCAGAAAGGTGCGGGCCACGGGATGGGCCGGCACCCGCACCGCCAGCGTATCGAGGCCGGCGCGGGCAAGCTCGCACACCGCGTCGGTGTCCAGGCACGGCAGGACCAGCGTCAGGGGGCCGGGCCAGAAGGCCTGCGCGAGCAAACGGGCGGCCGGTGTCATCTCGCCCAGCGCGGCGGCGGCCTCAAGGTGCGGCACATGGGCGATGAGCGGGTTGAAGGCGGGGCGGCCCTTGGCCGCATAGACCCCGGCCACGGCGCGGGGATTGCCGGCGTCGGCGCCGAGCCCGTAGACCGTTTCGGTGGGAAAGGCGACGAGCCCGCCAGCCGCTATGATCTGAGCCGCCGCCTCGATCGCGCCCTGGCCGGCGGCGGATTCGCGCGCATCCAGACGGAGCGTGGCGCGGGGAGCGGGGAGCGGAGCGGCGGGGGGCATGGGCGTCCTTCGGGTGGTGCGGACCGGTGCGCCGACGGCGCGATTGACGCCGACATCCGGCTTCCCTCTATGTGGCGCACAGGGCCAACTTCAGGCCATACAGGCGAGCGCGAACGGCGCATGACGCGCCAGAGGCTCTAAGGCCGGTCGAAGGCCGGCGTCAATGGGGTGCGTTCGCCGCAAAAACGGGAGGTGAGGGACATGAGCTATCGTGCGCCGGTGGAAGAGACCGCCTTTTTCCTGAAGACCTGCACCTCCCTTCCGCGCCTCATGGACCAGGGGCTGGTGGATCTCTCTTTCGACCTGGTGGACAGCATCCTTGAGGAGGCCGGCAAGTTCGCCGCCGACGAGATCGCCCCCCTCGATCGGGCCGGCGACACCAAGGGCAATGTGCTGAAGGACGGCATCGTCACGACCGCGCCCGGCTGGAAAGAGGCCTATGCGGATTGGATCGAGGCCGGCTGGAACGGGGTTGCGGCCGAAGAATCGTTCGGCGGCCAGCATCTGCCCATCACCCTCACCAGCGTGCTCACCGAGTTCTGGAACAGCGCCTCGCCGGCCTTCGGCATCGGCCCTGTCCTCACCATGGGGGCGGTCGAGGCCCTCACCCAGCACGGGTCCAAGGCGCTTCAGGACACCTATCTGCCCAAGCTGGTGAGCGGCACCTGGACCGGCACCATGAATCTCACCGAACCGCAGGCGGGCTCCGACCTTGCGGCCCTGCGCGCCCGCGCGGAGCGGCACGGGGACGGGACCTACCGGATTTTCGGTTCCAAGATCTTCATCTCCTATGGCGATCACGACATCGCCGAGAACATCGTCCATCTTGTCCTGGCGCGCCTGCCCGACGCTCCCCCCGGAACCAAGGGAATCTCGCTCTTTCTGGTGCCGAAGTTCCTGGTGAATGCGGACGGCTCGCTCGGCGCGCGCAACGACGTCAAGGTGGTGGGGCTGGAGCACAAGCTCGGCCTGCATGGCTCGCCCACCTGCACCATGAGCTATGGCGATGGCGGGGAGGGAGCGGTCGGCTATCTGGTGGGCGAGGAAAATCGCGGCCTCGCCTGCATGTTCACCATGATGAATAACGCCCGGCTCGCCGTCGGCATCCAGGGCGTCGCGGTGGCGGAGCGCGCCACCCAGCGCGCCATCGCCTTCGCCAAGGACCGCCGCCAGGGCCGCGCGCCGGGTGCGCCCGCCACGGAGACGAGCCCCATCATCGGCCATCCCGACGTGCGGCGCATGCTGCTGACCATGCGCGCGGAAACCGAGGCAGCCCGCGCCCTCTGCCTGCGCACCGCCGATGCCCTGGACCGGGCGCACCGCCTGGCGGACCCCATCCAGCGCGCGGCCGCGTTGGACGAGGCGAGCCTGCTCACGCCCATCGCCAAGGCTTTCGCCACCGATGCGGGCATCAAGGTGTCCTCGCTGGGAATCCAGGTGCACGGCGGCATGGGCTATATCGAGGAGACGGGCGCCGCCCAGCATTTCCGCGATGCGCGCATCTTCGCCATCTATGAGGGCACCAACGGCATCCAGGCCATCGACCTCGTCACCCGCAAGCTGCCGGTGCGCGAGGGCAGCCTCGTGGATGGCCTCATCGCCGATTTCCGCACGGACGCACAGCGCATCTCTGCCTTGAACGCTCCCGAGTTCGGCCATGCCGGCGAGCGGCTTGGAGAGGCGGTGGAGGCGCTCGCCCGCGCAACCCGCAAGATGCTGGACTGGATGCCGGATGAGCCTGTGAAGGCGCTCGCCGGCGCAACGCCCTATCTCGCCCTGTTCGCGCGCGCGGCCGGCGGCGCCTATCTCGGCCGCGTCGCGCTTGCCGCCCACGCCGCCCGCGCGGCGGGCGAGGACGACCCGCGCCACGCCGCCCGCATCGCCACCGCCCGCTTCTTCGCAGAGAATCTCGCGGTGGAGGCCTCGGGGCTTGAGCTGGCGGTCACCCATGGCGAGGGGACCGTCCTGGAGGGCGAGGCCGCCATCCTCGGCGTGTAAGCCGAAAGGGAGACGTCGGTCCCCTGCGGGACGCGTGGACACTCCAGGGGCGGCACCTCCCGGTGGGGGAAGCCGTCCTACCGGCGCGAACCCGGGGGGCGCACGCCGGGCGCGGGCCGCTCCAGCAGGACGTCGCGGCGGAAGCGCACCAGGCGGGCAGGGCGTCCGCCGGTCTCGGTCGCGGTCTCGCCAGTTTCCTCCACAAGACCTTGCGTCTCCACGAGGCGGCGGAAATTCTGCTTATGAAGGCGCATGCCCGAAAGGGCTTCGACCGTGCGCTGGAGCTGAAGCAGGGTGAAGGCCGGCGGCATCAGTTCGAAGACCACGGGGCGGTACTTGATCTTGCCGCGCATGCGGCCGATGGCGGTGGCGAGAATGCGCCGATGGTCGAAGGCCATGGCATGGCCGAGCGACACCGCCGCCGCCCCCTTCCCGGTCGTCTCCCGGCCCGCCTCACCCTTGGCCGCATCACCATAGGACTCCTGGACCAGTCCCGCCTCATAGAGCAGTTCGTAGCGTTCCAACACCCGTTCGTCGTTCCAGCTCGCGCCGCTGCCGAAGGCGAGGTGCCGGCGCTCGTGGCGGGTTGCGCAACCGGCCGCGCCGCCGGCGCGCGCCGCCCAGGCGTCCAGGGCGGCCTCGATCTCGTCCAGGATGGCCGGCCGCCCTTCGCGCCAATCCTCCCAGGGAAAGCAGGCATACCAATCAAGCCAGGAGGCCTCCAGTTCACCGGCCGGGCGCGCCTCGCGCACCAGGGCGAGATAGGCCACCGAAAGGGCGCGCGCCCCGGCATCCTGGCGGTCCAGGTCGCCGAACGTGTAGAGTTGTTCCACATAATTGAGGGTCTGGTTGGTCTGCCGCTCCACCCAGGCGCGAAGGCCCGCTTCCAACGTACGGTGGCCGCTTTCCAGAGGGCCGGAAGGCAAGGCTGGCCGCTGCGGGCCACGCACCGCCAACACGCGCGGCGCCTCCTGCGTCACCGCTAGCACGGCTGCCGATAGATCGATGCTGACGCCGGGCGCCGGTGCGTTCGCACGGAGAGTCTTTGAGGCGGGGCGGGCGGCCATGAGGGGTGCTCGGTGGGTGCCTCAAACCTATGGCCTGAACCGCCGCGCGCTTCAATGTGCGCACGCGCCTCCGCCGCCGATTGTTTGCACACGCGCGAAAAATGTGAACCTTGCCGGCACGATGCAGGCGCCGCCGGCGGACGCGGCGCGATTCGCCCGCTAGAGACGGATCAAGCGTTTTGCCGGTTTGATCGCCATGCAATCAGACCGGCCGGCGATCCAGCGACGTGGAAGGCCAGGGAGGGGAGCGGTGTTCGACGAGGCGTTTGCGGTCGCCATCGAGCCGAGCGTAAGGGCGGCCATGCCCCGCTGGGGGCTCTCGCCCGAGGCATGCCTGGAGCGCCTCTCCCTATCGGAGAACATCGCCTTCCGCGCCCGCGACGGGGTGCGCGATCTCGTCCTGCGGGTGCATCGGCCCGGCTATCACGCGCCCGACGAGATCGCCTCGGAACTGGCCTGGCTGCGCGCCCTGGACGGGGAATTGCCGGTGCCGCGCCCGGTCGCCACGCGCGACGGCGACGGCGTGCTTCCGTTGATCTTTGGCGCGCGGGCCTATCAGGCGGTGGCATTCGATTTTCTGCCGGGCCGCGAACCCCAGGCGGACGCGAACCTGCCCGGCTGGTTCGGCCAATTGGGGCACCTCACCGCGCGGCTTCACCTGCATGCCCGCGCGTGGCGCCGGCCGGATGGATTTCGCCGGAAGGCCTGGACCTTCGACACCATGATCGGCCGCGCGCCGCTTTGGGGCGACTGGCGCCAGGGCCTCGGGCTCGATGCGCAGGGTGCCAACGTCATCGCGCGGGCGGCGGCGCAATTGGAGCGTGATCTGGCCGGCATCGGGCAAGGGGCGGATGTGTTCGGCCTCATCCATGGCGACCTGCGGCTCGCCAATCTGCTGGTGGAGGGACCTCGCCTGTCGTTGATCGACTTCGACGACTGCGGGTTCTCCTGGTTTCTCTATGATTTTGCCGCCGCGGTGAGCTTCATGGAGCATGCGCCCGTCGTGCCTGAATTGGCGGCGGCCTGGTGTGAGGGATATCGGCGCGTAACGGCGCTTTCGGATGCGCAGGCAGCCTGCCTTCCCCTCTTCGTGACCCTGCGGCGCATCCTGCTCACCGCATGGCTGGCCTCGCGCGCGGACAGCGACACCGCGCGCGCCTTCGGGCCGGATTATACGGCCGGGACGATCACTCTGTGCGAGGCATATGTGTCCGGCGCCCCGCGCCGGGTCTGACGGCGCCCGCACGCGACATCCGCGCGCCGGCGCCGGCCATGCGGCGTCAGACCGACAAGCGGGCCAGCAGCGCCACGCCGCCGAGCGCGATGGCGGCGCCCGACATCCGCACCAGGGCCGCGCCATGGCGCTCGCCCAGGCGGGCGATGCCCATGCCGAGGCCGAGGCCCGCCAGATGCAGCGCCGCCGTGGCGAGCACGAAGCCGAGGCCATAGGCAAGTCCGCTCGCGTCCTCCGGCATTTCCGCGCCATGGGCATGGCCGTGGAACAGCGCGAAGACGCCGGCAAGGCCCATGGCGGCGGCCAAGGGCAGCGTTATGCCAAGCGCCACTGCCGTCCCCAGAACCACCACGGACAGGGCGATGGCGATCTCCACGAAGGGCAGATCCAGGCCCGACACCCCCAGCACGCCGCCCGCCACCATGACGGCGACGAAGGCGAGCGGCACTGCCCACAGCGCCCGCCCGCCGCACTGCCAGGCGAGAATGCCCACGGCCACCATGGCCAGGACGTGGTCGATGCCGGTCAGGGGATGAAAGAAGCCATGGGCAAAGCCATGGGCGTCGCCCGCGCCGGTATGGGCAAGCGCGATCGACGGCAGAAGGCCAAGCAGCACGGTGGCAAGGCAGGTGCGCAGCAGATGGGTCATTGTTTGTCAGTCCCCAGAGATATGGTCATGCTAGAATGAGCCCAGGTGGGAGGGAACCTCAATTCCCCCAATCCACCATGAGACGCGCAGGGGGCACCGGCGCATTGCGAGAGGCCTTTGTGCCATTGGCATGGGTGGGCGGTATTGGTATGCAGCGCCGTCCGATTTTGAGAGACGAGTCCATGATCTTCGATTTCTCCGTTCTGCGTCGCAGCGCACTTGCGGGCGCATTCGTGCTGGCTGGCTTGGGGAGCGCCCTCGCGCAGGCGCCGGCTCCCGCGCAAGCGCCCGCTCCGGCGCAGCAGCCGAAAAAGCCGGCGCCCGCCGCGGCCAATACGCAGAAGCCCGCTCTCGGCGCCGGCGCGGAAGACGGACCGAGCCGCACCAGCGCCACCTATGACGACTGGGTCGTGCGCTGCGAGCGCGGCGAGGGCACGGGTGGCGACAAGGTCTGCGAGGCGGCCCAGACGCTGCAGATCGGCAACCCCCAGCAGGGGCTCGTCGCCCAGGTGGTGTTCGGCAAGCTCAAGAGCGATTCGCCGCTGCGCCTCGTGCTGCAATTGCCGGTGGGCGTGTGGCTGCCGGGCGGCGCCCAGCTGACCGTCGGCGACAATGGCAAGCCCATCCCCGCCACGTTCAAATTCTGCATCCGCGCCTGCATCGCCGACGTGGACCTGACGCCCCAGCAGGCGGCGAGCCTGCTCACCGCCACGGGCGGCGGCAGCCTCGTGTTCCAGGATCGCAACCAGTCGCAGATCAGCTTGCCCATTTCGCTCAAGGGCTTGCCGGCGGCGCTGGCGGCGCGCGACAAGATGTGAGGCGCCCTGATGGCGCTGGCCTCATGTTGCAGCGCATCAGGAATGCCGTTTTCGCATGGCTTGAGAGTTCTCTTTTGATATCAACCCTGTCGGCCTCTTCCAGGGGCCGGCAGGGTGTTGACGCTTAGGTCAACCTTCTTGACCGATTGTGCGGTGCACCTAGATTGCGTCCCCGGGGGTCCGTGAAACGACCAGGAGATGCACATGATGGGCGAACAGGGCGAAGCGACCCCGGTGATCCGCCGCCTGTGGCCGGCGGAGGCGCTGCTGTTCCGCGATCATCTCCTGCGCCTCGACAGCGACAGCCGCCGCAGCCGCTTCGGCTCCTCGGTGAGCGAGGAGTTCGTGGTGCATTATGCCGGGCGTGTGTTCCGCTCCGGCTCCGTGGTGCTGGGCGGCTTCATCGAGGGCGATTTGCGCGCGGCGGGTGAACTCTATCCCCTGTCCGAAATCCTCGCCCAGGAGGCGGAGGCCGCTTTCAGCGTGGAGACCGCCTTTCAGCGGCTTGGCCTTGGCACCGCGCTCATGGAGCGCATCATCCTCGCGGCCCGCAATCGCGGCATCCGCACGCTGCAGATGAATTGCCTCGCCTATAACCGGCCCATGCAGAAGGTGGCCCGCAAGTTCGAGGCGGAACTCGCCTATGAGAGCGACAGCGTGATCGCGCAGGTCACCGCGCCCTTCCCGACGCCCCTCTCGCTGGTGGAAGAGGCAAGCGCCGAGGCGCGCGGCGTCGCCGGCGCCATCATGCAGGCCCAGCGCAATGCCGCCGGGCGCGTGATGGATCTCTGGCTGCCGGCCGTGACAGCGGCGTAACCCTTTTCGCATGACGGGCCGGAGCGCGCGCGCTCCGGCGCGCGGTCAGTGCGAGACGGATTTCGACAGCAGGTTCACCACCAGCACGCCGGCAATGATGAGGCCGAGGCCGATCATGGCCGCAAGGTCCAGCTTCTGGCCGTAGAGCACGGCGCCGATGGCCGCCACCAGGACGATGCCGACCCCCGACCAGATGGCATAGGCGATGCCCACCGGCATGGTGCGCAGCACCAGCGACAGGCAATAGAAGGCCACCCCATAGCCCACCGCCACGATCAGGGAGGGCACGAGGCGGGTGAAGCCCTCGGCGGCCTTGAGGGCGGATGTGGCGATCACTTCCGCCACGATGGCGATCAGCAGATAGAGGTAGGTCATGGCGGCATGGAGCCTGTCCGCTCCGGGCGCGTCAATGCTTTTCTGGCGCGGCGCGCGGACCGGCGCCGACCGGGGCGCGGAGGCACCCGCCCCGCATTCAGGCGCCGTGCGCGGCTTGACCCAGACCGGCCTTTCCCACCTGATGGCGGGGAGGGTGGGAGCACCCTCAAAGCGCGGGCCGCGCGGCTCTTGCGGCCTGGACGAGGTGTCTTCGCATGAACGGACGCTGCCTCTGCGGATCGGTGCGCTACCGCTTTAAGGCGGCGCCCAAGGTCGCGGTGAATTGCCATTGCAGCCAGTGCCGCCGGCATAGCGGCGCATCCTTCCTGACCTATGTCGCCGTGGCGCGGGAGGCCTTTTGCCTGGAGGCGGGGGAACTGGTTGCTTATGGCTCCTCGGAAACGGCGCTGCGGTCCCATTGCGCCACCTGCGGCAGCCCCATCACCTTTGTCTTCACCTCGGACCCGGAAACGGTCTGGGTAACGGCCGGCACGCTGGATGATCCCGATGCGTGTCCGCCCACAGAAAACTGGTTCACGCAGGATCGGCTCGCCTGGACGAACCTCGATCCGAACTTGATTTGCTGGAGCGCCGCGCCGCCGGAGGGCTGAGCGCATCCGCCTTCGGCGGTGTGAAGGGCGCCCGCGCCGTTCAGACGCTCAGGCGCAGCACCTTGAGCCGTCACCGCGCGAGCCGGGGTTTTGCTGCGCTTGGACCATGGGGGCGGCTCTGCCTTATTAAGAGAGAATGCGTTATCCGATCTGCCTGCGGTGCAGGCTGATCGGCGCATGCTCTAATGAAAATTCCGTCCCTTATGGACGGCGCTGCGCCCGCTCCCGCCGGAAGGCAGCGTGCGGGCGGTGGGAAAGCGCGGGCCGGCGCCGCGCGGGTCGGTGCGCTCGCCGTGGCGCGCCTCATCAGTGCGCAGCGTCGGGTCGATGCGGCGGCCCTCGGCCCCCACCTGGTCCAGCAGGTCGCTCCAATCCTCCATATGGTCGGCGATGAGATGGATGACGCCGCTCTCATTCTGGAGCCGGCCCGAGACGCCCATCAGCCGCGCGCCCATCACCACCGGCCGATAGGTTTCGAACACGCGCGGCCAGACGATGACATTCGCCCAGCCGCCCTCGTCCTCCAGGGTCATGAAGATGACGCCGCTGGCGGTGCCGGGCCGCTGGCGCACCAGGACGAGGCCGGAAAGCGTGAGCCGGCGGCCGGTGCGCAGATGGGGCAGATGGCGCGCCGGGGTGATGCCGCGCTGGGCGAGGACCGGGCGCAGAAAGGCGATGGGGTGGTCCTTGAGGGAGAGTTTGAGATGCCGGTAGTCGGCGATCACCTGCGCGCCCGGCGGCAAGGCGGGCAGGGCGACGTCCGCCTCGCGCGGGGTGTCGGCGGCGCGGAACAGGGGGAGATCGTCCTTGTCGCCCGCGCGCCGCAGGCCCCGCACCGCCCAGAGCGCCGCGCGCCGGTCGAGCCCCAAAGAGCGGAAGGCGTCCGCGTCCGCGAGCCGTTCCAGCGCGGCGGGGGAGAGGCCGGTGCGCAGCCACAGGTCGCGCACGCTGTCATAGCCCGCGCCCCGCGCCGCGGCGACCTGCCGCCCGTCCGTCTCGCGCAACCCGTCCACCTGCCGCAGCCCGAGCCGCACCGCATGGCGGGTGCGCAGCGCGCCCGCCATGTCGGCATGGCGCGGATCGAGCCGGGCGGCGGGATCGCCCGCATCCGCTTCCAAAGCGTGGTCCCAGGCGGAGGCATTGATGTCCACCGCGCGCACCTCCACCCCATGCTCGCGCGCATCGCGCACCAACTGGGCCGGCTGGTAGAAGCCGAGCGGCCAGGCATTCAGCATCCCGGCCAAAAACACGTCGGGATAGTGGCATTTCAGGAAGGCGGAATCGTAGACGAGGAGGGCGAAGCTCTCGGCATGGGAGCGCGGAAAGCCATAGGAGCCGAAGCCCTTGATCTGGTTCCACAGGCTCTCGGCGAAGTCGCGGGCATAGCCATTGGCCGTCATGCCCTCGATGAGGCGGGCATAGAAGGTGCCGATGGTGCCGGTATTCTTGAAGGTGGCCATGGAGCGGCGCAGCTGGTCGGCCTCCTCGGGCGTGAAGCCGGCGGCGACGATGGCGATCTGCATGGCCTGTTCCTGGAACAAGGGCACGCCGAGCGTGCCTTCCAGCACCTGCTTCAAGGCCTCGGACGGGTAGGAGACCGGGTCGAGCCCCTGCTTGCGGCGCAGATAGGGATGGACCATGCCGCCCTGGATGGGGCCGGGGCGCACGATGGCCACTTCCACCACGATATCCTCCAGCTTGGTGGGCTTGAGGCGCGGCAGCATGGTCTGCTGGGCGCGGCTCTCCACCTGGAAGACGCCGATGGAATCGGCGCGCTGGAGCATGGCATAGACCTGCGGATCGTCCTTTCCCGGGTCGAGCGCGCCCACCCGGTCATGGAACAGGCCGTAATGGGCATCCAGCAGCTCGAAGCATTTCTTGATGGCGGTGAGCATGCCGAGGGCGAGGATGTCCACCTTCAGCAGGCCCACCGCCTCCAGGTCGTCCTTGTTCCATTCCAGGATGGGCCGCTCCTCCATGGCCGAGCGGGTGAGGGGTACGGTCTCATCCAGCCGGTCATGGGTCACCACCATGCCGCCCACATGCTGGGAGAGATGGCGGGGAAAGCCCATGAGGTCGCGGCTGAGCGCCAGCACCTGGGCGAGGCGCGGATCGTCGGGATCGAGCCCGAGCCGGCGCGCCTCGCTCGCCTTCACCCCCTCCTGCGACCAGCCCCAGATGGAGCCGGCCAGAATGTCCAGCGTGTCCTGGGAGAGGCCGAACACCTTGCCCACCTCGCGCACGGCCGAGCGGGTGCGGAAGGAAATGGTGGTGGCGGCGAGCCCGGCATGGGCCGCGCCATAGCGGTCATAGATGAATTGCAGCACCTCGCCGCGCCGGGAATGCTCGAAATCCACGTCGATGTCGGGCGGCTCGCGGCGGTTGCGCGAGATGAACCGCTCGAACAGGAGCGGGGTCTTCATGGGGTCCACCTCGGTCAGGCCGAGGCAGTAGCAGACCGCCGAATTGGCCGCCGAGCCGCGCCCCTGGCACAGAATATTCCGCCCGCGCGCGAAGCGGACGATCTCGTCCACGGTGAGGAAATAAGGCGCATATCCCATCTCCGCGATCAGGCCGAGTTCATGGGCGAGCGCGCCGCGCACCTTCTCGGGAATGCCGGTGGGATAGCGCGTTCCGGCGCCGCGCCAGGCGCGCGCGGTGAGCACCTCCTGGGGCGTGCCCTCGCCGGGGCGGGTCTCGCGCGGATAGGTGGGGGCGAGCTGGTCCAGACGGAAGGCAAGGCGGGCGGCGAAGGCGGCGGTCTCCTCCACCGCCTCCGGCGCGGCGCGGAACAGGCGGGCCATCTCGGCCGGCGGCTTCAGGTGGCGCTCCGCATTGGCTTCCAGCAGCCGGCCCGCCCCATCCAGCGGCACATGGGCGCGGAGGCAGGTGAGCACGTCGTTGAGGGCGCGCCGCTCGGGCGCGTGATAGAGCACGTCGCCCACCGCGAGGAGCGGCAGGCGCGCCGCGCCCGCCGCCGCCTTCAGCCGGGCAAGGCGCCGCCCGTCATCGCCCCGGCGGGGCATGGTGGCGGCGAGCCAGAGCCGGTCGCCGGCCGCCTCCTTCAATTGCGCGAGGAGCGCGCCGAACGCCTCGGGCAGCCGGCGCGGCGGCAGCACGGCGAGGCACAGGCCCTCCTGCCAGTCCAGAAGATCGTCGAGCCGCAGCACGCAATCCCCCTTCTCCGCCCGCATGTTGCCGGTGGTGAGCAGGCGGCAGAGGCGGCCATAGGCGGCGCGGTCGGTGGGATAGGCGAGCAGGTCCGGGGTCCCGTCCCGGAAGGCGAGGCGCGCGCCGATGGCGAGGCGGAAATCCGTCGCCCCCCCACCGCCATCCACGCCTTGGGCGCGCAGCGCCTCCAGGTTTTGGGCGCGCAGTGCCTCCAGGTTCTGGGCGCGCAGTGCCTCCAGGTTCTGGGCGCGTAGCGCCTCCACTTGGCTGTGGGCGCGCACCACGCCGGCCAGTGTGTTGCGGTCGGCGATGCCGATGCCCGCATGGCCGAGCGCGTAGGCCGTGCGCACATAATCCTCCGGGTGGGAGGCGCCGGTGAGGAAGGTGAAATTGGTGGTGGTGGCGAGTTCGAGATAGCTCATCCGAACAGTCCGTGGACATACCAGGCGGGATGGGCGACCTCGGTGCCGAACAGGCCGGCGCGGAACAGCCAGAAGCGCCGCCCATCGCGCGTCTCCACGCGGAAATAATCGCGCGTGGGGCTCATCCCCTCCTCGCGCCACCAGGGCGCGGCGATGCGCTCGGGCCCCTCCGCCGCCGCCACGTCATGCAGGACGCGGCGCCAGCGAAACCGGGTGGGCGGGCCATCCGGCACCTCCGCCACCGCCTCGATGGGCTCGGGCCGGGCGAACAGGCGCGGCGGGCGGGTCGGCCCCGCGCTGTCGGCGGCGGATAAGGCGGGGGCGTCGAGATGGGCCGGGTCGAACACGGCGCGCGCACGCTGGGCGGGGACGAGGCGCCCCGCCTCTTCGGGAATATGCGCGTCCGCGACCCGGGGCAGGAGCACGCGCTCCGTGCCGAACCGTGCTGCGAGCCGGTCCAGCAGGCCGTCCAGCGCCTCGCTCTCGGCGCGGCGCGTGTCGAACCCCTCCTGCCGGGCCTCCAGGGGCTCCACCAGCGGCGCGCTGAGCCGCAGCAGGTCGAAGCCGAAGCCGGCATCGAGGCTGGTGAGCGCCGCCACCTTCTCGGCGAACAGGCGGGCCACCAGAACGGGGTCGCGCACCGGCCGCCCGCTGCCCACGGCAAGGCGCGTCACCTTCCCGTCCACGCGGAACAAGGCGAGATCCAGCCGCCGCGCCCCGAGGCCGTGGCGCTCCAGCGCCTGGGCGAGGGGCTGGGCGAGGTGGCGGGTGAGGCCGAGCACGTCCTCCACCCGCTCGATGGGCTCGGCGAGGGGCTTTTCCACGCTGAAGCGGGGCGGGGGAAAGCGGTGATGCAGCGCGGAGCGCGCGCGCCCGGTCGCCGCGTCCAGCCGGTCGAGCAGAGCGACGCCGAAGCGGGCGGCGAGCGGGGCGCGCGGCTTGTCCGCAAGGTCGCCGATACAGGCGAAGCCGAGCCGCTCCAGGGCGGCGAGGGTCGTCGCCTCCAGCCGCAGCGCGGCGAGCGGGAGGGGCGCGAGGAGGGCGGCAAGGTCGCGCTCGGGCGGGACGACGAGGCCCCGCCGGCCGGAACAGCGGGCAAGGGCGGCCGCCGCCTCCGGGGTGGCGGCGGTGGCGGCGCGCGCCGAATGGCCGCTTCCCGCCACACGGGCCAAAAGGTCGCGCAGCAGCGGGCCTTCCCCGCCGAACAGATGGGCGCAGCCGGAAATGTCCAGCATCAGCCCGTCCCGCCCGTCCAGGGCGAGGAGCGGGGTATAGCGTTCGCAGGCATCGACGAAGCCCTCCAGGAGGCGGGCGTCGGCCTGCGGCTCATGGGCGACCACCTGGAGGCCGGGATGGCGCGCGCGGGCATCGGCCAGCGCAAGGCCCGGGGCAAGGCCGAGGGCGGCGGCGGGCGCATTGAGGGCGGCGAGGCGCAGGCCGGCCTTGTCCTGCGCCACGCTCACGCGTGGCAGCGCCCGCGCCTCAGGCGGCAGGCGCCGTTCGACCCGGTCGGTCGAGAGGCGGTCGAGCCAGAGGCTGAGATAGCGGCGGGCGTCGGGCGCCGTCATGGCTGTCCTCCCGGGGCATGAGGCGGGGCGGAGCGAGGGCGAAATCCCCCGGCCCGAGCCGCAGGCGCCAGGCGCCCGGCGGTCCCTGGCGGTTGCGCATGAGGCGGGCCGAGACGCAGCCCACCCCGAGCCCGCCGAAGGCGTCGGGCGGCGTGCTCGGCTGGGGGGCGATGGACCAGCGCGTCACCGCCGCGCAGGGGGAGGGGTCGGGCGCGGGACGCAGCAGCAGGCCGAGGGCGCCGCCCGCGCGCGCCGCCAAAGACAGCCGCCGCGTGGCGGTGAGGGCATCCGGCACGCCGGTTCCCACCTCGCCGAGCACGGCACAGACGGCGCTGCATTTCAGGGCCTCCTCCATCACCAGCAGGGCCTCCTCGGCCCGGCGCACGCGCACCAGGATCAGCGCCCCCTCGGGCAGGCCCGCCTCCTGCGCGCCCGGCCCGTAGAGCCATCCCCCCTCCAGCCCGGCCAATTCCTGCTGGACCAGCAGCACGGGCGCGCGGCGCAGGCGGGCGGCGCGGGCCGCCAGCGCGAGGGCGAAGGCGAGCAGGGCGCCCTCCTGGCCCGGCGCGGCGGCCGTGGCGGCGTGCAGCGCCCCCCAGGCGAGCCCCCCGCCCAGCGTGCCGTCCAGGTCCGCGATGCCGAACGGCAGCGCGCCCCAGGACGGCCCGTCCGGGCCGCTTCCCCCTTCCAGGGCGGCAATGCGGCGGCGAAGCCCCGCAAGCTCCGCCGAACCGGCTGAGGGTGGCATGTCTGGTCCTTTTGTTCGCTATTTGTTCTTATTGATTCCGACTCCCGCCGCGAGAGTCAAGCGCCCGTCCAGGAGAGCGGGACGGGCGCTCAGGCTCTAGCGTTCGGTGAGCTTCAGCTCGATGCGGCGGTTGCGCAGCAGCGCGTCCTCGGAGGTGCCGCTGTCGAGCGGCTGGTATTCGCCGAAGCCGGCGGCAATGAGGTGCTGGGGCTGTACGCCCTTGCTGATGAGATATTGCACCACCGCGATGGCGCGGGCGGCCGACAATTCCCAGTTGGAGGGAAATTGCGGGGTGGAGATGGGCCGCGAATCCGTGTGCCCGTCCACCCGGATCGCCCAGGAAATGTCCGGCGGGATCTGCTTTTCCAGTTCCAATATGGCGCTCGCGATCTGATCGAGCGCCGGCAGCGCCTCGGGGCGCGGGGTGGCCGATCCCCGGTCGAAGAACACTTCCGACTGGAACACGAAGCGGTCGCCCACGATGCGGATGTCGGGGCGGTTGCCGAGAATGTCGCGCAGCCGGCCAAAGAATTCGGAGCGGAACCGGCTCAGTTCCTGCACCCGCTGGGCGAGCGCGACGTTCAGCCGGCGGCCGAGATCGGCGATCTTGGCCTGGCTTTCCTGGTCGCGCTTTTCCGAGATGTTGAGTGCCTCCTCCAGCGCGGCCATCTGGCGGCGCAAGGCGAGGATCTGCTGGTTCAAGATCTCGATCTGCGCGATGGCGCGGGCGGCCGCGTCCTTCTGGAGGTCGAGTTCGCGCGTCAGCGCCTGGGCGCGGGAGGGATCGGGTGCGGCGGGGGCTGCTCCCGCCTCGCCGCGCAGGCGGTCGCGCTCGGCCTCCACGGCGGCGAGCGAGGCGCGCAGCGCGCTCATTTCCCCCTCGGCGGTCTGGCTGGAGGCGCGCTCCAGGGAGAGCAGTTCGGTCAGTTGGCGGATCTGCGCCTGGAGGCGCTGGAGCACATTGTCCTTGCCCGACATTTCCTGCGTCAGGAAGAACTGGGTGATCATGAAGACCGACAGCAGGAAGATGAAGACCAGGAGCAACGTGGACAGCGCATCCACGAAGCCGGGCCAATAATCGATGCTGCGCTCGCGGCCGCGCCGCCCGAGAGCCACGGATCAGCTCCCGTGCCGCTCGGGAACGCCCGCTTCGGCCTCCAGCGTGTCGATGCTGCGGTCGAGCCGGTCCACGATGCGGCGCAATTCCTCGTGCTGGGCGGCCTGAACCTCCACCATCTGCTTCAGGATCGCCTGTTCCGAACGCATATGGGTGACGAGGCCCTGGAGGCTTTCCGCCAGATGCGCCATGGCGCTGGTGACGCGCTGGGTGCCCGCCTCCGCCATGGTCTTGTCGAGCCGGTTGATGGCGTCCACCAGTGGGCCGGTCTCCAGCGGCGCGGGCGCGGGCAAGGCGAGCGGGGCGGGCGCGCTCTCCACCGCTTCCACGGGCGCCGCATAGCGCACCGGGGCGGGCACCGGCTGGGCGACCGGCGTCTCGCCGATATCGCGCACCGTTGTGGAGAGCCAGTCTTCCAGGTCGGTATAGAAGCGGTTTTGCGCCTGGCCCGCCTGGAGGTCGAGGAAGCCGAGCACCAGCGAGCCGGCGAGGCCGAACAGCGAGGACGAGAAGGAGATGCCCATGCCGCCGAGCGGGGCGGCGAGCCCGCGCTTGATCTCCTCGAACACCGAGCCCGAATCGGGCCGGATTTCCAGCGCGCCGATCACATTGCCAATGGAGGAGACGGTCTCCAGCAGGCCCCAGAAGGTGCCGAGCAGGCCGAGAAACACGAGAAGGCCGGTGAGATAGCGCGCCGTGTCACGGGCTTCGTCCAGGCGGGTGCCGATGGAATCCAGGATCGAGCGCATGGTCGTCTGGGAAATCGACATGCGGCCGATCCGGTCGCCCAGCAGCGCCGCCATGGGGGCGAGCAAAGTGGGCGCCCGCGACACCGCAAGGCCGGGATCGGCGAGGCGAAAGGAATTCACCCATTCCACTTCCGGAAACAGCCGCGCCACCTGGCGCAGCGCCAGGACGATGCCGATGGCCAGCACGCCGAAAATGACGCCGTTGAGGCCCGGATTGTTCAGGAAGGCGTCGGCGATCTGCCGGTAGAGCACCGCCGAGAGGGCCAGGCACAGGCCCAGAAAGACAATCATCCGGATCAGAAAGATGCGGGGCGAGGAGACCTTGATGAACGGATCGACGATACGCGCCATGTTCGCTCCCGCAACCTTCCCGCCGCACGACTATGGCATACACGGACAGGAATGACACCCGCATGGCGCGCCGCGGGTGGGGAGCAGGGCAGACTTTAGAAACAGGATAGACGGATGCGGCGGCCGGGCGGAAACGGGCGCGCCGCCACGCTCACGCCTTGCGCAGAAGTGCCAGCAGGTCGCGGTGCATGTCCTCGTTGCCGGCGATCACCTCGCCCTTTTCCAGCACCTTGTCGCCGCCCGAAAGGTCGGAGACATAGCCGCCCGCCTCGCGCACCATCACCATGCCCGCCGCCATGTCCCAGGGCGAGAGGTCGCGCTCCCAGAAGGCGTCGAAGCGCCCGGAGGCGACCCAGGCGAGGTCGAGCGCGGCGGCGCCGGTGCGGCGCAGGCCCGCCACCTGGGTCTGGATCAGCGACAGTTCGCGGTTGAACTGGGCGTGGTTGCCGCGCCCGAGATGGGGCAGGCCGCAGCTCACCACGCAATCGGCGAGCTTGCGGCGCGCAGCGACACGCAGGCGGCGGTCGTTGAGATAGGCGCCCTGGCCCTTCTCGGCGATGTACAGCTCATCGGTGACCGGATTGAAGATCACGCCGGCATAGGGCACGCCGTTGCGCACCAGCCCGACGGAAATCGCGAACAGCGGAATGCCGTGGAGGAAATTGGTGGTGCCGTCCAGCGGGTCGATGACCCATTCGTTGGAACTGTCGGTGCCTTCCACGCGGCCGCGCTCCTCCATCAGGAAGGAGAAGCCGGGGCGGGCCTTGGAGAGTTCCGCGAACAGCATCTCCTCGGCCTTGCGGTCGGCGGCGGAGACGAAATTGGCCGGCCCCTTGGCGGACACCTGGAGATTCTCCACCTCCCCGAAATCGCGGATCAGGGCGCGGCCCGCCTTGCGAACGGCCTGCACCATCACGGTCATGAGGGGGGTACGGATCATCTATTCGTCCTGCCGGGCGCCGGGCCGGGCCGCGCGCGGCCGCCTTGGGGGAATGGGAAAGCGGCGCTTCCTGTGCCCGTCCCGCGCTTCGCCGTCAAGGCATGGCTGGCCTGCCGAGACGCATGCCGGCCGCGCACCGCCGCTGCCGCGCCTCAGTTGGGATCGCCGGCGCGCTTGATGTCGGGGGTCGTGGCGGCCCATTTGCGGGCCAGCGCCTCCGCCTTGGCGCGCTCGGCGGGCGGCAGGCCGGCCACCACCTCGTCGAGATAAACGTCGTTGAGCCCGCGCATCTTGGCGAGCAGATGCCACGCGGCGGCCTGGGTGCGGTCCTGCGGCACGCCGCGCCCGGCCGAGAACAGGCGCGCATAGCGGTTCTGGGCGATGGCATTGCCCGCCAGCGCCGCCTTGCGGAACAGCGCCGCCGCCGCCGCCTCGTTCTTCAGAACCCCGTCGCCGTTGAAGGTGGCGATGGCGAGTTCCACCTGCGCTGTCACATGGTCCTGGAGCGCCGCGCCCTGGAGCAGCCGCAGCGCCGTGACCTTGTCGGGGACGACGCCGTTGCCCTCCTTCAGCAGTACTGAGAGGGCATATTCCGCGTCCGCGACCCCCGCATCCGCCGCCGGCCGGAACCAGCGGGCGGCGGTGGCGATGTCCGAATTCACGCCCCGCCCCTGCATGTAGAGAAGGCCGAGATTATAGGCCGCGCCGGGGTGGCCGGCAGTGGCCGCCTGCTGGAACCAGCGCGCGGCGGCCTCGTCGCTCTGCGCCATGCCCTGGCCCGTGAGCGCCATCATGCCGAGGGCGAACATGGCGTTCGTGTCCCCCTCGTCGGCGGCGCGCCGGTAATATTGCGCAGCGCGCGGCGGATCGAAAGGCACGCCGAAGCCGCGCGCGTAAAGTTCGCCCAGCAGGGTGAGCGCGGCCGGGTCATTGCCCGCCTTCACGCGCTTCAGGGCCTCCTGGGCGGCGGTGATGTAGAAGCCGCTCTGATAGGCGCCATAGGCGATGTCGGCGCCGGGTGGCGGGGTCGGCGTCGGCCCTTCTGCGGGGGTGGTGAGATTGGGCAGCGTGGGCTGGTTGAACCGTGGCCCGGCCGGCAATTGCAGGCCGTTGGTGGCCGGCGCAGTCCCCGCCTTTGGTGCCGCTCCCGGCTTCGAGGTCCCGGGCGGCGCGGTCTGCGCGGTGCTCTGCGGCGCCGCGTGCGCCGAGGGCGCGAGCGCGCAGGCCAAGGCGATCAGAACCAGGCGGGCCGTCCGCGTGCGTGCCGTCACGCGTCGCTCTCCACCGCGCGCACGCGGGCCTGCGCCTCGGCCACGCCCTGCGGCGTCAGCAGCGCGCCGGTGAGCGCCACGAAATCCACGCCGGCCCCCGCGAGCGAGGCCACTTCGGAGAGATCGGACGCAAGGCCGACGCACGGCACCTCGAACAGTTCCGCCCACCAGGAAACAGAGTCCAGCACCTGCGCGAAGGGCAGGCCGGTGCCGCCGAACAGCAGATAGTCCGCCCCCGCCTCGCCCGCCTCCATGGCATCGTGACGGTCCGCAAGGCCGCCGACACCGGCGATGAGAGCGGGCTTGAGCGCGGGGAGCGCGGCCTTCAGGCCGGCGCGTCCGGACAGATGCGCCCCGTCGAGGCCAAGCGATACCACAAGGTCGGGGCGGTCCTCCACCAGGACGGCGGCGCCCGCCTCCTGGAGCAAGGGGGCAAGCGCGGCGAGGCGTTCGCGCTCGGCCGGGGTGTCGCCGCACCGGGCGATCACCGCCGCCACATCCCCGGCGACGGCCAGTGCGACCGCGTCCTGCGGCGTGCATTCGGCCGGCAGGATCAGCATCAGGCGGATGGCGAAATTCTCGTGAGCCATGGGGCGATCGGTCCGACAGGAAGCGGGCGAAAACGGGGCGGCCCGGAACGCGGCGCCGAATCGCCCGCGCTTGTAGCATGGGCTAGAGCGCGATCCGATCAGATTGAAACACTCTGATCGGCACATGCTCTAGCTCTTTGAATGAGAATGCGTGATCCGTTCAGCCTGCGGTGCAGGCTGCACGGCGCATGCTCTCGCGCACCGCGCTTGGCTCCGTGCCGGATACGAAAAACCCGCCGCGCGGGGCGCGGCGGGTGGATGGCGTGTGAAGGCGCGGCGGCTCAGGCGGCGGCCTTCTTTTCCTGCTCGGCGGACCACAGGCCCTGGGCGGCGAGCGAGTTCATGCGCGCGCGATGGGTGAAGGCGGCCTGGGCGGCGCCCACATTCTCCGCCTTGCCGGACCACGCCTTCTGCGGCGCAGCCTGGAGGGCGCGGCCATAGGAATAGGTGAGCTTCCAGGGCAGGCCGCCCAACTTCACCATGGCGTCGAGATGGGCGGTGGCCTCCTCGTCCGACTGGCCGCCGGAGAGGAAGGCAATGCCGGGCACGGAGGCCGGCACGCAGGCCTTGAGCACGCGCACGGTCTTCTCGGCGACCTCTTCCACCGACGCGGTCTTCGCGGACTTCTTGCCCGGCACGATCATGTTGGGCTTCAGCACCATGCCTTCCAGGCGCACGCGCTGATAATAGAGTTCCTCGAACACGGTCTTCAGCACCCACTCGGTGACCATCTCGCAGCGCGCGATGTCATGGTCGCCGTCCATGAGCACTTCCGGCTCGACGATCGGGACGATCTGGTTTTCCTGGCAGATCGCCGCGTAGCGGGCCAGCGCATGGGCGTTGGCGCGGATCGCGGTATAGCTCGGAATGTCGGCGGCGATGTCGATCACGCCGCGCCACTTCGCGAAGCGGGCGCCGAGCTTGTAATACTCCTTCATCCGGCCGCCGAGGCCGTCGAGTCCTTCCGTGATGGTCTCGCCGGGGCAGAAGGCGAGGGGCTTTGCGCCCGCATCCACCTTGATGCCGGGAATGGAGCCGGCGGCGGTGATGAGATCCACCAGCGGGGTGCCGTCCTTCGCCTTCTGGCGGATGGTCTCGTCGAACAGGATCACGCCGGAAATGTAATCGCGCATGGCGGGGGTGGTGCGGAACATCAGCTCGCGATAGTCGCGGCGATTGTCCTCGGTGTTCTGAACGCCGATGGCGTCGAACCGCTTCTGGATCGTGCCGGTGCTTTCGTCGGCGGCGAGGATGCCCTTGCCGTCCGCCACCATTTTCTGGGCGATCGCGTCAAGCTCTGCAGTGTTCATCGTGTTCACCATCCCTGGAGTGCCGCCGAGGCGACGTGATCTTCGACAATTGTCGTAACATTATGGCTTCAGCGGCGCCGGACGCCACGGGCATCCGGCGCCCGAAGATTTACCGCTTGAGCGCCTCGACGCCCGGAAGGGCCTTGCCCTCCAGCCATTCGAGGAAGGCGCCGCCAGCGGTCGAGACATAGGAGAAGGACTCCGCCGCCTGCGCGTGGTTGAGCGCCGCGACCGTGTCGCCGCCGCCCGCCACGGAGAGCAGGCGCCCGGCCTTGGTCTCCTGCGCCACCGCCTGCGCCACCGCCACCGTCGCGGCATCGAAGGGGGCAAGTTCGAACGCGCCGAACGGGCCGTTCCACACCACGGTCTTCACCCGCGCCAGCTTGTCCTTCACCAGGGCCACGGTGGCGGGGCCGGCATCGAGGATCATCTCGTCGTCCGCCACCTGGTCCACCGGCACGACGCGGTGCGGCGCGTTGGCCTTGAACTCCTTCGCGACCACCACGTCCACTGGCAGCACGATCTCGCAGCCCGTCGCCCGGGCGGTCTCGATGATCTTCAGCGCGGTGGGCGCGAGGTCGTGCTCGCACAAGGACTTGCCGACCTTGACGCCCTGCGCCGCAAGGAAGGTATTGGCCATGCCGCCGCCGATCACCAGCAGATCCACCTTGGCGGTGAGATTGCCCAGCAATTCGAGCTTGGTGGAGACCTTGGCGCCGCCGACCACGGCCAGCACGGGACGCTCGGGCGCTTCCAGGGCCTTGCCCAGCGCGTCCAGCTCGCTCTGCATGGAGCGCCCGGCGAAGGCCGGAAGCTCATGGGCGAGGCCCTCCGTGGAGGCATGGGCGCGGTGGGCGGTGGAGAAGCTGTCATTGACATAGAGGTCGCCGAGCTTCGCCAGCGCGCTGACGAAATCCGGTGCATTCTTCTCCTCGCCCGCATGGAAGCGGGTGTTTTCCAGCAGCAGCACGCCGCCCTCATCGAGCGCGGCCACCGCCGCCTCGGCGGGGGCGCCGACGCAATCATCGGCGAAGGCGACGGGGGTGCCGAGCCGCTCGGTCACGGCCGGGGCCAGCGGCGCCAGCGACTGGCTGGCGTCGCGGCCCTTGGGCCGGCCGAAATGGGCGAGCAGGATGGCCTTGCCGCCGCGCTGCGTGACATCGCGCAGGGTGGGCAGGATGGCCTGGATGCGGGTGTCGTCGGTGACGCGCCCGTCCTCCATGGGGACATTGAGGTCCACGCGGATGAGGACGCGCTTGCCGGTGAGGTCCGCCTCGTCGAGGGTGCGGAAAGCAGCCATGATGTCGGCTCCCCGCCCGGCCTCAGCCCAGCTTCCCGAGGGCGACGGCCGTGTCGGCCATGCGGTTCGAGAAGCCCCACTCATTGTCGTACCACGACATCACGCGCACCAGCGTCCCGTCCATGACCTTGGTCTGGTCCATGTGGAAAGTGGAGGAGTGGGGGTCGTGGTTGAAGTCGATGGAGACGTTGGGCGCCAGCGTGTAGCCGAGCACGCCCTTGAGCGCCCCGTCCGCCGCGGCCTTGATGGCCTCATTGATCTCGGCGACCGTGGTCTTGCGCTTGGCCACGAACTTCAGGTCGATGACCGACACGTTCGGGGTCGGCACGCGGATCGACACGCCGTCCAGCTTGCCGTTGAGTTCCGGCAGCACCAGGCCCACCGCCTTGGCGGCGCCGGTGGAGGTGGGGATCATGGAGAGGGCGGCGGCGCGGGCGCGGTAGAGGTCCTTGTGCACCTGATCCAGCGAGGGCTGGTCGTTGGTGTAGGAATGGACCGTGGTCATGAAGCCGTGCTCGATGCCCACCGCATCGTTCAGCACCTTCGCCACCGGGGCGAGGCAATTGGTGGTGCACGACGCATTGGAGACCACCACATGCTCATTGGTGAGCTTCTGGTGGTTGACGCCATAGACCACCGTGATGTCGGCGCCGTCGGCGGGGGCCGAGACCAGAACGCGGCGGGCGCCGGCGGTCAGGTGGGCGGAGGCCTTGTCCTTCGAGGTGAAGATGCCGGTGCATTCCAGCGCGATGTCGACGCCGAGATCCGTGTGGGGCAGCTGGGCGGGGTCGCGCACCGCCGTCACCTTGATCTTGTTGCCGCCGATGACGAGGAAGTCGCCGTCCACCTGAACCTCGGCCGGGAAGCGGCCGTGCACGCTGTCGAAGCGCAGCAGATGGGCGTTGGTCTCCACCGGGGCGAGGTCGTTGATCGCCACGACCTGGATGTCGGTGCGGCCCGATTCGATGATGGCGCGCAGCACGTTGCGCCCGATACGACCGAACCCGTTGATGGCCACCTTCACCGTCATGTCTTCCTCCATTCGCCGGCCCTCAAGACCGGCCATTCCTTTGAGTCCGGCCGAGGCCGGCGGACGGGCGGCTGATGCGCCCGCGTCTCGTCACGCCTGCTTGAGCTGGGAAAGCGCCGCTTGTGCGACCGCTTCGGGCGTAATGCCAAAATGCTTGTAAAGTTCCTTGGCCGGGGCGCTGGCGCCGAAGCTGCTCATGCCCACGAACGCCGCGTCCGAGCCGATGATGGCGTCCCAGCCCATGCGGATCGCGGCTTCCACGCCCACTTTCGCGGGCGCATCGCCGATCACGGCCGCGCGCTCCGCGGCGGGGCGGGCGAGGAACAGCTCGAACGAGGGCACGGAGACCACGCGGGTCGGCACGCCCTTCTCCTCCAGCAGCTTGCGCGCCTCCAGAGCGAGCGAGACTTCCGAGCCGGTGGCGAACAGCGAGGCCTGGGCCCGACCGCTCGCCGGCGCGATCTCATAGGCGCCTTCCGCGCTGCGGTTGGCGGCGTCCGCGCCGCGCGCCAAGGGCAGGTTCTGGCGCGAGAGGATGAGCGCGCTCGGCCGGTCCTTGGCCTTCAGCGCGATCTCCCAGCACTCGGCGGTCTCCACCGTGTCGCAGGGGCGCAGCACCAGAAGGCCCGGAATGGCGCGCAAAGCGGCCAGATGCTCCACCGGCTGGTGGGTGGGGCCGTCCTCGCCGAGGCCGATGGAATCGTGGGTGAGCACATGGATCACCCGCTCGCCCATGAGCGCCGCGAGGCGGATGGCGGGGCGCGAATAATCCGAGAACACCAGGAAGGTGCCGGAATAGGGAATGACGCCGCCATGGAGCGCAAGGCCGTTCATGGCCGCCGCCATGCCGTGCTCGCGCACGCCCCAATGGACGAACTCGCCGGAGAAATCGTCGGGCGTGACGGACTTTTGGCCCTTGGCGCGGGTGTTGTTGGAGCCGGTGAGGTCGGCCGAGCCGCCCAGCATCTCGGGCACCGCGCGGGTGATGGCGTCCAGCGTGATCTCGGAGGACTTGCGGGTGGCGACCGCGCCGCCATCGGCCACAGCCTTCGCCTTCACCGCCGCGATGGCCTCGGCGAGCGCCCCCTCTGGGATCTCGCCCGCCATGCGGCGTTCGAATTCGGCGCGCTGCTCGGTGCCGAGCGCCGCCAGGCGCTTCTCCCACGCCGCGCGGGCCGCCGTGCCCTTGGACCGGGCCTCGCCCCAGGCGGCGGCGACATCGGCGGGAATTTCGAACGGGCCGGCCTCCCAGCCCAGCGCCGCGCGGGTCGCTGCGATCTCGGCGGCGCCGAGCGGTGAGCCGTGCACCTTCTCGCTGCCGGCCTTTGCGGGCGAGCCCTTGCCGATCACGGTGCGGCAGGCGATGAGGCTCGGCGTGCCGGTCTTCTGCGCGGCTTCGAGGGCGGCGAGAATGGCGACGGGGTCATGGCCGTCGATGCGCGTCACGTCCCAGCCCGAGGCGGCAAAGCGCGCCAACTGGTCGGTGGAGCCGGACAGGTCCGTGGAGCCGTCGATGGAGATCTTGTTGTCGTCCCACATGACGATCAGCTTGGCGAGCTTCAGGTGGCCGGCAAGCTCGATGGCCTCCTGGCTGATGCCCTCCATGAGATCGCCGTCGGAGGCGAGGACATAGGTGAAATGGTCCACCACCTCGCCGCCGAAGCGCGCCGCCATGAGGCGCTCGCCCATCGCCATGCCGACCGCCGTCGCGATTCCCTGGCCGAGCGGGCCGGTGGTGGTTTCGATGCCGGTGGTGACGAAATTCTCAGGGTGGCCCGGGGTGAGCGAGCCGAGCTGGCGAAACCGCTTCAGCTCGTCGACGGTCACATTCTCGTAGCCCACCAGGTGCAGCAGCGCATAGAGCAGCATGGAGCCGTGGCCGGCGGAGAGCACGAAGCGGTCGCGGTCCGCCCAATGGGGTGCGGCGGGATCGAAGCGCATCACCTTGGAGAACAGGACGGTCGCAATGTCGGCCGCGCCCATGGGCAGGCCCGGATGGCCGGAATTGGCGGCTTCCACGGCGTCCATGGCAAGGAACCGGATGGCGTTCGCCATGCGGTCGTGAAGGGTGCGGCTCGTCATGCGGGGCGTGTCTCCGGCGCCGGATGGCGCCCGTTCCGGACCAAAGCCGAGGCTGGCGCGCAAGCTTCAGCCCAGGCGGCGGCAGTGATAACAGTGCCGCGCCGGCTGTCAAACCCAGCATTGTCCGAACGTCAAGTGCCCCGCCCCCACACGCGCCGCGCCCCATCGTCGCGCAGGGGCGACGGAGTCAATGGAATCAAGCCCCCGGCGCGGACAGCAGTTTCTTCAGGCTGTTGCCGCCCCCCGCCCACAGCACGTCCGCTATGCGCCAGCCGGCGGGCGTGCGCACCAGCTTGTAGATGACCAGCGTGTCCTGGTCGAAATTGGTGAAGCGGGCCGTGACCATGGCCTCTTTGGCAGAGGTGTTGCGGGTTTCGTAATCCACCGCCTTGATCTCGAATTCCTGGCCGTTCACGAACGGGTCGAAATCCAGCCGGGACTGCTCGCGCTTGCCGTCCGCCACCAGCAATTTCGTGAGCGCCGGGTCGAAATAGGACTTGGCGATTTCCGGATTGGTATAGTCGAAGGCGACATAGGTCTCGGGCGAGGTTTCCAGATAATGCCGGTAAAGCGAGCGCACCAGCGCCTCGGGGCCGATGGTCTCGGCGGCCGGCTTCGCGGGCTTGGCGGAGGGGGCGGGCTTGGCGGCTGTCGCGGGTGGGTTCGACTGGGCGAAAGCGGGCCATGCGGCTGCCGCGCCCGCCGCGATCATGACGGCGCCCAGCGCCAGCAGCCGGCGCCGTCCCGGTGGACCAAATCCCTGTGTCATCGCCCCGTTCCCCGTTTTCCCCATTGCCCGGCGCGGCGCCGGGAGCACGGCGTTCCGCAAAAGGTTCCCCGCAGTGTCAGACATGACGGATTTACGTTAACAAGTGGGAACGCGTTGGTGGTTTTCGCGCCGACTCAGTTAAACTCCTTTGCATGTATGCCGTGAAGCAACGCCCGCCGGATCTCAGCCCCATCGAGCTCGCCACCCAGCGCCTCGGCGCGGCCCTCGACGCGCTCGGCGCGGCGGTGGAGCGGCGGCGCGAGATGGACCGCCAGCAGGAAGCCCTGCTCGCCCAGCTTCACGCCATGGGCAACGACCGCGCGCGCCTCGCCCAGGAACTGGACGCGGCCTGTGCGCGGGTGCGCGACCTCGGCGATGTGAGCCAGGAGGTGACGCGCCGCCTGGATGTGGCCATGGGCACGATCCGCGACGTGCTCGCGACCCACGGCGGCTGAGATGGCGCAGGTCAGCGTCACCATTGCGGGCCGCCAATATCGGATGGCCTGCGACGAGGGCCAGGAAGAACATCTCATCCGCCTCGCCCGCGACGTGGACGCGCGCATCAGCCAGTTGCGCACCGCCTTCGGCGAGATCGGCGACCAGCGCCTCACCGTCATGGCCGCCGTCACCATCGCCGATGAATTGTTCGAGGCCCGCGCCCGCATCCGCGCCCTGGAGAGCGACCTCGACGGCCAGCGCGACGCCCGCGCCTCCGCCCTCGCCCGCATCGAGGCGAGCGAGGAGGCGGTGGCCCGCACCATCGACGAGGCGGCCGAAAAGCTGGAGAAGCTGGCCCGCGAGATCGCCCCGCCGGCCGCGCGCGTCGTGGGCATGGGCTGAAGGTCGCCCACAGATCTCCCGCGCCGCGCCACTGGCGCAACGCCCCTCCAGGCACTACATTGGGATGAAGCGGGGCTGCGGGGTGCGTTAGGACACTTTTCCCCGGGGCCTTATCGATCCTTAAGGGAGCTGTACCTGACCTTGCCCGTGGGCTTGGACATACGGCGCCCACCTACTGTGTAGGTTTCCCGGGATCGACGTCCGACGGCTTTCGCGGCTCCGCTCCTTCTTTCCGGCCCTCTTCGCTCCGGCTCGGTGCCGGCTGGTTCATGCCGCACCCCACCCTGACCGATCCGGCCACGCTTCAGCACCGCAAGGCGCTGCTGCGCCAGGTGGCCCTGGCGCGCCGCGCGGCCATGGGCGAGCAGGCACGCGCCGCCGCATCCAGCGTCGCCGCCGCGCAGGCGCCGCTCCTGCTGGCGCCTCAGGCGGGCCGCATCGTCTCCCTGTTCGCGCCCTTCCGTGATGAGATCGACACCGCGCCGCTGGCAGCGTTGCTCTGGTCGGCAGGCGTGGAGGTGGCGCTCCCTGTGGTGGTGGCGCGCGAGGCGCCGCTCGCCTTCCGCCTCTGGCGCCCCGGCGATCCCTTGGAGCCGCAAGGCCCGTTCCGCATCCCCACCCCCGGCCCGGAGGCGCCGGTCTGCGAGCCCGACGACCTCATCGTGCCCTTCGCGGCCTTCGACCGGCAGGGCTACCGCATCGGCTATGGCGCGGGATTTTACGACCGCACGCTGGCGCTGCTGAGGGCGCACAAGGCGGTGCGCGCCTTCGGCTACGGCTTTTCCTGCCAGGAGGTGGAAGATGTTCCCGCCGAGCCCCATGACGAGAGGGTGGACGGGATGATAACAGAGACCGCAGCCTTTCTGTGCGGCGGCTAAACATGCGCATTCTGTTTCTTGGTGACGTGGTGGGGCGCCCCGGGCGCGAGGCGGTGACGGCCCTTCTTCCGGGCCTTGTCCGGCAATGGCGGCTCGATCTCGCGGTGGTGAACGGCGAGAACGCGGCCGGCGGCTTCGGCATCACCGAGGCCATCTATGAGGAATTCATCGCCGCCGGCGCGGACGCGGTGACGCTCGGCAACCACGCCTTCGACCAGCGCGAGGCCCTGGTCTTCATCGAGCGCGTGGACCGGCTCGTGCGCCCCGCCAATTTTCCGGCCGGCACGCCGGGCAAGGGCGTCGCCATGGTGACCGCGAAAAACGATGCCCGCGTGGTGGTGGCCAATATCATGGGGCGCACCTTCATGGACCCGCTGGACGATCCCTTCGCAGCGGTGGACCGCTGCCTGGAGGGCGCGGACCTGGGCCACCAGGCGGACGCGGTGATCGTGGATTTCCACGCCGAGACCACCAGCGAGAAACAGGCCTTCGGCCATTATTGCGACGGGCGGGCGACGCTCGTGCTTGGCACCCATACCCATGTGCCCACCGCCGACCACCGCATCCTGTCCGGCGGCACCGCCTTCATGACAGATGTGGGCATGTGCGGCTGCTATGACGGGGTGATCGGCATGGACAAGGAAGAGCCCATCCGTCGCTTCACCCGCAAGATCGGCTCCTCCCGCTTCGAGCCGGCCTCCGGCCCCGCCAGCCTGTCGGGCCTCGCCGTGGAAAGCTGCGACCGGACGGGGCGCGCGCTCAAGGTCGCCCCCGTGCGGCTCGGCGGCTCGCTCTCCGAGGCGCGGCCCGCTTTCTGGGAAGGGTGAGGGCAGGCCATCGGCTTTCGCGAACCTGGTCCCCGCTTCGCTCGGAAATGCTCTAGGTTCGATCGACACGTCATGGCCGGGCTTGACCCGGCCATCCACGGGGCTCCGACTGTCCGCGCTTGGGGAAAAGGCGTGGATGCCCAGATCAAGTCCGGGCATGACGCTCGGCAAAGGAAAATGCCCTCGCTTTGGCATGCCGCTTGACGACGATGCCTGCCCTTCCTTGCCCTTTGGCGCTTTGCCGACCTATAAGGCGCCATCACAACACGATCCCGGTCCGTGCTGCGCCGCCCCGAGTGGCGCGCGGGGCCGCAAACCAAGAAGCCGGAGGCGTCCCATGGCCGGACATTCACAGTTCAAGAACATCATGCACCGCAAGGGGCGGCAGGACGCGATGCGCTCCAAGCTGTTCTCGAAGCTGGCGCGCGAAATCACCGTCTCGGCCAAGATGGGCCTGCCGGACCCCAACATGAACCCGCGCCTGCGCGCCGCCATCCTCGCGGCCCGCGCGGAAAACATGCCCAAGGACAATATCGAGCGCGCCATCAAGAAGGCGGCCGGGGGCGATGCGGAGAATTACGAAGAGATCCGCTATGAGGGCTATGGCCCGGGCGGCGTCGCCGTCATCGTCGAGGCGCTGACCGACAACCGCAACCGCACGGCGGGCGAGGTGCGCTCCTATTTCACCAAGTCGGGCGGCAATCTGGCGGAAACCGGCGCGGTCTCCTTCATGTTCGACCGCGTGGGCCTCATCGAATATCCCGCCGCCAAGGCGAGCGACGACGCCATGATGGAAGCCGCCATCGATGCCGGCGCGGACGACGTCTCCTCCTCCGAGGACGGCCACGAGATCGTCTGCGCGGCCGATGCCCTGGCCGAGGTGCAGAAGGCGCTGGAAACCAAGTTCGGCGAACCCTCCAAGGCCCGCCTGGTCTGGCGCCCCCAGAACAGCGTGGCGGTGGACGACGAGACCGCCGAAAAGCTGCTGCGCCTCATCGAAAACCTCGAAGACAATGACGACGTGCAGAATGTGGTCGCCAATTTCGAGATGTCGGAAGCCATGGTCGCCAAGATGAGTGCGTGAGGCGGTTTTCACGCCTCTTCCCGCTGTGCAATCAACGCGCGTCCAGTAAGCTGGGCGCGCGTTTTGCTGTGGGGGTGGGCATGCAGTCGGCACGGCCGAATCGCGCGCGCGTTCACCTTCCGCTGGTTGAAATTATGATAATTTTCCTATATCATTCTTTGGATTTTAGGAGGAGTATCATATGCGAAAAGTCAACGATACGGATGAGTGGCATTCCTTATACAGAGATTTTCGACTGCTGCGGCGTCAGTTTGATCTGATCAAAGCCGACTATTTTAATAAGGATTATAATCCCAATCAGCCACGTGTCCCTGCCGGGTCTCCGCAAGGGGGGGAGTGGAGTCGTATTGGTCTGCCCATCTCCGCTGGATTGCGCAGTGGTGATCGAGAAAGGCCAGCTTCACAAGGCAGTAAGGTGACCTCTGAGCCTCTTCGTGTTGCTGTAAGAAGAGCAAGTCTTGCAACTGTAGCGCGCTGTGAGGCTCAATACCGTGCCGACGTATTTCAATGCCGAATGGTTGGTTTGGGATCTTGTTATGGTCAAGCAACCGTCAGATACGTCGCTTGTCTTAATGGTCATCCTATTCCCCCCTTGAACTATTGAGGGTTTCGAATGTTAAATAGATGCCTCAAGATCAAAACAAGAGCATCCATATTGGTCATGGATATCCGCATTTTTCAGCCGCGCGAGAGCGAGGGATGCTGGATGTGTCGCTATGAGATCGACTGGCCTGAAGGGCGGCAGACCATGGATGCTGCGGGATGCGACGGCGTGCAGGCCCTGATTTCTGCGCTCCAGATGATTGGTGCCGATCTCTATACGAGCGATTACCACCGCAACGGACAGCTTCAATCGCTTGGCGACGGGTGGACCGGATATGGCTTCCCGGTCCCTTACAATCTGCGCGATGCTTTAATCGGAGAAGATGCTCGCTTTTTATAACGCTTCCGAGTCAATTCTTCTTCTAAAAGTCGCCGCCGCGTTGTTGTTCATCCTACGCGCCTCACCAGCTGCCCATCCCTCTCCCGCACGCGGGAGAGGGCTTTACCCGGTTCCGCAAAGGAGGGCGGCCACCCTCAGAACAGCCTCCGCCCTATCGAGACTGTCCATTTGTACCGGTAAGCCGCTTGCGCCCTTCTTCTTTTGAAGGTGACCCATGATCGCGAACAGAAGACTGAATTTCAAAATCGATGATCAGATTTTGTCCGTGGAAATCCGTGTGTTCGCTCCTGAACGGCAGCCAGAGGGGCACTGGTTCTGCCGTTATGAGGTGGATTGGCCCGATCGCCCGCGCCAAAACCGCGCCGGCGGGCAAGATGCAATCCAGGCTTTGCTTGGCGCCTTCGGGATGATTGGGGCTGAACTTTATACGAGCGACTATCACAAAAACGGTCAGATCCTGCCGCTGGACGAGAGCTGGGCGGGCTATGGCTTCCCGGTGCCCCATAATTTGCGCGACCTGCTCATCGGCCAAGACGCGGAATATCTGTAACCGGAGCGGCCCAAGGGCCGCTCCCTCAAAACACCTTCCCCCCGTTCGGCACCGTCCCGCTCGGCCCGATCAGCACCACGGCGCCTTCCGCGTCCGGGAAGCCCAGGGTGAGCACTTCCGACATGAAGGGGCCGATCTGGCGGGGGGGGAAATTCACCACCGCCGCCACCTGCCGGCCCACCAGCGCCTCGGCCGTGTAATGCACGGTGATCTGGGCGGAGGATTTCTTCACGCCGATTTCGGGGCCAAAGTCGATGCGCAGCTTGAAGGCAGGCTTGCGCGCCTCGGGGAAGGGCTCGGCGGACAGGATGGTGCCGACGCGGATGTCCACCTTCTCGAAATCCGCGAAACTGATGGTCTGTGCGTCCGCCATGGTCCCTCCGTCCGTCGAATCTCGGACAGTCTTGCGGGCGCAGGCGGTTGGACGCAATGGGGCCTCAGCCCCCCGTCATGCTCATATGGCGCGAGACCGCCGGGGCGCGGGTGGTGCGGTCGATGACGAAATCGTGGCCCTTGGGCTTGCGGAAGATGGCCGCGTCGATGGCGCTGTGGAGCAGCGCGTCGTCCGGTGCGGCGCGCAGGGGCGCGCGCAGGTCGGCGGCATCCTCCTGGCCGAGGCACATATAGAGCGTGCCCGTGCAGGTGACGCGCACCCGGTTGCAGCCCTCGCAGAAATTGTGAGTGAGCGGTGTGATGAAGCCGAGCCGCCCGCCGGTCTCCTTCACCTCCACATAGCGGGCGGGGCCGCCGGTGCGGTAGGGGATGTCGGTCAGCGTGTAGCGGTCTTCGAGCTTCGCCCGCACCTCGGAGAGGGGGAGATATTGGTCGACCCGCTCCGCGCCCACTTCGCCCAGCGGCATCACCTCGATGAGGGAGAGGTCGTGGCCCTCGCCATGGCACCACTCCATGATGGAGGCGATTTCGCCTTCGTTCACGTCGCGCAGCGCCACTGCGTTCAATTTCACCTTGATGCCGTTGGCCTTGGCGGCGGCGATGCCCTCCATCACCTTGCCGAGATCGCCCCAGCGCGTGACGGCGCGGAACTTGTCCGGGTCCAGCGTGTCCACCGAGACATTGATGCGCTTCACCCCGCAGGCGGCGAGGTCCGCCGCGTAGCGGGCGAGCTGGGAGCCGTTGGTGGTGACGGTGAGTTCGTCCAGCCGCCCGCTCTCCAGATGGCGCGAGAGGGCGCGGAACAAGGTCATCACGTCACGCCGCACCAGAGGCTCGCCCCCGGTCAGGCGCAGCTTCTTCACCCCGCGCGCCACGAAGGCGGAGCACAGGCGGTCCAGTTCCTCCAGCGTGAGCAGGTCCTGCTTGGGCAGGAAGGTCATGTGCTCGGACATGCAATAGACGCAGCGGAAGTCGCAGCGGTCCGTCACCGAGACGCGCAGATAGGTGACCGCACGCCCGAACGTGTCCACGAGCGGACCCTTCTCGGCGGCGGCGACCACGCTGCGGTCGCTGAGATCACGCGGATACGGACGCACCTTGAGGCTCCCGGCTCTAGATGTTCTTTACGGCGGTCTGGCGCCGCCCTTCAATCTGGACCTGTTATATCGTATGCCGGACAAGGATGTGTAGGGGCTGCCTGTTCAAACGCACGGCACCGCGCTTGCGCTTCCGCTTATCCAGCCAGGGCCGCGCCATGACGTCTCCCGCCTCTCCCCCGCCCGATCCCTGGCCCACCGAATTGCGGGTGGTGGAGGAGCGCCATGCGCTCAAGGTCACGTTCGAGGATGGCGCGGCCTATACGCTTCCCGCCGAATATCTGCGGGTGGAGAGCCCGTCCGCCGAGGTGCAGGGCCATGCCCCGCACGAGAAGCAGACCGTGCCCGGCAAGCGCACGGTGCGCATCGCCGAGGTGGAGCCGGTCGGCTCCTATGCGGTGCGTCTCATCTTCGACGACGGCCACCAGACCGGCATCTACAGCTGGACCTATCTGTGGACGCTGGGCGCCGAGCAGGAGACGCGCTTTGCGGCCTATCGCGACGCCCTCGCCCGGCAGGGGCTGTCGCGCGGCTAGATCAGGTTGATTCAACCTGATCGGATCTGGCTCTAAAGTCAGCCCGCAAGCCGCTGCGTGGCCGTGCGCGTCTCGTCCACCAGAGCGGCGATCAACGCGCCCGTTCCCATCTCGCGCGCCAGGGGACCGGCCTGTCCCGACCAGAGCGCGGTGAAATCCCCGCTGCCCCGCGCCTCGGCGGCGGCCTTCAGCGGGCCGAGCGGCGGGGCGGCGGTGGGGAAAGCGGGGGCGCGGGGCGAAATCGGGCCTTCCTCGCGCATCAGGCGATTGAGGATGCCGCGCGCCGGGCGCCCGGTGAAGACATTGGTGAGTGCGGTGGCATCGCTCGCCGCGCCCTTCAGCGCCGCGCGATAGACCGGCGACAGCCCCGCCTCGGCGGTGAGCAGAAAGGCGGTGCCGATCTGCACCGCGTCCGCCCCCAGGGCAAAGGCGGCGGCGATGCCGCGCCCGTCCGCGATGCCGCCGGCCGCGATCACCGGCACGCGCACCGCGTCCGCCACCTGCGGCACCAAGGCGAACGTGCCCACCTGCCGGGCCGGATCGTCGGTGAGGAACATGCCGCGATGCCCGCCCGCCTCCGCGCCTTGGGCGATGATGGCGTCCGCGCCATTGTCCTCCAGCCAGCGGGCTTCCGCGACCGTGGTGGCGGAGGAGAGCACCACCGCGCCCGCCGCCTTCACCCGGCGCAGCAGGTCGGCCTGCGGCAGGCCGAAATGGAAGCTCACCACGCGCGGGCGCACCTCTTCCACCACCGCGCACATGACGGCGTCGAAGGGCGCGCGGTTGGTCACCGCGATGGGCGCGGCGGGGTCGAGGCCGAGTTCGCCATAATAGGGCGCGAGCCGCGCCTGCCAGGCCTGCGCCCGCGTGGCATCCTCGGGCGCGGGGGTGTGGGCGAAGAAATTGAGGTTGAAGGGGTTCGGCGTCACCGCGCGGATCGCGGCGGCCTCGGCGCGCACCTGGTCCGCCGTCATGGAGGCGCAGCCCAGCGAACCGAGCGCGCCCGCCGCGCTCGCGGCGCGCGCAAGCTCTGGCTTCGGGCCGATCATGGGCGCCTGGATCAGGGGCAGGGAGATGCCCACGAGGTCGGTGAAGCGGGTGGATGGTCCCATGGCAGCGTTTCCCGGCTTGTTGTCGCTTGCCGGGAGTCTAGGCTGGGTGCGAACGCCTGTCCTCTCGCGTTTGCGCACAATGGCGGGCGCATTTGCGCGGCATCAGGCGGGCACGCACGCCTCGCTCACCAGGGCGCGGATTTCCGGGAGGCAGGAGCCGCAATTGGTGCCGGCCTTCAGCTTCGCCCCCACGGCCTGCGCGCTCGTGCAGCCGCCCGCGATGGCGGCGACGATGGCGCCGCGCGAGACGCCGTGGCAGGCGCAGACCAGCGGGCCGATCTGCGCGTCGAGCCCCGCCCGGCGACCGGAGAGAATGAGCCGGCGGTCCGCCTCCGGCACGGCGCCGGCCGCGAACAGGCTTTTCAGCGCGTCCCATGCCGGGGTCTCGCCGCGCGGACCGACGATCAGCGCGAAGGCAAGATGCCCGGCCGCATCGAAGGCGGCGGCGCGATAATGGCCTTGGGCATGGTCAATGAGGTCAGCCCTGTCGCTTTGCGCCATGTGTGCGAGCGCCCAGTCCTTCCACGCCTCCGGCGGCGCGGCCCCGGCGAGGCGCCAGGCAAAGCCGCCCTCGATGGGCAGGCGCGCCCACCAGGCGCCCGGGGGCGGGTCGATCTTGGCGCGGGCCAGCAGGAAGCCGTGATAGGGCGCGTCCGCCTTGTCCAGCGCGGCGGGCGTCGCCTTGGCGTCGGGCTGGCCGGACACCGGGTCCGTCACCGCATGGACGAGGGGACCGACCCGCCCGGACGAGGAATTGGCGTGGCTCCAGTGGATGGGCGCGAACAGCGTGCCGGGCGCCAGCCCCGCATCCAGCTGAACTTCAAGCAAGGCGCGGCCATGGGCAGTGCGCACCTGGGCGAGATCGCCGCTGCGCAGCCCGGCGCCGGCCGCATCCTCGGGATGAATGCTGACATAAGGCGCCGGCAGATGGGCGGAGAGCCGCGCCGAAAGGCCGGTGCGGGTCATGGTGTGCCATTGGTCGCGGATGCGCCCGGTGTTCAGCACGAAGGGAAAATCGGCGCTGCAATGGGCCACGGGCAGGGCGCCCGGGGCGAGGAAGCTGGCGCGGGCGTCGCCGGTGAAGAAGCCGCCCTCCGCGAACAGCCGCGCGGTGCCGCTTGTGGCTCCCTCCGGAACAGGCCATTGGACCGGTTCCAGCGCCTCATAGGCGGCGTCCGACAGGCCCGCGAGGCCGGAAATGTCGAAGTCGCGCGTGCCCCCGTTCTCGAAACCGGAGAGGGCCGCATGCTCGCGGAAAATGTCGGCGGGCGAAGTCCAGTCGAAGGCCGCGCCATGGCCGAGGCGCTTGGCCACCTGTGCGAGCGCCCACCAGTCGGGCCGGGCCTCCCCGGCGCGGGACAGGAAGGGGCGCAGGCGCGAGATGCGGCGTTCCGAATTGGTGACGGTTCCGTCCTTCTCGCCCCAGGCGGCGGCGGGCAGAACCACATGGGGGTGGCTCTCGAACGTGTCGTTGCCCACCACATTCTCGGACAGGACGAAAAGATCGAGCCGTCCCAGCGCGGCGCGCACATGGTCGGCGCGTGGCAGGCTCACCGCCGGATTGGTGCCCACGACCCAGAGCGCCTTGATCTCGCCCCGCGCCACGGCGGCGAACAGGTCCACTGCTTTCAGGCCTTCGCGCTCGGCCATGCGGGGCGCGTCCCAGAAGCGGCGCACCCGGTCCACCTCCTGCGGCGAGAAGCCCATATGGGCGGCAAGCTGGTTGGCAAGCCCGCCCACCTCGCGCCCGCCCATGGCATTGGGTTGTCCGGTGAGCGAGAACGGCCCCATGCCGGCGCGCCCGATGCGCCCCGTGGCGAGGTGGCAATTGAGGATGGCATTGACCTTGTCGCTTCCGCGCGCCGACTGGTTCACCCCTTGCGAATAGCAGGTGACGGTGCGCGCCGTGTCGCGGAACAGGGCGAAGAAACGAGCGACGTCAGCCGGATCGAGATTCGTCAGGCGCGCGGTTTGCGCGATGTCGGGCGCGAGCGCGCGGGCTTCGGCGAGCGTGTCCGTGAAGCCTGATGTGTGATCGCGGATGAAGGCGTCATCGATCGCCCCGGTCTGCGCCAAATGCACCAGCAGGCCGCTGAACAATGCCGCGTCTGTGCCATGGGCGAGGGGAAGGAACAGGTCCACATCCTCGGCGGTCTGGGTGCGGCGGGGATCGATGACGACGATCCGCGTGCCCCGCGCCGCGCGCGCCGCCAGCAGGCGCTGATAGAGCACGGGATGGCACCAGGCGGCGTTGGAGCCCACCAGGATGACGAGGTCCGCCTGCTCCAGGTCCTCATAGCAGCCGGGCACCGTATCGGAGCCGAAGGCCCGCTTGTGGCCCGCCACGGAGGAGGCCATGCAGAGCCGCGAATTGGTGTCCACATGGGCGGTGCCGAGGAAGCCCTTGGCGAGCTTGTTGGCGGCGTAATAATCCTCGGTCAGCAACTGGCCGGACAGATAGAAGGCGATCGCCTGCGGCCCGTGGCGCTCCAGAGTCTCTTTCAGCCCCGCCGCCACCCGGTCGAGCGCGCTGTCCCAGGAGGTCCGCGCCAGCGTGCCGGCCCTGGTGCGCAGGAGAGGGTGGAGCAGGCGGGTTTCAAGCCCGATGGTCTCGCCGAGCGCCGTGCCCTTGGAGCAAAGCCGGCCGAGATTGGCCGGATGCGCCGTATCGCCGCTGATAAGCGCGCCCCCGGCGGCATCGGGCGTCGCCATCACCCCGCAGCCCACCCCGCAATAGGGACAGGTGGTGCGCACGGCCGGCGTGCTCGCGAGCGGCGCATTCATGGCAGGCTCCTGGGGCGGTGCGCGGGGCGGCGCGTCTTGTTTTTTGCGGCGCCGGCCGCGCCGCCGGTTGTGGCGGTGTGGTGCTTTCCCCGCGGAACGCCTGCCGCCGCTCCGATCCTTGCGGGGACTGCCCCCTCTCCCGCTTGCGGGGGAGGGCTGGGGAGGGGGAACCCGCGGCTGGGGACGGGTAGCCCCCGGCTGCAAGCGAAAGCAAGGCGAAGCAAAGCACAGCGCATCCCAGGGCCTGACCGCCCGACGCCCCGCTGAGCAGGGACGTTCGTTTCAAAAGGCACGATGGCCTGACGCATCACATGCCCCTCAATAGACGTCGGCCTGAAACCGTCCCGTCGCCTTCAGGTCCGCCAGGAAGGCGGTGGCTTTGTCCGCCCCGAGCGCGCCGTGGGTCGCCGCCACATCGAGGAGCGCCGCCTCCACATCCTTCGCCATGCGCTTGGCATCGCCGCAAATGTAGACATGGGCGCCCGCACCGAGCCAGTCCCAAAGCTCAGCCCCCGCTTCGCGGATGCGGTCCTGCACATAAACCTTGCGCGCCCCGTCGCGGGACCAGGCGGTGTCGAGGCGGGTGAGCACGCCCGCCGCCTGCATTCCGGCGAGTTCGTCCTCATAGAAGAAATCGGTCTCGCGCCGCTGATGGCCGAAGAACAGCCAGTTGCGGCCCGGCGCCTTCGCCGCCATGCGCTCATGCAGGAAGGCGCGGAACGGCGCGATGCCGGTGCCCGGCCCCACCATGATGACCGGCGTCGCCGGATCGGCCGGCAGGCCGAAGCCATGGGCCGGCTGGATATAGGCTTTGAGCCGCGCGCCCGCATCCACCCGCCCGCCCAGGAAGGTGGAGCAGGCGCCAAGACGGGTGCGCGCGCCGAGATCATAGCGCACCGCATCCACCGTCAGCGAAAGCCGGCCGGGGGTGGCGAGCGGGCTGGACGAGATGGAATAGAGGCGCGGCTGGAGCGGCTCCAGGCATTCCACCACCGCTTCCGGGTCGGGCCGCGCGCCGGCGAATTTTTCCAGCGCCGCCAGAACGTCGAGGGTCGCGGCGTCGCCGTCCGGGTCCTCGCCCGCCGCGAGCGCCCGCGCGGTGGCCTTGCGGGCGCCGCCGGTGAGATAGGAGAACAGGGTGAAGAGCGCGTCGGGGGCCGATTTCAGGCACACGTCCCGCGTCAGCACCTCTTCCAGCGTCTTGTCGCCCACCGGATAGTCGGCGGGCGCGTCCAGCGCCGCCATCACCGCCGCCACCAGGGCGGGATCATTCTGCGGGAACAGGCCGAAACTGTCGCCCGCCTTGTAGGCGAGCCCCGAGCCTTCGAGATCGAAATCGATATGCCAGGTCTCCTTCTCCGAGCCCGGCTTGTTGAGCCGCGCGCGGCCGAGGAAGGTGACCTCGCCCGGATTGTCCCGCGTGCCGCGCGGCGCTTCGCTTTGGGGCTTCGTGGCGGCCGGCGCGGCGGGTGCGGCGGGGGCGCCGTCCAGCTCGCTCGCCAGCGCCTTCAGCATGCGCAGCGTCTCCTTGCCGCCGGGCGCGCACAGGTTCAGGGCCGTTTCGGTGCCGTCCGCGAGGGCCTTGGAATAGGTTTCGCAGAGATAGCCGCACTGGCCGCAATCCTGCTGGGCCATGGCCGCCATCATGCGCCTTGCGAGCGGCTTGCCCTCCGCGAGCGCCATGCGCTCGGCCAAGGGCATGGCGGCATCGTGCCAGGGCGCGCCGTCATCCGCCTCGGCCGGGGCTGAGGGCATGAGCGCGGCGGAGGCTTCCGCCGAAAGGGCGGTGGCGCCCGGCGTGCCGGAAAACACGCCCGCGAAGAAGCCGTTGAGCCAGGCCCGCTGTTCCGGGGAAAAGGGCGCGCTCTCCGGCAGATAGGGGACGATGGGGGGAGGGCTCTGGAGGGTCATGCCGCCGCGTCCGCTGCAAGGGGGGCCGATATGGGTTGGCCGATCAGGCCCTTGAGATCCGCCGCCGGAAGCCGGCGGGTGAAGGCGGCGAAGCCTTCGCCGGGCGCGCGCGCGCTCTGCCAGGCGGCGATCAGCCGCTCCACCAAAGCGGGGATCTGCGGCGCGGGCACGTCGCGTACCAATTCCTCGGCGATGGCGGCATCCGACCCGAAGCCGCCGCCCACCAGAAGGTGGAAGCCGTCCACTGTGTCGCCTTCCTCATTGACCGGCACCCGCGCACCGACCAGGCCGATATCGCCGATATAATGCTGGGCGCAGCTGTTGTGGCAGCCGGTGACATGGATGTTGACCGGCCCGTCTAGCGCAAGGCGCGGCGCGCAATGGGCAAGGATCGCCCGCGCGGTCGCCTTGGTGTCCGCATTGCCGAACCGGCAGCCGGCGGCCCCCGTGCAGGCCACCA
The DNA here is from genome assembly GCA_040755535.1 of Pseudomonadota bacterium. Lineage (GTDB taxonomy): Bacteria > Pseudomonadota > Alphaproteobacteria > Rhizobiales > Xanthobacteraceae > Aquabacter. Next base: position 32,973 of record JBFMAV010000009.1, on the reverse strand, counting down.
GCCCCGCCTGGAGCGGGTCGGCCGCGCTCGACAGGCCGAGCCCTTCGATCACCTCGCGCGCCGCCGCCACATGGGCGTCCGGGATGCCGGAGAGGAGCACGTTTTGCCAGACGGTCAGGCGCACGTCCCCGTCGCCCATGCCGGCGGCGATGTCGGCGAGGCCGCGCATCTGGTCCGCGCTCATCCGCCCGACCGGCACGCCGACCCCGATCCAGTTCAGCCCGGCCTGCTTCTGGGGGTGGACGCCGAGATGGGCGAGGCGGTCCGGGTCGGGGCGGGGCATCACCGCGTCCGGCGGACACCGCTGGAGGGAAGAACCGAGAACTTCCTCGACGCAGGCCAGGAACTTCTCGAACCCCCAGTCGTCTAAGACGTACTTAAGACGCGCTTTCTTACGGTCCGTGCGGTCGCCGGAGCCGATGAAGACCCGCACGATCGCCGCCGCCACCCGGCAGGCCTCCGAGGGTTTGAGCACCACTCCGGTATCGCGGGCGAAGTCCTTGTGGCCGGTGATGCCGCCCAGGGCGAGGCGGAACCAGACGCCCGGCGCGAGGCCGAAACCCTCTTTGATTTCAATGGCCTGGAAGCCGATATCGTTGGTGTCCTCCAGCGCGCCGATGCACCCCGCCCCGTCGAAAGCGACGTTGAACTTGCGCGGCAGGCCGTACATATCGCGGTTGTTGAGGATGTAATGGTGCCATTCGCGGGCATAAGGGCGCGTATCGAGTAATTCCTGCGGGTCGATGCCGGCGGTGGGTGTGCCGGTGACGTTGCGGATATTGTCGGCGCCCGAGCCTTTCGCGGTCAAACCCAGATCAACCAGCTTTTCCAGCAGAATTACGCCGTCGGTTGCGGGAATATCGCGGATCTGGAGATTGGCCCGGGTGGTGATGTCGCAATAGCCCCCGCCATGGCGCTCCGCGATCTCCGCCAGCCCCCGCATCTGCCAATGGGTGAGAATGCCATTGGGCATGCGCATCCGGCACATGAAGCTGTCCTGCGCCGGCGCGACATAGAACAGGCCGTGATATTTCCAGCGCAGGATGTCCGGGCCTTTGGGGAAAACCCCCTGATCCGCATGGGTTTTCATGCGGTCGTAGCTGTCGAGTCCCAGCTCCTCGCGCTTGGCTTTCTCCTCCGGCGTGAGCTTGCCCCCGGCCGCTTCGGTGCGAGCCATCGCCTTGTGGCTCGCCGCCTCCGGGCCGGAGGGCTCGGGTGCCGGCGCGGGTGCCGCCCCGGGCGCGAGGCCGCGTCCCTGCACCGCCTGGGCGCCGGACATGAAGCCTTCCAGGTAACGCTTTTGCTCCGCTGAAAAATCGCCGCTCATTGTCTGTCTCTCAGGCCGCCTGCGCCAGCGACCGCCCGAAGGCGAGGTCGGCGCGCAGGGCGGCGATGGGGGTGCGGTTCGTGATGAGGTCGAGATAAAAGGGGCCGTCGGACGTGTCGCCATAGAGCACCGCCCCGGCGAGCCGTCCGTCCTTGATGATCAGCCGCCGGTAAAGGCCAAGGCCTTGATCCGAAAGGACGATGTCTTCGCCTCCGGGCGAGAGGTCGCCCGCCGAGAAGACGAAGACGCCCGACACTTTCAGATGGGTGGAGACCGTGCTGCCGGCGTAACCGGCCTCGCGCCCCGCGAGCCGCCGGGCGAGCACCTGCGCCTGCTCATAGGCCGGCGCGACCAGCCCATAGCAGGTGCCGCGATGCTCCGCGCATTCGCCGATGGCGAAGATGTCTTGGTCGCTGGTGGCAAGGGTGTCATCCACCAGCACGCCGCGTCCGCAGGCAAGCCCCGCCGCGCGGGCAAGGCCGGCATTGGGCCGGACGCCGCAGGCCATGACGAGGATGTCGGCCGGCAGGAGGCGCCCATCCCCCAGCCGCAGCCCCTCCACGTGCTCCGTGCCTTCGACGGCGACGCTCTGCGCCTCCAGTTCAACCCTTATGCCTTGCGCTTCAACCGCTTGGCGCAAAAGCGCCGCCGCAGGGGCGTCGAGCTGGCGTTCCATGAGGCGGTCCATCAAATGGACGAGTGTGGTGGCGGCGCCCGCGCGCGCCAAGCCGCTCGCGGCTTCCAACCCCAGCAAGCCGCCGCCGATCACCACGGCCCGAAGGCCCGGCTGTGCCGCCGCCATGAGCGCCTGCACATCCCCAAGGTCCCGGAACGTGACGACCCCCGGCAGATCGGCGCCCGGCAGGGGCAGGCGGATGGGCTCGGAGCCCGTGGCCAGGACCAGCTTGGAAAAGCCGAGCTGGCGCCCGTCCGCAAGCGTGACGGTGCGACGGGCGCGGTCGATGGCTGAGGCCGGCGTGCCCGAGATCACCGTGGCGCCAATGTCCCGCCACCAGGAGGCCGGCCGCAATTGGGTCGCGGCCATGTCCACCTTGCGGGCGAGAACGTCGGAGAGCAGCACGCGGTTATAGGCAAGATGCGGCTCCGCCCCCACCACCGCCACCGCATAGCGCCCCAGCGCCGTGCTCGCGAGGTGCTCGCACAGCTTGGCGGCGGCCATGCCATTGCCGATGATGAGGAGCGGCTCCGACATGGACTTACTCCGCCGCGGTACGCGGGGCCACGTCGGCGGCAGCCGCGATCATGACGCCGGAAAGAAGGCCATAGGCCTCGGCCCAGGCAGCCTTCACATCGGGCGTGAAGTCCGGTCCGAGCCCCTCTTCGAGGGTCCAGAGCAGCGCGGCCCCCACAGGGGCGTAATGGGCATCCTCGACGCCATAAGCCACATGGCGACGCGCCAGCGCCTGCGCCGCCGGCACCACGGCGTCGAGATTGGACAGCCCCTGCACCACCACGGCGAGGGTCGACATGAGCTTGCGGCCCTGCTCGGCCATGTCGCCCTTGAACATGGGCTTCACCTGCGGCGCGATCTCGAAGAGGCGGCCATAGAAAAGAGCCGCCGCCTGATCCGAGATGGGCACCACCTTGGCGAAGGAGGTCTGGATGAGGTCCACCTGAGAAGGAAGCATGGTCGGTTCCTCGTCGTGAGCGAAGGGGTTCACGCGGCTTCCACGAAGCGATGGCGCTCGTGGAGGAACTTCAACACGGCCTCGCGGGCCTTGAGGTAGATGGGGTTGGTCACCAGTTCGAGCCGCTTGCGCGGGCGCGCCAGATTGACGGTGAGCACCTCGCCGATGCGGGCGGAGGGGCCGTTGGTCATCATCACGATGCGGTCCGAGAGCAGCACCGCCTCGTCCACGTCATGGGTGATCATGAGGATGGTATTGCCCAGCGTGGCGTGGATCTGCATCACGCTGTCCTGGAGATGGGCGCGGGTAAGCGCGTCCAGGGCGCCGAAGGGCTCGTCCAGCAGCAGCACCTTGGGTTCCATGGCCAGCGCGCGGGCAATGCCGACGCGCTGCTTCATGCCGCCGGAAATCTCGCCCGGCCTCTTGTCCTTGGCATGGGCCATCTGCACGAGTTCGAGATTGTGCAAGGCCCAGGCGTGGCGCTCGGCGCGCGAGCGGGTGCCGGAAAAGACCTTGTCCACGGCGAGGCGGACATTGTCGTAGACGGTGAGCCAGGGCAGGAGCGAATGGTTCTGGAACACCACGGCCCGGTCGGGGCCGGGGGCGTTCACCTCGCGCCCGTCCAGGATGACGCCGCCCGTCGTGGCGTCGGTGAGGCCCGCCACCACATTCAGCAAGGTGGACTTGCCGCAGCCGGAATGGCCGATGATGGAGATGTATTCGCCCTTGGCGATATCGAGCGAAACCTCTTTCAGGACTTCGGTCGTGGCCGCGCCGCGGGTGAAGGTCTTGCCGATCTGGCTGAGCTGCAGATAGGGGGAGTGAGTCATAGGGGCCTCCTCAAGCCGAAGCCGTGCCGCGGGTGACGATGGCGGAAATGCCGGCGACGAGGCGGTCGAGGACGAAGCCCACGACGCCGATATAGACCAGGGCGACGATGATGTCGGGCAGGCGCGAGGAGTTCCACGCATCCCAGATGAAGAAGCCGATGCCGACCCCGCCCGTGAGCATTTCAGCGGCCACGATGGCCAGCCAGGACAGGCCGACGCCGATCCGCAGGCCGGTGAAGATGTAGGGCGCCGCCGACGGCAGCATGATCTTCCAGAAGAATTCCAGCGGATTGAGCCGCAGGACTTGCGCGACATTGCGATAGTCCTGGGGAATGTTGCGGATGCCGACCGCCGTATTGATGATGATGGGCCAGATGGCGGTAATGAAGATGACGAATATGGCCGAGGGATTGCTGTCGCGGAACGCGGCGAGCGCCAGCGGCAGCCAGGCGAGGGGCGGCACGGTGCGCAGCATCTGGAAGATGGGATCCAGGCCCCGCATCGCCCAGACCGACTGGCCGATGATCGCCCCTATGAGCACTCCAACGACGGCGGCGAGGCCGAAGCCCACCGCAACGCGCTGAAGCGACACCATCACCCGCAGCCCGAGGCCGATATCCTGCGGGCCGGCGACGAAGAAGGGATCGACGATGAGGTCCTTCGAGTCGCTCCAGATGCGGCTCGGCGAGGGCAGCGTGGCGGTGGGGCTCGCGCAGAGCATCTCCCACAGCACCAGCAGCAGGACCGTCACCACCAGAGGCGGGAGGATGTTCACCGCACACCAGCGCCCCACAGCCGCAAGACGGCTGGAGAAGCGCGGGCGCACGGGGGTGATCCGGACCACGTGCGCGCTGGCGCGGCGCGGGGCCTGAGGCGGGTCCTTCAAGGCGGTGACGGTCATGCGTGGGTCTCCCGGCAGATGGGATGTCAGACTTCGACGCGCTTGATGGTGAGCGTCTTGAGATAGGCTTGGGGATCGGCGGGATCGAAGACCTTGCCGTCGAAGAAGGTCTCCTTGCCGCGCGACGTGGAGGCGGGAATGTCCGCCGCCGCGACCGAGAGCGACTTGGCGGCTTCGCGCCACAGATCCTCGCGGTTCACCTTGGACACCAGCGCCTTCATGTCGAGCGTGGGCTCGAACTTGCCCCAGCGGATGTCCTCGGTGAGGAACCAGGTGTCATGGCTCTGGAAGGGATAGGACGCATGGTCCATCCAGAACTTCATGTATTGGTCCGAGCCCTTCACGACCCGGCCGTTGCCGTAATTGATGTCACCCTTCAGGCGGCCGATGATGTCGGAGACGGGAACGTTGAACCACTGGCGCTTGCCGACGATCTCGGCCAGCTCCTGCTTGTTCTCCATCTTGTCGCACCACTGCTGAGCTTCCAGAACGGCCATCAGAATGGCTTGCGTGGTGTTGGGATTCTTGTCGACGAAGTCGGCCCGCATGCCGAGAGCCTTCTCGGGATGCTCCTTCCAGATCTCGCCGGTGGTGCAGGCGGTGAAGCCGATGCCCTGGTTCACGAGTTGCTCGTTCCAGGGCTCGCCGACGCAGAAGGCGTCCATGTTGCCCACCTTCATGTTCGCCACCATCTGGGGCGGCGGCACGACGATGGTGGACACGTCCTTGTCGGGATCGATGCCGGCGGAGGCGAGCCAATAGCGGATCCACAGATCGTGGGTGCCACCCGGGAAGGTCATGGCGACCTTCACTTCCTTGCCCTCGGCCTTCTTCTTGGCGAAGGCCGCCTTCAGCGCCGAGGCGTCGTTGGTGACCTTGAGGTCCTTGTATTCGTTGGAGACCGAGATGGCCTGGGCGTCGAGGTTGAGACGCGCCAGGATGTACATGGGAACCGGCGTGTTGTTCTGCGTCACCTTGCCCGTGGAGATGAGATAGGGCATGGGCGAGAGGATATGGGCGCCATCGATGCCGTTGGCCGCGCCGCCGAGCACGAGATTGTCGCGCGTCGCTCCCCAGGAGGCCTGCTTCACCACCTCTACGTCGGGCACGCCGTGCTTCGCGAACAGGCCCTTTTCCTTCGCGATCACCAGGGGCGATGCGTCCATCAGCGCGATATAGCCGAGCGTGGCCTTGGTGGTTTCCGGTGCCGCCGCATGGGCATAGGGGACGCCACCGGGGAACAGCAGGCGCGTCGCATCGAAGAGCGCGGCCGCGCCAAGGGCGGCGGCGCCGCCCTTCAGCAGCGAGCGGCGCGACAGCGGGGCGGCGGGCGTCGCGGCGGAAGCCGGCATCTGGCCCGGCTTGGCATCGGAAGCATCGGTCATTCTGTTCCCCTGTGTGGTCGCCGGTTTGACCGGGCCCGAAACGAAAAAAGCCGCGAACGCCTCGACGGCGATGTGCCATCGGGTGTCAGCGGCTCTGCTGCGGGGTCCCGTCATTGGGACTTATGGACGGCGCGGACTTCGTCGGCCGCGCTCGGATTTTACTTATTCAAGTTCCGTGCCAATGCGGGTTTGTGCGTTGGGGATTGAAAACACACGGGAAAAGCGCTGATTAATTTTTAATCACTTTCAGGCGGCGCCTGAAAAACCGGCATCGGATGCCCGCGCGACGCGCATTCGGCACGCCGCGCCATCATTCATCCTTTGCGGGGTTCAGACCCGATGGCCGCGCCGGAAGACAGGCTTTTTGCGAGGGGGCGCCGCCTAGGGGACGCCGGTCGCGAGAAACTGCTCTGCGTCGAACACGTCGCCGAACTGAGTGGCGACACAGTCGGGAGCGAGGTGCGCCCGCTCCGGCTGCGGCCCGACCGCCGCGTCATAAAGGTCGGGGCGATAGACGCTGACCGCCTCGCGCGCGGCATCCGCCGCCCATTCGCCCTGGCCGGACTTGACGATCTGGCTGTAGATCCAGAGCGCATGGTCGCGGGAGGGGCGGTTGGCATTGTCGCGGTGCAGGATGAGATAGTCGGGATGCACCCGCAGCGCCCCGCCGGGCGCGGTATAAAGACGCCCGTCCAGCGTGCGCTTGAGAATGTCGGACGGCAGGTTGAGGTGGCGCGGCTCGCCCAGCAGGCGCGCCAGATCCTCATGGTTGACCGGATCCTCGCACCAGCGCGCGGCGGTGTGAAGCGCGCGCACAAGGCGGCGGAGCAAATCCGGCTCGGTATTGGCGAAGCGGGCATGCACGCCCAGCACCTTTTCCGGGACCCAGCCGAATAATTCCGCGCCGAGCACCGCGATGCGGCCCACATCCGAGTCCACCGCCACGCTGTTCCAGGGGCTGCCCACGGAAAAACCGTGGATCAGCCCGTTGCGCAGGCTCTCCGCCATGAAGGGCGGCGGGATGACGACGAGGCGCACGTCCCGGTCCGGGTCCACCCCGCCGGCTTTCAAGAAATGGCGGATCAAATAGGTGTGGGTGGAGAAGGCATAGACGGCGGCGAAGGTGAGGGGATCGCGCCCCTGCGCCTTGCGGGCCATCACCACCTGGCCGAGCGCGCGCGCCGCGCCGGGGCCGGTGAACAGGTCCTCGCCTGTGGTTCCCATATCCTCATAGACATCGCGGGCGATGGTGATGGCGCTGCCGTTCAGATTGAGCGCGAAGGGCACCACAAGCGGCACGCGGACATGGCCGAGGCCGAGCGAGGAGGCGATGGCCAGCGGGCCGAGCATGTGGGCGCCGTCCAAAAGGCCGACATTCACTTTGTCGCGGATATTGGCCCAGGACACTTCCCGGTGCAGCTCGATCTCGATCCCCTCCGCCATGGCGAAGCCGCGCTCGGCGCAGGCGATGAGGACGGCGGCATCCGTCAGGGGGATGAAGCCCATGGCAAGGCGTCTCATCGCAGCAGCTCCGCAGCGGTGATGATGGATTGGGCGATGTCCACGAGCCGCTTCTTCTCGTTCATGGCGGTGCGGCGGATCAGGCCATAGGCGGTCTGCTCGTCGATATTCTTGGCCTTCATCAGGATCAGCTTGGCGCGATCCACGACGCGGCGCTCCTCAAGCTGGCTGCGGGCCTCCTCAAGCTCGTCCTTGAGGCGGGCGAAGGCGCGGTAGCGGGAAATGGTGGTTTCCAGGATCGGCTTCACCCGGTCCTTGCGCAGCCCGTCCACCACATAGGAGGCGACGCCCGCATCGATGGCGGCTTCGATGGTCTGGCTGTCGGACTGGTCCACGAACATGGCGACCGGGCGCTTCACCTCGCGGCTCACCTGGAACATCTGCTCGATGGTGTCGCGGCTGGGGTTTTCCAGATCGATCAGGATCACGTCGGGATCGATGGCATAGATTCGCTCCAGCAGATTGTGGACGCCCTCCAGGCGGAGAACGTTCACAAAGCCGGCCTCGTGCAGCCCCTCCGAGAGGATGGCGGCACGCACCGGGCTGTCATCCACGATGACGATGCGCAAGGACAGGTCGTTCGCCATGGGCCTCGATCTGGTTCACCCGCCTCACAGGCAAGGAGCGGACCACGCGCCTCGCCTCGCGGAAGTTTGCGGCCGGTTCACCCCGCTGAGGAGGCGCGCGCGAAGTCGATGATCTTGGTACGCAGCGCGGGCAGGGACGGCGGCGCCTTCTTGAACGCCTCCCAGTCCGCCGGCACCGCTTCGATGAGGCTCTCGCGCAGCGCGCGCGCCTTGGTGTCGGTGGCGGCGCGCTGGTCCAGCCAAAGCAGCCAGCGCAAATCCTCGATGCCCTCGCTGGTGGAGAGGAGCAGGGCATCGATGGTGGGCGCGGGGCTGCACCGGTCGCCGCTGAGCGGCAGCATGGCGAAGTCCGTCTCGCGCCCGTCGGTGGGGTCCGAAGGATCCCCGGTCCAGGCGCGGGCGTGCCATTGCAGATAGCCCTGGCCGCCCGTGCGCCACATCAGGAAGCCGGCGGCCGCCCGATAATCGGGCATATTGTACATCCAGGGGATGACTTTCTGGGACCGCATCTGGCGGAAGCCGGTCTCGCTCACCCCGAAGCCGTCATTCACCAGCACCGTGTTGAACACCGGAACCAGGGCCTTCTGCTTCGGGGAATTGAGCTGGCCGGAAATCTGCGCGTCCGCCGCCGAAGCCTTGATGGCATCGCGCACGCTTTTCAGGTCGGCGAGGCCCGCATCGCCGTCCGCCGGTTCGTCGGCAATGGACCACAGAGGCGCGGGAAGTCCGGCGGCCGACAAGGCCCGGAGCGTCGAGGCGATGTTGGGGCCGACCTTCGAATAGCCGGCCGTCTGCTGCATCACCTTCACCGAGGCATAATCGAAATAGGGTGCGAGGAAGCCCGCCTGCTTGACCAGGGCCATCTGCTGGACATAGCGGGCCATCTTGTCCGGGGTCGGCGCCACCGTGTCGGGGGCGACCCCGGTGATGCCGAAGAAACGCAGCGCGGCATAGTCGCAAGCCATGCCCCTATCCGCCTGGTCGGGGGTGGGGGGAAACCAGATCTCCCAATTGGGCGCGGCCATGTAATAGCCGATGGGCCGGTCCGCCGCCGGCAGGCGCACGGGAATGACCTCCACCAAGGCTGTCGCGTCCACCTTCACCCCGGCAATGTCTAGCGAGAGGGTGATGGGCAGGGTGCCGCTCGCGGTATCGGGAACGGTGAAGGTGACGTTGAGGCGGCGCGGGATGCCGCTCGCGATCCGCATGCGGGAGAGATCGCCGTCGAGCACGTCGGACGTGATGGTGAGCCCGTTCTCCGCCACGTCGCGCCGCATGAAGGTCCATTTGCCCCACCGCACCTGCGGCGTGATGCCGTCGGGCGCCGAGGTGGAGACATTGGGCATTAGGTCGTCCTGGTTGGAGAAGGCCAGGAAATCGACGGAGACGACGCCCCCGCGCGGTGCCTGGACATTCGCCTGGACCGGCAGCGTCGGGTCCCAGAAGGGATGCTGGCTGCGATTGGTGCCGGGCGGCAGGATGCGCAGCGTGACGTCGGTGGCGAGGGCGGGATTAACCGGCTTGTCCTGCACCGGCCAGCGCTCCAGGAACCGCTTGCGCCGCCACGCCTCCACCGCGTCCACGGCCTTGTCGCTGTTGCCCGGCTCGATGACCATGGCGGCGAGATAGCCGTTATTGGGCGGCTGGTCGGACTGGAGCTGGACGACGATCTTGTTGTCGATCACCGGAACGGTGGCGGTGATGAGGCCCGCGCGGCTGCGCGCGAACACCTCCCACGGCCCGCCATCGATCATCGCCTCCTTCCAGAGATTGCGCTTATAGACTTGGTCGACCCACTCGTCGGGGGACAGGTTTTGCTGGAAGACCACCTGGCCATTGATGGTGATGGTGCGGTTCAGGGAGTGGGGGAAGTATTCCCATTCTCCCTGGTCCTCGGTCCAGAGCGAAACGGTCGCCACCGCGCTCTTGGTCCAGGGGATGGTGACGGTCTCGATGCCGTTGAGGCCGCCCGACAGGAGCGGGTCATTCTGGGTGCGCACCAGCACGCCGGCGGCGCGCGAAAGGCGCGGATCATTGGGCAGGATGGTCTCGAAGCCCGGCACCTGGATCTCTGCGGTCGGCGCGAAACGCAGCGCGAGCGCATCCGGCGGCACGGGCGAGCCCGCTTCCACATGAAGGTCGGTGAGGCGGATGGGGCCGTCGCCCTCTCCGGCGAAAACGATGATGCGCTTCACGCGCGTGCGGTCCAGCCGCGTCTTTGACGGCGTGACCCAGGACGAAACCGGCGAGCGAAGAACAAAGGGGCCGGGCTGAAATGTCGCGGATGCATTGACCCGCGAGTTCCAGTTGGTGGAGTTCACGTCGTCCACACGCAGATGGATCGTGATCGGCTTGCCGGTATCGTTGTTTCCCGTCACCACCAGATCCTGGTTGGCATCGAAGCTCACCGGGGCGCTGAAGTCCTGCGTCGCGGTGAGTCGCGCCCCGGCAAGCCAGGTCTGGCCGTCCTTCACGGCATTGGCGGCGGTGCTTGTGGTGGGCGTCAGAGCGCCGGCCTTCTGGCGCGGCTCAATCTGGACGCTGTCGATCTTGGCAGGCGGCGCGCCCTCCTCGGTAAAGACGATGAAGCGGGTCAGGGCGTTCAGATCCAGCGTCCCCCCCGAAGGCGTGGGCAGGCTGTTGAGCGGCACGCGCATCACGAACGGGCCGGGCGGGAAATTCTGGTTGGTGTTGAAATTGCTCATCCAATTCTTGGACGACGCATCGTCGATGCGCACCGCGAGGTTGAGCGTGCCCTTGGAGGTGTTGACGCCGCGCACCACCAGATCGTCGCCCGGCGAAAAGGCGCGGGGCGGCGTGAAGGCCTTGTCGAGCGAGGTTTGCGTCGTCGTATTGGTGAAGAAGGGCGGCAGATTGGTCGTGGCCGCAGCCGGGGCACCGCTTGCAGGCGCGGCCATCGGGGCACTCGCGGAAGTGCTGGCCGCAGGGGCCGGCGCAGGGGCGGGCGTCAAAGCCGGCGGGGAATCCGCCACGGGGGCGGACGCTGTTGCGAAGGGCCGCTCAGCCCTCAGGCGCTCGACGAAGTCGGGCCGAAAAAACATGATCGCGCCCAGCCCGGCGCAGACCACGCCGAGGATCAGTCCCCAGGCAAAGCCGCTGATCCACGTTCGCAATTTCCCCATCCGTCTCTCCTGAGGGTCCCCGCATCGCGCCGGGACGTTGCCACGACATCCGTATCCAACGCTAGAGCGCCCGTCGTTTTCCTGTGGCGACCCCGCATGATCGTGGGCGCGGGGCTGACTCTTTTTGATCCAAGGCGTGGCTTTGCCGCGTCTCGCGGCGCGCCGGCTTGACGGCGCCCCCGGGCGCCGCGAAAAGCGCGCATGCGCGATCTCAAGGATTATAGGTTCGCTGACTGGCTGCGCGCCGTGCCGCTGGCCCAGGGAACCCGCCGTCTGCGCAATGTGATGCTGGATCGGGTTTATGGAGCGCGGCGTGCGGAGGGAGAGGACCGCCTGCTGATTGATCTCGCCGCCGTGAAGGGCGGGTTCCTGGCGGTCACGGTCGCCTTCAATCTGCCGGAGGCCGTATCCCTTCTGTCGCAGGCCATGGCCCGCATGATGCCGGGCGTCGCCTTGCTCGTATGTGACAATTCCTCCGATCCCGCCGCGCGCGCCCGGATTGCCGAAATTTGCGCACGTGAAGGCCGCTTTTATTGTTCCTTACCTCCGGTGCCGCGCATCTCACCGAATGTGAATGGCTCCCGGTCCCATGGGGTGGCGCTCAATTGGGTGTGGCGGCATCTGATCCGTCCCAGCGCGCCCGCGACCTTCGCCTTGCTTGACCACGATCTGCTGCCGCTCGCGCCCGCTGATCTGGCCGGGCACGTCGTCCGCCAGCCCGTCTATGGCATGGTGCGGCATGGCTCGGACTTTGGCGGCTGGTATCTCTGGCCCGGCTACAGCGTGTTCGATTTCAATGCGGTTAAGGATGTGCCGCTGGATTTCGGCACAGACACGCCCCGCACGCTCGACACGGGGGGCCAGAATTGGCGCGTTCTGTATCGCCGCATGGTGCTCGACCATCTGCAGATGGCCCGCACCCGCCAGGTTTGGCTCGCGGCCGAGGGGGAAGAGGCTGAGCCTTTCCTTCTGGTGGATTCATGGCTTCATGTGGGGGGCGCGGGGCATCGCGGCGGTGGTGCCGCCGCCCTTGAGCGCGTGAGGCGCATCTATGAGGCCGCGCCGGACGCCCTGCTGCCCCGCCTTCTCGCGGGCACAGACGCGCAAAGGGTGGCGCGCGGGTGAGGCGTGTCGGAGGCGGCAAAGGAGGGCCAAATGCCGGGCGTGAAAACCTCACATGTCTGGGCCCGTTTTGTTGCGTTGGCGCTGACGGTGGTGGCGGGGGCCCTGGTACCGACACCAAGCCTATCCGAGGCGTCGGCCGTTGGTGCGTCCGCCCCACAGGCGCTCTCTTCGGCGCGCTTTTCAGACATCACCTATGCCGACCTTGAAACCTGGAATTCATCGGGCTGCAGCTTCGCCGTATTCCGGGGCGCCGACGCCATCGGGCTGTTCGACACCCAGGACCCGAAGAAGACGGCGGTGTTCAAGATCGACGGGAAGCTGGTTTTCGTGCCGGGCGGGGCGGGCGGCGGTGCCTATTGGACCGGCACCGTCGCCGGACACACGCTGCGCCTCATTAAGGGCAAGCGCGACCCCTCGTTCAGAACCGATGGCGGCGGCATCGGCGGCGCGGGGCGGCTGGAATGGAGCGGACCGGGCGGGACCGGCGGCCTCGCGGTACACTGGGAGGAAGGTTGCTAGAGAACATTGTGCCGATCAGGGTGTTTCAACCCGATCTTGAGCACGTTCCGATCAGATTGCAGCGCAATCCGATCGGCAGAACGTCTCTATCAATCTCTAGAGGCGGCGCGCAAGACGGCCACAAATAAAAACGCCGCCGGAGACCGGCGGCGTAAGGAAGATTGACAACTCCCGACCAAGCGGGAGCGTCGGATTCACTCGGCGGCGGGCGCCGCAGCGGCAGCGGCGGCAGCAGCAGCGGCCGCGCGCGCCTTCTTCTCGCCGGGACGATCCGTGCGCTCGGCGATACGGGCGGACTTGCCGCGACGGTCGCGCAGATAATAGAGCTTCGCGCGGCGCACCTTGCCCCGGCGCACGAGCTTGATGGAATCGATCAGCGGCGAGTGGATCGGGAACACGCGCTCCACGCCTTCGCCATAGGAGATCTTGCGAACGGTGAAGCTCTCGTTGAGGCCGCCGCCATTGCGGGCGATCACGACGCCTTCGTAAGCCTGAACGCGGGTGCGGTCGCCTTCGACCACCTTCACGTTCACGATGACCGTGTCACCGGGCTGAAATTCGGGAACCGGGCGCTTTTCGGCGAGCCGGGCGGCCTGTTCGGCCTCAAGGGTCTGGATGATGTTCATGTCGCCAACCTTTAGCGGTCGCCAAAACGCTTCCGTCGCCGGAACGCTGCCCCAGCGCCACATCGTGTCGTTGTAAGTTAAGGGACGGCCGGGCCTATAGCGCAGAAAGCCCCGCCTGTCATGTGCTTTGTTCATGGCGCTGTCATCAGCGCCGTCGCGATCCCTCTTTGTCCGGCTCCAGAAGATCGGGCCGGCGTTCCCGCGTGACGGCTTCCGCCTGGGCGCGCCGCCAGGCGCGGATCTTGGCATGGTCGCCCGAAGTGAGGATGTCCGGGATCGCGGCCCCCTCGAAGGTCTGGGGGCGGGTATATTGGGGATATTCCAGCAGCCCCTCGGAGAAGCTTTCCTCCGTTCCGCTTTCGCTCTTGCCCATGACGCCGGGAATGAGCCGAACGCAGGCATCCAGCAGGAGGAGCGCGGCGGCCTCGCCGCCGGAGAGGACCACGTCCCCCACACAGACCTCTTCCAGATGGCGCGCCGCGACGATGCGCTCGTCCACGCCCTCGAACCGGCCGCAGAGGATGACGGCACCCGGCCCCGCGGCGAGGTCTCGTATCCGCGCCTGCGTCAGCGGGCGGCCGCGCGGGGTCATGAGCAGGCGGGGGCGGGGATCGCCCAGCGGCGCGGCGGCATCGATGGCGCGCGCAAGCACATCGGCGCGCATCACCATGCCTGGGCCGCCGCCCGCGGGCGTATCGTCCACGGAGCGATGCCTGTCGAGGGCGAAGTCGCGAATCTGCAGCGCGTCGAGCGCCCATAATCCCGACGCCAGCGCCTTCCCCGCCAGGGCATGGCCGAGCGGGCCGGGAAACATTTCGGGATACAGGGTGAGCAGCGTCGCGCGGAAGGTCATGAGAAGCGAGCCGTGTGCCTTCCGATCAGCAAGGGGGCAGGGCGATCGAGCGCCCCGGCCTCACTTGATCTCGAACAGGGTCGAGAAACCGGAGATGTCGAACACTTCGCGGATCTGCGGCTGGAGCGAGCGCAGCACCAGTTCCCGCTTGGCGGTGCGCATGGCCTTGCCGGCCACGAGCAGCGCGCGCAGGCCGGAAGAGGAGACATAATCGACGCCCGCGAGATCCACTGTGATGGTGCCTTCGCTGCCGCTCACCGCTTCGAGCAGGCTGGATTCGAACGGCTTGGCATTGGGCGTGTCGAGCCGGCCTGTGACCTTCAGCACCACGTCCAGTCCAGCTTGTTCACGATCGATCTGCATCAGCCTAGTCCCGGTTGAGAGTTCGGGGAGTAGCGTCCGCATTAGCCTCATTCGCCCCGGGGCGCAACGTCATCGCGAGACGGTGGCTGAGCCATACGGAGCGCTCGAACAGGCTCAAGGAGGAGAGGAGGGTGCGCGCCTCCTCGCCGCTTCCGAGGGACGCTCCGGTCAGGCTGCGCCGGATCTTGTCGAGGGTGGCGCTGCGGTCCGCGGTCAGCGCGATGAGCAGTTCCAAATCCTCAAGCCCGGAGCGTTGCGTCTCCGCCAGCTCGAACACGATGGTTCGCAGCGACTCGCAGAGATTGAAGGCGAGCGGCGGGGGCTCCGCATAGCGATCGATGAGGTCCGCGAAGTCCTTCAGTGTGTCCTGAAGGGTCTGAATGAGCCCTTGCTGCTCTTGAAGCAGCAACGCGAGGTCGAGATCCGCGCGCGACAGATGGCGATCGATCAGTTCGACCAGGAACTGCCCGGTTGCGTCGCAAATGGCGCGGCCCCCACGCCATTGGGCCGCCCGGTGGGAGCTGTCGTCGACATGGCGCTGGTCGAGATCCGGCAAAAGGTCGGGCAAATGGCGGATCAGACGGCTGATTTCCCGCGCCGCCAGTTCCAGCGCGGAGGGCGGATCGGCCATGGCCTCGTCGCTGATGAAGTGCGGCTGGGAGACGTGGTCCTCATGGGTGGGCGGGCTGAGGCGCCGCGCCAGTGCCTCGCTGGCGGAGCAGAACACAGTCACCGCCGCGCCGCCCGTCAACTGGAGCACCAGGAACAGAATGGAAATGACGAAGCCCGGCTGATCTTGGCCGACCTGCTGGAGCAGGCGAGCGGGGTCGAACCCGACCAACGGCAGCGCGAGCCAGACCAGGAACACGACGGCGCAGCCCACCGCCTTCACGAAAATGTGCACGAAGCAGAGCTGCCGGCCCGTGCCTTTCAGGCCGCCGGCGCTCACCAGGGCGGCGACCCCGGATCCAAGATTGGCGCCGAGCACGATGTAGAAGCTGTCCACGAGCCCGATGGCGCCGATGCCGATGGAGGCGAGGCACAGAATCGCGGCGGTGGAGGCTGACTGGGTCACCATCGCGACCACGAACCCCGCCAGAAATCCCAGCGGCCCCGAAATGTCGCCGAGCACCGCCGCCACGGTTGCTGCCGAAATGTGCTGGGGCGCGAGCTTGATGAAGCTGAGGCCCAGGAACAGCAGCGCAAGGCCGAGGAGCACCCCGAGCCATTCCCGCCGGGCGGGTGTCCGGTCCATCTTGAATTGGTAGCAGAGTCCAACCAATGCAACCAGATAGAACACCGCAACCTTCACATCCACCGAGGCGACGAAAACCAGCGCCGATGTGCCCACATTCGCCCCCGCCACGACGGGGATGGCGTCGCGGATGGTCAGCGCCCCGCTGCGCACCAGATTCGCGCTGATCAGGGTGACGGCATTGCTGGACTGAATGATTGCGCCCGTCACCCCGCCGCTGACGAAGCCGATGAACCGCGAGCGCGTGGCGCCCTTCAGCAGGATGCGAACCCGGCGCCCCATGGCCTGCTGGAGATGACCGCTCAACAGCTTCAGGCCGATGAAAAGCAAGCCGAGGCCGGCCAAGAGTTCAGCGGACGCGAGCACGGGACACCTTCATGGAACAGCCGCGGCCGCGGCCCGACGTGAGCAGGGAGATCGCAATCAGTCCTGGGTCTTTGGCCCCGCAACGAGTGTCAGCTGATTGAGGTCATCGCGACGCAGATAGCCGATATGGCTGAGGAAGTGGCGCATGAGGCGCACGCCGTGTCCGCCGATCCGCGCGCTGTCCACATCTTCTGCCAGAATCGGGCTCTCAACGGCTGTCGGGTCAAAAGCGGGGCCATTGTCCAGGATGCGCATGCCGACACTCTCAGGTGACGGCCGGAAATACTCGACGCGGATCAGCGGGTCGGCCGCTCCGCCCTCGAAGGCGTGGGTGATGACGTTGGCGAGTGCCTCTTCCACCGACAATTCCAGTCCGAAGCGAATCTGCACCGGCCAATTGTCCCGCTGCTCCAATTCCTCCATCCAGATGGACACTTTCGCGATCTCGTCGACCACGGCCTCGATGTCGATGAAGGACAAAATTTCGGGATCAAGTTGGTTGGTCATGGTCACGCGGGGCCCGTCGTCTTGGGTCATTGTTCGGCTTTGCCAGTGGCCGGTGACGCTCGGGGAGACCATGCCCGACCCAGGATCACGCATTCCAATCCAAAGCTATCCGCCCGCGGCGGCGGCGGCAATCCATGGCGCTCATCTTGGAAAGGCGCGGGTCGATCAGGTCAGACGGGACAGCCGGGGCGCAAACAGCAGGCCCGCACCTCCACCGGCAAGGCGCGCGCGGGCAAATCCATGCCAGTCCTGCGCGAACAATTCCGCCTGCCGCTCGCTGTCCAGGGGATCCACCACCACCGCGCGCGTCTGATCGTAAAGCGCCCGATCGCGCACCATGAGGTAGCGGGCATAGCCGCCATAACGCATCACGATGCGGTGGACGTTGAACCCCTCCGCGAGCAGGTTGGTCCAACTGGGCGTGTTGGCGGGGGCTGCGGTTGAAAACAGCAGCATGCCGCGCGGCGCCATGGCGATCCGCGCGCTCACGGTCGCCCGCTGAAGGCGCCGTCCCCGAAACTCGGGATGGACGGACGCCCCCGCGAGCCGGCCGATCGGCGTATTCTCGGCGACCTTGAGCTCATCCTCCCATCGATCGGCCGGGGCGTGATCGTGCTGAAGAATTCCATAGGCGACCAGATGGGGCGCGAACGCACCGATCACTTGGCCGCGACCCAGGAGGATGCTTTGGAAATAGGCCTTGGATTCCGGCTTCACGATCTCCGGCCGCACGACAGGACCCATGGAAAGCCGGTGCAGGTCGTCCAGCGCGTCCAGGTCGTCAGGCCCAAGCTCGCGCCAGGTGAGCAGCGGCTCCGCCGACGTCGCGGCAGAGGCGGACATCACGCAATGATCTCCGCGTAGTTCAGCATGACGATCGGAGGATAGATGCCGAGCTGCTTGGCCACCTTCATATTGATGATCAGCGCGAACCGCTTGAGTGTCTCGATCGGAATGTCCTGCGGCGGGCGATGCTGAACCAGGATCTCGATGGCTTTGGAGGCGGCCAGCTGGCCCACCGAGTAATAGCGCGAGACCAGCCCAACCAGACCCTCGCCGTCCCGCAGGAAGAATTCCGTCGACCCGAAGGTGGGCAGACCCACGTCTATGGCGACCGGCGCGATGCGGTTGAAGATGGTCGCGATGAAGGTGTCCGGCGGCAGATAGAGCCAGTCCGCGCCTTTGGCGCGCATGTCCCGCACGAATTGCTCCACCCCGTCCCCCGTCGGCAGGTTGCCCGACATATTGAGCGGCTGGGCAATGAGGGTGGCACCGATGGAATCGCAGAAGGACTGGATCTCCTTCACGATCACGAGCGAATTGGTCTCATTGGGCGAATAGATGACGCCGACCTTGGAGAAGGGCTTGTAGGTCTGCATGGCGCGCATCTGCACGTCGGTCGGCACCACATGCACCGCGCCCGTCACATTGCGGCCGGATGAAGCGGTCGAGGGTGCGATCTTGCTGCGCACCGGCGCGGCGACCAGTGCGAAGACCACCGGGATGTTCCGCACGAACGGGGCATCGGGGGGGGCGTCGTAGGGGCCGACCACCGCAAGCGTGTTGGGCGTGCCATAGGTATAGATCAGGTCGGGCTTGAAGGTCGGCAGCACCTCGTCAAGGATCGGCTTCACCCGCGCCGCGTTCCGGTCGACGTCGCGCATCATGAAGTCCGCGTTGACGCCGGACGCATCAAAGAAATAGCGGAAGCCCCGCTCCACCTCGGTCTCGCCACGGAACGTGAGCATCAGGATACGGAAGGGCCGCTCCTGAACGACCTGTTGCGCGCGCGAGGGAGCGACGCCCGTCAGTCCGGCGGCGCCCGCGCCCAGTCCCAGGGAAAGAAGTGAACGCCGGTCGATCACACCCTGCTGCCTTCTGTCGATGTGGCCTCGCCAGGTCCTGCGCGGTCCTGTCCGGATGCGCGGGATCGTCCGCTCAGGGCGAATCCGAGAGCGCCGAGCACCACCATTAAACCGATCCCCGCGCTCGCGGAAGCAAATCCAGCGGTCGCGAGCAGGAAGCCAGCGGCGGCTGGCCCCGTCGCGTTGCCGGTTCGCTCAATCAGGCGGAACAGACCGAGCACGCCGGCAGATCGGCCGCCGGGGACATGGCGTGCCGCCTCCGCCACCAATGCGGATTGCGGAGCGATGGACATGGCTTGCCCGAGACCCAGGAGCGCCAGGACGGCAGCGACGATCCAGGGCGAGGTTCCCAGCAGCAGCAGCAGGGCACCGCCGCCCGCGACCAGCCCGCCGGTGAGCACGAAGCCCGCCCGCGCGTCGTGCCGCTCCGCAAGGCTGGCGAACAAGGGAACCGCCGCCACCATAAGGATCGGATAGATCATCTGGAGCCGGCCGATGGCCGCCGCGCTGTAGCCCTGCTTCTGCAACTCCACGGGAACCAGGAAGAAGCAGATGGCGACCAGCAGGAATTTGGCTGGGAAGGCGCATCCGAACAACAAGGCGGCGAGACGCGGGGCTTTGAGCGCTGCCAAGAGGTCTGAGCCCGAGACGCCCGCCGCGTCACGCACCGGTTCCGACCGGGGCATGGACAGCGCCGCCACGAGAAGACCGAGCACGGCAAGGGTGGCAGAGCCGAGAAAGGCCATGTGATCGCCCAGCCGATCGGCCAGCACGCCGCCGATGGGAGGGCCGCACAAGCCCGCCACCATGATCGCGCGCACGAAGACAGCAAGTGCGGCCGTTCGTTCCTGGGGGCGAGAATGGTCGATGACGTGCCCTTGCGCCGAGACGAAGACCAGCGCGTAGCCGACCGCCGCCGTGGCGCGGGTTCCGAGGAAGAGCCAGTAATCGGCCGCGAGGGCGGACCCGACATAGGACACGGCGGCAAGTCCCGCGCCGATCACGAAGCCCCGGCGCCGTCCGAGGCGCTCGGAGAGAACGGCGAAGGGCAATTGGCTGAGCGCCACCGCCGCCATGAAGACCACGATGGGAAGCGAGAGAGCGAGGTCACGTCCGAGGTCCAGATGCGCCGGCGACATGGTGCCGGCGAGGCGCGGCAAAAACGGACGCGCCAGTTCCTCCGCCATCATGAAGAGGAAGAGCGCGGGGCGGATGACGGTGGCGGCATGGTTCTCGCCCGCATGCAGCGTGCCGAGGCCGGTCCGCGCGCTCAGCGCATCAAGGTTCAATACCGCTTCCGTGTCGCCGCGCCGGGCAGCCTCCGCGCGGGCCTTTTCGTGCCGGGCATGAAGCAGGGCGACATGCTTGTCGATCGGCGCAACGAACGGCAGTTGCTCCACCGCATCCGTGTGCATCCACAGCCGCCCCTGGGACAGCGAGCGCACGCGGCTTTCCAGCGCGGCCAACGCCTCGGTGCCCCGCGCGCCGACCACCAGCGCCACAAGCTCCAGCGCCACCAGCAAAGACACGATGCCGATGAACGCCACATCCACCAGCAAGGCGTTGACCTGATCGGACACCACGCCGGGATCGATCGTGATGATCAGGCTCGCGAGCGGCGCGCCGTTACGCGCGGTCACAGCGTTGACAATCTGGGAGGCGTGATCGTCGTCGGGCGGCGCTCCGGCACTGCCCAGAATTCTCCCGTTCGTGTCCACAAGCTTCAGTTCGGCCAGTTCCCCATTGGCCCCTCGCAGGCTTTCCAGATAGGAATCCACGCCGACCAGGCGGTCCAACGGGACGCCGGCCGATATGGCGCTCTCAACCAGGGACGCAGCCGAGCGCCCGACCGAGTCCGCTTGGGCGGCGATGGCGGGGACGATGGTGCGCTCCACCGCATCGCGGGCGGCGAAACCGATCGCGGCCAGCGCGCCACACAAAACGACGGCAATGGCGAGGGAGATGCCGGCCCGCAATCCAATCATGGCGACTCTCCCGGCCGCACGGCGGAATGGGCCGCTTCGGCTTCGGCCAGGGCGGAGCGTGCCGCGCGCGGCCATTGCGTGGGATCGGCCGCGCGGCGCGCGGCGCGTCCGAGCCCGGCCGCCAGCAGCAGGCCGATGAGGATCGTGGCGAGCGCCGAGCCCACCAGCGTCGGCATGGCCATGATCTGCAATTCACTCTCAAGGGCCGCCTCGCCTTCCGCGAGAACGCCCGGATCATATCGGACAACCACGCGGCCGATGGCGGCGGCGAGATCGTTCTCGATGATACGGGTCACAGCGTTGGCAGGGCGACCGCCGTCTCGATCCGAAATGCGGGCCGGATCGCTGCTGAACAGGACTCTTCCGTGGGGGTCGACGATGTCGATGGACAGGATCGCGGCGTCCAGACGGGCCTCGCGCCCCGTAAGATCGGCGAGCGTGGTCTGCGCCGGCAGCGCGATGCCCAGTCCAGAGGCCGCCTGCGCACTTCCCACGATTCGCTCAGCGGTCACCCCAAATCGGGTTTCCACGGCCTTGCGATGCGCGGTTTGAAGCGTGACGAGCGAGAAATAAGCGCCGAACGCGACGCATGCGGCCGCGATGACCGCGAACAGCAGGATCAGGCCAAGGGACGTGCGGATCATGCCGCCAACTCAAGGAAACGCACGGCTGCCAAATCCCCCTCGGCGCGGCACATGCGCCCCGTCGATCGCTCAGCCAGTCCGGGCCGAAGCGACATTCTAAGCGGGCAAGAATTCAACATTTTGACGAAACCGAAAATTCCCGGGAGGTGGGCAAGATGGCCGGGGAAAAGTACGTGGTTTCAAAGTCTGCGCAGTTTGCTCTGGTTTGCAACCGCCCATGCGGGTAACGTCCGCCGCATTCTCGCGCTTCAAGCTCAGGCATGACGTTCTTCGGTCGCCTCATCCTCGTCATTGGTGTGTCCCTCGCGGTCACGTTGCTGGCTCTGCCCGGCGCGGCTTTCTTTGCCGGCGAGCGGGTCAATGGCGAGATCGAGCAGGCCCGTGCCGCCCATCTGCTCGGGGCTTTGCGCCAGACCACGGAAGCGAATCTGTCCATCGGGCTCGCGCTTGATGAAATCGGCCTGCTTCAGTCCACCATCGAGCGGGAAAAGGCCAACGATCCCTCGATCGTAGTAATCGACATTTTCAATGCTGCGGGCCGCTCGGTCTACAGCACGGATCGCGGGTCAGTGGGCGAGCCGGTCGATCCGACGTGGATGGGCAAGCTGCGCGCCGAAGGCACTTGGCATTCGAGTTTTCGCGGCGAAACCATCTTCGGAACGCGCTTTGAGAACGATCTCGGCGTCGCCGGCGGAATCGCGGTGACCTTGTCCGGGGCGAACCGTATCGCGCGGATGGAGGCGCTGGCCCTTGCGGTGTCGGCGCACGCCACCGCCATCGTCGTCGGGGCATTCGCCGTCGGCATGGCGATTGCGCTGGTCTGCTCCGG
Source organism: Pseudomonadota bacterium (assembly GCA_040755535.1). GTDB lineage: Bacteria > Pseudomonadota > Alphaproteobacteria > Rhizobiales > Xanthobacteraceae > Aquabacter. The sequence continues at coordinate 10,693 of JBFMAV010000009.1, read as the reverse complement.
CTGGCTGGGACGGCCCTTCCGGCGAGTCGCAGCCATTTTGCGGGACACCGCAGGCACCACACCCTTCCCGGCTGGGCAGGGTGGCGGGCTGGAGCGGGCGGCGCTTCAGGTGCGTGAGCGATGGCGTGAGGACGACGCGCGCCTGGCACAGGGCATGGCCCGGCTGGAGGCGCTCGACGATGAAGACTGAGACACCGCTCGGCGGCCGGGCGAGAGACCGCGTGGTCTGCGCAATGATCGCGTTCCTCGTGGTCGGCATCGTCGGCGGCAGCGCAGGGCTGATCCTGATGCAATGGTTCAAGACCGAGGTCGAAGATACCGCGCGCCGGGACGCCCGACTGATCGGCGAGACCGTGGCGCGCTCCCTCGCCATGCAATTCGAGAAGGCATCGCGGTTCGGCATCCCGTTGAAGCTCTTGCCGGGCGTCGAGACTTATCTCAACGAGACGCTGGCGCGCACGCCGGGGCTTACCCGGATCGTGCTGCGCGGACCGGACGGACGAGAGGTGCGCAGCGCCATTGGCCCCCTGGTTGGCATGGATACGGTGGTCGCACCGGTCTCCATCGACGGCGTGGCCTTTGGTCAGGTGGCCGTGACCACAACGCCCGCGACATTGAGTTCCGTGCTGAGCGGCCTGTATTGGCGGGGTGCGTTGGTGGTGGCAGTCTGTGCCGCGCTTTCGGCCGTCGCCGCTGCGTTCTATGCCGGTTCCTCGCTCGCGTCCGGGCGTCGCAGGCTGGCCGTCGCGCTTCAGGCGGCTGCGGCTGGGCAGACCGGAGAGGTCTCGCGAAGCACCGGCCGCGGCCCGCTCGCCGCCGCCTTCCGCGCGCTCTTCGCTGGCGAGCGGCGCATGGCCGAGCGCCGCGCGGCCTTCGAGTCCTATGGGGATGAGTTGCTGGCGGTGGACTTTGACGGCCGCTTGCGAGCGGATATCGAGCACATCCGCCGGGTGACGCGGGCGGCGGCCCCTTCGCAGAGAGACGTGTGATGCTGCTGCGCACCCGCATCACCCTGATGGCGGCCTTCGGCTTCCTCGTGCTCATGGGCATCTTCTGGGGCGCGAGCCTCGTGCGCGATCGCTTGGAGGAAGAGCGGACCTCCGACGTCGCCATCTCCGGCCAGGCGGCCCTTTGGCGCGAGATCGTCGCGGTCCAGGTTTCGGACCTCCAGAAGCAACTCGATTCCATCGAGGACGATTCCAATATGCGGATCGCCCTGACCTTCGCCAACCGCCAGGGGGTCATGGCGGCATTGTCGGATCTGGGGGTCGTCGAGGATGATTCGGTGGTCTTCGAGGTGGTGGGGGAAGAGCGGGACATCACCACCATCTTCGGTGAGCCGTCCGCCCGGGGCATTCTCGACGCGGGAACCCTCGACCGCGCCTTTGCCGGCAACCGCGCGGCTGGTGCGCGGCTGGTGTCCGCCAACCGCATGCTGATTGTCGCGACCTTGACCTTGACCTTGCCCCAGCGCGGAACCGTCGTTCTCGTTCTGGGCCGGGACGCGCGGGTGGCCGTGCAGCGATTCGCGGACAATCTGGGCGCGAAGGCCACTTTGATCTCCGTGCGCGATCGCGTGCTCGCGAGCACCGACCCTGACCTCTGGAAGGCTGCGCAACTTGCCATCACGCCGCGCCAACCGCTTTACACGCGCGAGACGGTGGATGGCCGGATCTATTCGGTGACCAGTGTGCCCGTCGAAGGCATCACGGGTGGCACCCTCGGCGCACTGGTAAGCCTTAAGGACAATACCGCAGCCTGGACGGCGCAGCACACCTTGCGATCGGTGGCGATCTTGGCCGGCGTGGGCCTCGCCCTGCTCGGTATCATTGGGCTGAACCTGTTCTTGTGGTTCAGCTTCCGCCCGCTGGAGAATGCGATCGGCGTGCTTGAGGCGCTGTCGCGCGGCGACACCTCGGTCATTCTGGATCATTCCGGCGATGACGAGATCGGCCGGATCGGGCAGGCCATCGCCGCCCTCCGGCGCAATGCACAGGCGCTTGCCGAAACACGCCGGCACCGCGAACGCGTGCGGCGCCGGCAGGAGACGGTGATTTCCACCGAACTCATGTTGCTGGCGGATTCCATCGATCCGACGGACCGCGAGGAAGTGCTCGCGCTGCTGTCGCGGCAGAGCGGTGCGGAAGAAGACGAATTGCGCCGTCTCGCGCGGGTGCTGCACGATCTCTCGCGTCGCATCGTCGAACAGCATACCCGCCTGTCCTCCATGGTGGTCGAATTGCGCGAAGCCCTGGTCACCAAGACCAAGCTTGCCGGACTTCAGCAGGAGTTGGAGATTGCCCGGCAGGTGCAACTCGCGATCCTACCCAAGGCATTTCCGGAGGATCCGCGCGTCGAACTGGATGCCCACATGACCCCGGCGCGGGAGGTGGGCGGCGACTTCTATGATTACTTCCTCATTGACCCGTCGACCTTGGGCTTCGTCGTGGCCGACGTGTCCGGCAAGGGGGTGCCCGCCGCGCTCTTCATGGCCATTTCGCGGACCTTGCTGCGCTCCACGGCACTGTTCGAACGCTCGCCGAGCGGTTGCATCCGGCGGCTGAACGACCTGCTCGCCATGGAAAACGAACAGATGCTGTTCGTCACCATCTTCTATGGCGTGCTGGATCTGAACACGGGGCGTGTGACCTATGTGAATGCCGGCCACAATCCGCCGTACCGGATCTCGCGCGATGGCGCGATCACCACCGTCCCAAGCACGGCGGGCATGGCGGTCGCGGTGATGGAAGGCTTCGTCTATCGGGAAGTTTCGTTCGATCTTGATCCCGGCGACACGCTGGTCCTGTTCACGGACGGTGTGACGGAAGCGATCGACATCGACGGCGCCTTGTATGGAGAGCGTCGGCTGGAGAGCCTGCTCGCCCAAGGCGCCCAGAACTGGAGCATCCAGGAAGTCTCCCAGCAGGTTCTCGGATCGATCCGGGAGTTCGAGAGGGGCGCACCGCAAGCCGACGACATCACCAGCCTCAATCTGCGCTTCTACGGCAGCCACAAGCCGCTGATCTGAACAGGGCTTGAGGTTCGTATCTGGGACTGTTGAAGAATAAGGAGGCTCGTCGCGCCGGTCGGGGGCCGTCGGTGAGCGACCCGCCCGCACCTGCGGGCCAGGAGGAAGTGCCTTGTCCGTGCTGAATCTGCCGATCGGTTCGCCGCGGCGCGAGATCGCCACCATCTCCATCGTCAGTGCCGGTCACTTCGTCAGCCACCTGCTTCAGTTGGCGCTCGCGCCTTTGTTCATCGCTATGCGCTCGGATCTCGGCGTGTCGTTCACGGAACTCGGGGCGGTGCTTTCGGTCTTCTATTTGTGCTCCGGCGCCGGGCAGGTGGCCGCAGGCATCCTTGTGGATCGGTTCGGCGCCGACCGCCTTCTGATTGCCGGCATGATGCTTCAGTCCGGTGCCATCGCAGCCATGGGGCTGGCCCCCAGCCATTTGGCCCTGTTGCCGCTTGCAGCGCTCGCGGGGCTCGGCAACAGCGTGTACCACCCCGCCGATCTCTCCATCCTGAGCCATCAGGTGGCGCCGCCGCGCCTCGGGCGCGCCTTTGCCGCCCATGTGGTGGCAGGGAGCCTCGGTTATGTGGCGTCGCCATTGCTCGTCGGCGCGCTGGGACTTGCCTTCGGCTGGCGATTTGCGCTTCTGGCCACCGGTCTCGGCTGCTTCGGCGCTGCGCTGTGTTTCCTTCTTGTGCGGCCGCTCCTGAAGATTGACGCGGCGCCGGGGGGCGAGCAAGCGGGCGACGCGATGCTCAGCTTCGGCTCGATCTTGCGCATGAAGGTGGTGGTGCTGGCCTTTTCCTATTTCTTCCTGACAGCCACCTGCCTCGTGGGATTGCAGAGCTTCGGCATCACCGCCTTGCAGGAAGGATTCGGGATGACGGCGCCGATCGCGAGCCTCGCCCTCACGTTCTACCTTGCAGCGAGCATCCTCGGTGTGATGGCGGGCGGATACCTCGCCGACCGGGTCAGGCACCATCACGGGGTGGCGATTCTCGGGCTTATGGTGGGATGCGGTGCTCTGCTCGCCATCGGCGCGCTTTCCCTTCCACCGGCGGGCACGTTCGGCCTCATGATGCTGGCGGGTGGTGCCCTCGGCATCACGACGCCGTCGCGCGACGTGCTGGTGCGCCAGGCAACGCCGGGCACGGCCCGGGGCAAGGTGTTCGGCATCGTCTATTCGGGTTTCGACGTGGGCGCCCTCGTCGGCCCGCTGGTCTATGGGGCTTTGCTGGACCAGCACCGGACCCATGCCGTGTTCATCGCTGCCGCGCTGCCGTTGCTGATCGCGATGGTGACGGTGGTGGGTGTCAAAGCGCGCCCGGCAGCACCTTCCCCGGATTGAGCAGGCCGTTCGGGTCGAGGCTCGCCTTCAGGCGGGCCATCATGTCCAGCGCGACCGGGTCCTTATATCGGGCAAGTTCCTCCCGCTTCAGCCAGCCGATGCCGTGCTCTGCGGATATGGAGCCCCCGAGCGAGGCCACATAATCATGCACCAGGCGATTGAAGGTTTCCCATGTGGCAAGGAAGGCGTCTTTCTCCATGTCAACGGGCTGGGTCAGATTGAAATGGATGTTGCCGTCGCCCACATGGCCGAACGCGCACACCCGAACCCCCCGCATCTGTGCTTCGCAGAGCCGCGAGGCTTCAACAACGAAGTCGGCCACCTTCGAAACCGGCACCGACACATCATGCTTGATGGATCCGCCTTCAGCCTTCTGGGCGTCGGACAGGTCCTCGCGCAAGCGCCAGAGCGCGTGAGCCTGCGCCTCGCTCGCGGCGATGACGGCATCCTCGATCTCGCCGGATTCGAAGGCGTCCGACAGAATGCCCTCCGCTAGGTGTCCCAGGTCGTCTGACGCACGGGTGGAGGTGAGTTCCGCCAGCGCGTAGAAGGCATGAGTCCCGTCGAGCGGGCGGCGGTGCGCCGGCATATGCCGCAGAACCAGATCGAGACCGAACTGGGGGATCATCTCGAAACCGGTCAAGGCATCGCCCGCGATCGCACGGAACCGGCGCATCAAAGCGAGCACCGCGTGCGGGTCTTTCACGCCCACCAGGACCGTGGTGCGGTGGCGTGGCCGGGGGAACAGGCGCAGCACGGCCGCCGTAATGACCCCGAGCGTCCCCTCGGAGCCGATGAACAAGTCTCGGAGATCATAGCCGGTATTGTCCTTGCGCAGGCGGGAAAGCCCGTTCCAGACGCGCCCGTCCGCCAGCACGACTTCCAGCCCCAGCGTCAGTTCGCGCATGTTGCCATAGCGCAGAACGGCTGTGCCGCCGGCATTGGTGGCAAGGTTGCCGCCGATGCGGCACGTGCCTTCCGAGGCGATGGAGAGCGGAAAGAGACAATCCGCCGCCTCGGCCGCAGCACGGGCGGCATGGAGCGTCACGCCGGCTTCGAGCGTCAGTGTCAGGTCGGTCGGGTCAACGGCACGGACCTTGTCCATGCGATCCAGCGACAGGACCAGGGCGCCGAAGGCCACCTGGCCGCCGACAAGCCCGGTATTGCCGCCCTGAGGCACCACGGGCAATCCCGCCTCGGCGCAGGCGGACAAGCAAAGCGAGACTTCCTCGGTGCTGGCGGGGCGCAGCACGGCGGGCGCGCTGCCAGGAAAAAGCCCGCGCGGCTCCACGAGGTATCCCGCCATGTCGGAGGGCGCGGTCAGGACGCCGCGCGGGCCGAGGGCGGCGGCAAGCCGCGCGAGGGTTTGCGCGGTGCGTTCCGGCGGCAATTGCAGCGGGGGCGGGGCGATGCTGGACATGGCGCGAAACTGGCCGACGACCGCCATGGGATCAAGGGGAAGGAGCATGTGTCGCCCCACTATGCGGGTGACACATGGTCCCGCTTATGATGCTCTCGCGGCGGTTGAACGCGCGCACATGATTGGGGCGCGCGCTCAAGCCGCGTCCCGTGCCGACCGGAAGGGCCCATGAAAAAGATCGCACTCGAAGAGCACTTCATCGTCCCAGGACTTGAGGACCGGCTGATCGAGGGCATGCCGGCGGTGACGGCCGGCGCCCAGCGCCAATTGGTCGACCTGTTGTCCGATCTCGGGGAGCGTCGGCTCTCCGCCATGGACGAGGCCGGCATCGAACTCTCCGTGCTCTCCATATCCGGCCCCGGCGTTCAGGCCGAGCCAGATGCGGCGCGGGCCGTGCGCCTCGCGCGCGAGGCCAATGACCTTCTCGCGGAAGGCGTGGCGCGCCATCCCACGCGCTACCGGGGGTTCGCGCATCTCGCGATGCAGGACGTCTCGGCGGCCAGCACCGAGCTGGAGCGGTGCGTGCGCGATTTGGGATTCGTCGGGGCCATGGTGAATGGGCATACCCATGGCATTTATCTGGATAATCCCTGCTATGATCCCTTCTGGGACACGCTCCAGCATCTCGATGTGCCGCTCTACATGCACCCGGAGGACTGCCATGTCCTGCCTCACGTACTCCAGGGCGCGCCCGAATTGCGCAAGGCCACCTGGGAGTGGAACATGGAAATGTCCGCGCATTTCCTGCGCCTGGTCTTTTCCGGCGTGTTCGATCGCTTTCCCCGGCTGAAGATCATCCTCGGCCACATGGGCGAGACGCTTCCTTTTGTGCTTTGGCGCCTGGACAGCCGCGCCGAACTGATCACAGGCAAGCGCCCATTGCAGCTCAAGCCATCGGATTATCTCAAGCGCAACCTGTTCGTCACCACGTCCGGCCAATGCGACGATGTACCCCTCATCGCGGCCATATCCGCGCTCGGCGCGGATCAGGTGATGTTCTCGGTGGACTATCCCTACGAGGATTCGGCAGTTGCCGGCCATTTCCTGGATCAGGCGGCTATCTCGGCTGAGCACCGGGAGAAAGTGGCGCGGCTCAACGCCATTCGCGTGATGAAGCTCGGTCTCTGACAGGATGCCGGTCGCAGACGTCGCTGCGTGGGACTATCGCAATCGCTCCAAGGCGGCGCCCAGGATCGCCGGGTCTCCCTTCAGGCGGAAGGTCTTGAGGCGGGCCGTTGCGCCCGCCACCAGAGAAACGTGGGAGGGGGGGATGTCAGCCGCGGCGGCTATCAGCCGCGCCACCGCGGCATTGGCGGCGCCATCTTCCGGCGCGACCCGCACACGCACTTTCAAAACTTCGTTGCCATCGGACAAGGCGACGACGCCATCCACATGGTCGCGTCCGCCCTTTGGGGTGACGCGCACTCGCACGTCGATCCCGCCCGTGTAAGGACTCCAGAAACTCAACGGCCTAGAACACGTAAGGGTAGATATAAAGTCCGATCACGCGTTCAATGAAAAAGATCAGCAGAATGAGCACCATCGGCGACAGGTCGAGGCCGCCGAGGCTCGGCAGAATGGAGCGGATCGGCGCAAGCACCGGCTCGGTGATGCGATAGAGGAATTCGCCGACCGAGCGGACAAACTGGTTGTGCATGTTCACGACATTGAACGCCACCAGCCAAGACAGCACGGCAGCGGCAATGAGCACCCACACATAAAGCTGAAGGATGATGAGAATGACGTCGAGAATGGCGCGCATCGGCGAAGGCTTCCTCGGCAGGGCATCGGCGGGCTCGCGATGAACCCTATGGCGAACCAATAGCCAAGCCGGCGGGACTTGAACAGAGCATCGCATGTGCGATGCCAGGACACACGGTCTGTGGCACCCTGATCACCGCGCTCAGGCGCGACAGCGAGACACACGCCGACCGGTCAGCCGGTCGTGGCGTCCCCGTCCTGGGGCCGATCCGGATCCGGCAGACTGCCGGTGCCCGGCGTTTTTTCGGGCGCTGTAAGACTTGGCTTGGCATGGGGGCCAGCCGCCGGTGTTTTGGCAGAATCCTTCGCTGCGCCGGAGCGCGCGTGATCGATCCCCTCCGAGGAGGTGCCGCGCAGATCCTTCTCGTGCATTTCACCCATGGAAGTCCCAACTTCTCATATTCACCATCATTGGTCCTTAACGCAGGACGCGCCGATAGGTTGCCTGCCCCCTGCCAAGGGGGCGGCGGCCCGCGGCGCTTGACTCGCCTGCCGTCGGCGGGCAGCTTCCGCCCCGCTTTCAGGCACGCTCAGGCGTCGTCCACCTTCAACACCGCAGGCATCCATGCGCAGTTATTTGGACTTCGAGAAGCCGGTGGCCGAACTCGAGGCGAAGGTCGAGGAATTGCGCGCGCTCTCCACCGGGGACGGCGTGGCCATTGCCGACGACGTCCAGCGCCTCGAGACCAAGGCGCACGAGGCGCTGGTCCAGCTTTATGCGAACCTGACGCCCTGGCAGAAGACGTTGGTGGCGCGGCACCCGCTTCGCCCGCATTTCTCCGATTTCGCCAAGGGATTGTTCGAGGATTTCACGCCGCTCGCCGGCGATCGCAAGTTTGGCGAGGACGAGGCGATCATCGGCGGCTTCGCTCGTTTCCGCGGCGAAGCGGTCTGCGTGATCGGCCACGAGAAGGGCTCGACCACGGAATCGCGCATCCGGCACAATTTCGGCATGGCGCGCCCGGAGGGCTACCGCAAGGCCGTGCGCATCATGGAACTGGCGGACCGCTTCCAGCTTCCGGTGGTGGCGCTCGTGGACACGGCCGGCGCCTATCCCGGCATCGGCGCCGAGGAGCGGGGACAGGCGGAAGCCATTGCCCGCTCAACGGATGCCTGCCTCTCGCTGACCGTGCCCAATGTGGCGGTCATCATCGGCGAGGGGGGATCGGGCGGAGCCATCGCCATCGCCACCGCCAATAAGGTGCTGATGCTGGAGCACGCCATCTATAGCGTCATCTCGCCGGAAGGCGCCGCCTCCATCCTGTGGCGCGACACCGCCAAGGCGCAGGATGCCGCCACCAACATGAAGATCACCGCTCAGGATCTGCTGCGGTTCGGGGTCGTGGACACGATCATCAAGGAACCGACGGGCGGTGCGCACCGCGATTCCAAAGCAGCCATCGCGGCGACGGGCGATGCCATCGCCGATGCTCTGGCCGGCTTTGCAGGGCTGGACGGCATTGCCGTGCGCAAGGCGCGGCGCGAGAAGTTCCTGGCCATCGGCCGCACCCTCTGAGGGGCGCGGCCGTCACCTGTTAAGGGTTTGTTAACTCTAGGCTTGCGTGACGCTGACCTGCGTGCCGCAGCCGGCCCTGATCGTGCTGGTTCATCTCAACTTGGCCTCATTTGACCGCTTGTGTCCGAGCTATCGGCGGATGATGTTCCCATTTTCGCCGTCTTGCGGTAACCGGAGCGCAAGGGTGAGGGGTCTAGAGATGACGCTCACCGCACCCGGAATGGACCTTGGAGTTCTGCGTTGAGCCGTCCGCATCTTCGCCGTCCCCGCCTTCGCCTCGCCGCTCTGGCGACCGTGGCCGCGCTGTCGCTCGCGGGCTGCGTGGGGGATGGAAATGACGTGTCCGCGCGCGCCCGGCAGCCGCTTTCGTCCAAGACGCTTGCACTGATCGAGGACAAGGGCATGACGCCCCAGAGCCCGATCCTGGTGCGCATCTACAAGCAGGAATCCGAGCTTGAGGTCTGGAAGCAGAAGCGCAATGGCGAATTCGCGCTGCTGAAAACCTACCCGATCTGCCGGTGGTCGGGGGATCTCGGTCCCAAGGTGAAGACAGGAGATCGGCAGGCACCGGAGGGATTCTACACGATTACCCCTGGCCTGATGAATCCCAACTCCAGCTATTACCTGTCCTTCAATCTGGGCTTTCCCAATGCCTATGACCGCTCCTATGGGCGGACGGGCGATTTCCTGATGGTTCATGGTGATTGCTCGTCGGCCGGCTGCTACGCCATGACCGACGAGCAGATCGCCGAAGTGTTCGCCCTCGGGCGCGAAGCTTTCGAGGGTGGGCAGAAGTCGTTCCAGGTGCAGGCGCTGCCCTTCCGCATGACACCCACCAACATGGCGAAGCACCGCAACAATCCGGCGATGCCGTTCTGGAAGAACCTCAAAGAGGGCACCGATGCCTTCGACGTCTCGCTGCGCGAGCCGAAGGTGAATGTGTGCAATCGGCGGTATGTGTTCAATGCGACGCCCGAGGTCGGACGCGGCTTTGATGCCAATCTTCCCTGCCCGCCCTACGCGGTCGATCCCATCATCGCACAGGCGGTTCAGCAGAAGCAGCACGCGGATGATATGAAGGTGGCGGAACTGGTGTCCTCCACGCCGCTTGCCCCCAGTCGCGCGGGCGTTGATGGGGGAATGCACCCCGTCTTCCTCGCGAAGTTCAAGGAAGAGAATCCCGCCTACCAGGACGGTCCCGTCGTCGCCGCGGGTCCGGCACCGGGGACGATTCCGAAAACCACGCGTCCGCCGCGCGTGCAGGATGATGGCTTCACGCCCGTCGGAGCCGTCGCATCCTCGGGCACCGCGACCCTGCTGGCGGTCGCACAGTCCGATCCTGCCAGACCTTCGACGGCCGCCCCCTCCACAGCGACGGCGCAGTCCGACCCCAACCGGCCCGGCGGCATCCCCATGGGCGCGCTCGGCTTCAGCAAGCCAGCGGATCCGGGCCAGCAGACTGCTAGCCTGGCGTCCCAAGCGGCTCAGGCGGCGCCGATATCAGGGACCACTCAGCCGCCCGCCCCGTTCAGTACCGCGCGCTGATCCAAGCGGCCGACTGAGAGGTCGCCGGGGTGCCGATGCGTGCCCCGATCCGCCGCCACCAATGCAATGGCTCGCGGCTCCACTGTTAAA
>JBFMAV010000008.1:0-96064 GCA_040755535.1 Pseudomonadota bacterium | reverse complement strand
TCCCGCCCCCCCGCTTCATCCCCCGCCCCGCGCTTCAAAAAATCAAAATCCGACCGCGCCGAATCTCTCCGCATCCTGCGCGTATTTGCATAATTTAACCCAAGGTTAGCCGCCGGAGGAACCCGCCGCAGGGCGCGTCTGCGCCTCGACCCAAGCGGCGAAGGCAGCGGGGCTATCCTCCGCCGCGATCTGAAAGATCGCGGGCACGTCATAGGGATGCGCGTCATCGAGCGCCGTCATCAGCGCGCCGACTTGCGCGCTCGTGGTCTTCAGAAGAAGCACCACTTCGTCGGCACGCTCCACCGAGCCTTGCCATTCATAAATGGAGATCATGGCGGGCAGGATATTGGCGCAGGCCGCAAGCCGCGCCGAAACCAGCCGGCGCCCCGCCGCTTCCGCGCTCGCCACCGAGGGGAAGGTCGAATAGACAAGTTTCAAAGCCATGCTGCCCTCCCGCCTTGATGCGAAGGGAGAATGGGGTGGCCGCGGCGCCTCGACAAGGCACGGGCGGACCGATAGTTAGACAAGGCGCCGCGTTCGGCGCGGAGAGGGGAGCCGCCGTCGCGGCTGGCCGATGAGCGGAGCCGAGACGCTTTTTCAGAAGATCGCCTTCACCGCGGCCGCCACGCCCGAGGCGGAGTCGGCCAGGACCCGCCTTGCGGAGCTTTATGGCGAAGCGTCCGAACAGGACGCGCAGGTGATCGTCGCTTTGGGCGGCGACGGCATGATGCTCCAGACCCTTCACCAAGTGCGCGGGCGCGGCATTCCCATTTACGGCATGCATCGCGGCTCGGTCGGCTTCCTGATGAACACCTATCGCGAGGACAATCTCCGCGAACGCCTCGCCGCCGCCATCCAGGTGAAGATTCACCCGCTTGTGATGGAGACGGTGGACCAGGCCGGCACGCGCCACCGCGCGCATGCCTTCAACGAGGTCGCATTGTTCCGACAGACTTATCAGGCCGGCAAGCTGCGCGTCAGCATCGACGGGCGCGAGCGCCTCGAAGAGCTGATTTGCGACGGGATCATCGTCGCGACACCCGCCGGTTCAACCGCGTATAATCTCTCGGCCCACGGCCCCATCCTGCCGCTCGGCACCCCGCTTCTGGCGCTGACCCCCATTTCGCCCTTCCGCCCCCGCCGGTGGCGCGGCGCGCTCGTGCCGGACAAGGCGCGCATCGCGATCGAGGTGCTGGAACCGGTGAAGCGCCCCATGAGCGCGGTGGCCGACCATTCGGAGGTGCGCAACGTTGTCAGCGTGTCCGCCGCCCTTGACGCCTCCTGTTCCTCCGCCATGCTCTTCGATCCCGACCATGGTCTGGAAGAACGCATCCTGCGCGAGCAGTTCGTTTATTGAGGGCGGGTAGAACCCGCGCGACACCGCTCCATGGTCTTTTCCTCCGTCACCTTCCTCTATTATTTCCTGCCGATTTTCCTGGTCGCTTACTTCGCGACTCCGGGTACGCGGGCGCGCAATCTCGTCCTGCTGGTTTTTTCCCTGGCGTTCTATGCCTGGGGGGGATTGTGGAACCTTGCGCTGCTTTGCGTCTCGATGGTCGGCAATTACGCCCTGGCCTTGCTCATCGGCTCACGCCCTCCGGGGCGCCGTCTCGGCGCCCTTTGGCTTGCGGTCGCGCTCAACCTCGCCGGGCTCATCTTCTTCAAATATGCCGGCTTCCTGGCGGAGAACATCAATCTGCTCCTGCCGGACGGGCTCGACATTCCGGTCGTCCATCCCGAGTGGCCGCTCGGCATCTCCTTCTTCACCTTCCACGCCATTTCCTATCTGGTGGACGTGTATCGCGGACGGGCAAAGGCAAACGGCCGGCTGGAAGAGATTGCCGTCTATATCACCATGTTCCCGCAATTGGTGGCGGGGCCGATCGTCCGTTACTCCACCATCGCCAACCGCATCCGCGACCGGCGCACCACCATGGGCCGGGTCTCGGCGGGGCTGCGGATTTTCGTCATCGGCCTATCCTGGAAGGTGCTGATCGCGGATGAAGTGGCGCCCGTCGCCACCATGGTCTTCGACCAGGTGGACACGCCCACCTTCGTCACCGCCTGGCTCGGCCTGCTGGCCTATGCGCTCCAGATCTATTTCGATTTCGGCGGCTATTCCAACATGGCCATCGGCCTTGCCCTCGCCATGGGCCTGAAGTTTCCGCGCAACTTCAACCTGCCCTATGGCGCGCTGTCGGTGGCGGACTTCTGGCGCCGCTGGCACATGAGCCTGTCCAGTTGGTTTCGCGACTATGTCTATATTCCGCTTGGTGGAAATCGCCACGGACACCTTCACACAGCGGTCAATCTATGGACCGTCTTCCTGCTCTGCGGCCTATGGCACGGGGCCGCCTGGACCTTTCTCATCTGGGGCGCCCATCACGGCTTCTTCCTGGTGCTGGAACGCACCCGGTTCGGCGGATGGCTAAAGGCCGCCCCCCGCGTGCTGCGCCATGCCTATGTGTTCGCGGTCTTCCTGTCCGGCTGGGTGTGGTTTCGAGCCGTGACGCTGGACGACGCCCATGAGTTGTTCGCGGGCCTTGTGGGACTCAACGGCTTCGGCCCCATCGACACCTCGCTCATGACCGCGCTCCAGCCCATCACCATCGGCGTCTTGATCCTCGGCTGGCCGCTGGCCATGTGGGGCCTGCCCCAGCCGAAGGGCGGGCGCACCGCCCCGGCCGTGCGGCGTGCGATCTATGGCGCGGTGGATAGCGTCGTTATCCTGCTGCTGTTCGCGCTGTGCATCATGACGGTGGGAGCGGCCAATTACAGCCCCTTCCTCTATTTCCGGTTCTAGCCGCCATGCCGCTGCTGCTCGCCTATCGCCGCTGGTGGTGCTTTCTCTTCACCGCCATCCTGTTCCTGCCCATGCTCGGCCATGTGCTGCCGGACCTGCCCGGCCCGGTGCGCCCCGCCGTGGCCCCGGCGGAACGCTGGTGGGAACGCGCCGGTGAGCGGCTCGATCCCTACATCAACGCCCACTTCGGGTTTCGCGGCGCCATCATGGCGGCCAACGGAGCCTATGCGCGGGCCTTCCATTCCACGCGCGCACGCCCGCTGGTGATCGGGGATGATGGCCAATTGTTCTACACGGGCGACAAGTCGCTGGAGCAGTCGCTCGGCCTGTTGGTGCGCGAAGCCCCGCTGCGCACCTTCGGCGACGTGCTGGAAAAATTCGACGCCGCCTTGAAGGCGCAGGGCGCCAAGCTGGTCGTCACGTCGCCGCCCAACAATGCCACGGCACTGGCAAGCAAGCTGCCGGACTGGGCGGAAGCCCAGATGCGCAAACCGACGGAACTCGACCTCGTTGCCGAGGACCTGAGGCGGCGCGGCATCACCTTCGTCGATCTTCGTCCCCCCTTCACGGCAGCGGCGAAAGACGGCCCCATTTACATGCGCACCGACAGCCATTGGAACCAGCGTGGGGCGCTCATCGCATTCAACGCGGCCATGGTGGCCGCAGGCAGGCCGGACCTGACGATCCCGGAAGACGACGCGCTCGGACCGCTCACCCATGCGCCGACGGGGGATCTCGCCCGCTACCTGGGCGAGGCCAGCCAAACGGGCGACAGGGATTATGGCGTGCGCTATCCCGACCCCCGCGCCAAGCTCACGCCCCTTCGCGGCGCGGTCCCGGAAAAGCCGGCCAGCGATCCGTTTCAGCCCTTCGCCTTTTCCACCGGGCACGGCGGGCCGAGCATCCTGGTGATCGGCGACAGCTTCACCCAGCATTATTGGCGGCGCTATCTGGAAGCACGGGCCAGCCGCTTCGGCTGGATGCACAACAATGCGTGCAAGTTCGAATGGAACGCCATCCAGACTTTCAAGCCGGACATCGTCATCTACGCCCCGACCGAGCGGTCGCTGCCCTGTAAGGGCCTGCCGATCGGCATGCCTTGACGACCTTGGTCCGGTCGAGCGACGCCTTACCGCACTTCCATGAGCGCCGCCGCCCCGGAGGCGCGCGCGCCGAGATGGAAGGCGACCTGCGCCGTGTCAAAGCCGTGCGCGTCCAGCAGGTCACGCCAACCGCCAAGATCCACGCGGTGCGGATTGTCCCGCAGAAGCTCGATCTTCACGAAGGGAAACCCCGCGTCCAACAGCGCCCGCCAGCGTTCCTGGAGATGATTGCGCGGGTCCGGCGGCAAAGGGTACAGCACCTCAAGGGTGAGACCGCCGGCCTCCAGGACCGATTTCTGGCGCACCTCGTAGTCACGGATCACCTGGAGCTTGTCCTCCAGGACGGACACGCCGTCCCAGAAGTTTCGCGCCGGCAGGCGACGGTCCGGCGTGGCCTTGAGGGCAAAGAAATAGCTCTGGAAATGAGGCGCGACTTCGGTGCTGGCCGTGGCCGCTACAATGTCCGCGCGGCTTGCCCGCACGCGGGCAATCATGGACGCCAGCAGCCGGGGCGAATGATAGACGCTGTCATTGGCGAACCAGAGTTCCGGCGCCTGCCAGATCTCCGGCATGAAGCGCAAGGCATCCGCCCAGGCCGCGAAGTCATAGCCTTGGTTTTCGCGGACCAGGACCGTGTCTGCCGCCTCTTGCCCCGGGTCTCGGCACTCCAGATCGGGCCGGTCGGTGATGACGACGAGCACCAGCCCCAATCCGCCCCGGCGCAGGTCCGCGCAATACCGCACCGTGTGGTCGAACAACCGGCCGTCGGGCGCATAAGCCACGAACAGACAGATTGGCCCGGCGACGTCCAGCGGGGCACCGCGCAGGCAGCGCAACGCGGGAGCCTCCCGGCGCGCCGCAGACGGGGCGGAGGGTGCGCCCGCCAGCCGCCGGAGGGCCGAGCGCACCCGGCGCGCCGGATTGCGTCCGGCAAGGACGGCGCCTGCGGCCGCGAGGAACTGCTTGGCAATGGCGAGCCGAGACGAAAAGGAGCGGCGTCCGCGCCCGGGAGAGACGTGTCCGGCCGCCATGGACGGCGCTCAGAAGTAGGTCACGACCGCGTCGAGCGCGGGCCGGGGGCGATCCTCAAGCTTCTGCAACGCGGTGCCCACATAGACGAAGCCGGTGATGCGCTCCTCTTCCGAGAGGCCGAGCGCGGCGCGCGCCTGCGCATCATAGGCCGCCCATTCAGTCAGCCAGGTTGCGCCGAAACCAAGGGCCGCAGCGCCGATCAGCAGGTTCTGCGCGCAGGCGGCGGATGAGAGAATCTGCTCGAATTCGGGAATTTTCACATGGGGTGCCGCCCGCGACACGACGATGAGCACCAGCGGCGCGCGCTCGAACCGCTTGAGCTCCTCACCGATCCGTTTCTCTCCGGCTGCGGGATCCTTCGCAGCCAGCACCTGCGCGAGCGCGGCACCGGCTCGCGTGCGGCCCTCGCCCTGAAGGACGATGAAACGCCAGGGTGCGAGCTTGCCGTGGTCGGGCACGCGCGCGGCAATGGTGAGGAGGGTTTCCAATTGCCGCGCATCCGGCCCGGGCTCGGCGAAATCCAGGATGCGGGTGGAGCGGCGCGTCAGCAGGAGGTCGAGGGCATCGGGCATGGCAAACCAGCAGATCGGGCGGGGATCCTCCCGCCGCTTTCGGCTTCGTTTAGCATGTTGCAGCGAAACGGCCTAGCGCGCGGCAAACACCTGTGAATTCAAACAATTATGGCTCAACGGCGCGGCCCTGCGCGGGTGCAGGCGACCGCGCCCATGACTTGAAACCGCCCAGGTTTCGGGGCACGTGAGGCGCATGCGCGCCAAAGCCCCGCTCCTTTCGCTCCTCACGCTCGGCCTTTATCTCTGTGCCGCCGTTCTGGCCGCGCCCCCGGCCTTCGCGCAGGGCCTCCAGCCGCTCGGCGTGCCGCCGGTGCCCGCGGACAGTTTCGGCCCCCCGCCCGGCCGCGCCGCGCCCGGCAATGCGCGCGAGCCCCATGCGGTACTGCCTCAGCCTCCGGCCGGCAAGGTGGCGCTCGGCGCCTATGCCCGCTTCGGCGCGGATGGCGCTCCGATCACCCGCGGCCTGTCCTGGCGCGTCTTCGCCGATACGCCGGAAGCGTCGGGCGCATTCCCGCTTGTGGCGGAAAGCACCGATGCGTTCCCCGTCTTCTTTCTCAACCCCGGCGGGTATGTGGTGCATGCGAGCTACGGTTTCGCCAGCATCGCCCAAAGGGTGGTCATGGGAAGCACATCGCGGCGGGAGGCCTTTCCCCTGCCCGCCGGCGGCTTGCGTCTGTCGGCGGACGTCGTGGACAAGCCCATTCCGGCACAGAAAGTCACCTTCGACATCTTCGAGGGGTCATTCCTCCAGGGCCGGGCATCGAGCCAGCCTTATTATCGCGGCGCCAACGCAGGAGAGGTGGTTCTGCTGCCGGAAGGCACCTACCACGTGGTTTCCGCTTATGGCGACGCCAATGCTGTGGTGCGCGCGGACGTGACCGTGCAGCCGGGCAAGCTCACCGACGCCACGGTCCATCATCGCGCCGCGCAAGTCACGCTCAAGCTGGTTAAAATTACCGGGGGCGAGGCATTGGCCGATACCCAATGGACGGTGACCACGCCCGGCGGCGACACCATCAAAGAGTCCATCGGAGCGTTTCCGCAATTCGTACTCACGGAAGGCGATTATGTCGCCTTCGCGCGCAATGACGGGCGCACCTTCAGCCGGGAATTCAAAGTGGAGGCGGGGCAGGACCAGGATATCCAGGTCCTGCTGAAGTGATCGTTCCTCCGCGCCCCGCCGACGCCAGGCTCAGAACCTCCAGGTCACGTTTGCCGAAAAGGCATTGACCGTCACGCTGTCGGCGAACTGACCCACATAAGAGGCGCCGATGCGCGCCTGGGGCGAGATCAGCAGATCGACGCCGGCCTCGACCAGGGCGGTGTTCTCCGCCAGCGGCACACCGGAAACCGTGAAGGCCGCGGTGGGCAGCGCGGTGAGAGCCACTTGGCTCGTGGGCGTGGTGTCCCCGAAGGCATATTGCCAAGCCGCCGAAGCATGCGGCGCGAGCGACATTCCGTTTCCGAGCGCGAGGAGCGTCGCGGCGCGCAGGCCAAGAGTCGCGTAGCCCACATTGGACGAAGCGGAGCCGACCGTGACGCCCGATCCCGAGGCGCCGGTTTCCGTGAAGCCGTCGGTGTCCAGATGCACATAGGCCAGCCCCGCGAAGGGCTCGAGCGCGATCCCCTGAAGCGCGAAGCCGTAGCCCACTTCGGCAAACAGCTGTCCGGTGCCGCCGTCATATTGGGCGTCCGCCATCTCAAGGACGCCGGGCAGGGCGACGGTGCGGCTGCCGTCCGCTTGGTTGAAGGCATAGGTCCCGCCGAGACGCAGGCTGACAGGCCCGAAATTGGTGCCGCCATAAAGGCCGACCAGCATGGAATTGACCGTGCTCGAGGCATTCAGGTCCGCCACTGAGGCGCCGGACTGGGAATAGCCGAGCGCCGCGCCAATGCGCCAGGTGCCGACCTGGATATCGGCACCCGTCATCACGCCGCCGATGGTGGAATCGACGCCATAGGCCGCGCTGCTGCCATCATAATTGGTCCAGCCGCCAAACCCTTGCGCCCACACCGTTGTGGTGCCCGCGGACGCCGGAGCGGCGCCGGGCGCCTTGGTCGCATAGGCGAGCGCCTCGGAGGCACTGCCGGGCGCAGGGGCGGACGCCAGGGCTGGGCCGCCATAAGCGAGGGCGGCCAGCGGCCCGGCGGCACCGGCATACGCCCCTTGGCGCATGCGGCTCATGACCGCGTCGCGGCTGTAGAGGCTGTCACCGATCATCACGCTCTGCTGGCTGGCATAGGCCTCTCCCGAAAGCGAGCTGAGGGCGAGGGGGAGCTGCTGCGGGCTGACCCCGTACAGAGAGGTCATGATGGCGGCCGGCGCCTGACCGGCTTGCGCCGCTGCGCCGGAATTGAAGGTGGAATCCACCGCCGTTGCGACGGCCGTCTGGTTCGCATTGAGGCCCGGCTGGCGCGCGATCTGCGAGGTGAGGTTCAACACCACGGAGCGGCTCCCATAGGAGAGCGAGGGGCTCACGAAGCGGGAGAGGCCGGGCGTGGAGAGCGTGCCAAAGGTGCCGGTATACCCGTCGGTGGCGGCCAGAAGAGTGAAGCTGTTGGACAAGGTGGGAACCAGGAAGGGAACCTCCAGCGTCCCCGCGAGCCGGGCCACTCCCGTTACCTCGAAGGCGTCGGCACCGGTGGGGCCCACGCGGAGCGACAGCGTGCCGGCCGAGGTCTGCGCGAAGAGCCCGCTGAAGAGATGCGTGACCGATACGCCGGTGCCACTCACGCCGATCCAGCCGCTGTTCTCGAACCGCTTGTCCGCGCCCGCCGTCGCCGCGATACGGCCATCGATCACGCCCGTATTCACGATCTGGGTGCCGTAGCTCGTCGGGTCGGTGCGCAGCGCGTCCGCCTGAATCGATGCCTGGAGCAAGCCGGAATTGAGCAGCGTCCCGTATTCGCCTTGCATCAACACCGCCGCACCCGTGACACCGCTTGCGGTGACGGTGCCTGTATTCGTGATGACGCCATAAGTATTGCCCTGAATGCCGACGCCGTTGTTGCCGCTCACGCGGATCACGCCGCTGTTGACGATGTCGTCACCCTTGCGGCCCGACAAAGCGGCGCTGTTCGCGGTGTTGGAGGTGATTTCTCCGGCATTGCGGATCGGATTGTAGATGCCCGGAATGGTCGCGAGATAGGCGGTGGTCACCGTCCCATTCTGGATGATGCCGACCACCTGATCGCCATAGGCGGAATTGGAGGAGACGATGTCGCCGGGGATCTCGATCTCGTACCAAGTGACGGTCCCATCCGCCGCCACATGCATCACCGCCGGGTGAACGGTGCCGTCCGCCGTGACCCAGTTGGCGACGAGATTGTATTCGTCGGACCGTCCCGCACCCACGATGCCCTCGAAATGGGTCGCGACGGCTCCCGGGTGATTGTAGGTTGTGAAGGTGCCCGTCACCTTGTCGTAAATATAGCCTTGCTCCGGGGCCAGCCCCCCGCCGGGCGCGGCATCGAAATATCCGCCTGAAATCTTGTCGCCCCAAATGCCGTAAGCCGTGGTGCTGATGGCGCCCGGCTTGTTGTTGGTCGTATAGGTGCCGGTACGGATATCGTAGATGAAGGCGTTTCCGGTATCGAGCTGTGTGTCGTAATTGCCCACCACTTGGTTGCCAAAGGTGCTGTGGGCGATTGTGAAGAGGGTCGGCGAACCGGCGGTGCTTGGATATTGCAGCGAGGTAAGCTGCCCTCCCTGGGCCGCCGCGGCATCATACAAATAGCCGATATCGTAGGGTGCAGACGCGGTGGTCTGGTAGCTGCCGACGGCCCGAAGGATGCCGGTCTGCGAACCGAAGCCGGGGCCGTAGGGCGAAGAAATGACGGCGCCGGGATAATTGGCTCCGTTCGCGGTCGCGTAGGGAAAGGCCGACCATGATTTGGTGGAGATGTTGTACAGCAACCCGCCTGTATTCGTGCTGCCCGGGATCACATAGTTCCCGGTGATGATGTTCGCATGAATGCCGGTGAAGAATGTGCTCCCGCCATTGAATTGGAGGGTTTCGTACGTAAAGCCCGGTTCCGCCGCGCCAGCTGCCTGCACGCACAGGCATAGCCCCATTCCGGCTACCGCCGATCGCCCGATGCTCATCGCCGCCCTCAATCCAAATTTGCAGATTCGATTGAGGATGAAGGTAACAAACCGCGCATGGCAAAGAATGCCCTCATTTCGATAGGCCAAAGATTTACACTTTTCAGGACGAACCGACGGTCGCGGACCTCGTTCGGTCCTGCGGCGTTAAAGGCGCAGATCTCACCCCGCGCGGACGGCTCCTGCGCCGCGCCAAGTGGAGAAACGGCATGAAAGTTTCCCGTTTCAGTGCCCTCGACGCCGCTTTCGAACGGTCCCCGGGACAGTCCGAAGACGTATTCGTGGCCAATATGGTGGATCAGCGCAACGGCGCGCCGATTTCGATCGGGTTCGGGCGCTATGGACCGGGTCAGGGCCTCTCGGAGACCATGGCGGTGGATGATGTGATGATCGTCCTCGAAGGCCGGCTCTCCGTCACAACCCCAGATGGCACGGTCACGGCCGACCCCGGCGACATCATACATATGCCCAGAGGCGCGGACGTGACCATTCGGGCCCATGAGCACGGCGCGCTGACCGCCTATGTCACCTATCCTCACTGGCAGGAGGCCAGATCCTAAAGCCCGTTCCAATCTCATTGCATCGCAATCGGATCGGCAAAACGTCCTCTATCGATAATTTAGAAGCTGCTTCACAGATGAGAATCAGGTCCTTCACTGCACCGCCCGGTTGATCGTAATCAGCCGCTCGCTGAGGCGCGGAAATATGTAGTCCAGAAAGGCGCGCACCTTCAGCGGCTGCTGGCGCTGCGAGCGATGGACAAGATGGACCGGAAACGGGGCGGACCAAAAGCGGCGCAGCACGGGCACAAGATCCCCTCGGGCAAGCGCCGCAGCCGCCTGATAACTGACGACGCGCGCGAGACCTACGCCGCCGAGGGCCGCCTCCACCACGGCGTCAGCGGAATTCACGGTGAATCGCGGCTCTATCGCCACGGCCCGCTCCTGCCCTCCGTCACGCACCAGCCAGGCCCGCGCGGTTGGCAGCCCCTCCAACACGACGCAATCATGCTGGAGAAGCTCCCCCGGCGAACCAGGAACGCCTCGACGGGACAGATAATCCGGGCTGCCGCAGATCACCCAACTCACATCGCCAAGCTTGCGGGCCATGAGATCGCTGTCCGGCAACCGCCCGATCCGAACACCCACATCCACATGGGATTCCGCGAGATCGATCACGTGGTCCGCAAGGATCATCCTGACGTCGACCTCGGGATAGGCGGCGAGAAAGCCGTGAATCACCGGAGCAACATGTAGACGTCCAAAGCTGAGGGGGGCGGTGACCACCAATTCCCCACGCGGCGCGCGATATTCGCCGGCGGCCGCCCGTTCGGCCTCGTCAAGGTCGTCCAACAGCCGCCGCGCGGCAGTCACAAAGGCTTCGCCAGCCTCGGTGAGGTGCAATTTCCGACTGGTGCGAATGAGCAGAGGCGCGCCGAGATGGGTCTCCAGATCGGCGATGCGGCGGCTCAAGGTCGGCAGCGGGACATGGGTTCGACGCGCCGCCGCTGAAAGGCTCCCCGCATCGACCGCTGCCAGCAAACTTCGCATCGCCTCGAAGCGGTCCATCGTTCCTCTCAAAAAACGAGAATATACCTCTCCATTTTTTGTGCATGCTCTTATCGAATGGAAAGATCTAGCCTCCCTTCATCGGAAACGACCGATCCACGAGAGGAGGCCCCCATGCCCCGTATCCCTACTCTGACCCTCGACGCCGCCCCGGAAAAGGCCCGCCCGCTACTAGACGCAGTCCAGCGCCAGATCGGCCGCATTCCCAACATCTTCCTGACGGTCGCCAATAGCCCTGCGGCACTTGAAGGCTATCTCGGCATGTCCGGCGCGCTCGCGAAAGGCACGCTTCCCGCCCCCACGCGCGAACGCATTGCCCTTGCGATGGCGGAAGTGAACGGCTGCGACTATTGCCTCTCGGCTCACACCTTCTTCGGGCGCAACGCGGCAAAGCTGGATGATGCGGAAATCACCGCCAATCGCAACGGCGCATCCAACGACCCGAAGGCGGACGCGGCGGTTCGGTTCGCTGTCAAGATCGCCCGCACGCGCGGCGCCGTCGCATCGGAGGATGTCGGAGCGGCCCGCGCGGCCGGCTACACCGACGCGCAATTGGTCGAGATTGTCCAGCATGTGGCGCTGAACACCTTCACCAACTACTTCAACGAAGTCTTCCAGACGGACATCGACTTCCCCGAGATGAAGACGCGCGCAGCGGGCTGAGCCGCTTCCGCTGCCGGACAGAAAGGAGCGCGTCATGGACCGCACGGACGACGTCACCACACATGTCGCCTTTACGCCCAGCGTGAAGGCGATCCAGGCCGAGCGCGGCTCGCGGCTCCAATATGCCCGGACCGCGCCCCGGCTCGGCTATCAAAGCGCGACCACCGACGGCCTGGAGGATTTTCTCGCCGAGGTGGACACCGCATTCCTCGCCACCGCCAGCGCGGACGGGCAACCTTATGCCCAACACCGCGGCGGGCCGAAGGGTTTCATCCGCATACTCGATGCGACGACGCTGGGCTTCGCGGATTATCTGGGCAACCGGCAATATATCTCCGCCGGCAATCTTCAGGACAATCCGCGCGCCTTCCTGATCCTGATGGACTATGCCCACCAACGGCGGATCAAGCTGTGGGGCACGGCTCGCATCGTGCGCGACGATGCTGCGCTGCTGGACCGCCTGAGGCCGGACGGGTATCGGGCGCGGGTTGATCAGGCCCTGCTGTTTACGCTCGGGACCTGGGACATCAATTGCCCCCAGCACATTCCTCAAAAGTTCGATGCTGCCGACGTGGCCGCCGCTTTGCAGCGCCTCCACACGCGCATCGCAGCCCTGGAAAGCGAAAACGCGGCGCTTCGGGCAATCCAGGGCGCGGACCTCGGGCGGCCCTGAGCGCGCCTGCTCGCCCGCCCCTCCCGGAACCGCCAGGCCCTCCGCTCGGGCTTGAGCCCCCGACAAGCCTCAGCGCGCCGAGCGCCGAACGAAGTCGAGGAATGCGCGCATGGCCGCGCTGTTGTGGCGGCGGCTGGGATAATACAGGTACCAGCTGGGCAGCTTCGGGCTCCAGTCCGCGAGAAGCTCCTCCAGTGCCCCCCGCTGTAAGTCAGGCGCGGCATAATCCTCCAGCACATGGGCGATGCCCTGCCCCGCGCGGGCGGCCTGAAGCTCACCTTGCGCCGAGCTCAAAGTGAGGCGGCCCTCTGGTACGATCTCGACCTCCTCGTCGGCCTTCTGGAAGGTCCAGGTCGCAAGCGCCCCGCCGGGGTAGCGACGGCGAATGCAGCTGTGGTCCATCAGGTCCGAGGGGACTTTTGGCCGGCCGCGCCGCGCGAGATAGTCCTCGGACGCCACGATCACATAGCGCAGGGGCGGCCCGAGCGGGACGGCGATCATGTCCTGCGCCAATTGCTGGCCGAACCGCACCCCGGCATCGAAGCCCTGCTCGACAATGTCGATGATCGCCGCATCGCTCACGATCTCGACCTTCACGTCGGGATGAGCCTCCATGAAGGCGAAAGCCAAGGGGCACAGCACGTGATCGACCGCGGGAGCGGGCGCATTGATGCGCAGGGTTCCAGACGGGCTGTCCCGCAACTGGTCCAGCTCGATCACCGCGAGGCGAATATCGTCCAGCGCGGGGCGCAGTCGGTCCAGCAGCCGCTCGCCGGCCTCCGTGAGCGCGATGCTCCGTGTCGTTCGGTTGATGAGGCGCAGACCGAGATCCTGCTCGAGGGCCGCGAGCGTCTGACTCATCACGGAGGACGACACGCCCCGTTCCGCCGCCGCAGCACGAAAGCCGCCACACCGGACGATCAAAGCGAAGGTTTCCAGATGGTCGAGACGAACGGCGCGCATTGATCTCAAATCCAGATCAGTCTTTTCGGATTTGATGCTGTTATCAAATCGCTTCCGATACGTCACCATCCCTCATGACCGGAGCCGAGGTCGCTCCCGCACGCTCTGCCCGCTGGAGGCCGATATGCTGACGATCAACCGACGAAGGATTTTGTTGACCGCTGTCGCCGGTGCGTCCGGCGCCGCATTCGCGCCGCGCCCTGCCCTTGCCGCGCCCTCTGCTCCCTCTGCTCCGCAGACAGGACGCAATGCCGGCTTTTACCGGTTCCGCATCGGCGACATCACCGCCACCGTTCTGAGCGACGGAAATATCGGCGGCCCGCCTCGCGTTTACGCGGGAGACGCGCCGCAGGTGGAATTGGAGGCGGTGCTCCGCCGCGCCTTTCTGCCCACGGATTTCATGACACTGAATCTCAACACCCTGCTTCTCGAAATTGGCGGGCGTCGCGTCCTGCTCGAAGCAGGGGCAGGATCCACCATGGGTCCGAATGGCGGACGCCTGTTCGATAATCTCGGCGCCATCGGTCTTTCCGCCGAGGACATCGATGTGATCGTGGTGTCTCACACCCATCCCGACCATGTGGGAAATCTGCGCGCTGCGGACGGCGGCAAAGCGTTTCCACGCGCACGCGTTCTGGCGCCGCGCGCGGACTGGGCGTTCTTCGTCAAAGGTGATCCGGACCTGTCTTACATGCCGGTGCCGCCGGACTTCCGGCAACGCTTCGCGGCAAACATCAAGCAAAGCCTCGCGCCCCTCGCCCGGGACGTCGAACTTTACGAAGCCGGGGCGGAAATCCTGCCGGGCCTCAAGACCATCCCGGCCGCAGGCCACACGCCCGGCATGGCCACCTTCCTGGTGCAGTCGGGCAGCGACCAGTTGCTGCTGACTGCGGACCTTGCCTACCACCCGGTGGTGAATATCGAGCAGCCCTGGCGCCCGGGACCGGACCGCGATCCGGAAGCAGCAGCCGCCGCGCGCCGCCGCATCTTCGACCAGGCCGCTGCCGACCGGGTGCTCGTGCTCGGCTTCCATTACCCGTTTCCCGGACTGGGACGGATCCTGCGCACAGACACGGGCTACGCCTGGGTTCCTGCAGGCTGGCAGTTCTGACCGGACATCTCACAGCAAGACCGAAGGAGGACCCCATGGGGATCGATCGACGCAGCCTGCTTGGCGCAACGGCCACTGCCGCGGCGCTGGGCATCGCCTCCTCTGCCGCGCGCCCCGCTCTCGCTCAACCCTCCCAGGGCACCGCCCCGCCGCAGGAGCCCGCCATCACGCGACCGATCGGACGGTCGGGGCGGACGGTGACGGCGCTCGGCCTCGGCACCTTCCTCACCTTCGATCTGGTCCCGGGCGCGCCGCGCGATCGGTTGCGCGCGGTGGTCGCGCGCTATGTCGCCGGCGGAGGCGGGGTGATCGACACCTCCCCGCTTTATGGGTCTGCGGAAGTCACCGTTGGCGCGATTCTGTCCGAGATGCCGGCGGCGCAGGATATTTTCCTCGCCAACAAGATCTGGTCCACCGGCGAATATCTGGGCGACACCAGCCACGCGCAGGCAAGCCTTGCACAGTCCAAGCTGCGCATCTGGCGCGAGCGCATGGATCTCATGCAGTGCCACAGCATCACCAATGCACCCGTCATCATCCCGCTCCTGCGCGCCTGGAAGAAGGAAGGGGACATCAGCCTCGTGGGCATCACACACCACGAATCCGCTTATCAGGGGGAACTGACCGGCTTCATCGAGCGCGGCGACGTCGACGTGGTGCAGACCAATTACTCGATCTTCAACCGCTCCGCGGAAAGCCGGCTGCTCCCCGCAGCGGCCGCGCGCGGCGTCGGCGTTCTGGTGAACATGCCGCTGGAGAAGGCGCGGTTGATGCGCATCGTGGAGGGACGGCCCCTGCCGGATTTCGCTCGCGACTTCGGGGCGCGGACCTGGGCTCAGTTCTTCCTGAAATGGGTCATCGCCCATCCCGCGGTCACGTGCGTCCTGTGCGGCACCTCCAACCCGGATCACATGAGCGACAATCTCGGAGCCATGCGAGGGCCGCTGCCGGATCAGGCCATGCGGGCCCGCATGGTGCGCTACATGGAGAGCGTTCCGGGCTTCGACGCTCTCGGCACCATGCCCTGGTATCCTGGCAAGGATGCCCTTTACCAGGGCCAGATCCGCAGCGCCCAGGCGCGGGCCCGTGCGCGACTTGCGGATTGACCGCACCCGCCGCACAGGAGCCGCTGAAATGCACCGGCTCACCCGGCTCCGTTCACGGCGCCAAGCGCCGCGCCGCCGCAACAGGGGGCGCGGCCAGCGGAGATGGTCGCATCAAGGAGCCGGCCGCCCGATCCGACGCCCGGCGGTCTCCCCCGCGCGCTATTGGGCGGCCGCCATTTGGCGCGCGCCGCCCCTGCCCTCAAGGTCGGTCAAGCTCGGAAAATCGGCGCGGCCGAGGTCGAGGGCATGGCGCGTGATATCGGCCGGGGTCTTTGCACCGATCAGCGTCATGGTCACCTTCATGTCGGCGGCGAAGAGATCGAGAAGATGCGACACCCCACGCTCTCCGGCGGTGGCCAAGGCATAGATATAGGCACGGCCGAGGAGGACGCCCTTGGCCCCCTGCGCCAGCATGCGCACCACATCCACGCCGGACCGGATGCCGGAATCCACCAGAACGGTCAGATCCTCGCCGATGGCGTCCACCACGCCCGGCAGGGCTTGGACGGTTGGCTTTGCTCCGTCGAGCTGGCGCCCGCCGTGATTGGAAACGATGATCCCGTCCGCACCCAGTCGCTTCGCATCACGGGCATCCTCGGGATCGAGCACGCCCTTGATGATCAACTTGCCCTTCCAGCTGTCGCGGACCCACTCCAGGTCGTTCCAAGCGATCGACGGGTCGAAATTCTTGCCCAGAAAGCCGATATAATCGGTCATCGTCATCTTGTGACCGACATAGGCTTCGATATTACCGAACGAGAGCGGCCCGCCCAACAGGCCGACATCGAGGGCCCAGAAGGGGTGCAGCACCGCCTGCATATATTGCCGCAACGTGGCGGCGGGGCCCGACATGCCCGAGTGGCGGTCGCGATAGCGCGACCCGGGGACCGGCATATCCGCTGTAAAGACCAGCGTCCCCATGCCCGCCGCCCATGAGCGCTCAAGGAAGTTTCGCATGAAGCCGCGATCCTTGAGAACATAGAGCTGCGACCACAAATTCCCCGTTGGAGCCCCCTTTGCCACTTCCTCGATCGGGCAGACCGACACGGTGGAGAGCGTATAGGGAATGCGGGCCTGCGTGGCGGCGCGGGCAGCTTGGACCTCGCCCCGCCGGGCATACATGCCGGTGGCGCCGACCGGCGCCAAGGCGATCGGCATCCCCCATTGGCTGCCGAGAATGTCGGTCTCAAGCGTCGGCGCCCCGGCGCCCTGCAGCACGCGCTGGCGCAGCGCGATGGCCTGCAGCGCCTGAGCATTGCTCCGCATCGTCTGCTCGGTAACGGCACCGCCGTCGATATAGTCGAACAGGAAGCGCGGCAGCCGACGGCGCGCCGCTTCACGATAATCGGTCGGAGCTGAGATAATCACGTCGTTTCTCCAGCGCTCGCCAGGCCGCGAAAGCTCGAGCTTGGGCCGCCTCGAATAGGCGCAGCTTCGGCGCTGCAGCAAGCGCAAATTTTAGGTTTCTCCTCGCATGGCCCGCACTCTGCTCAGCGCCGAGATCGACCGTTGCGATACGGCGCGAAGCATCGTCCTGGAACCGAACTTGGACAACTCCCTGGGCCAGCAAGCTTTCGACGGTTGCAAGGATGGCTGGCAGGGTTGCAGTCACACCTTGTGGAAGCCGAGGAACATCGCGATGCCGCTGTCTCTCGGGTCGCCTTGGACATCGCACCCGCGCGCGCTCGCATCCATGATGGCCCCGCCATAGCCCGCTTCGAGAAAGACCTCCCGGACGGCCTTCAGGGTGTCACGGGCTTTCGGACGCAGGGTGGTCGCCCCTTGCGGCGCAGGGGCCTCGCCGGCGCGCACAGCCGAGGCGCATTGTTCACCGGTGAGAGGCCTTCCATTAGGTGATAGGGGGCCTGCCGGCACCGGCGTCGGACGCCGCGCACTGCGCCGCTTCAGCCCAGCCTGCCGGAACGTCTGGTCGAGCGTCCGGCACATGGCTCCGCCTGCTGTCTCGCCCAGGTTCACAAGCCCTATTGACGACATATCTACCCTGGGTTGTTATGGATCGAGGATCCGGACGGGCGACGCAGGTCCGGCCCGCGTTTGACGTTGTGCGCGGCGCGTCAGCATATTGGGGGATATGCGATGGTCTGGGATCGATGGGTGTCCTGTGTCAGGGCGATGTTGCGCGGCGCCGCGCCAGAGGCAAGCTCCGCATATGCATCCTGTGACCGGATCGAAGACGCCCTGCAAAACATAGATAAGGTGACGCGCCTCGGACGGGTCGGCTACGCGACCTTCTGGGACGGGAACAAATACATCCAGTGCCGGCGAGAGGCTGACCAGAGCCTGCTGTGTGAAGCCGCCGGAACCGCCATGCAACCCTCTTTGGACGCTGTGTTGACGGGGGAGCGCCGGGATCGGCTGGCCTCCCTTGGATGGGTCATCGATCCGAGTTTCGGCAATTACGTGCACATCTTCCCGGCAGACGCTTCGACGCGCCACGCCGCCGAACATATCCGGAAAACGCTGAAAGAGGGCTATGATGCAGACATCTGCAGCCTTCAGGTGGAGACGACATGGATGTGGGACGTTGCCTGCCCGCCCCGCAACGGCCCCTGTCAGAACCTCGCCGGGCTGATCAACGACGCGGCTGCCATGCGCGCCGATGCAGTGGTGACCTGCTCATATGATCCGCCGCCCCCAAGGCCTCCTTCGGCCCGCTCGGTGGCGGAGTTGTGTGCTCTCTACGAAGAGACGGTGGCCGCAGAAATTCAACGTCTGCGGATCAATATCTCGCAAAACGTCTTTGTCGCCTTCGATGCCGGCATCGGCTACGTGCAATGCGCTCCCGATGCGTCGGGACCCGCCATCTACTGCGAGGCTCAATCAGAGCAAAGCTGGCCCGCCCTTCAGGCCATCCTTACTCCCGATCGCGTCTCCGCCCTTCTCCAGATGGGATATGCGGAGCCGGGACGCGCCCAAAACTATTGGAAGCTCTATCCCATCCGCACGCAAAGCGACACCGCCATTGCGCGCGAGATCCTGACGGTCTTGCACAAAGCCTACGGCTACACGAACGCGACACAACTCACCATCAGCACCGAATAGGGCGACAGCGACGTGCGCCTTTTCGCAGAAGGCGCCGTCACTCCCACTCGATTGTGCCCGGCGGCTTGCTGGTGACGTCGTAGACGACGCGGTTGATGCCGCGCACCTCGTTGATGAGGCGGGTGGCGGTGCGGCCGAGGAAGGACATGTCGAAGGGATAGAAATCCGCGGTCATGCCGTCCACCGACGTCACGGCGCGCAGCGCCAGAACATGGTCATAGGTCCGCCCGTCGCCCATCACGCCCACGGTGCGCACCGGCAGGAGGACGGCGAAGGCCTGCCAGATGACGTCATACAGGCCGGCCGCGCGGATCTCTTCCAGATAGATCGCGTCCGCCTTTCGCAGGATGTCCAGCTTCTCGCGGGTGATCTCGCCGGGGCAGCGAATGGCAAGGCCCGGGCCGGGGAAAGGATGGCGGCCGACGAAGCTCTCGGGGAGCCCCAGTTCGCGGCCGAGCGCCCGCACTTCGTCTTTGAACAGGTCGCGCAGCGGTTCCACGAGCTTCATGTTCATGCGCGCGGGAAGGCCGCCCACATTGTGGTGGCTCTTGATTGTCACGGACGGGCCGCCGGTGAAGGAGACGCTCTCGATCACATCGGGATAGAGCGTACCTTGCGCGAGGAAATCCGCGCCGCCGGCCTTCTTCGCCTCCGCTTCGAACACATCTATGAAGAGGCGCCCGATGGTCTTGCGCTTGGCTTCCGGGTCCGTAACGCCCTCGAGTTCTCCCAGGAACAGCTCCGAAGCGTCGGCATGGACGAGCGGGATGTTGTAGGTGTTGCGGAACAGCGAGACGACCTGCTCCGCTTCGCCCAGCCGCATCAGGCCGTGATCAACGAACACGCAGGTGAGCTGGTCACCGATCGCCTCGTGGATCAGCACGGCAGCGACGGCGGAATCGACGCCACCCGACAGGCCGCAGATCACCCGCCCCGTACCGACCTGGGCGCGGATGCGCGCCATCGCCTCTTCCTTGAAGGCGCCCATGGTCCAGGTGCCTTCCAGGCCCGCGATGCGACGCACGAAATTGCGCAGCAGCTTGGCGCCGTCCGGCGTATGCACCACCTCGGGGTGGAATTGCACGGCATAATAGTTCCGCGTTTCGTCCGCGATCGCGGCGAACGGCGCATTGTCGGACGTGGCGATGGCCTCGAAGCCCTGCGGCAGGACCGTCACCCGGTCGCCATGGCTCATCCAGACGAGATACTTCTGTCCCGGCTGCCACACGCCCTCGAACAAAGGGCTGGAGCGTTTCACGTCGACTTCGGCGCGGCCGAACTCGCGGTGATGGCCGCTCTCCACCTTTCCGCCCAGTTGCTCGGCCATGGCCTGTTCGCCATAGCAAATGCCGAGCACCGGAATGCCGGCTTCGAAGATTTCCTGCGGCGCGCGCGGGCTCTCGCCTTCGATGACCGAGGCTGGGCCGCCGGACAGGATCACCGCCTTGGGCTTCAGCCGCGCGAAAGCCTCGGACGACTTCTGGAAGGGGACCACCTCGGAATACACACCTTCCTCACGCACCCGGCGGGCGATGAGCTGCGTCACCTGGCTGCCGAAATCGATGATGAGGACGGTGTCTTGCATGGAATGGGCCTTCCTGTCGCGGTGGCCCCTCCTTTAGCGGGAAAGTCCCGAATGCAAAAGCAAGGCCCGCGTCGCTCCGGGCAGATCTCCCATGCAAGGACGGGGCTCCCGTCCTTCAGATCGCCTGCCAGTGCCCCTCGCACCCTTCCGGCGGAGCCGGGGATTCGGCGTGGCGCTTCTTCAGTTCGCCGCAGCCATAAGCGCGCGCTTGCTCGGGCAAATGGGAGTTGATGGCGACGCCGATCTGGTCATAGGGCGAAGCGGCGGCAAAGACATAATAAGCCCAGTAGCCGCCCACGGCGACCACCAGCAGGACCAGGAGGCGAATGATGAACATGGCGTGCTCCAAGCGGGAGAGTCCCGCCCGTCATGGACGCGCTTCAGGTCGATTTCGTTCCACGAATGCGACGGGTAACACCTCAATCCGACGATGCTGGCGGCGTCGCCGGCGTCCCCCTGTCAGACCGCGCGCGCCAGAACGCTGACGAAAAATCCGTCGGTCGCGGTTCGGCGGGGCGTGAGCAAGATGCCTTCGGGGCCGGTGAGGGCCGCATCGCGCAGCGCGAGACCCGGGCTCCCCAGCGCAAGAACGGTCTGCGCCGCCGGCACCGCGGAAAAGTCAGGATGGCGTTCCAGAAAAGCGCGGATTTGCGCCCCGTTCTCCTCATCGAGGAGCGAACAGGTGACGTAAGCGATCCGGCCGCCGGGACCGACGAACCGCGCGGCATCTTCCAGGATCTTCGCCTGATCTGCGGTCCGCTCAGCGAGTGCGCCCGGACGCACCCGCCACTTGGCGTCCGGGTTGCGCCGCCAGGTGCCGGTGCCGGTGCAGGGCGCGTCCACCAGAACGAGGTCCATGCGGCCTTCGAGATCGGAAAGCACGTCCGCCGCGCCGCGGGGCGCGCGGACCTGCACATTGCGCACATGCGCCCGCTGGAGACGCTCATGAATGGGCTTCAAGCGCCGGATGTCTGCGTCATGCGCGTAGATCTGGCCCTTATTGTCCATGAGGGCGGCCAGTTCGAGCGTCTTGCCCCCTGCGCCGGCACATAGATCCAGCACCTGGCTCCCTGGAACGGGCGCGGCAAGAATGGCGGCAATCTGCGAGCCCTCGTCCTGCACCTCCACCAGCCCCTTGAGATAAGCGGGCTCGGATGTGAGCGGCGGCGTCTTGCCTTCCGCGTCGAGGGCGATGCGCAAGGCAAGCGGAGACCACGTCCCCGGCACAGGCGCATGATGGGCGAGATCCGCCAGCGCCGCCTCGCGCGTCCCGACAAGGCTGTTAACCCGCAGGTCCACGGGGGCGCGCGCGGCAAGGGCGTGCCCCTCCTCCGTCCGCTCCGCTCCGAATACGGCGGCAAGATGTGGGTCGAGCCATTGGGGATAATCGCCCTTCACCCATGGCGCGGCCGTGTCCAGCTGCGGCGCGGAGAGGCGCGCCTGTTCATCCTCCGTCAGGGGCGCGGGCGCGAAGCGCGCACCGTCGGCAAGGCGCGCGATGGCCTCCACATCAAGCCCGCGCATCACCGCGAGCATGCCGAGCACGAGCGCGCGCGGCGCGTCGGAGCCCATGACATGGGCTGCCGAGGCGCGCCGGCGCAGGGTGTCGAACACCAGCCCGCCGATGGCGGCCCGGTCGCCGGAGCCGGCGAAGCGGTGGGACTGCCCCCAATCCTTGAGGCATTCACCGGCGGGGCGGCGGCGCGCGGCGATGTCGCCAAGAATATCCATGGCGGCGGAAAGGCGGGCGGCAGGGGTCATGGGCGGGACTTTGCGGAAAGGAGGTGGCCGGCTTGCGCCTGGGCAGCGAAAGCATCTAGGGCGAGTGCGAGTTTTTCGTCGATGAGATGCAGATAGTCGGCCCAGTCCTCATAGCGTTCGAGTGTGGTGCGCCCGTCGGTGATGCCGCGCAGCCCCACCAGGTCCACGCCGAAGCGATGGGCCGCGCGCAGCACGGCGAAGGTTTCCATGTCCACCATGTCGGCGGGGATGGCGTCATACGCGGCACCCGAGATGATCGCGCCGCCCGTCGAGAGGGAGGCGCCCGGCACTCCTGCGATACGGTGCGGAAGGGCGATGACGGCGGGGTGGTCCGCAAAGGGCG
The DNA here is from genome assembly GCA_040755535.1 of Pseudomonadota bacterium. Classification (GTDB taxonomy): domain Bacteria; phylum Pseudomonadota; class Alphaproteobacteria; order Rhizobiales; family Xanthobacteraceae; genus Aquabacter. The sequence continues at coordinate 73,613 of JBFMAV010000008.1, read as the reverse complement.
TGCACCCACGTTCAAACCCCAGCGGCGACGCGTCCATGTCGCGATAGGACACGCTCTCCACCTGATAGACGCCCGCATGATCGAGGGTGCGTGAGCCGGCGGAGCCGAGGGACACCAATATCTGCGGCAGGAGACCTGATTGGCGCAACATGGCCAGCGCCGCTCCGGTCGCCGCCGCCGCCTCCACGGGGCCGACACCGATGATCAGAGGATCAATGCGGCTGCGCAGATGCGGCCCATATTCCTGGGGCGTCGCCATGAGGAACAGGACATTTATCCCGCCGATGGCGCGAACGTGTCGGCGGGGATCATCCATGGCGCATCACCCAAAGTCGCGAAGTCGCGTTCCTCTAATGCGAGGCGGCCGGTGTCAATGGCGTTAGATGTTGAACAGGATGGCGATCGCGAACAGCGCCCACATGACCGCCAGGACGAGCGCGCCGATCGCATAGGCGGGAAACCGCAGCTTGATGTCGTTGGAGGTGACATGCACGAAGGCATGCACATAGCGGCTCGCGACGAACACCCAGGCGAGGATGACGAACAGGATATCGGCCTTGCGCGTGACCAAGGCAAGGATTGTCAGGACATAGAAGAGAACCGGCAATTGGAACTGGTTGGAGAAGGCGTTGCTGACCTGCCGGCAGGATTCGGGAAAGGCATTCGGATCAAGAAGCCCCTCGCGGCCCACTTCGCCGCGGGAGACCGCGCCGAGGCGCATGGGCCCCAAGCGGAACAGCAGCACGAAGGATAGCGCGACGAGCAGGAATGTCGGCGCAAGGATCATGGCGGGCGTCATGTGAAGTCCCTTTTCATGGCCTTTCAGCCGAAGGCCCATAGTGGCGGCTCTTGCTCGGGCGGTCGACCTGCTCCCACACCCGGCAGCGTGGCAGGTTCGCCCCCCTGTCCGGAACCTTGAACGCGGGCTGGCGTTCCTTGGAGCCGGGAGATTGACCATGGCCGCCTCCGCACCGCCGACCGCTTCGCCCCGCTGGCCTCAGGACGACGGCCCCGCGCCGCGCCCCTTCTTCACCCGCATGTCCCAGCAGGTGTCCAGATATGCCGGCAAGCCGGCCACTTTTTTCATCGCATTCGGGGTGATCGTCGTGTGGGGTTTCAGCGGCCCGCTGTTCGGGTTCAACGACACCTGGCAGCTCATCATCAACACCTCGACGACCATCGTCACCTTTCTCATGGTTTTTCTCATCCAGAACAGCCAGAACCGCGATACGGCGGCGCTCCAGATCAAGCTTGACGAATTGATCGCGCGCACCAAGGGGCCGCGCAACGTTCTGCTGGACCTTGAAGACCTGGACGAGGAGGCCCTGGACCGCCTGCGTGCCGACTATGCCCGCCTTGCGGACATGGCGCGCCGCGATGAAGGCGAGGGCGCCGACATGTGCACGCCGGATCGCCCCTTCAGCGAGGTCTGTGCCGCCAACGCGGATATTCAAGCCGTCGCATCGGGAGATATAGATCCCAAGAGCAGAGGCACGGCGAATGCCGCCGGCGCCTCGCCCGCGGCCCAGCGGGCCATCATGCCCTCGTAGGCCGCCTCAAGGTGCAGCCGATATCGCTCACTGTCGAACAGGGGTGAGCGGTCCCGCATGGCGAGGAGGCGCGCGCGCAGGGCGGAGCGACGCTGCGGATCCTGCGCGAGGCCCAAAGCGAGAGCCGCATAGTCATCGGCGTCCCGCGCCACCAATTCCGGGCACCCCATGAGGGTGACGAGGCTCGCGGCCACCCGAGAGGCGAAGCTCGCGCCAGCCCGCGTCACCACCGGCACCCCCATCCGCAGCATGTCGTTGGCGGTGGTGTGGGCGGTGTAGGGAAACGTATCCAGGAACATGTCGGCGAGTGGAATGCGGGCGAGATGGGCGGCAACCTCACGGCGGGGAGCGAACACCAGGCGCTCTTTCGCTATGCCACGCGCTTCGGCTGCGCGGCACAGATTGGCCTGCATCTGCGCGTCGCCGGCCAGCAGCCACAGGACACTGCCGGGCACCTGTTCAAGAAGGCCCATCCAGATGCCGAAGGTCTCAGGGTCGATCTTCTGTGCGCCGTTGAATGCACAGAACACGAGCGCCCCGGCCGGAAGGCCGCATTCGGCGCGGCTGGGGCTCGGCGGAATTTCGATGTGCGGGTCGCACGGCTGATAAGTCTCCGGGAGATGCACCACCGCCTCGCTGAAGGTGGAGGCTTCGGAAAACGGCAATACCGCAGGGTCCGCGATCACATAATCCATCTCCGGCGCGCCCGTGGTCCCGGGATAACCCAGATAGGCAACCTGTATCGGCGCAAGACGGTGGGCGAACAGATCGACGCGGTTGGCGCTCGTGTGGCCCATCAGGTCCACCAGAATGTCGATGCCCGCCTGTGCGATGGCTTTGGCGGTGGTCTCCAGGTCGAAAGCAAAGCAGTCGATGAAACGGTCCGCGGCCGCGATGATGCGCCGGCGATAATCGGAGCCGTCGTCAGGGCCGATGGAGATGGCCACCACCTCGAACCGGGTGCGGTCATGACGCTCCAACAGTCGGGCGATGAGATGCGTCGTGGGATGCTCGCGAAAATCCGCCGAAACATAGCCGATCCGGACCTTGTCCGAAGGATCGCGCACCGTCGGCGGCAGGCGGGTCGCGGGACGCACGCCCCCGAGGCGACGGCGGGCGACGGCAAGATGAAGGTGCGGATCATCCAGCATCAGCGTGTCGAACGGGGAAGCCGGCGGCCCGGCGGGATTGGCACCCCGCGACAGGGCTGCCATCAGAGCGGCGTGGTCGCTCCAGTCGCACAGCAGGCGTCGCGAGGTGTACCAAAGCCCGAGCAAGTCCGGACCGTTCGCCCCGCATTCCACGGCACGCGCATAGGCATTTCCCGCCTCGTGGGGGCGCTCGGCAGCATGGTAGATGAGACCCAGATTGTACCAGAGCTTGGCATCCGCGGGCCGGCGTTTGAGGGCGTCCCGATAAAGCCGGATCGACTCCTCGTGGCGGCCCTGCTTGCCGCGCACCATGGCGAGCAGGTGCAGACCATCCACGCTGTCCGGCGCCTGTTGAAGGACCTTGCGGTAGAGCTTCGCCGCGTCCTCCAGTTGCCCCCGCGCCTGCAACGCATAGCCCTCCTGGAGCAGGCGAACGAGATGGGGCGCAAGTGGGGGAGGCGCGGAAGCTTGGGGCGCGAGGGTTGGGTGCACGAAGGAAGCCCGCCGAATGGGTTGGTCCAGGATCAAATACACCCACGCGCCACGAGCCTCCAGCCTCCGCCCATCCCGCTTTCACCCGCCGCTGGGACCGCGCCGAACGTTGACCGTCTCTCGCTCCGTGAGAAAGAACCGATGTGAGACTGCGCTCCGACCGGCAAAGTGCCCGATGACTATCCCGCGCACCCTAGCGGCGCGGGACGGAGCGTTATAGTGAGCGGTGACGCACTCACCGGGGACAGCCTGATGCCGATTTATGCGCTCGATGACCTGACACCTGAACTTCCCGGCGAAGGCCGCTACTGGGTTGCGCCGGACGCCACCCTGATCGGTCGCGTGATCCTGCGGGCGGAGGCGAGCATCTGGTTCGGCAGTGTTCTGCGCGGCGACAACGAACCCATCGTGGTCGGGGAAGGCACCAACATTCAGGAAAACTGCGTGCTGCATACCGATCCTGGTTTCCCAATGACGCTCGGGACCAATGTGACGGTCGGGCACATGGCGATCCTCCACGGCTGCACCGTGGGCGACAACAGCCTCATCGGCATGGGCGCGACGGTGCTGAATGGCGCCCGGATCGGGCGGAACTGCCTTGTGGGGAGCAATGCGCTGGTCACGGAAGGAAAGGAATTCCCCGACAACTCCTTGATTGTCGGGGCGCCGGCGAAGGTCGTGCGCATGTTGGATGACGAGGCGGTCGCGCGCCTGAAGGAGACCGCCTTGCGCTATCAGGCCAATTGGAAGCGATTTGCAGCGGGGATGAAGCGGATCGACTGAGGCGGGCGCGAGCACCGAGCAGGTTGCGGTGCAGTCCGCCGCCCGCGTTCGGCAAGAGGCGGTGGCGCGAAGGCCAGTCCACCTAAGCTCGCGCGCAAGAGCGCGCGGGTTTTATCGCCCGCCGCCGACGACGGGCGGCGAGCGCCCTTCCCCAAGCGCCACCCACAACGCAGGATCCCCGTGCGACTGCCGCTTCACGAAGCGATAGCCCGTGTCTTTCCAGGAGAGGATATGCGGCGCCTGATTGTCCAGGATCAGGTCGCCATGGTCGGTCACGACGGTCAGGACTGCATGGCCATCGCCATCCTTGTCGCGGACCACGGTGATCAGCAGGACGGACGCAGGCCAGCCAAGTGCCATCAGGGACTTGCGCTTGGCGAGGACATAATCCTCGCAGTCCCCTTTTCCGTCGGTCGGGTAAGACCAGCGTTCGGTCTCGCCGAAATGCTCAAGATCCGTCACCGGATCCACGGCTTCGTTGATGCTCGCGTTCACCTTTTCGAGCTGGGAGAACCGGCTCTTGTCCATCTGCATCTCGAACACGACGTCTCCGGCCGCCACGCAGTCCGAGCCATGGTCCGCGCAAAAGCGGACATAGCCGATGGGGGGCGTGGTGCCGCCGATCGCGTTGAGGTGAGCAGGTTGCTGAACGGAGATCCCTCCGCCGCCGGGCGTGAGCGCGGCAGTGCGGGTCTCCCCGGCGGCAACGCCCGTCGCGCCTGCGAACAGCAGGCCGAGGGTGAGGAGCAGGCGGGTGTGGAGCGGCATGGCGGCGGTCGGGCTCGGTTAACAAATCGATAATGCCCCAACATCGCCGCATTGGCGCCGTCAACCAAACTTTAACCTTAACGTCACCGATGCCGATGTCGTGATCCGACGTCGCACCGGTCCAGGAGGTGGCGCGGCACGCCTTTCCCCTTGCCCTTGCGTGGACCGCGCCGTATGTCCGAAGCGTGCGTGATCCCGACGACTTCCGCCGCGCGCCCTCCCGGCAGCCGGTCCTGAATGTCCCCGGCGTGGTGGCGGCCCTGTCCGCGATCATGGCGGCGATCCAGCTTGTCCGCGGCGTCCTCAGCGAGGCCGCAGACATCGAGATCCTGGCGCTCTTCGCCTTCATTCCCGCCCGCTACGACGCCGCCTCCGAATTCACCTTGCCTGGCGGCCTCGGCGCGCAGGTGTGGACCTTCGTCACCTATGCACTGCTGCATGGCGGCTGGATCCATCTCGGCGTCAACCTCGTCTGGTTGTTGGCCTTCGGGACGCCGGTGGCGCGCCGCTTCGGCACATCGCGGTTCCTCGCCTTCTGCATCGTCACGGCAGCAGCGGGCGCGCTGGCGCATCTCATCGCCTATCCCGGCGGCCTCGTGCCGATGATCGGTGCTTCGGCCGTGGTGTCGGGCGCCATGGCGGCGGCCGTGCGGTTCGCCTTTGCCCCCGGCGGCCCGCTTGGCCCGCGCACCTATGGGCACTTCGGACATCAGGCGGCCGTGCCCCTCACCCAGGCGTTGCGGGAACCACGCGTTCTTGTCTTCATCCTGGTGTGGGTCGGGCTGAACTTCCTGTTCGGCGTGGGCGTCAGTCTGCCGGGCACAGAAGGCGAAGAAGTCGCGTGGCAGGCGCATCTGGGCGGGTTCTTCGCCGGCCTCCTCCTGTTCTCCCTTTTCGATCCCCCTGCCCCGGCGGCGCAGGCCGGCCTGCGCGTCTAGAGGGCTTCCGAGCAATCGAGCCCCGTTCGCGTGAAGGACATGTGCTCGCTTGGCGCCCGCATGACCGGAGCGTGCCCCACCACTTGGCGGTTGCACCCCGGACGCGATGGGAGGATCATTGCCATAACGGCCGCCTACCGGTTCGGACCATCAGCCGCACGGGAGGCAGTCGGCCCCGAAGCGGGCGCCTCTGCCTGAAGCTTCGGAGCGAGACATGAGGGCTGGCGCCGGAAGCCCAGGGTAAAAACCGGCGCACAGGCCCGCAAGGGAACGGAGACATTGCCATGACTGTGCGTCTGCTTCTGCAGAAGAAGTCCGCTTCGCTGGTGACCATCTCGCCCGACGCGACGCTCACCCAGGCCGTGAGCAGCCTCGCCGAGCACCGCATCGGCGCCATTGTGGCGGTGTCCTCTGACCGCCGGCTGGAAGGAATCCTCTCCGAGCGCGACGTCGTGCGCATCCTGGCTGAAAAGGGCACCGAGGTCCTGTCCTCGCCGGTTTCCTCGGTCATGACGCGCGCGGTCGTGACCTGCGCGCCCGATGACGCAATTTCCGTGATCATGGAGCGCATGACGCGCGGGCGCTTCCGCCACGTGCCCGTGGTGGAGAACGGCCGCCTGACCGGCATCATCTCGATCGGCGACGTGGTGAAGCACCGCGTCGAGGAAATGGAACGCGAAAGCGCGGAACTGCGCGACTACATCATGACCGCCTGATCCAAGCGGCGCGAAAAGGCGCTCTATCCGAGCGCGGCGATGGAGGCGGTGAGATCCTCCATGACGCGTTCGGTCGCCTCTTCGCCCGCCTCTATGGCTTCGCGCGCCCGGTGGAAATCGAACAGTCCGATCTTCCCGAGCTTGGGAGAGATCATGATGTCCGGCGGATCGCCCGCAAGGCGAGAGCGCGCGATGCGATCCTGCATGACGTTGAAGGCGTCGATCATCACCGCCGACAAGGCACGCGGTCCATCCGATGCCCCCCCCACCAATGGCGTGCCGCGCAGGAGACGATCCGGGCGCAGCATGCGGGATAGGCCGGCGCGCTTGCGCACGGCCAGGACGGGTTCCTCCTCCAGCAACGGTCCGCCATGGTCCTGGATGACGGTTCCGCGCCCGAACACTTCCGCATTGAGATTGACCGCGATGACGACACGGCCACCGAGTGCACGGGCAGTCGACACCGGAATGGGATTGACCAACGCGCCGTCCATCAGCCATCGACCCGACACGCGCGAGGGTGTGAAAATACCGGGCAGGCAATAAGAAGCATGGATCGCTTCTGAGAGATTCCCGCGGGTGAGCCAGATCTCGTGCCCCGTTCCCAATTCGGTGGCGATGGCCCCGAAGGTTACCGGAAGCTGCTCGATTTCAATGCCGTCCAGTTCTCGGCTCAGCCGATCGAACAGGCGCCGTCCGCTAATCAAGCCGGGCCCGCCGAGAACGGGGTCGATGTAGCGCAGGAGTCCCCGCTTGGTGAGGTGAAGCGCCCAGTCTTCGAGGGCGGGGAGCTTTCCGGCGGCCCACAGGCCGCCCACCACTGCGCCGATGGAGGTGCCGGCGAGGATGCTGGGACGGATGCCGTGGCGCTCCAGGACGCGCAGCACCCCGATATGGGCAAATCCGCGCGCAGCACCGCCGCCCAGTGCCAGGGCGACACTTGGTTGATGGCTTCCTGATACCTCTGGCGCGACGGAGGGGCGGTCGGCTTCTGGACCATCCGAACGCCCGCTGCCGGAGAGGTCTGGCGGCCGACCGAAGAAGGGAAACACCTGCACCATGACCGCACTCCAGCCGCCTGTTGCTCGCCGTGTGAACACGACGAGCACGTTGGGACGGGAAACTGCCCGTTCATGGTGACGGAAGCGTGGCTACGGCGCCGGTCTCAGCCTTTGCCGTAAACCTGCGCAGGATCAAAGCGCGGTGTGTCCCCCGTAAAGGCGAGCCGGGCGGCGGCAGCAGGGGCTCCAAGCGTTGCGCGGCGATAGAAGCAGGACCGCCGTCCCGTGTGACACGCGGCGCCGGTGCCACCCATCTCGACCTTCAGAAGCACCGCGTCCTGGTCGCAATCCACGAGAAGATCGACAACCTTCTGCGTCTGACCGGAGCTTTCCCCTTTTTTCCACAGGGCCTTGCGGGAGCGGCTGTAATAATGCGCCTCGCCGGTCTCGATGGTGAGGGCCAGGGCCTCCGCATTCATATGGGCGAGCATCAGCACCTCGCCGGTGGCAGCGTCCTGGGCGATGGCCGTCACGAGACCGGAGGCGTCGAAGCGCGGCGCGAGACGCGCGCCCTCTTCCAACTCGCGCACGTCCGCGCTCGTCCCGAAGGGATTGGGATGACTCATGATTTTTGCCCCGATGGCGCGGATCAGCGGCCGCGCACCATGGTGATGAAACGCACCTGCTCGGCGGGATCGTCGCGGAACGCGCCCGTGAACTGGCTGGTGACGGTGGTGACGCCCGCTTTCGCGATGCCGCGCATGGACATGCACATATGCTCCGCCTCGATCATCAAGGCGATGCCGCGCGGCTTCAGCGTGTCGTCGAGCGCGCGCACGATCTGGGACGTGAGATGCTCCTGGGTCTGCAGGCGGCGGGCATAGACGTCCACCACCCGCGCGATCTTGGAGAGGCCCACCACGCGATCCACCGGGAAATAGGCCACATGCGCCTTGCCCACGAACGGCACCATGTGGTGTTCGCAATGGGAATAGAAGGGGATATCGCGCAGCAGGACGAAATCGTCGAACGTCCCGATTTCGCCAAAGGTTCGCCCGAGGATTTCCTCGGCATCGTGCCCATAGCCCGCGTAAAGTTCATCATAGGCGCGGATTACCCGGCGCGGCGTATCTTCAAGCCCCTCGCGGGTCGCATCCTCGCCGATATAGGCGATCAAGGTGCGGACGGCGGCTTCCGCCTCCTCCCGGCTCGGGCGGACCACCGGCGCCTTCCCGTCCATTTCCGGCTCCCCCGCCGGCAGGTTCACCTTCAAACTCGTCACGACCGCGTCCATGACCAACTCCGTCCGACCCGCCACGTGGCGGGGAGTGTCACCGGTGTCGGCTTCGCTGCGCGCGGCCTGATCTGGCCGCGCCCCGCAGGAAGCGGCGGACCAATGCACGCCGCTCACCAATCAAGCCTTTGGGAACGTCCTCGGCGGCTCTTTTGCCACCGTCGAGGCTCCTTATATAAGAACGGGATAGGTTGCGGCAAATGCAGGAATGGCCGAGCACCGGAGATTGGGACGCATGGCGCGCCTCCTCGCCGGAGCGCCGGCCGGGATCTACGCGCATGATCAATGACGTCTACAACGCCCGTATCCTCGCTTTCGCGGCAGACATTCCCCGCATCGGCCGCCTCGCGGCGCCGCAGGCGACCGCGACCGCCCATTCGCGGCTGTGCGGCTCCACGGTGACGGTCGACCTCAGCATGGAGGATGGGCGGGTCAGCGATTTTGCCCATGATGTGCGCGCCTGCGCATTGGGCCAGGCGTCCTCCTCCATCATGGCGCATCTGGTGGTGGGCTCGACAGCTGAAGAGTTGCGGGTCGTACGCGAGGAGATGCGCCGGATGCTGAAGGAGAATGGCGCGCCGCCCCAGGGACGGTGGGCGGACCTCGCCATCCTTGAACCGGTGCGCGACTACAAGGCGCGCCACGCCTCCACGCTTCTCACCTTCGACGCGGTCGTGGACGCCTTGGACCAGATTGAAGCCCACCGCGCCCACGCGTGCCCCCTGCAGGTGGAGGCGGGTTCAGCGGGCCGGTGAGGGGGTGGGTGCAGGCATGGCGGGGACCAGGGACGGACCCGTCACGTGCGGCACATCCGCCGATCCAAGCGGCGCAAGGCCCGCCAAGGCGCGAATCTCCGCCCGCGCCGCCGCGAAGTCCGACTGGAATTTGGGGCTACGCATCATCACGGCGATGATCGCGGTTCCGGACAATCGACCTGCCTCGACGTCGCTGGGATAATGCACGCCGGCCAGAGCCCGCTCGAAACCGAATTGGATGCCGCGGTCGAACAGGATCTGCGCGCGCTCCGGCAGCATCTGCGCGAGCAGAATGGCCATTTCGATCCCGAACGCCGAATGACCGGACGGATAGGAAAAGGTGGCTTCCGGCGGCACCACCAGTTTCACCTCGGAAAACGCCGCATAGGGTCGGATGCGACCCCAATGCGCCTTTGCGCTGAGGATGATAGTGGTCGCGTCGGCGGACACTCGGGACAGGAAGGCCATCGCCAGCGGCGTCTTTTCCGGCGAAAGTTCAACGCCGGCCGCCTCGGAGAAACGGGTGGGGCTGCGATCGACGTCGGCATTGACCATCGCCACCAGTTCCGGGGTGCGCACCGCCTGGAGGTCCAGGAGCACACGCACATCCTCCCGGGTGATGGCCGAATCCGGGGCGGGAGCCGGGGCGATGATCTTGGTGAGGTCGATATCGGCCGGGCCGATATAATAAGGATCATCCGCCCAGGCCAGGGTCTGGGACAGAATGAGGACGACAAAGGCGAATGCCGCGCGAACCATATGAGGAGCCCCCCGCCAAAAATGGCATGCGCTCGGTGATGGCATTCTTCGAGCCGGCCCCGCAAGAGACCTCGCGCCTGCGGTCCCGCTGGGCGCGGCTCCCGCGTCTGCTGCTGCGCGCGCCCATTCTGGTCTATCGCTATACGCTCTCCTCCGTGATGGGCCGCCAGTGCCGCTATTTGCCCACCTGCTCGGAATATGCCGACACGGCCATTGCGCGCCACGGCGCGTGGGCCGGCGGCTGGATGGCGGCCGCCCGCATCTGTCGCTGCCATCCCTGGGGCGGCAACGGCTTTGACCCCGTGCCGGACCGGAAACCCGCCGGCGGGCGGTGGGACCGCCCCTGGCGCTATGGTGATTGGACGGGGCCAAAGGCCTGACGCGCACCACGCGGTGTCATATAGCTTGATCTATGCTGATGACGCTGTCGTCCTCACCGAGGGGTTTCACATGAAGGCGCATGACGGACTTCTGGCGCTCGCTCTCCTGATCGTGCCGGTGAGCGCCGTGGCCGCGCCCGCGGTTCCGCAGGGACCGGCCGGCGATGCCTTCTATGTTCCGCCGTCTCCTCTTCCGGCGGCCGATGCGGGCACGCCCCTGCAGGTCCGCAAGCTCATGGGAACACTCGCCCTGCCGAGCGCGGAGCGCAATCTCCTGGTGATGTATCGCTCGCAGGACCCGAAGGGGCAGCCTGTTGCGGTATCGGGAACCATCTCGATCCCCAAAGGAAGGGCGCCCGAAGGAGGCTGGCCGCTGGTGACGTTCACCCACGGCACTGTGGGTCTCGCGGCCATGTGCGGCCCGTCGCTGGACACGCCCAATGGCCCGGAACACCCCTATGTGAAGGCCTATGCCGCCTTCCTCGACGGCCTGGTGGCGCAAGGCATCGCCGTGGTGGCGACGGATTATCAAGGGCTTGGTGTCGCCGGGTTCCATCCCTTCTTCCAGGGCGTTCCAAATGCCAAGAACGCGTTGGACATGGTGCGCGCGGCGCGCGCGATCGAGCCGGAAATCGGTGCGAAATATGCCGTGATCGGCCATAGCCAGGGTGGCCAGGCGGATTTGTTCGCGGCAGCGACGGGGGCCGCCTATGCCCCGGAACTGGACCTTGTGGGCAACATCGCCTTCGCCCCGGGATCGCATGTGGCCGCGCGCCTTGCCGCCGTCCGCGCCTCGGACAAAGTGGAACTGGCGCTCCCCTACGTCCTGTATGTGCTGACGTCCTATTCCACCACCGATCCGTCCATCGATCTTGCCCAGATCCTCACCCCGAAGGCCATCTCCCATCTGCCGGACCTGAAGAACGGCTGCATGACGAAGGCGCTCACCGAGGGCTATTGGTCCACCGCGATCGCCAAGGACCAGTTCCTTGCACAGCCGGTGCTGGACTCATTCCTCGCGATGGCGCAGCAGAATGAGCCGGGCGGCCTGTCCATTCCCGTTCCAACGCTTATGATCCAGGGCACCGCCGACGTGACCGTTCGGCCCCAGGACACCGATGCCCTGGCGCGGGATCTCTGCAAGAAGGCCAACAGTGTGACCTACCGGGCGTTGGCGGGCAGCGACCATGATGGCGTTCTGGAGAGTGGCGCGGTGGAAGCGCGCGCCTTTCTCAAGGCCCGCTTCGCCGGACAGCCGATAGCGTCCAATTGCGCGGACCTGCCCTTCGCGGCCAAGCCCTAAGACGGGTTGCGGCCGGCTCGCGCAAGCCCCGCGCGAGCCGGCGCCTTTACCTGCCCGGCCCGGCGGCCTAAATCAGGCCCGTCAATCAACACGCCTACCTGCGTGGTACGCAGGAGTGGGCCGGAGAAACATCATGATCCACCTCACTTTTCCCGACGGCGCCGTGCGTGACTATGCCGAGGGAACGAGCGGCGCGGACATCGCAGCCGCCATCTCGAAATCACTGGCCAAGAAGGCGGTCGCCGTGACCCTCGATGGGGAACTGGCGGACCTTGCCGAGCCCATCACCAAGGATGCGCGCCTCGAGATCGTCACCCGCGACGATCCGCGCGCCCTGGAACTCATCCGCCACGACGCCGCCCATGTGCTGGCTGAAGCGGTGCAGGATCTTTATCCGGGCACCCAGGTCACCATCGGCCCGGTGATCGAGAACGGCTTTTATTACGACTTCGCCCGCAACGAGCCTTTTACCACTGACGATCTGCCGAAGATCGAAGCGAAGATGAAGGAGATCATCGCCCGCGACCGACCCTTCACCAAGGAAGTGTGGAGCCGGAATGAGGCGAAGAACGTCTTCGCCCTGAAGGGCGAGGCGTTCAAGGTGGAGTTGGTGGACGCGATCCCCGAGGATCAGGACGTCAAAATCTACAAGCAGGGCGAGTGGTTCGACCTGTGCCGCGGCCCGCACATGCCCTCCACGGGCAAGATCGGCACCGCCTTCAAGCTCATGAAGGTGGCAGGCGCTTATTGGCGCGGCGACAGCAACAATCCCATGCTGACGCGCATCTATGGCACCGCCTGGCACGACCAGGCGGCGCTGGATGCCTATCTGCACCGGCTGGAGGAAGCCGAGAAGCGCGACCACCGGCGCCTCGGACGGGAGATGGACCTCTTCCACTTCCAGGAGGAAGGCCCCGGCACTGTCTTCTGGCACCCCAAGGGCTGGACGCTGTTCCAGAGCCTCGTCTCTTACATGCGCCGGCGCCTGAAGGCCGATTATGACGAGGTGAACGCCCCCCAGGTGCTCGACAAGTCGCTCTGGGAGACCTCGGGCCATTGGGGCTGGTACAAGGAGAACATGTTCAAGGTGCAGTCGGCGGGCGATGAGACCGACGACGAGCGCGTGTTCGCGCTGAAACCCATGAACTGTCCCGGCCACGTGCAGATCTTCAAGCACGGCCTGAAGTCGTATCGCGATTTGCCGCTGCGCCTCGCTGAATTCGGCGCGGTGCACCGCTACGAGCCTTCGGGTGCGCTCCACGGGCTCATGCGCGTGCGCGGCTTCACCCAGGACGATGCCCATATCTTCTGCACCGAAGAGCAGATGGCGGCCGAGTGCCTGAAGATCAATGATCTCATCCTCTCCACCTATGCGGATTTCGGCTTCGAGAACATCGTGGTGAAGCTCTCCACGCGGCCCGAGAAGCGGGTCGGCTCGGACGCGGTCTGGGACCATGCGGAAGAGGTGATGACGCGGGTCCTGGCGCAGATCGAGGAGCAGTCGGGCGGCAAGATCAAGACCGGCATCCTGCCCGGCGAAGGCGCCTTCTACGGTCCGAAGTTCGAATATACCCTTTCCGACGCCATTGGCCGCGAGTGGCAATGCGGGACCACGCAGGTGGACTTCAACCTGCCGGAACGCTTCGGCGCCTTCTACGTGGACGCGGACGGCGGCAAGAAGACGCCGGTGATGATCCACCGCGCCATTTGCGGATCGATGGAACGCTTTACCGGCATTCTCATCGAACATTTCGCCGGGCACTTCCCGCTCTGGCTCGCGCCGACCCAGATCGTGGTGACCACCATCACCTCGGATGCGGACGACTATGCCGCCGAGGTGGCGGCGGCGGCGAAGGCGCTGGACCTGCGGGCGGACCTCGATCTGCGCAACGAAAAAATCAACTACAAGGTCCGCGAGCATTCGCTGGCCAAAGTGCCGGTGCTGCTCGTGGCGGGCCGCAAGGAAGCCGCCGAGCGCACCGTCTCCATCCGCCGCCTCGGCTCCAACGATCAGACCGTCATGGGCTTGGACGAGGCACTGGCGTTGCTGGCGGCTGAAGCCACGGCGCCCGACGTCCGCCGCAAGGCCGGCTGACGTACAATCTTGGACGTGAGCCGAATGTGGCCGGCTCACGTCTACTATTTTCCTGGACACTGGCGTTTTTTGGCCGTGTCGCTGACCAGTGCCTAGTCTTGCCCCTCGCGCCAGCTATATTCGCTCCGGATTCGATCTTGCTGTCTACAAGCAGCGACCTGGGGGGAATGGAACAATGATCAAGGGCACAGGACGCGCGCATCTGCTGCAGACCGCCGCACTGATATTGCTTCCTGCCATGTTCGGCGCGGCATCCGCTGTGTCGGCGCAGCAATTTGACTATATCAATATTGCTTACCCGATTTCAGAAGCGAATTTTACAGGCATTCGCGGCGCCAACATTGTTGGAAATTACGTCATTCCCAACGGCGGCGGAGCATCGGGCGGCATCCTCTTCAATACGCAGACACAGACCTGGACCTCGATCCCGATATCCACCGCAAACGGGGTAAATTATCCGGGCGCCTATACCGCGCTGCCCTATGGTCCGACCTTCGGTTCGCCGGACGGCATCTTCCGCCTCGTGGGCTCCTACAAGCCCACCTCAAGCTCTGGAAATATTGGCTACATTTTCGACGCTGCTGCGACGCCCGGCGCCCAGTACACCGATATCGTTTACCCTTCTTCTAGCGGGGTGACGGTGAACAATACTATTCCGCATAGCCAATTCGGAAACAATGTGGTCGGCAATTACGACACCGCCCAGGGCCAGGGCAACGCGTTCATCTATAATGCGCTCACGCGGACCTATACGCCGCTGTCCGGTCCGGGCGCGGTGGTGACCACGGCCTATGGCATCTACGGGGACAAGGTGGCGGGAGGCTATACCGACGCGCTGGGGCTCAATGCCCAGCATGGCTTCCTCTATGACATGGCCACCGGCACCTTCACCTCTTACGACCATCCCGGCGCCATAGAGACCCATTTCCAAGGCATTACCGGCGCCGGACGAAACGGCGAATACAATCTCGCCGCCGACTGGACCGACGCATCCGGTGGCGCGCACGCCGCCATTCTTCACATCCGCGCCGACGGAACCACCGAGTGGGTCGAGCTGGACGTACCCGGCTCGACCCTCACCTCCATCGATTCCATCTATGCCGGCAATGCCGTGGGCTTTTATTTTGGCAGCCAGGGCATGATGAATTACTTCGTCACGGTCCCAGGGGTCTATAATCCCATTCGCAATACGGGCACGCTCACCGTGTCCGATGCGGGGGCCATCGGTCTCGCCGGGATCAGCGGCGACGATATCGTCAATGACGGGTCGGTTCGCGTCACAGGCGCCAATGCCATCGGCCTCAGGTCCGATACCTACGGCGTCGTCACCAATAACGGCCTCGTCCAGGCCACCGGCGCGAGCGCGACCGGCATCCAGCTCAACGGCCTCGACGGCACGCTGCTGAACGCCGGCACCATCGTCGCCGCGCCAGGCGCAACCGCCATTTCCACGGGGTCCACCGCGTCCGGCACCATGGTCGTCAACACCGGCGTCATCGACGGCCGGATCGCGTTCGCCGCCGGGCCGCAGGGGCGCTTTGAAAACAGTGGCTGGCTCGGCGTCAGCAGCGCCGGGGCGGGCATCGCCCACCAGATGAGCGGGGTCTTCGTCCAGACGTCGCGCGGCACTCTTGCCCTTCGGGTGGATGGCGCCAATGCCGACCGCCTGGATGTCACCGGCGCGGCGCGACTGGGCGGCACGCTCGCCACCGCCTTCGCCGGCACCAGCGGCCTCCAGAAGACCTATACGGTCCTGACCGCCAGCGGCGGGGCGACCGGCACATTCGCGACCCTTGAGACGGCGGGGCTTCCCTCCTTCCTCTCCGCGGGCTTGGCCTATGGCACCAATGCGGTGACCCTTAACCTGTCCTCCACCATCGCCCGGTCGCCCGGGCTGAGCGGAAACGAGCAGGCGGTGGGCGCCGCGATCGACAGCGCCATCAATAATGCGGCCGGCACCGCCTTGGGCGCGCTGCCGACCGGTCTCTCTTCGCTCTATGCCCTCGGGCTCGGCCAGGCTCCCCAGGCCTTGGCGGCCCTCTCGGGCGAAGCCTATGCCAGCCAGCAATCGGTGATGATCGGCGACAGTTTCTACAGCCGCGACGCCGTGCTCGCCCGCCTGCGCCAGGGCTCCTATGGCACCTCCACCGGTCCGCTCGCCGCGCTCGGCTTTGGCGGGCCGGCGGTCGCCACGCTCGCCCCTGCCCCGGGATCGGCCTCCGAGGCGCTGGCTTATGCCACCAAGGCGCCCGCCACGCCCCCAAGCCTGCCCGCCGGCATCACCGCATGGGCGCAGGGCTTTGGCGGCTGGACCAATTATGACGGCAACGCCAACGTCTCGGCGCTGGATTCAAGCATCGGCGGCATCATGTCAGGTGCCGACATCCAGGCGGGGGGATGGCGGATCGGCGCCGCGCTCGGCTATTCCCAGTCCAGTTCCGGCGTGTCGGACCTTAACTCATCCAGCACGGTGAACTCCATGCTGGTGTCCCTCTATGGCGGAACCCAGCTCGGCCCGGTCAATCTTCGGCTCGGCGGCATCTATGCCTTCAACCAGGTGGATTCCAGCCGCACCATCGCCTTCCCCGGCCAGTTGCAGCAGGCGAGCGCCCAGTATGACGGCGGGACAGGGCAGATCTTCGCGGAAATCGGCTATGGCTTCGCCCTCCAGTCCATCGCGCTGGAACCCTTCGCCGGCCTCGCCTTCGTTCATCTCAACACCGATGGCTTCACCGAGAGCGGGGCAACCGGCGTCGGCCTCTCCGGCAACTCCTCGTCCTCGAATGTGGGCTACACCACGCTCGGCCTGCGCGCCGCGACCAGCCTCGCCGTGGGCTCGGGGATGACGCTGGCGCCCCATGCCTCGGCAGCCTGGCAATATGCCTTCGGCGATACCAGCCCCAGCGCCCAATTGTCCCTCACCGCCCTTCCCGGCGCGTCCTTTACCGTGGCAGGCGTGCCGCTGGCCCAGAACACCGCATTGGTGGAAGCGGGCCTCGACCTCTTCCTGACGCCCCAGGCGCGCATTGGCGCGACCTATGTCGGCCAGTTCGGGGACAATGTGACGACCAACGCATTCCAGGCGAACTTCACCTGGCAATTCTGATCGCGTCGCAATCTCGGGTCGCGGGTTCGCGGTCCCATACGCACCGGCAATAAGGACAGCGCCGCGGGGAAGCGGCGCCGTCAGCTTTCAAGGCCCCGCGCGATGGCGGCGAGCTTGTCTGGATTGCGGGTGATATAGATGGCGACGATGCGCCCCTCGACGATGTCGAGCGCGGTCGTCTGCAGGAGGTGGCGATCCCGGCTGATATAGCCGGGGAGCCCATCGATCCAGGCCGCGCGCAAAAACTTCGGCGGATCGTCCGCCTGCTTGCGCCGCAGGCTCGCGAAAAGGCGCAAGGCGCGCTCGATTCCGAGGATCGGATTGCGGAAGGCGAGCACTTTGCCGCCCCCGTCGGACATCAGAACCACGGTTTGCGCCAGCAGCATGCGCAGTCGTTCGGTGTCGCCGGACGTGGAGGCGGCGAAGAAGGCCTGGGCGATGCGCTCCCCCTCCTCCCGCTCCACCGTGTAGCGGGGGCGCGCCTCGCGGACATGGCGGCGCGCGCGGGAGGCAAGCTGACGGACGGCGGCCGGTTCGCGGTCCAGGGCCTGCCCCACCGCCTCGGCCGGCTCGCCAAAGACGTCGTGTAGCAGGAAGGCGGCCCGCTCAAGCGGCGAGAGGCGCTCCAGCGCCAGCATCAAGGTGAGCGTGAGATCATCGAGCCGCGGCACGTCGTCCTCCGGCTCCACCAGCGGCTCCGGCAGCCAGGCGCCGGGATAGACCTCGCGCCGCGCCCGCGCTGAATCCAGCGCATCGAGACAGAGCCGCGTCACGATCCGGGTCAGGAAGGCTGGCGGCACCCGCACCGCCGCGCGATCGGCCCGGTCCCATCTCAACCAGGCGTCCTGGACGATATCCTCCGCCTCCGCGAGCGAGCCCAGCATGCGGTAGGCGAGACGCAGCAGGCGGGGCCGCTGCGTCTCGAACAGAGCCAGATGCGGCTCAGCCCCCATGGCTGCTGGGCTCAACAGGGTGGGCGACGCGGAAGCCCACCTGAAGGCGGTTCCACACATTGATGGAGCCGATGAGCAACGTGAGGTGAACCTGTTCCGCCTCGCTGAATTCCGCCTTCAGCATTTCATAATCCGCATCTGGGGCGCCGGAGACGGAGATCCGAGTGAGGGCCTCCGTCCAGGCGAGGGCGGCGCGCTCGCGCGCGCTGTAGAGTGAAGATTCCCGCCAGGCGTCCAGCATGTAAAGGCGCATTTCACTCTCGCCCTTCGCGCGCAAGTCGCTGGCATGCATATGGATGCAATAGGCGCAGCCATTGATCTGCGAGGCCCGCAGCCGCACCAGTTCCAGAAGATTATGCTCCAGCCCGCTGTTCCCGAAACTGGCCTCTAGCGCCATCATGGCCTTGATGCTCTCGGGGGCGAGCTTGAAGGGAGCAGTCACGCGCGGCGTCATCTTGATCTCCATCACCAGCGGAGCGCCCCACCATGGGTGCGATCCGCGATGCGCAGACAAGACGGAACGGCGTTGGCTCATGTGACACGAGCGCCGTTTTTTTTTACCGGGCGGAGAGCAGAGCCTTGCGGAATCGGATCGCGGCCAGCGCGAAAAAGGCGCCGCCGATGGCGAGCAGGGCCACCAGTTGGGGCCAGATGATAGCGACGCCCGCCCCGCGATAGAGAATGGCCTGGGACAGGGCGACGAAATGGGGCGCCGGGGAAAACAGCATCAGGTTTTGGAGCCAGGAAGGCATGCTTTCCATGGGGGTGGTGCTGCCGGACAGAAGGTTCATGATGATGAGCAGTGGCATGGCGATGAGCCCGAACTGCGCCATGGAGCTTGAGAAGGTCGCAACCAGAATGCCGAGTGCCGTCACGGAGAACTGGTAGAGCACGCTCGCCGCGACGAACAGGAGGAGCGAGCCCGCGACCGGAACGTCCAGCAGCCACTGCACCACGATTACCAGCGACAAGGTCGCCGCCGCGACGATCACCAGCCCATTGGCCCAGATCTTGGCCAGCATGATTTCGATGGGTGTGACCGGCATCACCAGGAGGTGCTCGATGGTGCCGTGCTCGCGCTCGCGAATGAGCGCCGCGCCGGTGAGGATCACGGAGAGCATGGTGACATTGTTGATCACCTGCATGACCGCCATGAACCAGGAGGATTTCAGGTTCGGATTGAACCGCGCCCGCACCACAATGGACATATCGTCCTTTGGCGCGAGCGCCGGATAGGCCGTCAAAATCTCGCGCATGACGATGGACTGGATGTAGGACGCGCCATTTCCCGCCTGCGACATGGCGGTAGCGTCGATGTTCAACAGCAAGGTCGGATGGCGCCCGGCAATCACGTCATGCTCAAATTTCGGAGGGATCTCCAGGACGAACACATAGGTGCCGGCATCCATCGACGCGTCCACGGCATCGGCCGATATGAGCTTGGGCGGCTTGAAGAAGGGCGCGATGAGCGCGTCGCGCAGGCGCGTCGAGAGAATGGACCGGTCTTCGTCCACCACCGCCACGGCGGCATTTTCCACTTCGAACTTGGCGCCCGTCGCAACGGAATAGACCGCGAACGTGAACGTGTAGAGGATCAGTGCCATGAGCACGGGGTCGGCCCGCAGGCTGTAAAGCTCCTTGATGCCGAGCCGAAAGACCCGCATGGCCCGGGCAATCATGCCGTGGCGCAGTCGGGTGCCGGCGAGCGCTTGCGTCATGTCAGGCGCTCCTCTTGCGCAAGGCCAGGACCGAAGCGGCGATGTAGCCGGCGGCGAACACCAGCAGCACCAGGATCTCCCGCCACAGATCTCCCAGCCCCAGCCCCTTGGCGAATACTCCCACGGTGATCGGCTGATACCAGGCGGCGGGAAAAGCGAGCCCGATCAATCGCCCGGCGCCGGTGAGGGAGGAAACCGGAACCATCAGCCCGGAAAAATTCACGGCCGGAATGATGGCAATGATGGCCGTTGCGAAGATGGCCGCCACCTGGCTCCCCACGAAGGCGGACACGAACAGGCCGAAGCCGGTGGTGGCGAGGATATAGGCGAGCGACCCAAGAACCAGGGTTGGCACCGATCCGCGCAGCGGAACGGCGAACAGCAAAAGCGTGATGAGCACGAGGGTCACGAAACTGACCGCCGCGATCCCCACATAGGGCAATTGCTTGCCCAGCAGGAATTCCAGCTTTGTGACAGGGGTGGACTGGAAATTGGCAATGGAGCCCGTTTCCTTCTCCTTCACGATGCCGAGCGCCGTGGTGATCGCCGGGATCAGCACCAGCATCAGCATGATGACGCTCGGCACGATAGCATTGGCGCTCTTGAAGGCCTGGTTGTAGCGATAGCGCGGCTCGATCCCGACCGGATAGGGATCCACCGCCCGCCCCTGCTGGCGCAGCGTTTCGTCCGTCACATAGGACTGGGAAAGGCCGGTAACATAGCCGCGTGTGGTTTCGGCGCGGAACGGCATGGCGCCGTCCAGCCAGATGCCGACCTCCGGCGTGCGCCCGCGCATCAGATCCTTGCCAAAGTCCGGGGGGATCTCGATGGCGAGCTTCAGTTCGCCGCTCTGCATGCGCGCGTCCATCTGGGCGGGCGCTGTGATGTCGGGGCGCTCCTCAAAATAGCGCGACCCTTGGAAGGTCTCGAGCAATTGGCGGCTCTGGGCGCTGCGGTCCTGGTCGAGGGCGGCGAAGGCGAGATGCTCGACGTCGAAAGAAATGCCGTAGCCGAAGGTGATGAGCAGCAAGGCCGGCCCGAGCAAAGCGAACGCGAGGCGGGCGGGATCGCGCCGGATCTCCAGCATCTCGCGCCATGCATAGGCCCAGAGCCGTCTCGGATCGAACCGCTTGGTTGGCCCGGTCTGGGATGCCGGGACGGCAGGCGCGACCGCCTCGCGCGCCGGATCTTTCGCCGCCGTCTCGCGCGTCGCGACCTGCGCCCCTTCGAGCACTCCGATGAAAACATCCTCCAGGCTGGCGCCCCCTTGCGCGTCTCGCAGCGCGGCCGGCGCGCCGACCGCGAGAACCTTGCCCTCGTGCATGAGCGAGATGCGGTCACACCTCTCCGCCTCGTTCATGAAATGGGTGGAGAGGAAGATGGTGACGCCCTCGTCCCGGGAGAGGGCGATAAGGATGCGCCAGAAGCCGTCGCGGGCGATCGGGTCCACCCCCGAGGTCGGCTCGTCGAGGATGAGGATTTCGGGCTTGTGGATCAGGGCCACGGCGAGTTGCAGCCGCTGGCGCATGCCGAGCGGAAGGCGTTCGGGGCGCGCATCCGCCGCGTCCTCCAGATCGAAACGCGCAAGCATCTCGGACACGCGCGCCGGAATCTCGGCTGGCGGCAGTTGGAACAGCTGCGCATGCAGCACCAAGTTCTGGCGGACGGTGAGCTCGCCATAGAGGGAAAAGGCCTGGGACATATAGCCGACCCGGCAGCGCGTCTCGATGTCGCCCGCATCCAGCTTTTGGCCAAACAGGCGGGCCTCGCCCTCGCTCGCCGGCAGGAGGCCGGTGAGCATCTTCATGGTCGTGCTCTTGCCCGAGCCATTGGAGCCGAGGAAGCCGAAGATCTCGCCGCGCGCGATGCGGAAGCTCACATGGTCCACGGCGATGAAGCTGCCGAACCGGCGGGTGAGCCCTTCCGCCTCGATGGCCGGCGGGCCGTCATGAAGGGTGCGGGGCGGCACCACCAGCGGGGCCGACTCCGGCGCCTGCGGCAAGAGGCGCACGAAGGCGCGCTCCAGGCTCGTCTCGCCCGTGCTCTCCTTCAGCGCGCCCGGCGTGCCCTGCGCCACCACTTTTCCCGCATACATGGCGGCGAGCCAGTCGAACCGCTCCGCTTCGTCCATATAGGCGGTGGCGACCAGGACGCTCATGCCGGGGCGGCGCGCGCGAATGCGCTCCACCAATTCCCAGAACTGGCGCCGCGACAAGGGATCGACGCCGGTGGTGGGCTCGTCCAGGATCACGAGGTCGGGGTCATGGATCAGCGCCGCGCAGATGCCGAGCTTCTGCTTCATGCCGCCCGACAGCTTCCCGGCCGGCCGGTCGCGAAAGGCGGCAAGGCCCGTGGCCTCGAGCAAATCCGCGATGCGGGCCGCGCGCTCGGCCCTGGGCTGGCCGAACAGGCGCGCGAAGAAGTCGAGATTTTCCTCCACGCTGAGCGTCGGATACAGATTGCGGCCAAGCCCTTGCGGCATGAAGGCCACGCGGGAGCAGACCGCGCGCCGGTGCGCGCCCTCGGCCATGTCGCCGCCAAGCACGCGCACCTCTCCCGTCTGAATGCGCGTCACCCCCGCCGCAAGGCTCATGACCGTGGACTTGCCCACACCGTCCGGCCCGATCAGGCCCGCCAGCACGCCGGCCGGAACGGTGAGATCCACGCCGTCCAGAGCAACGGCCGCCCCATAGACGTGTCGAACCCCGGTGAGGCGGACGGCCGGCTCGCTCATTGCGGCAGCTTCACCGCAAGCGCAGCGGGCCAGGGCGTGTTGGCATCCGTGCGCACATAAGCCAGCCCGCGCACGCCCACTTTCACCATGCTCTCATATTGCTTCAGCAGCGCGGGCGCGATCTTGAGCTTCACCCGGAACATGAGCTTTTCCCGCTCGTCGGCGGTTTCCACGGTCTTTGGCGTGAACTGCGCCTCCGTGGCGACGAAGGACACGGTGGCGGGCACCACGAGATCGGGCGCGGGGTCGAGCACGATGCGCGCCTCGCCGCCCAGCGCGAGCCGGCCGGCGACGCGCGCGGGCAGAAAGACGGTCATGTAAACGTCCGACAGATCCAGCAGCGTGGCGATGGGCGCGCCAGCCGCCACCACCTCGCCGGACTGGACCAGCTTGTACTCCACCCGCCCGCGCCGGGGCGCCAGGAGGACGGAATCGGTCAGCTGGGATTGAATGCGCGCCACTTCGGCTCGGGCGGCATCCGCCGAGGCCTCGGCCGCGTCGAGGCTAGCCGACGCTGCGCGGTAGCCGGCCTCCGCCGCATCCATCTGGCTGCGGCGCTGGTCGAGTTGCTGGACCGTGCCATAGCCGCGCTGGGCAAGGGTCGAGGCGCGCTCGAACTCCTGCTTGGCCAGCACGCGCTCGCTCTCCCTCTGGGCGATGGCGGCTTCCGCTTCGGCCGCAGCCCGCTCCGCGCGCCGCACCTGTGCCTGGGCTCCGAGGAGCTGTGCGTCAAGTTCGGCCGTGTCCATGCGCGCGACCACCGCGCCGGCCTCAACCGTCTGCCCCTCTTCCACCAGTACCTGTGAGACGCGGCCCGCGAATTTGGCGGAGACCAGCACCTGCTCGGCCTCGAGCCGTCCATTGGTGGAGACGATCTCAGCCGGGAGGCGCTCCCCGGCTAGTTTCTTCCAGATGGTACGGAGCGCGGCCCCAGGGCCGTGGCTCTCCTGCGCGAGCGCGGGAGCGCCCGAAAGCAGCGGCGCCGCCAGGACGAACGCGAGGGCAAGGCCCGGACCGATCAAGCGGCGCAATGGCCTGCTCCTTCCTTCGACAAAACCAGATGGTTCGATCCTGAAAGCACCCTGCCGCGCGGTCATTGATACAAATCATCCCGCCCGCCATGGTGGCGCGAACGTGACCGGTGCCCCGCACCGGCCATCTCGTTCCAAGGAATGCGTCATGCCCCTCACCCCCATTCCCCAGCCACGGGACACGTCCGCTTTCCCGGCCTTTCGCCTGCCGGCGCTCGACCAAGACTTCCTGCTGGGCGATTCCATGCGCGGGGTGCGGTTCCTGCTGGAATATTCCAAGGCGGAGGAGGCGCTGCGCGCCTGGCAGGTCCGCTCCACCATTGTCGCCTTCGGATCGGCGCGCGTGCGCGCGGACGGCCCCGGCCACCAGGCGCGATGGTATGCGCAGGCGCGCCTCTTCGGGCGCATCGCCTCCGAGCGGGGCGGGGCGCTGTGCCACGAGCAAAAGATCCGGGACAATGTCATCGCCACCGGCGGGGGACCCGGGCTCATGGAGGCGGCGAACCGGGGCGCCATGGAAGCCGGCGCGCCCTCCATCGGCTTCAACGTGGCGTTGCCCCACGAGCAGGCGCCGAACCCTTACACCACCCCCGAATTGACCTTCCAGTTTCACTATTTCGCCATGCGCAAGATGCACCTCGCCATGCGCGCCAACGGTCTGGTGGTGTTTCCCGGCGGGTTCGGCACGTTGGACGAACTTTTCGAAATCCTCACCTTGCGGGCGACCGACAAGTCGCCGCCCATCGCCATCGTGCTGTTCGACGAAGCGTATTGGCGGACGATCGTGAATTTCAATGCCTTGGTAACTCAGGGCATGGTGACGGCGGAGGAACTGGCCTTGTTCCGCTTCGCGGACGATGCCGAGGCGGCCTGGACAGCGCTGGAGGCGCAAGGGCTGCGCGCGATCCGAAGGTGAAGCAGCCTCACGCCCGCCCCCCGTTGCGCGCGCATCGACCCGTGCTCTAGAGACGGTGCACCACATCCGACCGGATGCGCCTCAAAGAAAAAGAAGTGCCACGCCATGTCCGATTCTTCCACCTCCACATCCTCCCAGGTCGCACTTGTCACAGGCGCCGCCCGCGGCATCGGCCTTGCCGTCGCGCGGCGTTTTCTTGCTGAAGGCTGGCGGGTGGCGGTGCTGGATATCCTGGGCGAGTGCCAGAGGGAAGTCGCCGCCGAGCTTGGAGGCGCGGAGCGCGTGCTTCCCCTGGAATGCGACGTCTCGGACGCGCGCGCCGTGGCCGGAGCGATGGAGAAGATCCAGGCATCCTTTGGGAGGCTCGACGCCCTGGTCAACAATGCGGGGGTCGCGGTGTTCAAGCCCATCCTTGAAACCGAGGAGGCGGAGTGGAAGCGGGTTCTCGATGTCAATCTGACTGGCCCGTTCCTGTGCACCAAGGCAGCCGTGCCGCTCATGAAGGAACAGGGCGGCGGGGCCATCGTGAACATCACGTCGATTTCCGGCCTGCGCGCCTCCACGCTCCGCTCGGCCTACGGCACCAGCAAGGCGGGACTTGCGCACCTGACGAAGCAATTGGCGGTGGAGCTTGCGGGCCACGGCATCCGCGTGAACGCGGTCGCTCCCGGGCCGGTGGAGACCGCCATGGCGAAGGCCGTGCACTCGCCGGAAATCCGCGCCGACTATCACGACGCCATCCCGCTCGCGCGCTATGGGCTGGAAGAGGAGCTGGCCGAGGCGGTGTTCTTCCTGTGCAGCGCGCGGGCCAGCTACATCACCGGACAGGAACTGGCGGTTGATGGGGGCTTCGATGCCGCCGGCATCGGCCTGCCGACCTTGCGGCGTGCCCGCGCGACCACCTGACATTTGGCTGGCGATTGCGGTTCGACGGCGCGGTGCGGGCTGTCGAACCGCTGCCGCCCGTGCACGGCATATTCGCCGGGTCGGATAACCGTCAGCCCCGCATCGTGCGACGCCAGATCCGTTCGATAAGGAGCGGCACCCGCACCAGCGGATAAAGGAACGACCAGCGCGGGGGCAGACGCAAGGTGCGGGCGTCCGACTCGGACACCAGGACGAGGCGCACCTCTTCGCCCAAATAGGCCAGGCTGTCCAACATCAGCATTCGGCACAGCCGCTCGCGCAGCACCATGAGTTCCTGCCCCCATCCCCCCCGACCTTCCGCACGAAGGGCGGCACGCGCGTTGACAAGAAATATGCGGCCCACCAGCGACGTGCGCGCCTCACGCAGGAGCGCGGGGGGCACGTCAAGTCCAAGCTCGTCATGGCACAGGGCCAGCGCCACGGCGGAGGCCCGCCGGGCCCCCCGCCCGGCCGCGCCCTCATGAAGTTGAACGAGATCTGCCTTAGTCGAAGCGAGGAAAGCGGCAAGGTCTGCGAGCCATTTCAGGCGCCGCCACGCGTGGCCGCCTCCATGAATGCAGAGGTAGGTGTAAAGCACAGGGTTAGCGAGCGTGCGCACGCTCCCTTCCCCCATGGCGACGTCTTGAAGGGGTGGTGCGTTCCCCAGGGACGCTTGCGCCACCGGGTTTCGCTCCAGACGGAAGTGCAACTCCACCAAAGTGCCGGAAGGGTGACGGAAGCCCCGATGCTTGGCGAACCGCAACGCCAGAGCCCACTCCTCGGGGGAAAGCGGCGCCTCGCTCGCCCATAGGACATACCCAGCTTCACCCAGCAGGGCCTCAGCCTTTGCGAAGTCCTCCAAGGGCACGACGAGATCGAGATCCTTCGATTGCTTCACCGCCGCCTCGCCATAGGCCAGCCGAGACACCGCCACTCCCTTCACCATGAAGGCGCGTATACCCGCCGCATCGAAGAGGCGCTGAAGGCGCAGGGCCTCGGCGGTCATGGCCAGGTGCGCGGTCGCCACCCCCAGGGCCGCGCCGCCCAGTCGCGCGCGCACGGTCGCAGGTCCGACTTGGACCGACGCGAGGCCCTGTGCGGCCAGACCCGTCACGCGGTGGCGCGTCACCAGCCGCTCGAACCGATCCCAATCGATGGCGCCTCGCGCCGCATCCGCGATCGCCGACAGGCGTCGGGGACCGGGAGGCCACTGGCAGCACGCCGCAAGGAGCGCAAATTCAGGATCGCGCTTGCTCACGGGCCGACCCTCTGCAGAAGGGACGCCGGCTGGTCTGCACGGGAGGTCGGAGCAAGGCGGATGACCCTGTCACACAAGCTGAGGGTTTCGGCGCGATGGGCGACGAGGAGCACGGCCGGCCGTGGATCGAGCATGCGCAGGCCATCCATCACCGCCCGCTCGCCCGCCGGATCGATGGCGCTTGTCGCTTCGTCCAACAGCAAGAGGACGGGCCGACGGAGCAGTGCGCGGGCCAAGGCAAGGCGCTGGCGCTCCCCGCCTGATAAAAGTCCACCCCGCTCCCCGACGATCGTCTCGAGGCCCTTGGGGAGACGCGCGACCAGGGCGCTTGCGCCGACAACGGCGAGCGCAGCGTCCATTTCGTCCATCGTCGCGGTGGGACGCATCCAGGCCAGGTTGGCGCGCACCGTGTCGTTGAACATGACCGGATCCTGCGCGACATAGGCGATGTTCTCTCGCCAGGCCCGCGCGGCTTCGGCATCGAGTTTCGCATTCCCGATCCACACTTCGCCCGCCTGCGGGCGCAACAGGCCGCAGGCCACGTCCAGGAGCGTCGTCTTGCCCGCGCCGGACGGTCCATTCAGGCCCACCACTTCGCCCGGCATCAGCGTGAGGCTCACATCGCGCACGCCGCCGCCCCCGGCATGGAGATATGTCACCCGTTCCAGTCGGACGCCCCCTTGCGGGGCTGGCGTGACAGGTGCCCCCACCATGCGGGGGCCATCGCGCTCCAGGTCCCGGGTGAGGGTACAAACCTCTTCCCAGGCGGGAAGGCTGTAGGCGATCTGCTGAAGACCGAGTTGGATCTGAGAGGCGGGGCCACTGATGCGGCTCAGCACGACAAGCAGCGTCAACAATACAGGCGGCGCTAAGGCGAAGCCGGCGAAGCCCACCCAAACGACACCCGCCGCCACGATAATACCGAGCAGGCTCCACAGCCCACGCGTCAAGGATTGCTGGCGCACGAACGCCATCTGCTGCGCGCCGGCGCGGTCCAAGCCGTGCAGGAATGCGCCGACGAAACGGCCCTCCAGATTCTGGCTTTTCGCCAACTTCATGCCCGACAGGAAACGCCCCACCTCGTCGAGAATCGAGTGATTGGAACGGCTGAGAGCCGTGCCCGCCCGATGGGCGCGCGCGATGAGGCCGGCCAGGAGCACGGCGCCGAGTGCCATCAGCGCAAGGGCGCAGAGGGCGAGCAGGGGCGCGAGCAGCAGGGCGAGCGAGACCTGGACCAGGATCATGACGCAGGCCGTCGCGGATTGGAGCAGAAAATGCGCGCCCGCCCCGCAGCGATGAATGTCGGCGCTGAGCAGATGGGTCACGCGGGCATGGCCCAGGACCGCCAGCCGCTCCCAGTCTGCCCGGGCGAGCCCCAGAGCGAGCGAGCGACGCTTGGCTTCGACAAAGCTGACCTGGAGTGCAGCCAGATGTGCATCGCGGAGCCACAGGATGGCGGCTCTGCTCGCCATCAAAGCGCAGAAGGCGGACAAGAGAAGGCCGAGGCGCGTGGCTTGCGAGAGCCCTGACGGAAGCATCCCCACGAGAGCGGAGAGCGGCGCTTTCGCGAGGGCGGCATCGTCAAACAAAGTGGCCAGCAAAGGCAGGATCAACGCCAGTCCCAGCCCATCCAGCAGGGCCGCCAGCCCGACCAGCGCCGCCCCCACAAGCCCGGCAGGTCCTGCGTGCCGCGCGACATCCGTGCTGAAGGCGATGCATCGCCGGAAAAGGTCCCGCATAATCCCCCGCCTTTCGAGAGAAGAATGCAACCAGTCCGCGCAGACCGCCAGACCTTTCACGCCACGGGGACGTGCGCCGCAAGGTCCGCGAGCCAGGGACCCGCGTCACCGTCAGAGGGTGCGCGCCAGTCGCCGCGCGGGGAGAGCGAGCCCCCCGACGTGATTTTCGGCCCGTTCGGCAACGTGGACCGCTTGAACTGGTTGGCGAAGAAGCGGCGGAGAAACACGTCCAGCCAGTGACGGATCTCAGGCAGGTCATAGGCCCGCTTTTCCTCCTCCGGCAGGTCCACCGGCCAAGCGCCGCGCGCCGCATCGCTCCAGGCGTGGTGCGACAGGAAGGCGATCTTGGACGGCCGGAACCCGTAGCGGGTGAGGTAGAAGAGATTGAAGTCCTGCAACGCATAAGGGCCGACAATGGCCTGGGTGGACTGAATGGGCTTGCCATCCTGCGCAGGCACGAGCTCCGGCGAGATTTCCGTGGCCAGGATGGCATGAAGCACCTGTGCGGTCTGCTCGGACACATCGCCGGAGGCCGCGACGAACCTGATGAGATGTTGAATGAGCGTCTTCGGCACCGACGCATTGACGTTGTAATGGCTCATGTGGTCGCCCACGCCGAACGTGCACCAGCCGAGCCCAAGCTCCGAGAGATCGCCCGTGCCCACGACCAGACCGCGATTCTGGTTGGCGAGGCGGAAGAGATAATCGGTGCGCAGCCCCGCCTGAACATTCTCGAACGTCACGTCATAGACGGGATCTCCGCCCGCGAACGGATGGCGCAGATCCGCGAGCATCTGGCGGGCGGCGGGGCGGATGTCGATCTCCTGCGCGGTGACACCGAGCGCCCGCATCAGCGCCCAGGCATTGGCCTTGGTGTCATCCGATGTGGCAAAGCCGGGCAGCGTATAGGCCAGAACCTCACTTCGGTCTCGTCCGAGGGACTCCATGGCGCGCGTGGCGACGATGAGAGCCTGGGTGGAATCGAGGCCCCCAGAGACCCCGATCACGAGCGTCTCGGCCCCGGACGAGGCGATCCGCTTGGCGAGCCCCTGAACCTGGATGTTGTAGGCTTCGTAGCAGTCCTCCCGCAGCCGCGCCGGGTTCGACGGCACGAAGGGGAAGCGTTCCACGGCACGCTCCAGGGGCACACAATGCTGCGGTCCCTCAAGCGCGAAGACGACCTCGCGATAAGCCGGGCCGCGATCCCCCTCCTCGCGCGCGCACAGCCCGAAACTGTTCATCCGCATGCGTTCCTGGCGGATGCGACCAAGATCAACATCTGCCTGCGCCATGACGGCGCCGGCGGGAAAGCGCGGGGTCTCCGCGAGCAGATCGCCATATTCGAACACCGCGGCGTGGCCGTCCCATGCGAGGTCCGTGGTGGATTCCCCCGGCCCCGCCGCGGAATAAGCATAGGCCGCGACGGCGCGCGCGGACTGGCTGGCGCAGAGCAGCCGGCGCGTCTCCGCCTTTCCGATCGTGATGTTGCTGGCCGACAGGTTGAGCAGGATCTCCGCGCCGTTGAGGGCCGCACGGGTGGAAGGGGGCAGCGGGACCCATACGTCTTCGCAGATCTCCACGTGAAAAGTCACGGGCACCGCCCCTGTGGTCCGGAACAGAAGATCCGTGCCGAAGGGAACCTCCTGCCCCGCGAGGGCGATGGTGCCGCTTGTCCCCGCGCCGGTGGTGAAATGGCGCTGCTCGTAGAATTCGCGGTAGTTCGGCAGGTAGGTCTTGGGAACCACGCCGAGGATAGCTCCCCGGTGGATCACCAGCCCGCAATTATAGAGCCGGCCGCCGGCCCGCAGAGGCGCCCCCACCACCAGGATCGGATCGAGCGCGCGCGCGGCCTCCACAATCTGCCTGAGCGCCGCCTGCACACTGTCGAGGAGCGCGTCCTGGAACAGCAGGTCGTCGATGGCATAGGAGGACAGGCCAAGCTCGGGAAAGAGCAGGATCGCCGTTCCCGCCGCATGTCCCTCCTGGGCAAGACGCAAGGTCTCTTCCGCCGCGAAGGCCGGATCCGCGACCCGCGCGCGCGGAACGCAGGAGGCGATGCGGATGAAATCGTGGCTGTAGAGGGAAAAGAAATCCATCGCCCTGCGCCTTGAGTGGAGCGTGACCCGGAACACGAGATCGGCCGCCGGGGAAGCGCAAGGTCGTGGATTTCGGCTGCGCCGACAAGGGCGGTCGCCACTTTCATACGTGCGTGTGACTGGCGAGGGGCCGTGTGTGTGTTAGAGGAAAGAAAGGTCTTGGCCGCGCCATGCCGTCCGCCATCCCGTCGCGCGTACAAAAAGCCCGCTTATGCCCGTCCCCACGCTCCCCCGGCATGTGCTGATTCCGCTCATCGTCGCCTGCGCCCTGTTCATGGAGCAGGTGGATTCGACCGTCATCTCCACTGCGCTGCCGGCCATCGCCGAATCCTTGAACGAGGACCCGGTCTCGCTGAAGCTGGCCTTGACCTCGTATCTGCTCAGTCTTGCCGTCTTCATTCCCGCCTCGGGCTGGGCGGCGGATCGCTATGGCGCGCGCACCATCTTCCGCTCGGCGATCGTGATCTTCACGATGGGCTCCATCCTCTGCGGCCTGTCCACGAGCCTGTACGACTTCGTGCTCTACCGCATCATCCAGGGCATGGGCGGCGCCATGATGGTGCCGGTCGGGCGCCTTGTGATCCTGCGATCCATCCCGAAGGCGGAACTGGTTTCCGCTCTCGCCTGGCTGACGGTGCCCGCCTTGCTGGGGCCGGTTCTCGGCCCGCCTCTCGGAGGGCTCATCACCACCTATTTCGACTGGCGGCTCATTTTCTTCATCAATGTCCCCATCGGCGTCCTCGGCGTCATCCTCGCCACGCGCTTCATCGAGAATGTCCGCGAGGAGGACGTACCGCCGCTGGACCTGAAAGGATTGGTGCTGTCAGGGGTGGGACTGGCCGGCCTGGTGTTCGGCTTCGCCCTGTTCGGCGAGGCG
The DNA here is from genome assembly GCA_040755535.1 of Pseudomonadota bacterium. Lineage (GTDB taxonomy): Bacteria > Pseudomonadota > Alphaproteobacteria > Rhizobiales > Xanthobacteraceae > Aquabacter. The sequence continues at coordinate 42,294 of JBFMAV010000008.1, read as the reverse complement.
CAGACCCCATCCTGGGTCGCGCTCAGCGCCATCGGCGTCGGCGCGGTCACCTTCGCGCTCTATGTGGCGCATGCCCGACGCACGCCGCACGCCGTTCTGGACCTTGGCCTCTTGAAGCTCGCCACGTTCCGCGCCGGCGTGGTGGGGGCCTCTGCCTTCCGCATCGGCATCGGCGCGCTGCCCTTTCTGCTTCCGCTGATGCTTCAGGTCTGCTTCGGCCTCTCCCCTTTTGCCTCGGGGCTGCTCACCTTCGCCTCCTCCGCGGGGGCCATGGTGATGAAGACGACCGCCGCGCCGATCATCCGCCGGTTCGGATTCCGCCGGGTTCTGGTGGCGAACAGCCTGATTTCCTCGGCCTTCATTGCCGCCAACGCTATCTTCACGCCGCAGACCCCGCACCTTGCCATTGTCGGCGTCCTGCTGATCGGCGGCTTCTTCCGGTCGCTGGAGTTCACCGCGCTCAACGCCATCGTCTATGCCGATGTCAGCCAGCACGACATGAGCCGCGCCACATCCTTCGCCAGCGTGGCGCAGCAAGTGTCCCTGTCCATGGGCGTGGCGGTCGCCGGGATCGTGCTCGAAGCGATGCGCGCGGGCAGAGGCAGCGAAGACCTCATCCTGTCCGACTTCACCCCCGCCTTTCTGCTGGTGGCGGCCATCAGCGCGCTGTCGGTCTTCAGCTTCCTGCGCTTGCCCAAGGACGCGGGCGCGGAAATGGCCGCGCCCAAGGCCGCGCGGCAAAACACCATGCCCGACCCGCGCAGTGAAATGTCCGATCACTGACTGCGGTCAGAGACGCGCCGAACCGCGTGCGGGGCTTTCTCAGTGCTTGCTCACGCAATGGCGATCCGCCCAAGCGAGCACGAGCGCAAAGCCCACGAACAGAACAACGATGGCGGACACGACAATGGCGGTGCTGGCGGGCATGACGGACCTCCCCTGATCCGCTCAAGACCGCCATGTCAGATGGAAAGGCGCATTGATCTCGCGCAAATGCCCGCCCCCTGGACATTGGCACCCTGCATCCCCATGTCGAAGATATAACAAGAGAGGGAGGATGACATGAACCTCGCATCCCAGACACGCCAGCCGATCGAACAGATGCCTCAATCGGCACCAAAGGCGATGCCCGCCGCACGGATTTCCCATGGTCCGTCCGGGGGATTTACCGGCGGCACGCCCGGGTCATCGCACGGCATATCCGGCGGAATTTCCCCCCGTGACCCGAACGGCCCGCAGACCAAGGTCAAGACGACGGGCGGCGTCGGCTGATTGACGCGATAGAGCACATGCCGATCTGATTGCCTCGCAATCAGATCGGCAAACGAGGCGCTAAGAATAAATGAAAGACTGAGTCACCGATCCGATTGATTCAGCGGGATCGGGTCAGGTTCTATAGGCGAACGCCGGCCGGGTCCGACCGGCGCTTCCCTCACAGATAGGTTTCATATTCCAGAGGCAGGATGGTGCGCGAGAAGGCTGCCAGTTCCTCTTCTTTCATCACGGCATAAACGCGCCGGTATTCCGGGCCGAAGGCCCGTTCGATGAATGGCGAACTGGAGAAGCGCGCGATCGCCTCGGCCATGGACGGAGACAGCAGCGGAGCGTCATGATCATAGGCGCTGCCCGTCAGGGGCTCCGGCGGCTCGATCCCCGCTTCGATGCCTTCCAGCATGCCTGCCAGGATGGCAGCCAGCACCAGATGCGGGTGCGCCTCCGCGCCGGCGATCCGATGCTCCAGGCGCGCCGCCTCGGGCGGTCCGTTCGGCACACGCACGGCCACCGATCGGTTATCGAACCCCCAGGTGATACCCGTCGGCGCGTAGGAGCCGGGGACAAGGCGCCGATAGCCGTTGAAGCTCGGCACGAACAGCAAAGTGCAATCCGCCATGGTGGCAAGCAGCCCGCCGGCCGCATGCCGCATCAGCCGCTCTCCGCTGCCGGGCACGCCGAAGGCATTGGCGCCGCTCGAATCCTTCAGGCTCACATGCACATGCATGCCATTGCCGGCAAAATCCAGCAGTGGCTTGGCCATGAAGGTCGCGCGCAGCCCGTGGCGGCGCGCGACGCCGTCGATCAGGCGGCGCAGCAGGATGGCGTCGTCCGCCGCCCCGAGCGCATCCTCCTTGTGGTAGAGATTCACCTCGAACTGGCCGGGCGCCGCCTCGGAGATCACGGTGTCCGTGGGCAGCCCTTGAGCCGCGGCGGCGGTGCGCATGTCGTGGAGCAGGGGCGCGAAGGCGTCCAGGTCCGACATGGCATACATGTTCTGGCGCGCCTGCCCCTCGGTGGAAAAGACGGGTTGCGGCGGGGCGCCGTTCTCTCCCGGCTTCAGGAGATAAAATTCCAGTTCGAACGCCACACATGGCGAAAGCCCGCGCGCCGCAAAGCGATCCACGACGCGCGCCAGTTGCTGACGCGGATCCAGCATCCAGGGGGCGCCGCTGGGTTCATGCATGGTCATGAGAACCTGCGCGGACGGCCGGGGCGCCCAGGGAACAGGCTTCAGCGTTCCGGGAATGGGCCAACACAGGCCGTCCTTGTCGCCGGTTTCCAGATGGATGCCCGTGGCTTCCACCTCGCAGCCCCAGATATCGAGACCGAAAATCGACAGAGGGATGGGAACGCCGCTTTTCCAGAGCTTGCTCATGGCGCTGCCGGGAAGCCATTTGCCGCGCAAGACGCCGCTGGTGTCGGGCAGGAGAACCTCGACGATCTCCGGGATCCCATACGCCTTGATGAAGGCCACCGCCTCCTCGCTCTGATCGCCCAGTGCCATCGCCTCCGCGCGCGGCTCGCGTTCCTTCGCCTGCATGATACTCCAACACAAAAAATTCGATGTCTCTATCCAAGCGCGTTCCGGGCGCGCCGACAAGCTACAGCTATGCCTTTAATTATGGTTTTTTTGCTTGCGCTTTACTGGATTGTTGTTCAGTCAATGACGGGCAAGGAAGGCGGCCGCCCCTCCACCGCCGAATCCGGGGGCCATTCCGGCCTGTATTTTCCTCGTCTTACGCCGGAGCAGTCCCTCGCATGATCACGCGGCTCCCGTCCCAGGGGTCCTGGATTGCACGTCTCAGCCAGCCCGTCCTGCTGGCTTGCGGTTTCGCGATCCTGATCGCTATTTCCGGTGTGTCGATCTGGCTGGTGAACCAGGCCCGCAAGGATGCGGGGGCCGTGGCGCATACGCTGGAAGTGGAGAATACGGTCGCCGCGATCCAGATCTTCGTTCGGCGCGCGGAAAGCGCGCAGCGCGGCTTCCTGCTGACCCGAAACGCGGACTATCTGGACCTGTTCGACGCTTCGTCCAACGCCATCGGACCCGCGCTGGAGAAGCTGCGCGCGCTGGTCTCCGACAATGCGGCGCAGGTTGCGACGGTGGACGGGCTCATTCCTCTGGTTCACCGCAAGATGAGTGAGATGCAGCGCACGGTTTCCCTTGGGCGCGAGGGCCAGTGGGAGGCGGCGCTTCAGGTGGTGGTCACCGATGTGGGCGAGGAGCTGATGCGCACCATCACCCAGATCGCCGACACCATGAAGGCGGAGGAAGACCGGCTGTTGCAGCTGCGGACGGCCTCCGCGTCAGCCTCCGCACAATGGCTGCTCATCGTCAGCATCGTCGGTGTCGTTGCGATCATCACTGTCGCGGGTGTCTCGGTGCATCTCTCCCAGCGCACGACGCGCGCCCTGCGCCAGGCTCATGCGGCGCTTTCCGTGATCAACGAGGATCTGGAAAAGCGTGTCGAGGAGCGGACGGCGGACCTTCAGGAAGCCAACCAGGAAATTCAGACGTTCGCCTATATCGTCAGCCACGACCTGCGCTCGCCCCTCGTCAACATCATGGGCTTCACGAGCGAGTTGGAGGAGTTGCGCACGGATCTGTTTCATCGGCTCGAGGCCTTGCGCCTGCGGGCCGGCGATACCGAGGGCGCACAGGATGAGGCCCTGGCAGCCGATTTCCAGGAAGCGTTCGGATTCATCAAGGCGTCCATCGTCAAGATGGACCGCCTGATCAAGGCGATCCTCGACCTGTCCCGCCAGGGACGCGCGGAGCTCCAACCGGCGCCCGTCGACATGCGGATTTTGCTGGACAGCATCACTGCCACGGTCGCGCACCAACTCATCGAGCGCGAGGGACGCGTCGAAGTGGGGCCGATGCCGACCATCGTCTCCGACCGCATGGCGTTGGAGCAGATTTTCACCAATCTCATCGACAATGCCGTCAAATATTTGCGCACCGACGTTCCTGGTCGCATCCAGATCACCGCCAACGAGACAGCCGCTTATGTCACCTTCAGCGTGAGCGACAATGGACGGGGCATCGATGCGCGGGACAAGACGCGTGTGTTCGAACTGTTTCGCCGCTCCGGTCCGCAGGACCGGCCGGGCGATGGAATTGGCCTTGCCCATGTGCGAACCCTCGTGCGCAGGCTTGGCGGATCGGTCATACTTGATTCGGAACTCGGCAAAGGCACCACGTTCAAGGTGACCCTGCCCAAGGCCCTGAAGCTCGCGCACCAAGAGGACGAGTAAGATGGTCAATCACGTCACCATCATCATGGTCGAGGATGACGAGGGTCATGCGCGCCTGATCGAGAAGAATATTCGCCGCGCGGGCGTCTTGAACGACATCGTCGCATTCCGCGACGGGACATCCGCCCTCGCCCACCTGTTCGGTCCGGATGGCAGTGGTGCGGTCAATGCCGGGCGGGCGCTTCTGGTGTTGCTGGATCTCAACCTGCCGGACATGACCGGTGTCGACATTCTCCGGCGGATCAAGGAGAACGAGCATCTGCGCCGCTCCCCTGTCGTGGTCCTCACCACAACCGACGATAAGATGGAAATTCAGCGGTGTTATGATCTGGGCGCCAACGTATATGTGACGAAGCCGGTGAATTACGAAAATTTCGCGAACGCCATCCGCCAGCTCGGCCTATTCTTCTCAGTAATCCAGGTGCCCGAGGCGAAATAGCTCCATGGTGGACGACAGAGGCGACTTCGCATCCGCCGCCGAGACGGTCCCCGGTCCAGCCGAGCCGGGGTTAGCGGACGAGGGCGTCCGAGTTTTGTATATCGACGACGATCCGGGGCTGGGACGACTGGTCCGCCGGAAGCTTTCGCGCATGGGTTACGTGGTGGAACTTGCCACCAGCGGGCCGGAAGGTCTGGCTTTAATCGAGCGCGGCGGCATCGAAGCGGTGGCACTCGATCATTTCATGCCCGGCCAGGATGGGCTGGAAACGCTGGCCGCGATCCGTGCCATGCCGGACCCGCCGCCGGTGGTCTATGTGACCGGGACCCAGGAGAGCCGCGTCGCCATTGCCGCGCTGAAGGCGGGGGCGGCCGACTATGTCATCAAGGAGGTCCAAGGGGACTTCATCGAGTTGCTGCGGTCCGCACTCGACGGCGCCATCCAGAACGTCCGCATTCGCAAGGCCCATGAGGCAGCGGAGGCCGAGATCCGGGCCGCGCGGGACCGCTTTGAGGCACTGGCGGCGGAGCGTGCGCTTCTTCTGCGCGAAATGACCCACCGCGTGGGAAATTCGCTCCAGATCATCATGGCGATGCTTCATGTGCAGGCGAATGCTGCCGCAAACCCCGAGGTGCAGGAGGCGCTTCGGGCCGCGCGCGGGCGCGTCGCCGCCGTCGCGCAGGTGCATCGGCGGCTCTATACTTCGGATCAGGTGGCGAGCGTCGCGCTCGATCAATATCTCGTTTCGCTCGTCGATGATCTCCAGATTTCCGCCCATAACGGCACAACGGGGATCACGCTGTCCGTCGAGGCAGACCGAATCCTGATCGATCCCGACCGTGCGGTGGCTCTCGGCGTGATCGTGACCGAACTGGTGATCAACGCCTCGAAATATGCCTATCCCGAGGGATCGGGCCCCGTGCGGATCGCCTTGCGGGCCGATGGCCCACAGGGCGTTCTGTGCGTCGAGGACGACGGAATAGGCCTGCCGGACACCATCGAGCCGGCAGCGTCAGGCCTCGGCAACCGGATCGTGCGCGCCATGGCGTCGAAACTCGAAGCCCAGATCCAGTTCGCACCGGGCCACCCGGGAACGCGGATCAAGCTCACCTTCGCCATTTCAGACCGCACGCCCGCATAAACCACATAGCGGCAGTCCGATCTCACTGTACCTCTCGTCAATGGCGTCCGCTCGCCTTCGTCGGCGGCACCAGTCCATGGGATCACACACGAGCGGCTGTTCAGCCTGCATCGGTGGGAAGGCCCGCCGCCTTCCAGCCCAGGATGCCACCCTGCATATGCTCTTCATAGGGCAGGCCGGCCGCCTGGGCGAGCGCAGCAGCCCGCTGGGAGCGCTGTCCCGACCGGCAGGAAAAGACGAGCCGCTTGCCCGCTGGGTCCGGCAAATTGCGGGGATCGAACTGGCTGAGCGCGAAAGCAACGGCCCCGGGAATGCGCTCCGCGGCGATTTCATCCGGCTCACGCACATCCACCAACAGCACGCTGCCGGTCTCCAGACCGTCCCGCACCTCCTCGGGCGTCAGATGGGTGATACGGCCGCCGAAGGGATTGGGCGCGCTCATGGAATTCCTCATGACGTTCAACGCGGGGAAGGGGCGCTTCGCGCTCAAGCACGCGCCCGCCATCCGCACGTCAGGCTGACCGCAGACCGCCTGCTCCAAAAGAACCACCGATCGGGCAGAACCATCGGAGCGACACAGACCCGAGAATAAATGCGCACCCTTGCTTTCGCACCGAAGATAGACGCGCCCGGACGAGGGGAGCAAGAGGAGGCCGCGCGGTGCGGTCCCGCTGCGCGAAGATGATACAACCGGATTAAACCAAAGGTTGCATAAAGCGAAATCGACCGGTTTGGCGCTTGGGAACGCTCGCTTATTTTCTCACCCGCGCCTGCCTATGACGGAAGCATGCCGGGTGAAGCTGCGATGACAAACGCTCGACTTATCCACATGGCTGCGTCCGCAATGCGAATCTAGACAAGTATTTGATTCAGAACGATTTCCAAGTTTATCCGGCGCACGGCCCTAACGCGATCGCTCCTGCATTTGTGCAATATATTACCACTTGCGCAGCCCTGGTCCTCCTCCGCTCATCTTCCGTTCATGTTGGCCTTGGTATGCATTAATCAACAAATTGAGCTGAGCGTCCGTTGTTGGTCGCTCGGCAGGCAAAGTTGCAGAGCGACGCCGCATATTTGCACCCAATGGGAAATATGCGGGCGTTGGTGCAAACGGGCTATTGATCGGTTTCGTTCCCCCGCACGGTTCCGATCAGTGGAAAGGCGTCGGCGCAAGCCGACGCCTTTTTCCTTTGTCGCTGCGTTCAAGAGAAGAGCATCCGGAGCGATTGAGGGCCAGGGCCAAAGTTCACTTGGCCTGGCGCCTTGACCTCAGCGGCGCTGTCCCTTTCGACGGGCCTTGAATCCAGCCCCGCTCTTGGGCTGGACGCACGCCAGCGCGTCGATTCTCTTCCGTCCGAACGGCGTGCGATCCGCTGGAAAGGCCGGGCGGGGCCCTTCATCCTTCACGCCTTGCCATGCTAGGCCATGACGCATGGTGGATCGGCCCCTTTTTTCAACCTCCGCGCCTTCCGAGACCGGCGGCATCCCGCCCGGCAAGGCCGCCCTGCCCTCGCTGGCTGACCTGCGATCCGCAGGCAAGCGCGGGGTGGCTCGGGCGCTCGCAAGCGTGGAATCGCTGCGCGGCCGCGCCGAGATGGTCGCCTTGCTCGATGAAGCCGCGCGCTCGGCAAAGGCGCATGTGCTCGGCCTGACGGGCCCGCCGGGGGTCGGAAAATCTACATTGACCAATGCCCTGGTGCGACAGGCGCGGGCCGACGGCCGCAGCGTCGCCGTGCTGGCGGTGGACCCCTCCTCCCGGCGCACGGGCGGCGCGCTGCTCGGCGACCGGGCGCGCATCCAAACGGACCCGGAGGATCGGCATGTCTTCGTGCGGTCCATGGCGGCACGTGACCGCTTGGGCGGCCTCTCGGACGATGCGGTGGCCGCCGTCGCCCTGCTGCGCGCGATCTATGATCTGGTGATCGTGGAAACGGTCGGCGTGGGGCAGTCGGAGGCGGACATCGACCTGGTGGCGGACACCGTGGTGCTCTGCATCCAGCCCGCGTCGGGCGACAGCCTGCAATTCATGAAGGCGGGCGTCATGGAACTCCCCGACATCATCGTCGTCACCAAGGCCGATATGGCGGAGGCCGCGCGCCGGGCAGCAGCCGATGTGAGCGGCGCCTTGTCCCTCTCCGGCGTCGAAGGGGCGTGGCGCGTGCCGGTGCTGCGCCTTTCCGCCACGAGCGGCGAAGGGCTGAATGAGTTTGCGGCCGCCGTCGGTGCCCATGCGGATTTTCTTCTCACGAGCGGGCAAGGCCCGGCCCGCCGCGCGTCGCAGGAAGCGCGGTGGGTGGAAGAGGCGATCCGCGTGCGGTTCGGCACCGAGGGACTGCGCCGCGCCCGAGCCATCGCCCCCCCTGCGGGCGGGCCATTCTCCCGGGAGGCGCACCTCACGGCGCTCTTAACGTCCCCGTAAGCTTAATTCGCGATAACCATGGGGCTGCTGTCCCATGGCCTCCTGCCGGACGGGCCGGCGGCGTCCGATTTCCCGGAAGCCGGCAGGCGGTCTGCGCCTGAGGCTGCGCCGGGCCGTCCCGGCGGCCGCGTTGCGGCCGTCGTCGCGTCGAGGGCGATGCCATGGCTGTCCGTTTTTCCGGCCTCTGGCCGGCCTACATCCTTGCCGCGACCCTGGGCCCGCTTCCGGCCGCAGCGCAAAGCCTTCCCTCGGATGCTTTTCTGTCACGCACGGCCGCCGAGAGGGCTCAACCGCCGATCCTCGGCGCCCCCGCACGCGCGCTGCGGGTCGCGACGCTGGACTGGCCGGCCCTCGGTCTCACCCCCACGGAATCCGGGCGGGGCCTGGAGGCGCAAGCGGACTTTTCCCACCCGCCGGCCCTGGTCCTCGCGGCCCTGCCCGCAGCAGCGGCTGAACGCGACGAGCCGCCCACCATTTTCGGCCCGACGCCGGCACTCGACCTGGCTTATCTGGAACTGGCGCTCGACATGGTCATGAGCCTTCCGGGCATTGATGAGGAAACCCGCCCGGGCGCCCATGCGGACGATGCGGAGCCGCCGGCCTTCGGCCCGGACCTTGGCGGCGGCGCGCCGCTCGACGGTGTAGATGCCGCAGACGGAGCGCCAAGCGAGCCGCGCCCGCCGCTCGACCTCTCGCGGGTCTTCACCCCCGACATGGGGGCCGGAAGTCTCCTGGACCTGGGCATCGAGACGGTGCCTCTGTATCGCGACCCGAGCATGATCTTCGATGCGGAAACGGTCGGCCCCCTGCCGCTTGCGTTGGAATATGCGGCCCTTCCGCAAAGCGTGACCATCGTGCCGCTTCCCTCCGCTCCTCCGCCTCCCGAAGCGAGCCCGGAGACGGACGGCATCTTCCCTTCCCCCGCTACGCGCCTGTTGCTGGAAGGCCCGGCGCGCGCACGGGCGGAGAAGTGCTTGGCGGAAGCCATCTATTTTGAAAGCCGAGGCGAGCCGAAGCGGGGCCAGATCGCTGTGGCGCAGGTCATCGTCAACCGTGTCTTCTCCGGCTATTATCCCAATGACGTGTGCAAGGCGGTCTATCAGAATGCCCATCGTCATCTGGCGTGCCAGTTCACGTTCGCCTGTGACAATGTGAAGGATGTGATCCGAGAGCCGGACATGTGGGTCCAGGCCAAGCAGATCGCGTCCGACATGCTGGACGGCAAGCTCTGGCTGGAAAGCGTCGGCCGCGCGACCCATTATCATGCCTATTGGGTGCGCCCGAACTGGATCAGCGAAATGCGCAAGCTGGACAAGATCGGCGTCCATACCTTCTACCGTCCGCGCCGCTGGGGCGACGGATAGACCAACAGAGAGGGAGGCCCCTCCCGATATTGGAGCGGGCGATCACCTCAGAAAAACGCGACCGGGTGTCGGAGAGACCGGCGGGTGCGCGTCCTCGGTAGGGACCTTGCCCGAGGAGTAAGAGATGCCCGGCACCGCTCGTCTCCACCGCGTTCTCGCCACACGACCGGAGAAAGTCTATCGCGCCTTCATTGAGGCGGATGCGCTGGCCAAATGGCTGCCGCCCAACGGCTTCACCTGCACCGTCCACCATCTGGAGGCGCGCGTGGGCGGCACGTTCCGCATGTCGTTCCGCAATTTTTCGACCGGACAGACCGAGTCCTTCGAAGGGGAATTCCTGGAACTGGTCCCCCATGAGCGGCTGCGCTACACGGATCGGTTCGACAACCCCAACCTGCCCGGCGACATTGAGGTGGAGATCGTGCTCAAGGCCGTATCGGTCGGCACCGATCTTTCCATCACCCAGTCGGGCATCCCCGATGGGATCCCGCCGGACGCCTGCACTCTCGGCTGGCAGGACTCCCTGCGCAATCTCGCGCGGCTAGTTGAGCCCGAAATCGCGTCGTAAAACGAAAACCGCCGGGCCCGATGGGGCCCGGCCGCTTGCGGGAGAGAACAAGGCTCAGAGCTTGCCCTGGGCCTCGACCACGGCGACGGCCGTCATGTTGACGATGCCGCGCGCGGTCACCGTCGGGCCGAGGATATGGGCCGGATGCGCCGTGCCCATCAGGATCGGCCCCACCGGCAGGGCGTCACCCAGCACCTTGATCATGTTGTAGGCGATGTCCGCCGCGTCGAGGTCCGGCATCACCAGCACATTGGCCGCGCCGTTCAGGCGCGAATGGGGGTAGATGCGCTCGCGGATATCCTCGAGAAGAGCAGTATCCGCCTGCATCTCGCCGTCCACTTCCAGGTCCGGCACCCGCTCGCGCAGGATGTCCAGAGCGGAGCGCACGCGCCGCGCGCAGACACTGTCGAAGCTGCCGAAATTCGAGTGGGAGAGCAGCGCGACGCGCGGCTCGATGCCGAACCGCTCCACATGGGCAGCGGCCAAGATGGTCATTTCGGCGAGATCAGCGGGTGTGGGCTCGGTCTGGACCTGCGTGTCGCACAGGAAGAAATTGCCCTTGGGGGTGATCAGCAGCGACAGGGCCGCGAGTTCGCGCACGCCGGGAGCAAGCCCGATAATGTCGCGCACATGGCGTAAATGGCGCGAGAAGCGTCCCTCGATGCCGCACAGCATGGCGTCGGCCTCGCCCTTGCGCACCGCGAGGGCGGAAATCACCGTGGCACTGGTGCGCACCAAGGTCCGCGCCGCATCCGGCGTGACGCCCTTGCGGCCGGCGATCTCCACATAGGAGCGCACGAAATCGCGGTAACGCGGATCATCCTCGGGATTGATGACGTCGAAATCGACGTCGCGGCGGATGGACAGGCCGAACCGCTGGAGGCGGGTTTCGAGCACGCTCGGACGGGCCACGAGGATGGGACGGGCGATGCCTTCTTCGACCACGGCCTGAACCGCGCGCAGCACGCGCTCATCCTCGCCCTCGGCATAGATGACGCGCTTCACGTCCTGCTTCGCCCGCTGGAACAGCGGACGCATGATGAAGCCGGAGCGGAAGACGAAGTGGTCGAGCTTGTCCACATAGTCGTCGAGATCAGCGATGGGCCGGGTCGCGATCCCGGTGTCCATCGCCGCCTTGGCCACGGCGGGCGCGATGCGCAGGATGAGGCGCGGATCAAACGGCGAGGGAATGATGGAGTCCGCGCCGAAAGCACGGGTCTCCCCGCCATAGGCCCGCGCCACCACGTCGGACGGCGTCTCGCGGGCCAGCGCCGCGATTGCCTCGACCGCCGCCATCTTCATTTCGGAATTGATGTCCGTCGCGCCCACATCCAGCGCGCCCCGGAAGATGTAGGGGAAGCACAAGACGTTGTTGACCTGGTTCGGGAAATCGGACCGCCCCGTGCAGATCATGGCATCGGGACGTGCCTCGCGCGCCTCGGCGGGCATGATTTCGGGATTGGGATTGGCCAGCGCGAGAATGAGCGGGCGATCCGCCATGCGCTTCACCATCTCCTTCGTCAGCACGCCGCCGGCGGACAAACCGAGGAAGATGTGAGCGCCGTCGATCACCTCGCCCAGCGTGCGCGCGTCGGTCTTCTGGGCATACACCGCCTTGTAAGGGTCCATCAGGGTCTCGCGGCCCTCATAGACCACACCCTCAATGTCGCAGACCCAGATATTTTCCCGCTTGGCGCCGAGCTTCACCAGAAGATTGAGGCAGGCGATGGCGGCCGCGCCGGCGCCCGAAGTGACGATCTTCAGGTCTTCGATCTTGCGGTTGCCGATTTCCAGCGCGTTGCGCACGGCGGCGCCGACAATGATGGCGGTGCCGTGCTGGTCGTCGTGGAAGACCGGGATCTTCATGCGCTGGCGCAGGCGCTTCTCGATCTCGAAGCATTCCGGCGCCTTGATGTCCTCAAGGTTGATGCCACCGAATGTGGGCTCCAGCGCCGCGACCGTCTCGACCACATGATCCACTTCGGTCGCGGCAACCTCGATGTCGAACACGTCGATGCCGGCGAACTTCTTGAAGAGGACGGCCTTGCCTTCCATCACGGGCTTGGACGCCAGAGGGCCGATATTGCCGAGGCCCAGCACGGCGGTTCCGTTGGAAACGACCGCGACCAGATTGGCCCGGATGGTCAGTTCCGCCGCCTGGAGCGGGTCGGCCTTGATGGCTTCGCAGGCCGCGGCGACGCCGGGAGAATAAGCGAGCGCGAGGTCGCGCTGATTGCCGAGCGGCTTGGTGGCCTGGATCTCCAGCTTCCCGGGACGCGGCAAGCGGTGATAGATCAACGCGCCGGATTTCAGATCCTCGGAAATGTTCGACATATTCGACGCCATGCCCCTCCCCCAAACTTTCCTTGGTCGCCTTGGCGGCCGATGCGAGCCTGGCGCCGGATTAACGCGAAATGGGCCGGCACGGTAGCGGCAGGACGGTGCGCTGTCATCCATTCAGCGCATGGCTTGGAGCAAGACCGCGCGCAAGCGCCCGCCGCTCGGCCTCGCTCGGGCGCTTCGACCCGACTTTATCGAAAAGCGGACCTCAGAATCACCGCGCGACTTGGTAAGAAGGGCGCGCGCCTCGCGCTCCACCGACCGCCCGCCCTGGAGATGGCTCAATGAAGAAGCTTTTGATCGGCCTTATCGCCCTGATCCTCCTGGCCGGAGCCGGTTTCTGGGGGGTCACCCGCTATGCGGCCAACCGCGCCGAGGCGGAAGTGGAAGCCGTGTTCCAGGCGCTGCGGGCCTCGGGCCGCACGGCCCAGCATGGCACAGTCGGTTTCGATCTGTTCGCCAAGACCCTGTCCATTCCCGATATCGCCATCCAGGAACCGGACGGCGCGCGCATCAAGGTCGGCTCCGTCATCGCGGCCGGCTTGTCCAACCCGGTGAAGGGACAGATCGGCGTGCGCAAGGTGGAAGTGGTCAACCTGTTGGTGGACATTCCCTCGGGTCCCGGGCAGGCGGGGGCTCAATATCGCGTTCCGCGCCTGGTCCTGGACGGGTATCTCGGCCCCGACACGCTGATGCCACAGGAGGGCAAGGACCATGTGGCCCTGCGCCTCGCGTTGCGCCAATTGGCGGCCACCCGCGCCGAGCGCCTCACGGTGCCGGAGGCGTCGGTTCAGATCGAAGCCGTGGCCAAGGACGGCGTGGCGATGCGGGGAACCTATCGCGACCTCGTCTTCGAAGGACTGGATCGGGGCCGGATCGCGCGCGGCGGCTTCTCGCTGATGGAGTTCGAAACCCTGGCGCCGGCCACCGCACCGGAACTGGCGGTCAAGGGGAAGGTTGAGGGCGTGTCCGTCACCGGCATCCACACCGCGCCGCTTCTGGCGGCGGTGGAGGCCAGCGACGCCGGGGGCCTGCGCACCATTTACGAACAGATTTCGACCCGCGGCTACAGCGTGACGCGCGGCGACGGGTCGACGCTGGCGGTGGGAGCCATTTCCGCGCGTGATATCGGGCTCGATCCGGCGCGTCTGCGCCTCGCGCGCCTAGAAGAACTCCAGGCCCTGAGCCAGCTTCCCCCGCCGCTTAATGAAACGGACACGCGCCGCCTCATGGAAGCGTCGGGCGACATGGTCCGGGCCATCGGATTTGCCGAATTCTCCCTGCAGAATGTGACGGTGACAGAACCGACCGGGAAAGCCACCGTTGGCGCGATCCGCCTCACCGGGCAAAAGGACGGGCGCCTGGACCTCCTGGATGTGGAACGGCTCGCAGGCGAGGCCGAGGGCGAAAAGCCAGTGACCCTCGACCGCCTCACCCTGCGCGGTCTCAATCCCTTGCCTATTCTCGCCCTGTCGGCTCGCGCGCCTTCGGACGAGGTCTTGCCCACGCTGGACAGCGCGCTCACCCTGTTCCGCGCGCTGGAGGGACTGGAAATTTCGGGGCTGAAAGCCTCCCTGAACGACAGCGACGTGCCGCTTTCGGTCGGCACACTGAAGCTCGAATGGGGTCAGTTTATCGGCCTGGTTCCCACCCGGATCCTCATGTCCGGCAAGGACATCACCGGCCCCATCAGCGAGGCGGACGGCGCGCCCTTCTCCTACCTCACCGCCGCCGGGGCCAAGCAGGCGACATTCGCCTTCGAGACAGCGCTGGTCTTCGATCCGACGGCGCGGACGCTGCGCCTCTCCCCGGGCCTGACGCGCATCGAGACGGCGATGGCGCTCGATTTCGATGTGACCTTGACCAATGTGCGCGCGGAAGCCTTCGAGGATCCGATCGTCGCGCTCGCGGCGGCCCAGCAGATCGCCATGGGCCCGTTCAAGGTGACGCTCACCAATCTCGGTATCGCGGAGCTCATGCTGAAGGAGCAGGCCGCCGCCGCCGGCACCACGCCGGATGCCCTGCGCGCCGACATCGTGGGCCAAATCCGCAGCCAGGCGAAGGACCTCAGCGCCCTTTATCCGGAAGCGGGTGCCCTTGGTGAGACCTTGGCCGCCTTCGTGGAAAAGCCTGGCACGCTGATCTTGGTTCTCACCCCGCTCGGCGACGTCAAGGTGATGGATCTCATCGGGGGAGACCCGCTGACGCTGGTGCGGGACTTCAAGATCACGGCGACGGCAGCGCCGTGATTTCGTTGCTCATTTTGTGATCACGGTGTCATGGAACGTCTCTAATGCGTCGAGGAAGCCTGTACGGCGGGGCACGATGATCGGGTCCTGAACGTGCGCGCTCCAGCTCAAGGATGGAGTTGGATACCCGCGCCCGAGGCCCAGTCCTTCGGCGGCGCGGGTCCCGCTCAAGGAGACCACGCAATGGCCATTGCACCGGGTGAGATCGTCCAACTGAAGTCTGGCAGCCCCGCCCTGACCGTGGTCGCAGTCGATGGCGACATGGTGGAGGTCGTGTGGTTCGCGGAAGAGGTCTCCGAGTTCCGCACCCAGAAGCTGCCGGCAATCGCCCTCGATGCGCTCGAACTCGAAGAGTTCGATCTCGACGAAGAGGACGACGAGGACGAGGAAGAAGACGAATCGCACTGACTGCAACGCCGGTTGGCCATTATCGGCGCCGGGCAGAAGCAGGGAAGCCGCGAGATCGGGGGCGTTCTGCGCCTTCGATTAGCCTCCCTGCTCTTAATTTCCTGCGTGACGGCCCCTCTATGGGCGTTCCCTGCGCCGTCGGGCGCAGGTCAGCCCCCATCTGGATTTGCGGGCGAGCGGCCTGAGCCAGATCTGAGCACCGACCATCCCGCCATGGCTTGTAGCGTCTTCGGGGCGTTGGAATTGGGCGCCAGACGTCTATCCTGACACGGCGCCGCCGCCGGTTACCACGCTGAGCCATGCGTCGCGCGCAAGGCGCTGCGCGGTTGCCTCGCCGGCTGGAAAATCGGCAGCGATCCAGGCGCGCTTGGCGTGCGCCAGCGCCGCGCCGAGTTGCGGGCCGGGGACCATTCCAAGATCCTGGAAATGCTGAGCACGGACCGGGCAGTCCGGTGCGACAAAGCCCTTTACGCCGTCCAAAACCTCGACGAGCGCGCAGCGAAACAGGCCGTTCGGGGTGCGGGCCGCAGCGACCAGCACCCGGTCGATGGCATCGGCCGGTCCCGCCTCATACAGAAGGCGCCTCAAGGCCCGAGGCGAGAGAGGAAGCCGGACATCGGACAAGGCCGCATTGAGCAGCCGGCGATGGGTTTCGTTGGACAGGCGCAGCCGATCGCGCAGGCGATCCGCGTCCTCGCGCACACGCACCGCCAGCGCCGCGAGCCGCAACACGCCGTCGGGCGGACGACCGACCTCCCGCTCCAGGTCCACGAGGCGCTCCAGCGTCCCCAGCGCAGGCACCCCGCCCAGCAAAGGCACGAGGAGCCCCGCGTCGCTCATCACGCGAACCACCGGCGCCACCCGCTCGGCCGTCATCAGCTTCATCAATTCGGCGCCGACACGCTCACGCGAAAGCCCCGCGAGGCCCGCGCGGCAACGGATGGATGCGATGAGCGCGGGCGCATCGACATCGCCCCGCCCATAAGCCGCGTGAAACCGAAACAGACGCAGAATCCTCAGGTAATCCTCGCGAATCCGCTGTTCGGGATCGCCGATAAAGCGCACATGGCGCGCCTCCAGGTCGGGGAGACCGCCGACTAGATCGATCACCTCCCCCGCGCGGGTGGCGTAAAGGGCATTGATGGTGAAGTCGCGCCGCGCCGCATCCCGCTGCCAGTCGCGACCGAAGCGCACCACCGCATGGCGCCCGTCGGTTTCCACATCCTCGCGCAGCGTCGTCACTTCGAAAGGGGTGCCATCCACGACGATGGTCACGGTGCCATGGGCGATGCCGGTCGGCACGGGCTTGAACCCCGCCGCATGCGCGCGCCGCACCGTCTCCTCGGGCAGGGCGGTCGTGGCCAGATCGACCTCCGTCACCGCAAGGCCCAGCAAGGCATTTCGTACCGCGCCGCCGACGACACGGGTTTCCTCACCCGCACCGTTCAGCGTGTCCAGCAGGCGGATGAGGCCCGCGTGCGCGAGGAAGGCCAGCGCGGGCGCGCTCATTCGTAGCGGCCGGGATGAAACACCCCGTCCCTGATCTCGGCGGGAACGTAGCGGCTGCCGGGCGGCGCACTGGCGTCCCCCTCGAACAGATAAAGACCGGCGGCCATCAACACGATCGCGCACAGCGCGCAGACCGCAACGGCCCGCGTGGACCAGTTCGCGGGCAACAGGGATCCGCGCGTTGCCAGCAGGAGGATCGCATAGAGCGCGAAGGGCGTGAGAAACAGCGCCCCCTCGATGAGCAGGGTCCGGATCATGCCGCGTACATCCGCTCATACATGTTTCGCAGCATGCCGGCCGTCGCCCCCCAGATGAACCGGCCCTCGTAGGGCATGGCGTAAAAATGGCGCATCACGCCGTTGCGCTCTCCCGACTGCGTCTGGTGGTTCGCCGGATCCATGAGGAAGGCGAGGGGCACTTCGAACACCTCCTGCACCTCCGCCGGGTTGAGCGCGAGGCTATAGCCCGGCGAGACCCGCGCCACGACCGGGGTAATCCAGAACCCGGTGCGGGCGAGATAGCCGTCGAGAAAACCCAGGGGCTCGATGTCCTGGGGGCCGAGCCCCACCTCCTCCCAGGCTTCTCGAAGGGCTGCGGCAACCTCGTCCTTGTCCTCGGGATCGAGCCGCCCACCTGGAAAGGAGATCTGCCCCGCATGGGTGGAGAGGGTCGTGGCGCGCAGGGTGAAGAGGATGGCGGGCGCCGGATGGGCAATCACGGGCACCAGGACGGCGGCGTGGCGCGGCTCGCGGTCGAAGACGTCCGCCGCCAGGTCCGGTGCGAGCACATGGTCGCCGTTCACGTCGGCAACGGTGGCGCGGGAAAAGCTGGTCGGGGGCGTCGGGCGCAAGCCCCGCCGTGCCCGCGCGAGGAAGTCCTCCAGGGCGCTCAGCGCCAGGGTCTCGCTCATGGTGCCTCCACGCTTTCAGCCGGGAGCATGGGGTAGAAGCACCCGCCCGACGCCACGCCGAACATGCGTCGATCACCCACGCTGCGCACCTCGCCGCCTTCCACCAGATCCAGGAAGACGGGGCGCGTCAGACGCGCCTCCAGGCCATGCCGCACATGAAGATAGGGCACCAGTTCGCCCTCGCCCTCGCCCCGCGCGAAACGCAGGTCGTGCCCCGCGCCGCAACGTACCACGTCGTCCAGATTGGTCCGGAACACCAGGACCGGACCGCAGGGCGTCTCCTCCCGCGCCATATCCACCGCCAGGAAGGGCGCATCCTCCACTTGCAGGCCGACCTTCTCGGCCGGGGTCTTGAGCACGAATCGCTCGCCCTCCCGCGTCAGCACCGACGCGAAGAGACGCACGAGCGCCGGCCGCGCGATCGGCGTTCCCGCATAGAACCAAGTGCCGTCGCGGGCGATGCGCATGTCGATGTCGCCGCAATCGGGCGGGGTCCATAGATGCACGGGCGCGGGGCCGCGCCCCCCGGCCGCCGCCGCGGCGGCCAGAAGTCCCTCCAGACGGGCGTCGGGAGGGGCCTCGCCCCCTCCGCCCGGGGAATGCGTTTCGCCGTCCGTCACGTCAGGAATCCTCGCAAGGAGTTGAGCGCACTGCCCTATAGATAGGCATGCTGATGGCTCGACGCACCCCGAACATAGCGTAAGCTGGCCCCTCGGCTCCACCCGGTGTTCGTCATCCGGTCTGTTCCGCAGGGCCGTCGGACCTCGTATTGCCGCGTTTGAGCGGCAGTTTCGGCGCCAAAGGAGAAGCGCATGTCGGCCCAGAGCGAAACCTTCGACCTCGACCAGATGATCGTCCGCAATGCGGAATCGGCGGCAGCGTCCATCGCGGCGGCCCGGACCGCCATCGGCGCGGTGATCTTCGGTCAAGAGGTGGTGGTGGACCGGGCACTCATCACCATCCTGGCCGGCGGCCACGCGCTTCTGGTGGGTGTTCCCGGCCTTGCCAAGACCAAGCTCGTGGAGACCATGGGCACGGTCCTCGGGCTCGATGCCCGCCGCGTCCAGTTCACGCCCGATTTGATGCCGTCCGACATTCTGGGGGCCGAGGTGCTGGAAGAGGGCGCGGACGGGCGACGCTCCTTCCGCTTCATTCGCGGCCCGATCTTCGCCCAGCTTCTGATGGCCGACGAGATCAACCGCGCCAGCCCGCGCACCCAGTCGGCCCTGCTTCAGGCCATGCAGGAATATCACGTGACCGTTGCCGGCGAGCGCCACGACCTTCCCAAGCCCTTCCATGTGCTCGCGACCCAGAACCCGCTGGAGCAGGAAGGCACCTATCCGCTCCCCGAAGCCCAGCTCGACCGCTTCCTGATGGAGATCGACGTCCACTATCCCGATCGGGATGCGGAGCGGCGGATCCTGTTCGACACCACCGGCGCTGAGGAAACCCGCCCCCGCGCCACCATGAGCGTGGAGGACCTGTTGGCGGCGCAGCGTCTGGTGCGCCGGCTGCCCGTGGGGGAATCGGTGGTGGAAGCCATCCTGACGCTGGTGCGCTCGGCCCGTCCCGGTGGGGACAGCGCGGAAGCGCGCCACATTGCGTGGGGCCCCGGACCCCGCGCGAGCCAGGCGCTGATGTTGGCGGTGCGCGCCCGCGCCCTGCTGGATGGCCGATATGCGCCCTCCCTAGACGATGTCGCGGCGCTGGCCGAGCCGGTTCTCAAGCACCGCATGGCGCTTACCTTCTCGGCACGCGCGGAGGGGGAAAGCGTTTCCGGCCTGATCCGCCGTCTCGTGGACCGGATCGGCTGAGGCGGGGCATGGACGAAGACGCCCGCCTGACGCTCGAGCGCGCAACCCAGCAATCCGCGGCGCTTGCCGCCGCCATGCCCCGGCTGGTCCTGGAGGCGCGGCGCATCGCGTCCAGCGTGCAGCACGGCCTGCACGGACGCCGGCGCGTGGGGTCGGGCGAGAATTTCTGGCAGTATCGCCGGTTCATGGATGGGGAGCCGGCGGCGCGCGTGGACTGGCGGCGCTCCGCGCGGGACGACAATCTTTATGTGCGCGAGCGCGAGTGGGAGGCCGCCCATACGGTCTGGATCTGGCCCAGCCTGTCGCTCTCCATGGACTATGCTTCCGCCCGCAATCCGCCAAAGGTGGAGCGGGCGCTGGTCATCGCCTTCGCCCTCGCGGACCTGTTGGTGAAGGGCGGGGAACGGGTCGGCATCCCGGACCTCATGCGCCCGTCCGCCTCGCGGCGCATCGTGGAGCGGATGGCCGAAGCGGTCAGTCATGCCGGGCATGGACCCGCCTTGCCGCCGGGCTTTGCGCCCTCGCCCTTGTCCGAGATCGTGCTCTTGGGAGACTTCTTCAGCCCGACCAAAGAGGCCTGCGCGGCCATTTCCCGGCTGGCGGGAACGCGCGCGCATGGGCATGTGGTGCAGATCGTCGACCCCTCCGAAGAGGCGTTTCCCTTTTCCGGCCGGGTGGAATTTCGCGCGCCAGGGGCTCAGCCTTCGCTCACCGTGGGCCGCGCGGAAACCTGGAAGGCCGATTATCAAGCCCGCCTCGCCGACCATCGCGCGGCGTTGCGCCATGAAGCCCAGCGCATGGGCTGGGGCTTCAGCGTGCATCGGACCGACCGGCCCGCAAGCGAGCTCCTGCTCGCGCTCCACGCGCGCATGGGACAGGGGGCGCTTCCCGCTCCCGCCTCCCCGCAGGAGGCGGCGCTATGATGGGACTGCCTTTGGCCTTTGCCGCGCCGCTGCTGCTGACGGCTTTCCTCGCCCTTCCGCTCCTGTGGTTCCTGCTGCGCGTGGTCCCGCCAAAGCCCCGCCAGGTGGTGTTTCCGCCCACCGGGCTGCTGATGGATATCCCGCCCAAGGAGGAGACGGCGGCGCGCACGCCCTGGTGGCTGACCGTCCTGCGCCTGCTGCTCGCCGCACTGGTGATTTTCGCTGCCGCCGGCCCCATTTGGAATCCACCCGCGTCGGCGCCCGGGCCGCGTGGCCCCCTGGTTCTGCTGATCGATCAAGGCTGGACCGCCGCGAGCACCTGGGAGGCGCGCATCGACACGGCCATGGGGCTCATTGTCGAGGCGGAGAGCGAAGGCCGCGGTGTTGCCCTGGTCCCCACGGGAGACGTGCCAAAGGACGTGTCGCTGCTGCTGCCCGCCCAGGCCCGCGACCGCTTGCGCTCGCTCAAGCCGGTGGCCTATCTGCCCGACCGGCGCGAGGCCCTCGATCTGACGGCGCGCCTGCTGGTGGCCGAGCCACAGGCCGGCCTCGTCTATCTCAGCGACGCGACTCAGCTCAAGGACTCCCAACCCCTGGCAGACGCCCTTTCGGGCCTGAAGCCGGCGGCACCGCCGGTGGTGATTTCGGGTGGCACCGCCAGTCCCCTTGCGCTGGCCGCGCCCGACAATGGTTCGGGGGCCTTGACCGTCAAGATCCTGCGGCCCGACATCCAGGGCGTTCGCTCCGGCCAGGTGGAAGCGCGCGATCTCAAGGGGCTCTCCCTCGGGACGGCGGCTTTCACGCTGGAGGCCGGAGCCGGGGAAGCGGAAGCGCGCTTCGACATGCCGGTGGAAATCCGCAACGAGATCGCCCGGCTTGAAATCGTGGGCGAGACCTCGGCCGGCGCGGTCCAGTTGCTGGACAAGAGATGGCGCCGGCGGACGGTGGGCCTGGTCTCCGGGGCTTCCTCGGACACCGGCCAGCCGTTGCTAGCGCCCACCTATTATCTGTCGCGGGCACTGGCGCCCTTCGCGGATGTGCGGCAGGCCGACGGCGGTGCCGCGAGCGAGGCCATCACGCGCTTCATCGATCAGCGCGTGCCGGTGATCGTGCTCACCGATGTCGGCACCATCGCTCCGGCGGTACGCCAGAGGCTCATGAAATACATCGAGGACGGCGGCGTCCTGGTGCGCTTCGCCGGACCGCGCCTTGCCAATGCGCAGGACGACCTGCTGCCCGTGCGCCTGCGGCGGGGCGGCCGGGTTCTCGGCGGCTCGCTCTCCTGGGAAACCCCACAGGCGCTGGGAAGCCTGACCACCGAGGGGCCGTTCCACGACGTCCCCCTGCCCAACGACGTGAGCGTCAATCGCCAGGTTCTGGCGGAGCCTGACGGCGCGCTGGGCGAACGCACCTGGGCCACCTTGTCGGACGGCACGCCGCTCGTCACCGGGACGCGGATCGGAAAGGGCAGCCTGGTCCTGTTCCATGTGACGGCCGACACCTCCTGGTCGAACCTGCCGCTTTCTGGCACATTCGTTGAGATGTTGCGCCGCGTGCTCGCTCTTGCCGACACGGCCGCCCTCGCCGCCGAGGCGCCGGCCGCCGGCTCATCCGCGCCCGCCACGCAGGCGAGCCTGCCGCCGACCCGCCTTCTCAACGGCTTCGGCGCATTTGAACCCGCTGGCCCCATCACACGTCCCCTGCCGCCGGGCTATGCGGGCCGCTCCAGCGCCGAGCATCCGCCGGGCTTCTATGGGCCGCCCGACGGCATGGTCGCGGTGAATGCCCTACTTCCCGCAGACCGGCTCGCGCCGCTGGATCTTGCTCCCCTGGGGGGAAATGTGGAGCCGCTGCGGGTCGGCGAACCGCGCGACCTGCGGGGTCCGGTCCTGATCGCCGCAATGGTGCTGTTGCTGCTGGACGCGCTGGCCGTGCTCTTTCTCGCCGGCGGCCTATCGCGGCTCGGCCGCCGCCGGGCGGCCTCGGCAGTCCTTGTGGCGGCCTTGGCTCTGGGCGCCGCGTCCGTCATCGGCGGGAGCCCGGCCCTGGCGCAGGGTGCGGGGCAGGCGCGCGCCAGCGCATCCGACCCGTTCGCCCTGGAAGCCACCGGACAGACCCGCCTTGCCTACGTGACCACCGGCGACAGCGAAGTGGATGGCGTGAGCCGTGCCGGACTTGCCGGCCTCTCCACCTTCCTGGGACAGCGCACCGCCCTTCAGGCAGGTGAGCCCATGGGGGTGGACCTCGCCCGCGACGAGCTGTCCTTCTTCCCCCTGCTCTATTGGCCCATCCTACCCAACACGCCCATGCCGTCGGCCGCCGTTCTCGCCCGCGTCAATGCCTTCATGAAGCAAGGCGGCACGATCATTTTCGATACGCGTGACGCGCTGGAATCGCCCGGCGGCCCGAATGCACCGCTGACGCCGGCCGCGCGCCGGCTGCGCGAGATCCTCTCCGCGCTCGACATTCCCGAGCTGGAGCCGGTGCCGCGCGACCATGTCCTCACCAAGGCCTTCTATTTGTTGAAGGACTTTCCCGGCCGCTTCACCGGCTCCCCGACCTGGGTAGAGGCCCTGCCCGCGGCCCGTGACGGCGAGGAACGTCCCGCCCGCGCGGGCGACGGGGTGTCCCCCGTCATCATCACCGGAAACGACCTCGCCGGCGCCTGGGCGGTGAGCGCGACGGGTGAACCGCTGCTGCCGCTCACCCCCGGGGAGCCGCGCCAGCGGGAGATGGCTTTCCGCACCGGGGTCAACATCGCCATGTATGTCCTCACGGGCAATTACAAGGCCGATCAGGTGCATGTCCCCGCCTTGCTCGAACGGCTGGGCCAATAGGACCGCGCATGACCTACGGCCTTGCCTTCGATCCCTTCCTGCCGCTGCCAGTCCTGATCGCACTGGCGGGTGTCGCCCTGGTGCTGGCGGGGCTGCTGCTCGCGTCCCGTACGCGCGGCGCCGTGTTCCGCGCCCTGGCGCTGGCGGCGGGGCTCGCTGCCCTTGCCAATCCCTCCCTGACCCAGGAGGAGCGCGAGCCCCTGACCTCGGTGGTGGCCGTGGTGGTGGACAAGAGCACCAGCCAGCAGTTCGGCGATCGCACCGCCCAGACCGAGGCGGCGCGCGCGGGTGTCGTGGAGCGGCTGGAGCGGCTTCCCGGCATCGAGGTGCGCACCATCGAAGCCAATGCCCGTGACGGCGAAAGCGACGGCACGCGGCTGTTCTCAGCCTTGTCGGCGGCCATTTCCGATGTGCCGCCCGAGCGTGTGGCGGGCGCCATCCTGATCACGGACGGGCGGGTCCATGATGCGCCGGCGGATGCGCGATCCCTCGGCTTTTCCGCGCCGGTTCATGGGCTTATCAGCGGGCAGGCTGGCGAGCGGGACCGCCGTGTGAGCCTTGAGAAGGCGCCGCGCTTCGGCATCGTCGGCCAGCGCCAGACCCTCACCTTCCGCGTGACCGACGAGGGCGCGCCGGCCGGGGCGCGGGTGCCGGTGACGGTGCGCCGCGACGGGGACGTCATCGCCCGGCCCATCGTCACCGCCGGCCAGACCGCCAGCGTCGAGGTGGAGATTGCCCATGCGGGGCCGAACATCGTGGAGATCGAGGCGCCCGGGCTGGAAGGGGAACTGACCCCGGTCAATAACCGCGTCGCCGTCTCCATCGATGGGGTGCGCGACAAGCTGCGGGTGCTGCTGGTCTCCGGCGAGCCGAACGTCGGCGAGCGGACCTGGCGCAACCTGTTGAAAAGCGACGCGAATGTGGACCTCGTCCACTTCACCATCCTGCGCCCGCCGGAGAAGCAGGACGGCACGCCCATCAATGAATTGTCGCTGATCGCCTTCCCGACCCGCGAGTTGTTCCAGACCAAGATCCGTGATTTCGACCTCATCATCTTCGATCGTTATTCGCAGCAAGGCGTGCTTCCGCAGGTCTATTTCGACAATATCGTGCGGTATGTGAAGAATGGCGGCGCGGTGCTCGTGGCCGCCGGCACCGATTTCGTGGAGCCGGGCTCGCTCTACAATACCCCGCTGGAAGAGATCCTTCCGGGCATGCCCACGGGCGAGACCACGCAGGTCCCCTATCACGCCCGCCTGACCGACCCCGGCAAGCGCCATCCCGTCACCCGCGCGCTGCCCGGCGCGCAGCAGGACCCGCCCCAATGGAGCCGGTTCTTCCGGGTGATCGATGCCGATGCCCGCTCGGGCGTGGCGGTGATGGCGGGGCCGGGCGAGAAGCCGGTGCTCATCCTCGACCGGGTGGACCAGGGCCGCGTCGCGCTGCTCCTGTCCGACCATTTCTGGCTCTGGGCAAGGGGTTATGAGGGGGGCGGCCCCTATATCGACCTGCTGCGGCGGCTCTCCCACTGGCTCATGAAGGAGCCGGATTTGGAAGAGGAGCGCCTGAAGCTGACGACCTCCGGCCGCGACCTCGTGGTGGAGCGCCAGACCATGGCGGACAGCGTTCCGCCGGCCCGCATCACCCCCCCGGTCGGCCCCGAGCGCACCCTCACTCTGACGCAGGTGGAGCCGGGCCTCTGGCGCGCCGCCACGCCCGCCGACCAACTCGGCCTGTGGCGTGCTTCGAACGGCAATCTCAATGCCCTGGTGAACATCGGGCCCTTGAATCCCAAGGAGTTCGCCGAGGTCACCAGCACCAGGGACGTGCTCGCCCCGGTGGCGGGCGCGACCGGGGGCGGGCTCTGGCGGCTGGCCGATCTGTCGGGCGGGGTGCCCCGGATCGTGCCGGTCACGTCCGGCGACCGGCTGGCCGGGGCGGACTGGATGGGGCTTCGGACCCGGGACGTGAGCGTGGTGACGGGGATCGGCCTGTTCCCGCTGTTCGCGGGGCTTTCGGGCCTGCTGCTCCTGCTCGGCCTGCTCACCTTGAGCTGGGTGCGCGAGGGGCGCTGAAACAGGCGACGGTGAAGCGCGTTAGCCGGTTTTGTTGACGCCTTATTCCCGCTTAACCCTCAGCTATTACGCGCGGTGTTCCCGCCTCATCGCCCCGTGGCCGCGCGCAGCGGGGCGAGCGCCCGCTCCCAGGCCGACGAGAGGAAGAGCGACCCCTCCACATTGAGGTGCCCGCCATCATAATAGAGCGGCACATCCCCGGCGCGGGGGTGGCAGCGCTCGGCGTCGCAGAAGAGCGGGCGGGGCAGGAAGAGCGAGACGTTGGGCCGGTCCTTGGCGATGGCGGCCAGCGCCCGCTCGGTCGGCCCGCCCTCCGCTTCCGAGGCGGCGCGGGGAAGGCCGCACAGGGCATCGTCCGCGCCCATGAAGGCGCGGCGCACGAGGCAGCGTCCCCCGCCATTGGGGAAGGTGCCGGGCGGGGCCACCAGCAGCACCGGCTTGCCGGCGGCGGTGATGGCGTCGACGGCCTCGGCAAGGCGCTGCATGGCGACGTCCAGCGAGGCCTCGTTGGTCCAGCGCCCGGCAATGACGGCGAAGGCGACGCCGGGATCCTCCACGATGCGCTTCAGCGCCTCGGCGCGCGACGCGTTGCAGTCCTGCACCGCGCGGCTCTGGAAGGCGCTCGGGTCCGGGTCCGGCGCCTGCGGGGCGCAGCCGGCGCGGGTGAGCTGGAGAAAGCCC
The DNA here is from genome assembly GCA_040755535.1 of Pseudomonadota bacterium. Taxonomy (GTDB): domain Bacteria; phylum Pseudomonadota; class Alphaproteobacteria; order Rhizobiales; family Xanthobacteraceae; genus Aquabacter. Next base: position 16,084 of record JBFMAV010000008.1, on the reverse strand, counting down.
ATGCCCATCTTCTGCGCCAGAGCGTCCAGCGCCGGGCCGTGCTGGTCGCCTTGGGAATCGCCCCAGAGGACAAACAGCGGCTTTGCCGGGTCTGGATCGCCGAAGCGGCAGTCCTGGTTCCGGTTGTCGGTGCGCCCGACGAGGCAGGCCTCGCGCCCTTTCCAGAAGGTGTTGACGATGCCTTCCACCTTCAGGAAGGACGCGCTGGCGCGGCCTGGCAGGCCGTCCGTCGCGGTGAACAGCGTGCCGAGGGCGACGAGGCCGGCGAGCACGCCCACGCCCACCCCGACGCTGCGCCATTCGCTGCGGGTCGTGGACGGACCGGAGCGGCGGAACGGGTTTTCGATGAAGCGCCAGGAAAAGGCCGAGATGGCCACCATGACCGCGAACAGGAGCACGCTCTCCCAGGGCCCCGGCGCGCGGAAGGTGAGGTAGCGGTGCAGCGCGATCACCGGCCAGTGCCAGAGATAAAGAGAATAGGAAATGAGCCCGATGCCCGCGACCGGCGCGAAGGACAGGAGCCGTCCCACCAGGGTCGCGCGCCCCTCCTCCCCAGCCCACAGGATGAAGGCCGCGCCCAGCGTCGGCACCAGGGCGGTGACACCGGGAAACAGGATTTCGTGCGGATCGAAAAGGACGAGCGAAACCAGGATGAGCGCGAGGCCGAGCCCCGCCACCGCCTCGGCGGCGCGCGGCGTCGTGAGGCGCGGCACATAGCCGAGGGCGAGGCCCGCGCCAAGCAGCAATTCCCAGAAGCGGCCATTGGAATTGTAGAAGCCGGCAATGGGCCGCAGCACCGCATTGCGGGTCGCCACCACCAGCGAGATGACCATCAGCAGCGCGAGAATATAGGGCAGGGAGCGCCGGAGTTTGGGGTGAAACAGCACGGCCAGCAGCAAGGGCCAGCCGAGATAGAATTGCTCCTCCACCGAGAGCGACCAGGTGTGGAGCAGGAACAATTCGTCCGGCGCGGCGCCGAAATAATGGGTGACCGAGAGGAAATAGCGATTGGCGAAAAACACCGAGGCGGCGCGCATCGAGGCGCCATAGGCGTCCAGCAGCACCGGCGGCAGAATGAAGGCCCCCACCAGCGCGAGGGTGAGCGCCACGGCGGCGAAGGCCGGCACGATGCGCCGCACCCGTCGATCATAGAAGCGCAGCAGGCTGAAGCGCCCCTCGCGCAGATCCTTGGCCAGGATCGAGGTAATCAGGTAACCCGAAATGACGAAGAAGATATCGACGCCGACAAATCCGCCGGGGAGCCATTGCTCGTTCAGATGGAAAACGATGACCGGCACGACCGCGAGCGCGCGCAGGCCGCTGATATCTGACCGATACTTCATGATACCGAAATACGTCCGCACCGCTGCTAAAGGGGGCGGACTGTAAACGGACGTGTCCGGATTGGCGAGCCCTGGGACATGCCGTGGAAAGGCGATTTTCCATCGCGGCCCCGGTCCCCATAAGCGCACGCGCTTGCTCACATGCGCATTACGACGCGGCGGCGATCATGACCCAACCGCGGAACGACAAGGCGGCGTAGAACAGCGCAGGTGTCTGGAATCCGCCTTCCCGGAAACACTCTTCCTCATCTTTCGGCGAGAGCAAGGGAAGGCGGTCTGCCATCGCCTTGGCCGAAGATGCAGCCGGCGGCGCGCTGGCACCAAGGTGTCTGGCGAAAACCGCTGAACGGTGCAGCCAGACTTCCGCCTCTCCTCCCACCGAAACATGATGAGCCGCAACGAATACGGCGCCCGGTTTCAGTCGGCTGCGGATGCCCTGAAGGGTTTGCAGGCGCTCACGCCGGTCAAGGAAATGAAGTGTAAGCAGACACACCGCTCCGTCGAAGGGACCGAGGGGAGCGTCCTGGGCCGTGCCGAGACGGAGGTCCGTCCGCTCGGCGACATCGGCGGTTGTCTGCCGCGCGATGTCTAGCATCGCGGGTGAGGGATCGACGCCGGTAAATCTCCAGTCCGGTCGCACGCCCGCCATGGCACGGATCTCCAGACCGCCGCCCGCCCCCACCACCAGAATGTGCGCAGGACCAGGCGCACGCTCCTCAAGAAGCAGCGTCGTCATCATGTGCAAGTCGTTGAGACCCGGAACTTTGCGCGGTGCGTCGACGACATAGGAGCGTACCAATGCAGGATCGAGGAAGAGCGTGAGGTGACGATCCATGGGAGGCCATGTTATGTTTCAGATGGAGATACATAACATGACCGAAACTCACGTATCAATGTATGATACGTGAAACGGACATTTGGGACGTCGGGCCGAGGTCGGCGATGAATAAGGACACACGCATATCGGACGTCGTCCATGTGCTCCTGCATATGGCGCAGAAGGATGGGCCGGTAACCTCGGAAATTCTGGCGCGAAGCATGGGCACCCATCCCGCCGTGTTCCGCAGGACCATGGCGGGGCTGCGCCGGGCCGGCTATGTCCAGTCCGGCAAGGGCCATGGCGGCGGCTGGACGCTCGCCATTCCGCTCCAACAGATCACGCTGCTCAACGTGTATGACGCCCTTGACCGGCCAACGCTGTTCGCCATCGGCTCCCGGAGCGACCATCCGGAGTGCCGGATCGAGATGCAGGTCGGCCTGGCGCTTTCCGGCACCCTGCGCCGGGCGGAAGAATTGCTCCTGGAGCGGTTCGGGCAGGTGACCTTGGACCAGCTCCTACCGCCGCGCCCAGACCCTTTGGCCCAAGGTGGGCTTCCCGCACATTCCGACTGATGCCGCCAGACATTCGCTCGTCGCCCCCTCGCAACCTGTAAAGCTATCCCCCTCAGCGCGCCGCCGCCTGCTCCTCGCGGCGGCGGACGGTTTCCTGGTGTTTGGTGGCGATGGAGGCGATGAGGACGATGATGGCGATGAAGCCGATCATCACCGTGCAGATGGCGTTGATTTCCGGCGTCACGCCCATGCGGACCTGGGAATAGATGCGCATGGGCAGCGTGGTCGCCCCCGGCCCGGTGGTGAAGGAGGCGATGACCAGATCGTCCATGGAGAGGGTGAAGGCCAGCATGAAGCCGGAGACCACCGCCGGCAGGATCAGCGGCAAGGTGATGATGAAGAAGGTCTTGGCCGGCGAGCAGCCGAGATCGAGCGCGGCCTCCTCCAGCGAGCGGTCGAAGGTGACGAGGCGCGATTGCACCACCACCGCCACGAAGCACATGGTGAAGGTGGTGTGGGCGAGCACGATGGTCCAATAGCCGCGCTCGAAGCCGATGGCCACGAACAGCAGCAGCAGCGACAGGCCGGTGATGACCTCCGGCATGACGAGCGGCGCATAGGTCATGCCCGAGAACAGCGAGCGGCCGGTGAAGCGGCCGTAGCGGGTGAGCGCCAGCGCCGCCATGGTCCCGAGCACGGTGGCGACCGCCGAGGAGAGGGCCGCGACGCGCAGCGTCACCCAGACCGCGTCGAGCAACTGGTCGTCGTTCACCAGCGCCACATACCATTCCACGGAGAAGCCGCCCCAGATGGTGACGAGCCGCGAGCCGTTGAAGGAATAGATGATGAGCAGCAGGATCGGGATGTAGAGAAAGGCAAATCCCAGGACCAGCGAGGTGACATTGAACCAGGTGGGGCCGCGATTCATTTTCCCGCCTCCAGCTGGCGTGCCTGGATGTTCTGGTAGATGACGATGGGCACCACCAGCACGATGAGCAGCAGAACCGCCACCGCCGAGGAGGCGGTCCAGGAGCGGTTCACGGTGAACTCGGTCCAGAGCGACTTGCCGATCATCAGCGTGTCGGAGCCGCCCAGAAGATCGGGAATGACGAACTCGCCCACCGCCGGGATGAAGCAGAGCAGCGCGCCCGCCGCCACTCCCGGCAGGGAGAGCGGGAAGGTGACCAGCCAGAAGGCCTTCATGGGCGGGCAGCCGAGGTCTTCCGCCGCCTCCAGCAGCGTGCCGTCGAGCTTCTCCAGCGCGGAATAAAGCGGCAGCACCATGAAGGGCAGATAGGAATAGACGATGCCGATATAGACCGCGAGATCGGTGTTGAGGATTTCCAGCGGCGTGTCGATGAGGCCGAGCGCGGTGAGCGCCTGGTTGAGCAGTCCGTCCTGGGAGAGGATGCCAATCCAGGCATAGACGCGGATCAGGAACGAGGTCCAGAACGGCAGGATGACCATCATCACCAGCGTCGGCTGGATCGCGCGCGGCGCGCGGGCCATGGCATAGGCGATGGGATAGCCTACCAGCAGCAAGAGCAGGGTGGAGATGCCCGCGATGATGAGGCTGGAGCCGTAGGCGTTGATGAACTCGTTATTGAAGTCCAGCACATAGAAATAATTGTCGAAATTGAGCTGGGAGAGGAAATCCTTGATCCCGGCCCAGCCCTGCGCGAGGTCCAGCAGCGGCGTATAGGGCGGCTGGGCGATCACGTCCTGCGACAGGCTGATCTTCAGCACGATCACGAACGGCACGAGGAACAGCAGCAGCAGCCAGAGGAACGGAATGGCGATGACGAGCCGCCGGCCGATGCCTCTTGATCCGGGAAGGGCCATGGCGCGTCCCCCTAATTGCTCAGGACCACGCCGGCATGCGGCGTGAAGGTGACATAGACCTTGTCGTCCCAGGTGATGGGGCGTTCCACGACGCGCGAGAGATTGGGCTGGGACACCTTGATGCGCGTCCCGCAGGGCAGTTCCACATGATAGACGGAGAGATCGCCCAGATAGCCGATGTCCCAGATGGTGCCGGAAAAGCAATTGCCGGCGGCGGCGTCCGGCGCGTCCAGCGAGATGCGCAGCTTTTCCGGGCGGATGGCGAGCACGACCTCGTCGCCCACCTTCTGCTCGCCCGAATGGGTCACCTGGAGCGGATGGGGGGTGAGCGGCGTCGTCAGCCGCAGATCGGTGCCAAAGCAGCCTTCCACCTTGCAGGGGATGATGTTCACGTCGCCGATGAAGTCCGCCACATATTTGGTGGCCGGCTGCTCATAGATGGCGGCGGGCGGGTCCACCTGCACCAGCACGCCGTTGTTCATCACCGCGATGCGGTCGGCCACCGTCATGGCCTCTTCCTGGTCGTGGGTGACGATCAGGAAGGTCATGCCGAGGCTCTGCTGGAGGTCCATCAGCTCGAACTGGGTTTCCTCGCGCAGCTTCTTGTCCAGCGCGCCCAGCGGCTCGTCCAGCAGCAGAACCTTCGGCCGGTTGGCCACCGCGCGGGCCAGCGCCACGCGCTGGCGCTGGCCGCCCGACAATTGGTGCGGCTTGCGCTTGGCGAAGGCCTGGAGCTTCACCAGCGCCAGCATCTCCTCGACGCGGGCGGCGACCTCCCCCTTCGACATGCCCGCCTGGCGGGGGCCGAAGGCGATATTGTCGGCGACGCTCATATGGGGAAAGAGCGCGTAGGACTGGAACATCATGTTCACCGGCCGCTCATAGGGCGGCACGCCGGTCAGATCCTGCCCCGCGAGCGTGATGCGCCCCTCGGTCGGCTCCTCGAAGCCGGCCAGCATGCGCATCAGCGTGGTCTTGCCGCAGCCGGAGGGGCCGAGCAGCGCGAAGAATTCGCGCTCATAGATGTCGATGGAGACATGGTCGACGGCGGTGAAGGCGCCGAACCGTTTGACCACATTCTCGAACCGGATGAGCGGTGTCGCCGTTGGATCGTTCCAGGGCGCGAAGGTGCGCCGCACGGCGCCGATGGTCTGCGTCCGGACTTTGGTCATGAAGCCCCGCTCACCCCTCGTTGTTCTTGCAAGAGAGGCTAGCCCCCTGCGCTGCGCCGCTCAAGCGGTGTGCAGGCGCAAAAAAACGGCGCATTGCAGCAGGCCGAGCCCCTTAAAGCGGCAGCGGAGCCGCACCGGCCACTCTCTTGCGCCGCCGGCGGTGGAGAAGCGCGCCGGATTTTGCGGAACCCGCGCGCGGAGGCTTGCACCCTCCGCCGGCTTGTGGCAGAGACGGCCCACTCGCGGCGGGGTCACCCGCCGTTCGCGCTCCTGACGCGCCCGGCCTTGCCACGGCTCCCGCCCACGCACCGCTCGGCGCCCGTGCTTCGACACCAGGCGCGCCCCGGACGCTGCGGTAGCTCAGTGGTAGAGCACTCCCTTGGTAAGGGAGAGGTCGAGAGTTCAATCCTCTCTCGCAGCACCATCATCAACCGTTGAAAACGCTCAATCTCCTGAGCTATAAGGGTTTCCAGCCGCCCCATTGGTACAAAGGGGTGGTACAATGGTTCTCGTAATGGCCCGTCCCGTCCGTCATCCCTTGACCGGAATTTGGTGGTTTCGGAAGGGCGTTCCGAAGCATCTCCGCGAGCTCGTCGGGAAGACCGAGGAGAAGATCAGCCTGAGAACCCGTGACCCTGCCGAGGCGCGCGTCGCCCACGCCAGGGTGACCGCCGAGGTCGAGGAGCGATGGCGCCGGCTCGCGGAAGGGGCCCAGGCCTTGTCTCATCGACAGGTGGAATCCATCGCTGGAGCGATCTACCGGGAGATGATCGAGACACACGGTGATGACCCCGACCGGGTTCCCGTCCGCGTCTCCACCCTCATGATGGACCAAGCATTTTTGGGGACGGGCAAGGCGCGGATCGTGCCCGCTGACACCGACGCGGCGCGAGCGATGATCGAACGCCTTCGTACCGGACGGAACGCGAAGCGGGTTGAAGGATGGCTTTCCCAGCATGGCCTCCTTCTCGATCCCGATAGCCGTGCGAAGCTTGGGGTGGCCGTCGACAAGGCCGTCCTGCAAGCCCGCGAGCATCTCGCGAGAATGGTGGAAGGCGATTATCGGCCTGATCCGAACGGAAACCGCTTCCCGGCCCTGGACGTCCCCGGGAGCAGACGGAAGGCCCGTGGGCGATCCTCTCCGCTCGCTGTGTTCGACGCCTACGCGGCCGAGGCCGCATTGAAACCGCGCACCGTGAAGAGGTGGCGACCTATCTTCGCCGACATCGCCGAGGAAGTTCCCGACATCGGCGGTATGACCCGTGAATGGGTTGTCCAGTGGAAGGACCGACTCGTCGCGCGCGGTCTCAGTTCGAGAACGATCCGCGATGCCTATCTCGCGTCCTTGAAGTCCGTGTGCGCGTGGGCGGTCATGAACGGCCGCATGCCAGCGAACCCGGCGGCGGACCTCTCTATCAAGGTCCGCAAGACACCGAGAACGCGCGAGAAGGGGTTCACCGATGACGAGGCCCGGCGAATCCTTGTTGCATCCATGGAGGCACCTCCGTCCGGCTTGAGCGCCCATTACAGGGCCGCCCGGCGCTGGGTTCCATGGCTCTGCGCTTTCACTGGCGCTCGCGTCGGCGAGATCGCGCAGCTTCGGCGCGAGGACGTCCAGAACCGTGCCGGAATTTACCTGATCCATATCACCCCCGAAGCGGGGACGACGAAGACGGATCGTGCGCGCTGGGTCCCCTTGCACCCCTCCATCATCCGACAGGGATTCATTCGGTGGGTCCGGGACAGACCGCCCGGCCCTCTATTCCTTGAAATGCAAATCCATCGTGGTGGCACCACCCCTCCCCCGGAACGGGTTGGACAACATCTCTCGATGTGGGTGCGACAGGACGTCGGAATCAACGATCCCCGCATTCAGCCCAATCATGCGTGGCGGCACCGCTTCAAGACGCTCTCGCGGGACTGCGACTTACGGGGCGATGCCGCCGATTATCTCCAGGGACATACCCCCTCGACCGCAGGCGAGTCCTACGGGGACCACAAGGCGATGGCGCTGCTTCGGGAGATCGAGAAGTTGCCCGACATCGATTTGTCGTCCGTCACGAAAACCGACTCGATCTGACGGAATAGATCGCGACCGGGGAGCGTCGGCGTAGCCGGCGCGAGCCGGGCGTCTCGACGTCGCCCCCGCGAGGGGCGTGAGGCCCCCTGGGGGGCCGGAGCCGGACCAAAGGTCCGGGGGGTGGTTGATATCATCCCATCTTGACGCCGACAGAAATCACCCGAACCCTTGAAAGACGAACACCCCCGGTCTTTGCGCTGCCAGGCGCTCGCGGGGGTGTCATCAAGGGTGAGATAATGTTGACAGCGGATACACGCGGCGTCAATCGCCGTTCCGTGCCTTGTGATCTGTCTCTTCCGGAACCCGGAGGGAGAGGATCACATAAGAATTCTGTCAACAATTTGAGCCCCGCAACGGCTCTTGTCAACAATTACGCTCCGACTTCCGGGAAGATGGGATCAATGGCCCTGGCGCTTCCCGCGGGGGAAGCCATCGACCCGTGGGAGGGCTCCGCCCGGCCCCCCGAAAGGGGGGCGCTTGTCAGTGGAGGTGCTACGTTTCTCCCACCCTCTCAGGAGAGGCGGGAGGGCGAGGGCGAGGGCGAGGGCGAGAAGATCGATCCTGACTGCCCGTTGACGACAACGAAGGGCCGCCATGATCTTCGACATGGCATCGCTGCGCTTCTTCGTCCTGATGACGGAACGCATGGCCCGGCCGTGTGCGGATGTGGGTACGCCGGACACGAGGTCGATGCGGATGGACGTCGAAGGAAGACCGGCCTCGTTGGCATCCACCTCTCTGCCGAGCAGCGCGCGTACACGACCGGCACATATCGATGCGACTCGGCAGTTCTCTGCCCGACCTGCGCACCACGTCGTGCGTTCGAAATCCAGGAGCGCCTGACGCGCGCCGTTCAGGCGTGCGTGGCGCGAGGCGGCAGCGTTTGGTTCGTCACTCCAACTGTCCGCAGGATCAGGGATCAGTCGCTTGCTTCTATGCGGACGGGATTCCAGGATGCTTTCCGGGAGGCTCGACAAGGAGCCGGATGGACGGGACCGGCCGAGCGCGCGGGTCTGCTGGGCATTTTGGGTGTTATCGAGGCCCCGTGGTCCCCGGCAACCGGCTGGGGCCTCCACGGTCATTACCTGGTCCTCTTCGATCACCGTGAGACCGACCGCGCACGCGCGGCCTGCACCTTGTTGATCGATCGTTTCCTTGCGCGACTGCCGAAGGCCGGTTTGTCCGGTACCCTGTCGGCGCAGGACGTCCAGGAATGCGTCGATGCCCAGAAGGCGGCGACATACTGCGGCAAGATTGCCGCAGAGCTTGCCCACGGGTGGGTCAAGGCGGGACGGAAGACCGGCTCCACGTCTGTCCATGCCTTCGCCATAGCAGCCAAGGGGGTCATGAGGGACTTGAAGGTTCCTGGCCTGGATCGTGTATCCAGGAAACGTTGCCGTGAACTGTGGGGCGAGTACGCAGCAGCCATGAAAGGCGTCCGGCTCGGGGTGGTCTCGCATCACCTCGCGCGGAAGCTTGGCATCCAGGCCGCTTCCGACGAGGAGAAGCCCGGCCTCCGACAACTTCTCGAGGACGAACGCGTCGGAACGATCCCGTCGATGGCCTGGGACGAGCTCGTCAAGCGCGGTCTCGCTGGGGACCTCCTTGCACGGGTGGAATCCGAAGTCGCCCTCGTCGACATCGACGACGACGTCGAACCCGAGTACGTCGGCTGGGACGGCGTCCTCGATTGGGTCGCCGACGTGACCGGCATCGCGGTCAGGGAGCCGACGGAGGAGGACGAGGAGTTCCTTCGCCCATGCCCGCCTCTTCATCCCGCGCCGCCGCCCACTCCCGAGGAGAACGCCGCGCGCGAGCGTGGAGACGCCTTGATGCGGAGGGTGGTGTCCATGCGGATCGCGAACGCGGTGAGTGATGCAGGGTCGATGAGGGCGCGGGATGCGATCCGGTGCGCCATCCATGCGGCGTCAATCATCGAACCGGCAGCGTGGGTTCCAGATGAAGGCGACGTCGTCCGGGCGATGGCGAGGGCCGCGTGACGTGACCGGCAATTGTTGACAAGCGCCCGTCGAATCCTTCCCTCCGCTCCTCATCGCATCCTTCAGAGGAAGGATTCGCCAAAGGATTCGATATAAGTATTCATGATCGATGTCGGCATCGAATCCCGAGTTTCTGGCGCCACTTTGGACGAGACACTTCTGATCATGAGAAATGTTTCACGTGAAACATAATCAACGATGACGCGATTGACGGTCATATTATTATGTGATTTGGATTTTTACCTACAGGTCACACCCACGATGAACTCATGGAGGCTTCAGATGCAGAGAGTTTACGTAAAGCTTGAATGGAAGATCGACGCAGCGGAATCGGGATTTTATGCAGAAGCGCAAATTGCTGGGAAGCAATACAATTTGTCGGTGAAGCGACCGGATCCAGATGGCATCGTATACTGGGCTATTGTTGATGTATTTCTCGTCAGGTGCGGAGTTTCTCCCGATTTCGAGACGGCTCAGGCAGCGGCCGAGGCCGCGTGTGCGACTCTATGAAGCCGATCCTGTGGCAGTTCAGCGAACAGGGTTGGCGCGCTTTCGCGATGGGCGACGGCCGTGACGGGGCCGTCCTGGATGCCGTTGTCAAGTTGGCCCCACACGGGCTGGGGTGGTCAGCACGCGTCTACCAGCGGCGAAGCGGGCGCTGGCGTCCAATGCTCGACGCTGCGACGACAACTGCGCAGGCGGGTAGACAAATGGCTGAAATCAGGATGCGTGATATCCTGACGGGCCATTGCGCCGGTGGCGACAGACCCGAATGATCGGGTAGCCAGCCATGTCGATTTCCGGCCTTCGGCCTTATCGACAAGCTGGCCAGGAGGAGGGGTTCCCCCTCCTCCGTGGACCACCACCCAGCGCCCGGAGGACGCATGCAGCAGCCATCAAGCGGGAAGCCATCGGTCTACGTCCGGCTTCCGCTGGACGTTGCCGCGGCCCTGGATGCCGCATCCCGGTTGGCGGACGTGAGCCGCGCCGGATGGGTCCGCAAGCGCATCGTCGAGGCCCTTCCTCCCAGTGAAGGTTCTTCACTGGCGCTTTCCCGGTCGCCACCGAGACGTTCGGTGACGTTCCCGCCCGCCGACCTCGTCGAGGTGGCGAAGCTCGCCGGAAACGTCGCCAGGGCGAACGGGGCGCTCGTCCAGATGACGAAAGCGCTCCGGGAATCGAGTCATCCCGCTCACCTCGCCGCCGAAGACGTCCTCGCCGACCTGCGGTCCACGCAGGAAGACCTTCTCGGCGTCGTCACAGGTCTCCGTCGACAACTGGACGTCTGACATGGGGAAGGCCGATTTCATTCGCGTTATCAAAGCTTTATACGACCGAATGGCTCCGCTCGATGGCTACTGCATGGAGTGGGCGTGGGAGGTCTCAGGCGCCTTTCCGGAGGCGATCCCCGTTGGTGGATATGTATGCGACGGCGTCCACTGGTGGCTTGAATTTGACGGTGAGATTCTCGACCTCATTTCGTCCGAGTGGGAGTATCGTCCGACGGGACCGAAGGACTACGAAGAGAGAGCCCGAGGGCGGGAGGCACTGTCTGTCGCCCTTGATGCGAGGGGGGCATGATCGCCGGCGCGACCCGAGGACGGGGCGGACCGGCTCTTGCCCGCCATCTGACGTCCACGAAGGGCGGCCAGGTGGTCGAGGTGTTGGAACCCAGAGCCCTCGGCGCCGAGTCCCTTCCGGGACAACTCCGCGAACTGGTTGCGGTCTCCGCGCACGGTCGGACGGATCGTCCGATCCATCACGTCCATGTCGATCCACCGACCGATTCCAACGCCGCCACCGTCATGGAGAAATTCATGACGGCGTACGAACAGGAGTTCGACCTCGTCGATGCCCCGCGCTGTGGGGTGAGGCACATCAAAGGCGGTCGCGAGCACTATCATCTTGTATATTCGCTCGTGAATACGAACGGGAAGGTCGTATCTCTCGCACATGACTATGCACGCCGAGAAAAAGTATCCCGCATCGTAGAGTACGAGTGCGGGCTTCCCATGATAAAAGGGAAGCATAATCGGGCCGTCCACGTTGCTTTGATGAAGGATAGCCGCGCCGACGTTGCCGAAGCGATGGCGTCGGCCGGACTTCTCGACGGTACCCGATCGGTTGCCCGCAGCACCCCACGAGAACGTGCCCAGGCTGAAAGAACCGCCGTTCCGTCCCGAGAGGTTCGTGCCGCCGCTCTGGCGGCGTGGCGGGCATCTCAGACCGGCCCAGCCTTCGCCTCGACGTTGGATGCCCTCGGCCTTCGGCTCGCCAAAGGAACCCGCGGAACGGTCCTGGTGGACCGCTCCGGAGCGGTCCATTCGCTGACTCGCGTCCTCGCCGCCGCCGGCCGCGCGGACGGGGAGAAGATTCCCGCAGCAGCCGTCCGACGTCGGCTCGCGGACCTTGAAATCCTACCCATGGAGGAACGCACCCATGACCGAGTCGACCGAGCCGAAAGTCACCCCGAGAGTCCTGTACGACGAACAGACGGCGACGCACGCCGACGTGCGAGTCCTCCACCCTCTCCTGAGCCTCCTCGAAGAACCCGAGGGCTCGGGGAGCCTCGCCCAGATCGTAGACCTCTTGACGAACATCGTCGCGATCCTCGCCCAGCACAGCCGGACGCTGGACGAGATCAAGTCCACCGTCATCGGAGCCGGTGGGCCGAGTCCGATCGTGCAGCCGTAGCCGGTCTCAACCGGCTCGATGTCACCGGCCTTCTCCGGGCAGCGGAGACGATCCGCATTCAACCGATGCGGAGGGCCGTGCGGGATCGCGCTGCCGTTCTCTCCCTCGGGCGCCTCGACGTCGAATCCGTCTCCCGGAACGCCCGAATCCTGGCCGCCGGTGGAGTCCTTCCACATGCTGAATCCCACAAGCAGCATGCGGCGGGAGGATTCAACATGGCGCGCAGCATATCCGGAACGGGCGGCAAGGGGCTGAGGCCCACCGGGCAGGGGCAGGACCAGAACGGAATCCTTCGTCTCCTCGCCGAACTACTCCGGCTCCTCGGCATCGGCGGCCGGATCGATCCCGCCGCATGGGCCGACGAAATCCATACTGTGAAGCCGGGCGGCCCTGCCGTGCGTCCTCGTATCCAGATGCGGGACGGAGGATGGGTGGAGGCGGACCGCAAGGCGGGCGTCATCCGTACCTGGGGCCGTCCCGGCCGCGCCCAGGATCTCGCCGCTGTCCTCGCCGAGGCGACGGGCTGGGACGCCGAGCACCTGGACCAGACCGGCGCGGCGCGGCGTCCAGGCGCTCCCGGTCCGTTCCGGGCGCCTCCATCGAGCGTCACGGAATCCCTAACGGCATGGTGGCAGGACCGGGGGTACGCCGCGGAGTCGATGGCGGACGGGACGTGGGTTGACATCGGCGGCACTCACCTGCGCGACGTCGGCGACACCGTCTCCGTGCATGGTGACGTTACCGACGCCACCGCGCGCGCCATGATCATGAAGGCCCGCGAGGCGTGGGGCGGGGGCCTCGAACTGACCGGGACTTGGTCCCCGGCTGACCGCGACCGCATGTGGATCGAGGCCCAGCGGCAAGGCGTGGAACTGCATGGCGTGGAACCCTCCCAAGCGGCCCGCGACGCCTGGATGCGTGAGCAGGACACCGCCGCCGCCCGCACCGAAACTCTGGGTATGGTGCGCGCCGGCACGGCCGAAGCGAGGCTTCTCCGGGACGCTGCGGGAGGTGACACTGACGCGCTGGAGAAACTGCCCGTCGCGCTGCGCGCGTTCGTCTCCGGATTCCTCGACGACGAGCAGCGCAAGGAACTCGCGGGATTCGACATCGCCGACGTCCTCGCGGAGCTGCCCGGCTTTAAGGAGCGCGGCCTTGAGGAGATCGAGCGACTCCGCGCCGAGACCGGCACGGCACCCGACTTCCTGCCCGTGCCGCCGAAGCCCGATGCCGACGCCTCGCCGAAGCCGAGGCCGAGGGAGCCGTGACGGATCGCGAAGCCTCGGCTCTTCGCCTGTATGTGTCCCGGCGAGCGGCGGGGACACCTGCTACGGAATGGGGGTACTGGACATCTGTTGTGGCCCCGACGGAGTCCGCCCCCGGCCTTGCTGCCCTGGTTGGCGCGGGCACCGAACGGGAAGCCCACGAAAAGGGCGTGTGGCAGCGGATACGGATCGAAGGGAAGCCGTGGTGCCGATGGCTCGGCCACCGGACCGTCATCGCTGATGACCTCTCCCTTCAGGCATATTTCATCAGTGCCGGCGACGATGAGTGGACGTGGAAGCGCATGTCCGTAGACGTTCGACGTCGTCCGTCGATGTGTCTTCAGGCATGGCGTGTGGCCGGCAATCGTCTGATCGCCGTCGTCCAAGCCGCTGTTGCAGGAACGCCGGTTCCGGGACGACTGTCGGGCTGGCCGAAGGGGCGTGGAACGGGCTCCAGAACGCTCCTGCGGCCACGCTGAAGGGAAGTTTTTTGGCGCGGGTGGGAATATGGCCCGGCCCGAAAGATGCGCTGTACGCGCAAATGCGGCGGTTCAGATTCCGTGAGAATGCAACCCTTGGACGAAATCCGCCGGTTCCGGAGAGGGGGGGTGCCACGGTGCTCGTCCCCATCGACGGGGTAGGTCCTCGCCATGCTCCCCGTGCTCGCCTTCGGCTGCGCGCGGGTCCGCGTGGCTCCGGTCCCGAGCCCGTCGACGGGGCCTGCGCGCCATGGCCGATCGTTCGCATCGGGACGAGGGGCATCACCCCTCGCCCCGTGCATGCACGGGGTATTCGATTCCCGCCTCCGGCAGATCGAACAAGGGGCAGGGCTTATTCGTCCCGAGAGGCGTCGTAGGTTCTCGCAATGGGCCGCACGGTTTCGATCGAGGCCGTGCGCTGCACGTTTACCACCCCAGAATTTGGGGGGATGGGATTTCTCCAATGATCTCTCTAAGGGGTGCCCCCGGTTCTGTATCTGCGAATTCTATCAAGAACTGGTATTCTTCGCAAATCCAGACAATAAATGCCCCGCATCCAATCTCTGTAAAATGACAACATAAATCTTGCTCATCTCCGATTTTATTAAGAGCCACAGATGCTTTTATTTTAGCTTCGTCACAATCATTGGCTTTCTGCTCACTTGGAAGTACGAAATATCCCGTAGCTATACTCCAAATCATGATTTTATACACGGTTATGACCTCGAAAGTTTCACTAGCAGGCACACTCATACACCGTTTCAACCTCAAATTGTTGACAAGGCGACCCCAATTCGAAATGGTACATCCCATTGGTACAAAGCTCTGTGGGTGACGCCTGAAAAACTCTTATATTTCAATGTGATATGGGGCGAGAGGGCCGAATTCAATCCTCTCTCGCAGCACCATTCAAATCCATCCGAGCGATCCACAGGCCGGCCCCCACATTGACGGCTTTTGCCGGGATGCGGTGCTGGCGCCGCGCGACCGCCCGACTCGGGGCGACCTAAATTCATACCGTCATGAAAAGCGGATAGGTGGTCGACTATAGTGCCCCATCCGACACCTGCGTCCCGCCCATGCCGCTCGTCATCAAGCCGCGCACCTTAAGCCTGCTCCACAGGATGGAGCGTCGGCCGGGAGGACCGCGCTTTCTCATCACGGCACTGGCGAGCTTCGACCTGACCGATCCCGCGCGCATCGAAAGCGAGCAGGTGCTCTGGCCCATGGCCGCCGCCACCTTGCCGAAAGGCCTGCTGCTGGATGCCGGCCTGCCCAAGCCCCGGGCGGAAATGCTGGTCGGCGGGCGCGTCCAGGCCCCGCACACCGGCGAATTGCTGATGGAAGCGCGCCTCGCCACGCTCCATTGGCGCATGGCGGTGTTCGGCGATCGCTGGTGGGACGGAACCCATGGCCGCTATGTGCCGACTGCGCCGCGGCCCATTGGCGATCTCCTGCTCAGCCCCGAGCGCGCCTTCGGCGGGCCGGGGCATCCCGAAAACCCCGTGGGCCTCGGCTATGGCGCGGCGGACCGGGCGGGCACCGGCGTGGCCATGCCCCTGCCCAATCTCGAATCTCCCGAGCGCCTGATCCAGGCCATCCTGGACACGCCGCCGCCCGCACCCTTCGGCCCGCTCGACATCATGGACCCACGCCGCCAGCGCCTCGCGGGCACCTATGATGCCGCCTGGCTGCGCGACGCCGCCCCCGGCCTTGCCGCCGACGTCAATCCCGATTTCTTCCTCACCGCACCGGAGGCGCAACGCCTGCCGGGATATCTGGTGGGGGACGAACCGTACAGCCTGCACAATTTCACGCGGGACCAGCCGGTCATCGAAGGGCGCCTGCCCGCCATCGCGCCGCGTGCCTTCCTCGGC
>JBFMAV010000007.1:0-99480 GCA_040755535.1 Pseudomonadota bacterium | reverse complement strand
CGCCCCCGCCGCCCCCACCGGCTCCGCCCCCGCTAGGACACTGGCCGCTGCAGGATTATTTCGCGCAGCTGTTCTCGACGGGCTTCCCGCCGGGTGCGACCCGCGAACGCAGCGCGCAGAGCCCCTATGACCCGTTTGGCCTGCTGCCCATGGCGGAGTTCTGGAGCCAGATGCTGGATCGCGCGTCCGGGCATTCGCACAAGACCCGCCCGCCCAAATAAGCGGGCCGCGCCCGTAAAAAAGGCCCGTGCCAGTTGTGGTCGGCACGGGCCCAAGCGGGGCGGCTTCGAGGGGCTCCACCGCCCGTTTGAAAGTCCAGCAGCCGGCTGGATCTGCCTCAGGTCCGCGCCCTTGCCCTCAGGCGGGCGGCTGCGCGGCGCTCCACGGTGCGGGTGACCAGCACATGGGTCGAATCCCGCCACAGCGGCTCGGATGCAGCGTCGCGTATGTCGCCGCGCGTGAGGCCGATATCGCGCAGCATATGATCGTCGAGTTGCCCCAGTTGACGGAGCGCGCGGCGGTGCTCGATGGCGCGGGCGATTTTGACCGCCGCATCGGACATCTTGAGCAGGACAAGGGCCAGCGCTGAGCCGACCGGTGCGACAATGGTCGCGCGGGTCTCTCCGTAAAGCATGGGTCATCTCCGTTCCGGGCTGCTGAAGGTTGGTCTTTCCACCTCCCTGGCGCCACCCGATTTCCCGGCTGGCTGGAGGCATCCCGCAGCGCCGAAATCGCTTGTGCACTGCTTTGTGAAATCAAACTAGCGAATGTTGTTCATCGCATTTATCATCTTCTGTGATGATGAGGTGAGCGCATGATCCAGCTTTTGGATACCGACCAGCTGCGCACGTTTGTGGCCATCGCCGAGACCGGCAGCTTCACCCGGGCGGCGGAGGTGGTGCACAAGACCCAGTCTGCGGTGTCGATGCAGATGAAGCGGCTGGAGGAGCGGGTCGGGCGCCCGATTTTCAGTCGGGACGGGCGATCCTCGCGCCTCACCGAAGATGGCGAGCGGCTGCTCGATTATGCGCGACGCATCGTCAAGCTGAACCTGGAGGCGGTCGCCAGCTTCACCGACGCGGCCTTGTCCGGCCATGTCTGCCTCGGCGTGCCCGACGATTACGCGGACCGCTATCTCCCGGAAATCATGGCGCGTTTTTCGCGCACGCACCCGTCTGTCGAATTGACCGTGATCTGTGAGCCGAGCAGCGACCTGTCGGAACGCATCCGTGCGGGCACCCTGGATCTGGCGATCATCACCTATACCGAGAATTCCGCCCGTAACGCCCAGGTCATCCGGCGCGAACGCCTGCTGTGGGTGTCCTCCGCCCGTCACGCGACGCATCTTGAAACGCCGGTTCCATTGGCTCTGGGGCGGCCCACTTGTTTGTGGCGGGATGCGGCGGTGACGCGCCTGGCCGGAATTGGCCGCACTTTCCGGGTGCTCTATACCAGCCCCAATGCGGGAGCCGTGTCGGCGGCGGTGCTCGCCGGCCTCGCCGTTTCGGTGTTTCCCGAGTCCGCCTTGCGCCCGGGCATGCGGGTCCTTGGACCGGCCGACGGCTTTCCACCCCTGCCGCCATGCGACATCGGCCTGCTGCGCAATCGCCACGAGCCATCGATCCTCGCCGACGCCTTGGCGCATCACATCATCCAGGGGCTTGACAACGTCACCGAGGCGGATGCTGCAGAGTGATCAGCGTGCTTTGCCCGCTCCGAGCACGATGACATTGCCCACCAGCACCAAGCCGATCCCCAGTGCGGCAGCTGCGGTCCAGTGAAAATCCTCCACCAGGGAGGAAATGAGCAAGGCCACAACCGGCATCACGACCGTGCCATATCCGGCCCGGCTCGCCCCGATGCGCGAGATCAACCGGAAATACACCGCATAGCCCAGCAAGGTGGGGAACAGGATCAGATATCCGAGCGCGCCGAGATAACGCGCGGTCCATTCCACTTCAAACGTATCGCCCTTGGCCACGGCGATGGCCGCCAGCAGTGCAAGCCCATAGGCCATGCCAAAGGCATTGGCGGAGGCCTGCGGGATACGCCGACGCCCGACAGCCATGGACATCATGCTGCCGAACGAGAACAGCAGCGCCCCCGCCAGACCCGCCAACAGGCCGAGATGAAGCCCCGAGCCGAAGCCGCGCTCGGACAGTACCGGGCCGAAGACCAGGCAGACGCCAGCCACCCCGAGAACGGCGCCGATGAGGATTCGCGGCCGAGGCCATGCCCGCGCCGCCGCCGACGACATGAGCGGAATCAGCACCGCCGACAGTGCGAACAGCACTGACAGAAGGCCCGAAGCCAAGTGAAAGCCGGCATAGTAGAAGGCCAGGAAGTTCAGCGAGAACAGCGATCCGCCAAGGACCAGGAACAGCGCATGGTCCCGTACCGGAAACGCTAGTCGCGCGCCGCTGATTTTCGCGATTGCGAACATGCAGGCCGTCGCCGCCAGAAACCTCCAGACCAGCGACACCTCCGGAGCCACCACCCCGAGCTGGAAGCGCAGGGGCAGCCAACCGGAGCTGAAAATGAGCACCGTCGCGGCATAAAGCGCGAGGTCCGCGGGACCGAACGGGGACTGCGCGGGGTTGGACGGCTGCGGCATCGATGATCTCCTGCCGCTCCTGTTTCCCCTACCCGGCGGCACCGCATAAGCGGTGTAGGCCACATGGCGGCCATGCGTCAGGGACATGGGCCACGGGGTCGACAAGGAAATAGGCAAGGAACCTCATGCGATCCGGCGGCTGCACCGGAGCTCATGACCTCCAGTAGCAGTGGCCCACCGGAGCCTAGCCGATCCCGCCGCGCCGCCTGGGCAGGCGCAGCAGGCTTGCCGCCTGATCAATAGGCGAGTGCGGTGAAGGCGGGCTCCACGGAGCCGTTCCACGGACCCGCATAAAGAGCCAGCAGATTCTCGGCAGGGGTAAGCCCGCTGGCGAGCGTTTCCTCCAACGGCGCCAGGAATCGCGTCTCATCGCGGCCCTGGCTGTCACGCTTGGCCCGGCGCGCGAGGCCGGCGCGGGAAATCGCCACCACTTCGCGGGCCACGTCCGCGACACGACGCCCGCCGATTTCAGCCTTGAGGGCCAGGCGGGGCACATCGTCCCGCAATTGCTGGCGCTGGTCGTCCGCCCAATCCTTCACGACCTCCCAGGCAGCATCCAGGCTGGCCCCGTCATAGAGCAGTCCGACCCAAAAGGCAGGCAGACCGCACAATTCCGCCCACGGCCCGGCATCCGCCCCGCGCATTTCCAGGAATCGTTTCAGCCGGACTTCGGGAAAGATGGTGGAGAGATGATTGATCCAGTCGGAGAGGGTCGCCTTTTCCCCTGGAAGCGCGGGATGGCGGCCCGCCAGCAGGTCGCGGAAGGAGGAGCCGGCAACGTCGATATAGGTTTCCCCGCGCTTCACGAAATACATCGGTACATCAAGGGCATAGTCGACATACCGCTCGAACCCCATGCCTGGCTCGAAGGCAAAGGCCAGCATGCCCGAGCGGTCGGCGTCCGTGTGCCGCCAGATTTCGGAGCGGAAAGACAGAAAGCCGTTCGGCTTGCCCTCGGTGAAGGGAGAGTTGGCGAAGAGCGCGGTGGCGATGGGCTGGAGGGCGAGGCTGACGCGCAGTTTGCGCACCATGTCCGCCTCCGAGGAGAAGTCGAGATTGACCTGCACGGTGCAGGTGCGGAACATCATGTCCAGCCCCAGCGTGCCAACCTTGGGCATGTAGGCGGACATGATGCGGTAGCGGCCCTTGGGCATGACGGGCGTCTCCGCCCGCGTCCATTTTGGGCTCATGCCGATGCCCAGAAACCCCAGTCCCAGCGGCTCCGCCACTTCGCGCAGATGGCAGAGGTGGGTGTTGATCTCCGAGCACGTCTCGTGGATCGACACGAGGGGCGCGCCGGACAGTTCGAACTGCCCGCCCGGCTCCAGGGAAATGGCGCCCCCGCCGCGCGGATCCGCGAGGCCGATCAGCGTCTCGCCTTCCAGGATGGGATCCCAGCCGCTCTTTGTCTTCATGCCCTCCAGCACCGCCTGGATTCCGGCCGGCCCGTAATAGGGAACGGGCTCATGACGGGCCAGGGTGAAGGGGATCTTCTCGTGCTCGGTGCCGATGCGGAAGGCGCTCTCGGGCTTGTTTCCCCCTTCCATCCACGCAACCAACTCGTCGCGTGAGTGAAGGGGCGTTGCGTCCAGCGTATCGCGGGCCATGCGCGCGTCTTTCCCTGGCGGACGGCGCGAACGGCCGCCGCTGATGCTCAAAACCCTGAGGCGCCGGGGCGCCGGTCATGCGTGAAGGCAGGCGATGCGCGAAGAAATGCCATGCGCCGCACCCGCTCAAGACCAAGGACGCGGGAACATACACGCATGCGCGGCCGTGGCAAACGGCAGGTGCGAACCCGGGGACCGGCGAGCGCTCGACCACCCGAGCGGTTCCAATCAGGGTAGGAGAGAAAGAAAGAGTTCTATGGCCCGGGACGCAACGCCTGCCGCTATCCCGCCGGGCTTCGGCGGGACGCGCCCGTACATCAGGATGTCTGCGCCTTGCGCGCTTCCTCCTCCACCAGTTCCTTTTTCGACAGCTTGCCGACCAAGGTTTTGGGCAGTGAGTCTCGAATCTCCACCTGCTTGGGAAGCTCGATCTTCGACAATTGGCCGGCGAGAAACTGAGCCAAATCCTCGGACGTGGCCGTTTGCCCCTCCCGCAGTGTCACGAACGCTTTTGGCGCCTGACCGCGATAAGGATCGGGAATCCCGATCGCCACCGCTTCGGCGACCGCGGGGTGGAGATACAGGGCTTCCTCGATTATGCGCGGATAGACATTGTACCCCCCGCACAGGATCACATCCTTGATGCGATCCACCAGGAACAGGTATCCGTCCTCGTCCAGATAGCCCACGTCTCCGGTGCGGAATGCGCCATCGATGAACGCCTGCTGTGTGGCCTGCGGATTGTTCCAATAGCCCCGCATCACCTGCGGCCCACGGGCGCACACTTCGCCGCGCTCGCCGATGCCCAGGATGCGGTGCGGGTCGTTCAGGTCGCGGATTTCGATCACCGTGCCCGGCAGGGCGGTGCCGACGGAACCGTCCTTGATGACCCCCATGGGCGGATTGGCCGTCAGCACCGGCGACGTTTCGCTCAGCCCATAGCCCTCCACGAGCTTGCAGCCCGTCAATGCCTCGAACCGCGCCCGCACCTCGGCCGGCAAAGGCGCTCCCCCCGAGACGCCCAGGCGCAGAGAGGACAATTGCTCCTTGCGGATCCCCGGGCAATTGTTGATCGCCGCGAAGATGGTCGGCACGCCTGGAAAGATCGTCGGGCGCTGCTTTTCAATGGTCGCGATCAAGTCCTTCAGATTAAACCGAGGGACCAGAACCACTTCGCAGCCGAGCGAGAGCGGAATATTCATGACATTCGTCATGGCGAAGACATGGAACAGCGGCAGCACGCCCAACACACGTTCGACCCCCTCACGCAGAACGCAGACATGGTCGCGCACCTGGGCGGCGTTGGCCGTGACATTGGCATGGGTGAGCTCGGCACCCTTGGGGACGCCGGTTGTTCCGCCGGTATATTGCAGCACCGCGATATCGGTGGTCGGGTCCACCGTCACCGGTGCGGGCCGCCGGCCTTCGCGCGCCACCTGCGCAAACTCCACATGACGCCCGTCCGCCGGATCGTAATCGGCCATCTCGGACCGCTTGAGGAGCCAAAAACCGAGGCCTTTCAGCCAGGGCAGAATGCCGATCATGGGACAGACAATGATCGACTTGAGCCCCGCCGCATCCGCCACCGCCGCAACCCGGCCGTGAATCTGCTTCAGGTCCGGCACGACCATGATGGTGGTGCCGGAATCGCGGATCTGGTGAAGCAATTCCCGCTCCACATAGAGCGGGCTGTAGTTCACCACGGTTCCGCCGGCCTTGAGCACGGCAAAGAAGAAGATCACGGAATACGGTGTATTGGGCAGGCACAGGCCGACCTTGGTGCCTTTTCCGACACCCATCTTCTGGAGACCTGCGGCGGCGGCGTCCACCAGCGCGCCCAGCTTGGCATAAGTCCAGGTTCGACCCATGAAATTGAGAGCCGTGCGAGCCCCATGCTTTCGCACGCTCGCGTCCAGCAGGTCCGGGACCGGACCCACCGGGACGCCGATGGGATTGGTGGCGAGCATTTCTTGTCCTCCCGGACCGGACACGCGGCCCCGTTCGGCGCCGCGTCGCCGCCTTAAGCGGCTTTGTCCCTTATCACTTCGTGACCAGCACCGTCTTCGGTTGGGCGGTGTCGAAGCGGTATCTTACGCCGACCGAGACGATGTCGACATAGGCATCGTTGACCTCGGCCACCAGCGAACCGCGCGTGGCGTTCCCCAATTCGTTCGGGAAAAGGGTGATGTCGCCACTCTGGCCGAAGATGTGGGTATAAGCGAAGTCCAGGCTCAGGTTGGGCGTCCAGGCATAGGTCAGGCCCACAGATGCCCAGATGCGATCGCTGTCAGGCAGGCGCGGCGTGCGGTATTGGTCGGTGACGGGGCTGATTTCATAAGCAAGACCGGCGCGCACCGCCAGTTGAGGGGTCCACTGATACTCGACGCCGCCGGAGAAGAACCAACCATCCTGCCACTGAAGATTGAGGACCGAGGGGGTGCCTGAGGACGAATCAATCACCAACTCCTGGAGGTTGGACCAGTTGGTCCATTCCACGGTGCCAGACACGGTCCATTGCGGCGCGATCTGCGAGCGGAAGCTGCCCGTGATCTGGTCCGGAAGTGTCAGGCCTGCCGTTGTGGAGAGAGTCGCCAGGTTCAGACCGGAGATGGTGGACAGGTTTGTCAGGCCCTCCAGCGTATTGTTGCTCGCCGATCGATAACCGACGCCGATTGTCGTGCCGGGCACCACGGTGAACAGTACGCCAAGCGAGAAGCCGTAGCCAATATCGTCGCCATTGACCACCGCATTACCAGTCGGAAACGGCGGCGCGGCGCTCAAAAGCTGCGCGTTCGTGAGTTTGGCGTCAAAATAGTTCGCATTCACGCCGCCGCCAATGGTCATCCAGTCGGTGACCTTATAGGCGACCTGCGCCCCGAGATTGATGTCGAAGATGCGGCTGTAGCATCCATAATAGCGGCCGGCCCAATTGCATTGGGCGTCCGTGACCAGGCCATAGGGCGAGTTCAGCGAAAGGCCCACCGCCCAGCGATCGCCGGCATAAGTCACGTAACCGGTTGGGAGAACGCCACTATCCACGATGTTATCGACGCCGAGCGTGCCGAGATTGGTGCCGAGCGCGCTGCGGGCCGAGAGCACGTCGATGGAGGCATGGGGCGCGATATAGGTGACGTTGCCTTCGAACTGCATGCCCGGGACAAAGCTGATGGCGGCGGGGTTCCAATACATGGAGGCAAGACCGGCGCCGCCGGCGGCATTGCCCGCGAATGAGGTGCCTTGGTAGTAGGCGCTTTGTTCGCGCAGGCCGAATCCGCCGGCCGCCGCCTCGCCCGCACCAAGGACGAAGGGTGCGACGAGCGCGCTAGAGAGCAGCAGGCGCGTGGCGAGGGTCGTTCGAACAGCTTGGATCATGTCAGCCCCCAAAGGCTTGGCGTTTCCTCAAGAATGGGACCCCCTGGCGCCTGGCCGGCGCTCTTAAGGGTGCGAACCATTCCCTATACGTCAGCATGCCCGATCTCGCCTCGCGGTCAACCAGGAAATGCCCGATCGTGAACAAGATACGACCACACTGTGACGAGAACGCCACGCTCTCTTCGCGATAGCCGGTGTTTTTCTCGCGCAATCCCCCGATATTCTCGCGAGAAAAGACCGCCAATACTCTCCATGTTACCACTCGTCCGAGTCACACCTGATACCGAACACTGTCGCGGATAATGTTGCGTTGCAGCATTACTTCTTTTGCGGCAGCGAAATTGACGCGCATTGCCCTCCCCCCGCTTGTGCTCCGGGTTAAAGGATGTATCTTGGTGCCAACCCCTAACGTATAGGTGAGGGTCAACCAATGGCTCCCCGGCGGAACGCTCCCGGTGCCCTGACGGACACCTTCTTCACCGTCACGGAACTCGCCCGTGACCTCAATGTCACGGCGCGCACCATCCGCTTCTATGAGGACAAGGGGCTCATCCTGCCCCGGCGGGCGGGCAATATCCGCATCTATACCAAGCGCGACCGTGCCCGGCTGGTCCTGATCCTGCGCGGCAAGCGGCTTGGATTCTCGCTGCGCGAGATCAAGGAGTATCTGGACCTCTACGACCTCGACCCCTCGCAGAGCGAGCAGATCCGCCTGCTCCTTCAGAAGGTGCGCGACCGCTTGAGCCTGCTTGAGCAGCAGCGCGAGGCGCTGGAGGAATCCATCGGCGAATTGAAGGAAATCGAGAGCCAGACCCTGGCCGCGCTGGACGGCAAGCGGCCCGGGGAGGTGGCGGCCGGCTAGCGCGGGCCACACCGCTCCGCGCGTCAGCGTACCGGCGAAGCCTCGTATTTCCAAAGGGATAGAGAAAGTATCCGCAATCGGCCAGGGGATCATCGGCGTGTCGTCAAGCGCCCCCACCCTGGCCGCGACCAGATCCAACGGGGCGGCAAGCCCGGACATGAAGTGAGGCAGGAGAGCCCATGCAGAACGTGGTCATCGCGGGATATGCCCGCTCCCCCTTCGCGCCCGCCAAGCGCGGCGAGTTGGCCAAGGTCCGTCCCGACGATCTCGCCGCCCAGGTGGTGCGCGACCTGATCGTCCGCACCGGCGTCAAGGCCGAGGACATCGAGGATCTGATCGTCGGCTGCGCCTTCCCCGAGGCCGAGCAGGGCTTCAACATCGCACGCCTGATCGGGATGATCGCGGACCTGCCCCAGTCGGTGGCGGGCGTCACCGTGAACCGCTTCTGCGGCTCCTCCATGCAGGCCATCCACATGGCTGCCGGGCAGATCCAGCTGGGCGCCGGCGAGGTGTTCATCTGCGCCGGGGTCGAGAGCATGAGCCGGGTGCCCATGACCGGCTTCAACCCCATGCCCAACCCCGCACTCCACGCCAAGAACCATGCCGCCTACATGGCCATGGGCGACACGGCGGAGAATGTCGCGGGCAAGTGGCAGATCACCCGCGAGGACCAGGACGCCTTCGCCCTCGCCAGCCAGCGCAAGGCCGCCCAGGCCCAGGCCGACGGACGGCTCGATGCCGAGATCGTCGCCATCACGGCCAATGGCAAGACCATCACCAAGGACGGCTGCATCCGGCCCGAGACCACGGCCGCCGACCTTGCCGGCCTGAAGCCCGCCTTTGACCAGAATGGCACGGTCACCGCCGCCACCTCCTCGCCCCTCACGGACGGGGCGGCGGCGGTTCTGGTCTGCACCGAGGCCTATGCCGAGAAGAACGGGCTTGAGCCCCTCGCCCGCCTGAGGGGCGTCGCGGTGGCGGGCTGTGCGCCGGAAATCATGGGCATCGGCCCGGTGGCCGCGACCCGCAAGGCGCTGGCCCGCTCCGACATCAAGATCGGCGATGTGAGCGTGGTGGAACTGAACGAGGCCTTCGCCTCCCAGGCCCTCGCATGCCAGCGCGAACTGGGGATCGCCGACGACACGCTCAATCTCGACGGCGGCGCCATCGCGCTCGGCCATCCGCTGGGCGCCACGGGCGCGCGCATCGTCGGCAAGGCGGCGGCGCTGCTGAAGCGCGAGGGCGGGCGCTATGCGCTGGCCACCCAGTGCATCGGCGGCGGCCAGGGCATCGCCACCGTGCTCGAGCGGGTGTGAGGCGCGCCATGGCCGAGATTCGCAAGGTCGCCGTCATCGGCGCGGGCGTCATGGGCGCCGGGATCGCCGCCCATGTGGCCAATGCGGGCGCCGAGGCGCTGCTGCTGGACATCGTGCCCGAGGGCGCGAGCGATCGCAGCGCCATCGCCAAGGGCGCCATCGAGAAGCTGCTGAAGGCGGAGCCCGCCGCCTTCATGTCCAAGGCCGCCGCGCGCCTCGTCACGCCCGGCAATATCGAGGATGACCTTCAAAAGCTCGCGGAGTGCGACTGGATCATCGAGGCGGTGGTGGAGCGCCTCGACGTGAAGCAGGCCCTCTATGCCCGCATCGACGCGGTGCGCCGCCCCGGCACGCCCGTCTCCTCCAACACTTCCACCATTCCGCTGGCGGACCTCACGCAGGGCCTGCCCGAGGGTTTGCGGCGCGACTTCCTCATCACCCATTTCTTCAATCCGCCGCGCTACATGCGTCTGCTGGAGGTGGTGAGCGGGCCGCACAGCAATCCCGAGGTGGTGCAGCGGGTCTCGCGCTTTGCCGATGTGAAGCTCGGCAAGACGGTGGTGATCTGCAAGGACACGCCCGGCTTCATCGCCAACCGCCTCGGCACCTATTGGCTCCAGGCGGCGGTGATCGAGGCGATCGATCTCGGCCTCAGCGTGGAAGAGGCCGATGTGGTCATGGGGCGCCCCTTCGGCTTCCCCAAGACCGGCGTGTTCGGCCTGCTCGATCTGGTTGGCCTGGATCTCATGCCCCATGTGCAGGGCAGCCTGAAGCGGGCGCTGCCCCCCTCCGACCCGTTCCACGCGCTGCTGCGCGACGTGCCGCTGATCGAGACCATGATCAAGACCGGGCTCGTCGGCCGCAAGGGCAAGGGCGGCTTCTACCGTCTGAACCGCGCGGGCGGCGGCAAGGTGAAGGAAGCCATCGATCTCGCATCGGGCGACTATCGCAAGGAAGAAAAGGCCGCGCTGCCCGAGGGGGCCGAGAAGGATCTCGGCGCGCTGCTCGCCCATGACAGCCCGCTTGGCCGCTATGCCCGGCGCGTCATGGGCCGCACCCTCGCCTATGCCGCGCGCCTCGTGCCCGAGGCGGCGGACGACATCGTCGCGGTCGATGAGGCCATGCGGCTCGGCTATAATTGGAAATGGGGTCCGTTCGAGCTGATCGACCGGATCGGGACCTCCGCCTTCGCGGCGCTTCTGCGGGCGGACGGCGAGAACGTGCCGGCGCTTCTGGCGGCGGCGGAAGGGCAGTCCTTCTACCGGGTGGAGGGCGGCAAGCGCCAGTATCTGGGCACGGACGGGGCCTATCACGACATCGTCCGGCCCGCCGGCGTGCTGCTGCTCTCCGACATCAAGCTGTCGAGCGAACCCGTGGCGAAGAACGGCTCCGCCGCCTTGTGGGACATTGGCGAGGGGGTGCTGTGCCTGGAATTCACCAGCAAGGGCAATTCCTTGGACGAGGGCATCATCACGATGCTCGCCAAGGCCACCAAGCTGGTGAAGGAGAAGTACAAGGCCCTCGTCATCTATAATGAGGGCTCCAATTTCTCGGTGGGCGCCAATCTCGGCCTCGCGCTGTTCGCCTGCAACATCGCGGCCTATGGCGAGGTGGAGAAGCTCGTCGCGACGGGGCAGAAGGTCTATCAGGATCTGAAATACGCCCCCTTCCCCACCGTGTCGGCCCCGGCCGGCATGGCGCTTGGCGGCGGCTGCGAATTGCTGCTGCATTCCAGCGCGGTCCAGGCCCATGCGGAGAGCTATATCGGCCTCGTGGAATGCGGCGTCGGCCTCATTCCCGGCTGGGGCGGCTGCAAGGAAATGCTGACCCGCTGGCAATATAGCGCGGGCCTGCCCAAGGGGCCGATGCCCGCCACCTCCAAGGTCTTCGAGACGGTCTCGGTGGCGACCGTCTCCAAATCCGCCGCCGAGGCGAAGGAACTGATGTTCCTGCGCGGCAGCGACGGCATCACCATGAATCGCGACCGCCTGCTGGCGGACGCCAAGGCCCGCGCCCTGTCCCTGGTGGAGGGCTATGCGCCGCCCAAGCCCAAGGAGCTGACCTTGCCCGGCCCGTCCGGCAAGACGGCCCTGGTCATGGCGGCGGAAGGCTTCCACCGCCGGGGCATCGCGACCAAGCACGACCTCGTGGTGGCCGACGCGCTCGCCACCATATTGTCGGGCGGGGACGCGGACCATATCGAGCCGGTGAGCGAGGCGCAGGTGCTGGAACTGGAGCGCGCCGCCTTCATGCGCCTGATCCGCACCAATGCGACGCTGGCGCGCATCGAGCACACGCTGGAGACCGGGCGGCCGCTGCGGAACTGAGGGGCCTCCTCCCCACCCCTCCCCCGCACGCGGGCGAGGGAGCCTGTTGCGCTCGCGGGAAGCGTGTCGCTCCCCACGGGACCAAAAGCACACCGCGCCCTCCCCGCGCGCCGCAATCCCCTCTCCCGCGTGCGGGGGAGGGCTAGGGAGGGGGCAAGGGCCGGAGCAAGACGGGCGGACACCGCCCAACGCAGCGGTCTTCCCCGCACGCGGGCGGGGATTCGGGAAACGACGCACGATCACACGCCTCCGCGGGAGGCGAGGAAGAATACGGGAGACATCGCCATGCAGGTCTATCAGCCTCCGCTTCGCGACATGCGGTTCGTGCTGCACGAATTGCATGGATCGGACGCCCTCAAGGAGATGCAGGGCCTTGAGGACGTCACGCCGGACCTCATCGACGCCGTGCTGGAAGAGGCCGGCAAGCTCGTGACCGAGGTGCTGGCGCCCATCAACCAGTCCGCCGACATTGAAGGCTGCACCTATGAGAATGGCGTGGTGCGCACGCCAAAGGGCTTCAAGGACGCCTACCGGACCTATGTGGACGGTGGCTGGAACGGCATCGCCTGCGACCCCGAATGGGGCGGACAGGGCCTGCCCGCGAGCGTGACCAAGTTCATCGAAGAGATGATGTGCTCGGCGAACCTCGCCTTCGGCCTCTATCCCGGCCTCACCCATGGCGCCTATGTGGCCCTCACCCACCATGCCTCGCAGGAGTTGAAGGAACGCTTCCTGCCCAAGATGGTGTCGGGGGAATGGTCCGGCACCATGTGCCTCACCGAGCCCCATTGCGGCACCGACCTCGGCCTGCTGCGCACCAAGGCCGAGCCCAATGGCGACGGCTCCTATGCCATCACCGGCTCGAAGATCTTCATCTCGGCGGGCGAGCATGACCTCACCGACAACATCATCCATCTGGTGCTCGCGCGCCTGCCGGACGCCCCCAAGGGCATCAAGGGCATCAGCCTGTTCCTGGTGCCGAAATTCCTGCCGCGCGAGGACGGCACGCCCGGCATGCGCAACGGCGTGCTGTGCACCGGCATCGAGCACAAGATGGGCATCCACGGCTCCGCCACCTGCCAGATGTCCTTCGACGGCGCCACCGGCTGGCTGGTGGGCGAGCCCCACAAGGGCATGCGCGCCATGTTCTCCATGATGAATTCCGAGCGCCTGTCGGTGGGCACGCAGGGGCTCGGCGTGGGCGAAGCCGCCTATCAGAGCGCGGTCGCCTATGCCAAGGAGCGCCTCCAGGGCCGCTCCCTCACCGGCACCAAGCATCCCGACAAGCCGGCCGACCCCATCATCGTCCACCCGGACGTGCGGCGCACGCTCATGACCATGCGCGCCTATAATGAAGGCTGCCGGGCGCTCGCCGGCTGGGTGGCGCGCAATCTCGATCTGATGGAACGCTCCAACGATCCCGAGGAGCGCCAGCGGGCGGAGGACTTCACCGCCCTCATGACCCCCATCGTGAAGGCGCTGTTCACCGATCTCGGTTTCGAGAATGCCTCGCTCGGCGTCCAGGTCTATGGCGGCCACGGCTATGTCCGCGACCATGGCATGGAGCAATATGTGCGCGATGCGCGCATCGCCATGATCTATGAGGGCACCAACGGCGTGCAGGCCCTCGACCTCGTGGGCCGCAAGCTCGGCGCCCATGCGGGACGCTATCTGCGCAGCTTCTTCCATCCCGTGCTGGACTTCATCGACGCCAATCTGGACGACGAGACCATCGGCCCCTTCATGGGCCCGCTGGGCAAGGCGTTCGGCGCGCTCCAGCTCGCCACCGGCTTCATCGCCGAGAAGGGCATGCGCGATCCGGAGGAAGCGGGCGCGGCGGCCACCGAATATCTGCGCCTGTTCGGCCTCGTGGCGCTCGGCTACATGTGGGCGCGCATGGCCAAGGTGGCGGCCGAAAAGCGGGCCGAGGCGGGCGCGGACACGGCCTTCTACGACGCCAAGATCGCCACCGCGCGCTTCTATTTCGACCGCCTCCTGCCGGACGTGGCCGCCCTGTGGGGCTCCATCAAGTCCGGCAAGGCCTCCCTCATGGCGCTGGACGAGGCGCTGTTCTGACCGTTCAACCGACGAAAGCGGACCCATGGCCGAGACTTCTGCCCTTATCGACCTCATGCGCGATCGCGCCGATGCCCTGTCGGGCCTCGGCCACCGCGTGCGCTTCGACCTCACCGATTCCGGCACGGCGATCGTGCTGGACGCCACCGGGCCGTCCGCCGACATCTCGGAAGGCGACGGCGAGGCCGAGGCGGTGCTGAAACTCTCCTCCGACACGCTGGAAAAGCTCATCACCGGCCGCATCGGCCCCATGATGGCCTTCTCCACCGGCCGGCTGCGGGTGGAGGGCTCGCAGGGCGTGGCGCTGAAACTCGCGGGGCTGCTGGACGGCTGAGTCCACGCACGCCAAGCGGGAGGCGCACCTCGGGTGCGCCTCCCCACGCCCCCTGACATTTATTGTTACAAATTGACAGTCGTGGCCGATTACTTGTCACGAACGAATATAGTAAATCGCAAGCCTGACCATTCGAAAGTCGTTCCCGCCCGCACCGTCTCTAGGGAAGGTGCGAGAACAGGGCGCTTGCTTCCTGTCCGAAATTTAATGCCTTTGAATTGGTTCAAAAAGGCCGTTCGGGCTGGCATTGGCCGAAGGCGGTGGTATGGTCCGTTCCGCGGTGAGGAACGAAACCCCCGCGCGGAGAAAGAGCCATGAAATCCTTGATCTGTGGCGCGCTGATCGCCCTCGTGGGCGCGGTCGGCATTGCCAATGCGCAGACGCCCGCCAAGCCCGCTGGTGCGGAAGACATGAAGCCGGCGAACTGGCTGTTCGTTCAGGTGGCTGATTCCGTGACCGTCGACGACAAGACCATCACGCTGAAGGGCATCGCCCCCCAGACCCTCATGTTCACGGACCGTCCCGAGCGGATGACCGGCGATGCGCCGACCCCGGCCTTCGTGAAGTTCTGGAATGGCAGCAAGAGCGATTTCCAGAAGGATCCGCCCAACGCCACCCTCGCGGTGACCGTCGACGGCAAGTCCGTGACCTCGGTTGTCGAGCTGACCAATCCGGTGATCAACGGCGACACGCTGACCTATGATTACAAGACCCTGAGCCCCGACGCCCCGAAGAGCGGCACCAACGCCAGCCTCTTCATCGACTGGTGGTACGGCCCCGGCTGGGGTCCGGCCTGGGGTGGCGGCTATTGCTGGCGCGGCCCGTATGGCGGCCTGCACTGCCGTCCGGCCTGGTGATCGGGTCACCTGATCCCGGCTTTGGCCAGAATGAACCCCGCCTCGGGCAACCGGGCGGGGTTTTTCTTTGTGCGGGAACCGGTCCCTCTCTCAGAAGTGGCTGTAGCTGCCGCTGCCGAGATCAAGCGGCGCGCCGGACGCGTCCAGCACGCCGAGGCCCGGCTCCGCCAGCGTCACGCCGATCTGCGTGACCGCGAGGCCCTGCGATGCGGCCTGCGCGATCAGGTCATCCACCAGGGGCAGCGGCACCGTGCAGGCGATCTCGTAATCGTCCCCGCCGGTCAGTACGGTGCGCAGGAGCCCCGCCTCCGCCGCCACCACCGCATGGGCGGCGCCCGAGAGCGGCACCGCGTCGGCGCGGATCACGCCGCCGCAGCCGGAGGCCGCCAGCATTTTCGCGATGTCGCCCGCCAGCCCGTCGGAAATGTCCATGGCCGCGCTCGCCCGCCCGCGCAGCAGCGGGGCGAGGACGAGGCGCGGCTCGGGGACGAGATAGCGCGTCGCAAGATGCGCCCGCTGGGCGGCAACCAGCGGCGCGAAGCCCGCGCGCTCGGGATCAAGGCGCAATTGAAGCCCCAGCGCCGCATCGCCGATGGTGCCGGAGACCAGGATCGCCTCCCCCGGCTTCGCGCCGGTGCGCGGCACGAAGCTCCCCTCCGGCACGGCGCCGAGTGCTGTGAGGCAGACCATGAGCGGCCCGGGCGTGCGCACCGTGTCGCCGCCGAGCAGCGGGCAATGCGCGTCGCGTGTCGCCGCCTCCAGCCCCGCCGCGAACTGCGCCATCCAGGCGTCGGAACATTCCTCCGGCAAGGCGAGCGCCAGCAGAGCGCCGAGCGGGCGCGCGCCCTTGGCCGCGAGATCGGAGAGATTCACCCCCAGCGCCTTGCGGGCGATGGTGTCGGGCGGGTCGTCGGGAAAGAAATGGACGCCCGCCACCAGCGCGTCCTTGGTGAGCACCAAGTGGTGCCCCGCGGGCGGGGTCAGCAGCGCCGCATCGTCCAAAAAGTCCAGCGCGCCGGGCGCGGTGGCGAGGGGGCGCAGGAAGCGGGCGATGAATCCATCCTCGCCCGAGCGCCCTCCCTCCATGTCAGGCGGCTCCGGGCCGATTGAACTCGCCGGCCCGCGCGGTGCGCGCCAGGCTGTCGAGCACGGCATTCACCATGCCGGTCTCGTCCCGGTCGAGGAAGGCGCCGGCCACATTCACATATTCAGCGATCACCACGCGGGCGGGCACGTCGGGGCGGCACATCAATTCATAGGCGCCGGCCCGCAGGCAGGCGCGCAGCACCGCCTCCACCCGCCGCAGCGGCCAGCCCTGGGAGAGGGCCTCATCCACCTTCGGGTCGATCTCGCGCTGCTCGCGCAGCACGCCTTCCACCACGTCGCGGAACAGGCGGCGGTCGGCCTCGGGATATTGCGTGCCCTCCACCTCCTGGCCGAGCCAGAAGCTTTCGAACTGGGCGAAGATCTCGCTCAGCGGGGTCGCGGCCACATCCATCTGGTAGAGCGCCTGCACCGCGCCGAGGCGGGCCGCGCTCTTTTTCATGGGCTTGGGAACGTCGATCTTGCCGGCGTCGGTTTTCTCGGCCTCGCTCATGGCATCACCCGGCGCTTAAGGCGCACCAGATCGAGCGCCGCGCGGGCCGCGCCGCCGCCCTTGTCGCCCTCGCTGACGCGGGCGCGCTCCCAGGCCTGCGCCTCGGTGTCCACGGTGAGGATGCCGTTGCCGAGCGGCAGGCCGTGGCCGATGCCCAGATCCATGAGGGCGCGGGCCGATTCCCCGGCGACGATCTCGAAATGATAGGTCTCGCCCCGGATCACGCAGCCGAGCGCCACCACCGCGTCGAACGGCCGGCCCTCCAGCTCCGCGCCTTCCAGCGCGATCTCGGCGGCGATGGGCACTTCCAGCGCGCCCGGCACGGTCACGACCTCGATCTCGGCCTCGGCGGCCTCCAGCGCGGCGCGCGCGCCGGCCAGCAGCTCGTCCGCCAGCCCCTCATAATAGCGTCCTTCGACGATCAGCACGCGCGCGCCCGAAACGGGCCCGGCCTGCGCGGTGTCGCGGCTGGTGGTCACCATGGAATATCTCCCGAACTCGCCGCAGGGGTTACCCGCCCCGGGGGAAGTCTGCAAGCCGCGCGGCATAGCGCGCCATCAGATCCACTTCCAGATTGACCCGGCTGCCCGCGCCCACATCGCCCCAGGTGGTCACCGCGAGGGTGTGGGGAATGAGCAGGCAGGAGAAGCGGTTGCCCTCCACCGTATTGACCGTGAGCGATGTGCCGTCGAGGCAGACCGAGCCCTTGGCCGCGATGAAGCGCGCAAGGGCGGCCGGCGCCTCGAATTCGAACCGGCTGGTCTCGCCCAGATCCTCACGCGCGACCACCGCAATCGCCGCGTCCACATGGCCGGTCACCAGGTGCCCGCCCAATTCCGCGCCCATGGCGAGCGCCCGCTCCAGATTGAGGCGGCGCCCTTCGGTCCACACTGCGGCGGTGGTGATGGCCAGTGTCTCGGGGGCGGCATCCACCGTGAAGAGCGTCCCCAGCGGCCCGCCCTCCTGCACCTTGGTCACCGTGAGGCAGACGCCCGAGCAGGCGATGGAGGCGCCGATGGCGATGCCCGCCGCCTCATACGACGTGGCGATGGTGAGGGTGCGCACCTCGTGATGTGCGGAGACTTCGACGATCTGCCCGAGATCGGTGACGATGCCTGTGAACACGGACGTTTCCTTTCAGCGGCGGCGCAGCCGCAGCAACTGGTCCTCTCCCATCGCCTCGCGCTCCAGCGCGGCGAATCCCACCGGCGCGGTCAGGCGATGCAGCGGCCGTCCCGCCAGCGCATCGAGCGCCTGCGCGCCGAGCCGCCGCGGACTCTCGAAGACGGCCACCTCGTCCACCAATTCGGCATCCAGGAGCGCCGCCGCAAGATGCGGCCCACCCTCCATCATCAGGCGGGTGATGCCCAGCAGGCCGAGCAGCTTCAGAACGGCGTCGAGATCCAGCCGCCCGTCCGGGCCGCGCGGGGCGCGCATGACCTCGATGCCGAGATCGATGAGGCGCTTCTCCCGCTCCAGCGGCGCATCCTCCGCGCCGATCACCCAGACCGGGACCTGCCCCGCCGTGCGGGCGAGATGGCCGGTCGTGGGCAGGCGCAGGTCGCTGTCCAGCACCACGCGCAGCGGGGAGCGGTCCTCAAGGCCGGGCAGGCGCACGGTCAGTTGCGGATCGTCCGCGAGCACGGTGCCGATGCCGACCAGGATCGCATCGCAGGACGCGCGCATGAGATGGGCGCGCGCGCGCGCCTCGGGGCCGGTGATGGCAGCGGGCGCGGGACCGGGCAGGCCCGCCTTGCCGTCCGCCGACACGGCCATTTTCAACAGAACATGGGGCCGCGCGCGGGTGACGCGGCTGATATGGCCGGCATGGTCGATGAGGGCCTGTTCGGCGCCCACCCCCACGGTGACCCAGATGCCCGCTGCGCGGATGCGCGCGACGCCGCGCCCGGCCACCCGCCGGTCCGGGTCCTCGATGGCCGCCACCACGCGCCGGATGCCGGCGGCGATCACCGCGTCCGCGCAGGGCGGGGTGCGGCCGAAATGGGAACAGGGCTCCAGCGTGACATAGAGGGTGGCGCCGCGCGCCGCCTCGCCCGCCTGCGCCAGGGCCAGCGGCTCGGCATGGGGCCGCCCCGCCTCGGCGGTGCGCGCCTCGCCCACGATGCGCGGCCCCTCAAGTGTGGGCGTGACCACCACGGCGCCCACGGACGGGTTGGGCCAGGTACGCCCGAGCCCGGCCTGCCCCACCGCGAGGGCGCGCGCCATGAGGCGCTCGTCTTCCTCGGGCGTTGCCACCGCGAAGGGCGACAGATGGCTCATTCGGCGCGCCGGGGCTTTGCGGGCGGTGGCACGGGCGCCGGCCGGTCGGCCGCCAATTCGTCGAGCACGCTCTCGAAATCCTTCGCCTCGCGGAAATTGCGGTAGACAGAGGCGAAGCGCACATAAGCGACATCGTCGATGCGCTTCAGTTCGGTCATCACCATTTCGCCGATGAATTCGGTGGAAATGTCGGTGTCGTTCTTTTCCAGGTGGCGCACCACGCGGGAGACCAGGGCGTCCACCGTGTCGGGCTCATCCACCCGCTTGCGCAGGGCGGTGGCAACCGAGCGCGCCAGCTTTTCGCGGTCGAACCGCTCGCGCCGGCCGGAACGCTTCACCACCATCAGCTCGCGCAATTGCACGCGCTCGAACGTGGTGAAACGTCCGTTGCAGTTGGGGCACACCCGCCGGCGGCGGATGGCGGTGTCATCCTCGGTGGGGCGGCTGTCGCGGACCTGGGTGTCTTCATGCCCGCAATAGGGACAGCGCATCGTCTCGCCCTTCTGGCGCCCCGCTCAGCCGTAGATGGGGAAGCGGTCCAGAAGGTTCGCAACCTTCTGCCGAACCGCCTGCTCCACCAGACTATCTTCGTCCACCCCCTTTTGCGAGAGGACGCCCAGCACCTCGGCGATCATGTCGCCCACCTGCTGGAACTCCTTCACGCCGAAGCCGCGCGTGGTGCAGGCCGGGGTGCCGAGGCGCACGCCGGAGGTGATGGCGGGCTTCTCGGGATCGAACGGGATGCCGTTCTTGTTGGTGGTGATGTGGGCGCGGCCGAGCGCCGCCTCGGACACCTTGCCGTTGAGGCGCTTGGGCCGCAGATCCACCAGCATCAGATGGGTGTCGGTGCCGCCCGAGACGATGTCGAAGCCATGGCCGCGCAGGGTTTCCGCAAGCGCGCGGGCATTTTCCACGACGTTCTTCGCGTAAAGCTTGAACTCGGGACGCAGCGCCTCGCCGAACGCCACCGCCTTGGCGGCGATCACATGCATGAGCGGGCCGCCCTGGATGCCGGGGAAGATGGCGGAGTTGAACTTCTTCGCCAGATCCTCGTCATTGGTCAGGATCATGCCGCCGCGCGGGCCGCGCAGGGTCTTGTGGGTGGTGGTGGTGGCCACATGTGCGTGGGGGAAGGGGCTGGGATGCGCGCCGCCCGCCACCAGGCCCGCGAAATGGGCCATGTCCACCATGAGCTTGGCGCCCACGCTGTCGGCGATCGCGCGCATCTTGGCGAAGTCGATGACGCGCGGATAGGCGGAGCCGCCGGCCACGATCAGCTTGGGCTTATGCTCGTCCGCGAGGCGGGCGATTTCCTCATAGTCCAGGCGCTGGTCGTCCTGGCGCACGCCATAGGGCACCGCCTTGAACCACTTGCCGGACATGTTGACCGGCGAGCCGTGGGTGAGGTGTCCGCCCGCCGCCAGATTGAGGCCGAGATAGGTGTCGCCCGGCTGGAGCAGCGCGAAGAACACGCCCTGGTTCGCCTGGCTGCCGGAATTGGGCTGCACATTGGCGAAGGCGCAGCCGAACAGCTTCTTGGCGCGCTCGATGGCCAGCGTCTCGGCCACGTCCACGAACTGGCAGCCGCCATAATAGCGCCGGCCCGGATAGCCTTCGGCATATTTGTTGGTGAGGACCGAACCCTGGGCTTCCAGCACCGCGCGCGAGACGATGTTCTCGGACGCGATCAGCTCGATCTCGTTGCGCTGACGACCCAGCTCCGCGCTGATGGCGGCGGCGATTTCGGCGTCCGATTCCGCAAGCGAGGCGGAAAAGAAGCGGGAATTGTCCTCCGCGGAGGAACGGGTCGCATCATGCGATGCCATTGGCGGTCTCCGAAGGTTTCGGCGCGCGGACCCGGCGCGTGCAGATCGCGCCGGCCGGGGCAGGCGGCTCGCTTAACACAGTGCGCCGGCCAAGTCCAAAGCCCGAGCGCCTCTTGGGGCAGGCAGAATGTCCACCCTGCCCTGCTCTCAGCGCAGGTTGAAATTCACCGGCACGGTGAAGGTCAGGGTGCTTCCCGTCACATCCGGGGGCGGCGCGGGCACTGGCGAAGCGCGGCGGATCATGTCCATCACTTCCTCGTCAAGGCGCGGCGAGCCCGAGGTGCCCACGAGGGTCGCACCCACGACGCGGCCCGAGCGGTCGATGGAGAAGCG
The DNA here is from genome assembly GCA_040755535.1 of Pseudomonadota bacterium. Lineage (GTDB taxonomy): Bacteria > Pseudomonadota > Alphaproteobacteria > Rhizobiales > Xanthobacteraceae > Aquabacter. Next base: position 78,079 of record JBFMAV010000007.1, on the reverse strand, counting down.
CAGGCGCGCCGTCCCCTCCTCCCGCGCGGTGCGCGATTCGCCCGGATAGCGCTTGTGCCGGTTGAGATGGGAAATGAGCTGGCTGCGCCAGGAGGCCGCGGCCGCCGAATTGGCGCTCGCCGCCCCGGCGGAGGGCGCGGCGGTGGCGGCGGCGGTCGGCGCATCCGAGCGCGGCGCGGCGCTGGTGACCGGCGCGGCGGGCTTGGCGCTCTCCTTCGGCTTGGGCTAGGGCTTTTCCACCGGCTTGGGCGGGGTCGGCTGAGGCTGCGCCTCGGCCGGCTTCTGGGGCGGGAGGAGCGCCTCGGCGAGCGGCAGGGGCGGCGGCAGGTCCGGGAGTTCCAGCAGCGGCTCGGCCACCGGCTGGGGCGGGGGCGTCGCCTCCTCCATCTCGTCCGGCAGATCCTTCACCGGCTCCGGCGCCTGGACCATTTGCGGGCCGGGCGTCACATCCTCGACCTCGGAGGGGGCCGAGACCGGCATGGGGGCAAGGTCGATCATCATGGCGGCGGCGGGCTCGGGCGCCCCGTGCGGCCAGTGCAAGGCGAGATAGGCCGCGCCCACATGGGCGCCCAGCACCAGCGCGCCGGCCAGCAGCCAGCGCGAGGCATAGAGCGAGGGCCCCTCGCGCGGCGCGGGCGGGGCGGCGGTCCAGTCGGTCGCGGTCAAGGCGTGCCCCCGGCGGCGGGGGCACCGGCATTTTCCAGGCCCACCAGCGCGACCTTGAGATAGCCGGCATTGCGCAGGAGGTTCATGACCTCCATCACGTCGCCATAGGGCACCGCCTTGTCGGCGCGCACGAAAATGCGCTGCTGGCGGTCATTGCTGGTGGCCGCGTCCAGCACCCGGCCGATGCCGTCGCGCGGCACCATATCGTTGCCGAGCGACAGCTCCAGCGCCTTGTTGATGGTGAGGAAGACCGGCTTGTCCGGGCGCGGCTGCTGCTGCGCGTTGGACACCGGCAGTTCCACCTGAATGTCCACGGTAGCGAGCGGCGCCGCCACCATGAAAATGATGAGCAGAACCAGGATCACGTCGATGAAGGGCGTGACGTTGATCTCGTGATTCTCGACGAGGTCTTCCCCGCCATGGTCGAGCTTGGCGGACATAGCCTATTCCGCCGCCGTCCGCATGTGCTTGCCGCCCGCCGCCTCGCGGTCGAGGTCGCGAGAGAGATGGCGCATCACCTCGGCCGAGGCGTCGGCGAGCGAAGCCTTGTAATTGGCGATGGCGCGGGAAAACACATTGTAGATGATGACGGCGGGGATCGCCGCGACGAGGCCGATGGCGGTGGCGAGCAGCGCCTCAGCGATGCCCGGCGCCACCACGGCGAGATTGGTGGTGTGGGCCTTCGAGATGCCGATGAAGCTGTTCATGATGCCCCACACCGTGCCGAACAGGCCGACGAAGGGCGCGGTGGAGCCGATGGTGGCGAGCAGGCCGGTGCCGAGCACCATGCGGCGCGCCGCATGGGCCTCCACCCGGTTGAGGGCGATGGCCGCGCGCTCCTTGATGCCGTCCGCCGGCAGGGCGCGGGAGGATTCCATCTCCGAAAAGGCCGAGCGCACCACGGCGCCGGCCGCTCCACCCGCGCGGCCCTGCACCGCCTTGGCGGCGGCAGCGAGGCTCGGCGCCTTGCGCAGCATGCCGAGGGTCGAGCGCACCGCGCGGTTGGCGGCGACCAGTTCCAGGGTTTTGACGAGCCAGATGGTCCAGGTGACGACGGAGGCGAAGGCAAGGCCGATCATCACCGCCTTCACCACCACATCGGCCGCCATGAACATCCCCCAGGGCGACAGATCATGGGGCAGCACGCCGGGCAGCGCCGGCGGCAGGGCCTCGGGCAGCGGCGCGACATCGGTGGCGGGCGCGCCGGCCACGGGGGCAGCGGTGTGGGCGCCGGCCGCATGGGGCGCCGGCGGGGCGGGCTGGGCTTGTGGCGCGGGCGCCTGCATCTGGGCGGGCGCCTGAGTCGCGGCGGGAGCCGGAGGCGAGGACGGGGCTTGCGTCGGGGCCGGGGCTTGCGTCTGAGCGGGGGCCTGCGCCATCGCGAGCGGGGCGCCAAGCGTGAGGGCGCCAAGCATCAGGGCAACCAGGAGAGCCGCCGTCCCGCCCCGCTTCAGGGCCGAAGGCAAACCCATGGACTCGCGTATCGTCATCGCGTCACCGGCGTCGGAAAGGGAGCTGGTTTGGCTGGCGATCCGCACGGCGGAATGGCTGGCTGGCGCCACTATAGCCCCTCAAGGGGCGGAAGGTTAAGCCCTTTTGCAGTGCAAAGTCCCGCGCGCCGCCATGACGCAGCGACAGCGCCGCGCTTCTTGCGCACCTTTCGTGTTGCGCGAACGGGGCAATTCCTTAAGGAAGATCCCGAAGCAGAGCGGGAGCGACATGTCCTCACAGGGGCGCCGGGCACAGCAGGCCAGCGCGCGGCATCGGCCGCGTGGGGCGCGCGCATGCGCCGCCCGCGCCGTGGCCTTTGTGCTCCCTTATCTTCTGCTCGCCCATCTCATTCTCGGGGCGGTGGCCGCCGGCGCGCTGACCGGCCAGGCCTATGCCGCAGGCCTCGCCGGGGCCGAGCCGGTCTGCACCGTCCACACCGCCGCCGACCCGCAGGCGCCGGCGGATGGCGGCCACAAGATCCATTGCGTGCTCTGCCCCCTGGGGGGCATGACCCCGCTTCTGCCGACGCCCTTCCTCGATCCCCTTCCCGCCGCGGCGCCCGGCCTTTCGGTGGACCTTGGACGCCCGCGTGCCCTGGGCGCGCCCGCGCCCACCCTGCACGAACATGCGCGCCCCCGCGCGCCACCCGGTTCCGCGTCCGCCTGAGACCGCCGCCGCCGAGCCCCGCCCGGATCGATTCGATCCGCCGTGAGGCGCCCGGCCCCCGTCCTTTCGGATCGACCGGCCCCGTGCCGGATCGCGGAATTGCCCCATGTCGTCCCATCGCCCCGCGCCCCTGCGCGCGCTTTTTCTTGCTCTTCTCGCCACCACCGCCCTGCCCGCCGCCGCCTTCGGCCAGCAGGCTGCCCCCGTCGCCGAGCTTCCCACCATCTCGGTCACGCAGGGCCAGGCCGGAAGCCTCACTGTGCTGTCGCCCACCGAGGCCCTCGCCCAGCTCGAACTCATTCCCGGCGGCGTCGCGCTGGTGACGGCGGACCAGTGGACCGACACCCCGGCCACCACCATCAAGGACATGCTGGACTATGTGCCGGGCGTGTTCGCGCAGCCCAAATGGGGCGAGGACACCCGCCTTTCCATTCGCGGCTCGGGCATTTCGCGCAACGCCCATCTGCGCGGCATCCTGCTCTATCAGGACGGCGTCCCGCTCTCCTTCACGGATGGTGGCGGCGACTTCCAGGAGATCGACCCCACGGCCTACCAATATGTGGAGGTCTATAAGGGGGCGAACGGCTACCAATACGGCTCGAACACGCTGGGCGGCGCCATCAATTTCGTCTCGCCCACCGGCCGCTCCACGCCCGGGATCGGCGTGCGGCTCGATGCCGGCAGCTTCGATTTCTACCGCCTGCAATCCAATGTGGGCGGCGTGAACGGCGCGTTCGACGGCTATGTCACCGCCTCCTACATCTCGCAGGGTGGCTTCCGCGACCATTCCTCCGGCACGAACATGCGCGGCAGCGCCAATTTCGGCTGGCAGGCCAACGACCATATCGAGACGCGCTTCTATTTCAACGCGACCGACGTGCAGCAGGACATTCCCGGCGCCGTCTCCAAATTCGTGGCGCTGAACTCGCCCCAGAGCGCCAACCCGACCAATGTGGCGCTGGATTATGAGCGCAATGTCCAGGCGGTGCGGGTCGCCAACAAGACCACCGTCATCTTCTCGGACAACACCAAGCTGGATGCCGGCCTTTATTACAACAACAAGTCCCTGGTCCACCCGATCTTCCAGGTGCTGGACTATGGCTATGAGGATTACGGCGCGTTCGGCCGCCTCGTGGACGAGCGCGTCATCGGCGGGTTCAACAACCGCCTCGTGCTCGGCGTGAATTACGGCACCGGCACGGTGGACGCGCAGCGATATACCAATGTCTTCGGCAATGCCGCGCGGCTGGTCTACATGTCCACCGACGAAGCGACGACCACCACCTTCTATGGCGAGGACAATTTCTACCTCACCAAGGATTTCGCCCTGGTGGCGGGCTTCCAATATCTCAATGCCAGCCTCGGGCGCCTCGCCTATATGGGCACGGCCTCGGGCGGCAACGACTACCAATTGTTCCTGCCCAAGGGCGGCTTCATCTGGGAGCTGGCGCCCAACGCCCAGCTGTTCGGCAATGTCTCGCGCTCCGGCGAGCCCCCGACCTTCTCCGAACTCACCAATTTCGCCGTGGGCGATATCGCCAATCTTCAGGCGCAGACTGCGACCACGGTGGAAATCGGCACGCGCGGGCAGACGCCGACCTTCTCCTGGGACCTGTCGCTCTATCGCTCCTGGGTCCAGAACGAGTTGCAGTGCCAGGATACGGGCGTGCTGATGGGGCTCACCTGCACCGTCGTCAACCTCTCCAACACCATCCACCAGGGCGTGGAAGCGGGCGCCAACTGGAATTTCTTCCAGGGCCTGTTCGTCAAATCCGCGAGCGCGCCGCAGGACGGGCTGTGGCTGAACTTCGCCTATACCTACAGCGACTTCTTCTTCGACAACGACCCGGTGTGGGGCAACAACCAATTGCCCGGCATTCCGCGCCACTACCTGCGCGCCGAAGTGCTCTACAAGCATCCGAGCGGCTTCTATGCCGGTCCGAACGTGGAATGGGTACCGGTGGCCTATTATGTGGACGACGCCAACACGCTGAACACGGCGGCCTATGCCCTGCTGAACTTCAAGCTCGGCTATGAGCCTCCCAACGGGCGCTTCTCCTTCTATGTGGATGCGCGCAACCTGTTCAACCAGGCCTATATCGCCAGCGTCAACGTGACCGGCCTCGCCGCCCCCAACCAGGCCCTGTTCGAGCCGGGCAACGGACGCGCGGTCTATGTGGGAACGAAGATGACCTTCTGACCATCCGGCCGCTCCCTCCCCGGGGGCGGCCGCTCCCTGCGCTCTGGCACTCCGCCCGGAGACTGACCCATCCTGCAACAGGATCGATGCCCCCATTGCGGATCTGAGTTGGAGGCGGCTTTACCGGCCGTATTGCGGGGCCGCCGGATCGGGACGCAGTCTGAGGGCCGCCCCGCGTCCCGCGCGCACCTCCTGTTCGATGTCCTCCAGCGTCCGGCCGGCGCAGTCGGGCACGCAGCGCAGGGAAAACCAGATCGCCAGCAGGCTCATCACCGCCGCGCTCATGAAAATGAGAGGAAAGCCGACCAGCGGCTCCAGGGCCGGCAGGCTGGCCAGCGCGAGAAAGCCGAACACCCAGTTGGATATGGTGGAGAGCGCGATCCCCGCGCCGCGCAGGTTGAGGGGAAAGACTTCCGCCGCCACGATCCACGGCACCGGGCCGATGGCGAGCCCGAACGACACCGCATAGAGCGCCAAGCCCATGAAAGCGACCACCTGCACGGAGCCGGTGCCCACGGCCGCCGCCAGCGCCAGAATCGCCAGGCTCGCCGCCGCCCCGCCGAAGCCGAGGACCAGAAGCCGGCGGCGCCCGACGGTGTCCACCGTCAGCAGGCAGCCGAGCATGGCGAGCAGATTCAGCACGCAAAAGCCAACCACGGTGGCGACTTGGGCGCTGCCATGTTCCAGCCCGGCATCGGCGAACACGCCGGGCGCATAGCGCATGGCGGCGGCGATGCCCGTCATCTGCTGGAAGAAGAACAGGCCGATTCCGGCAAGCAGCGCCATGCGCGGGCCGGGCAGCAGCAGATCCAGCCAAGTGCCGTAGCGCGAATCCGCCCGGCTCGCCCGGCGAATGGCCGCGATGATCTGGGCTGGGCGAGGATCGCGGCTTTTCCAACCCTGGAGCCGGGCGATCAGCAGCCCCGCCTCCTTTTCCCGCCCCGCCAGAACCATCATGCGGGGCGAACTGGGGAGCCGCCAGAGCCAGACCAGCAGGACAAGACCGGGAACCGCCGCGCTCGCGAACAGCCAGCGCCATTGGTCGGCATAGGCGACCCCCGCGAGATAGGCCGCCAGGATACCGAGCGTATAGGCCACCGGATACAAGCCCACCAGCAGGCCGCGCCGCCGCTCGGTGGCGCTTTCCGCGATATAGGCGGGGGCCATGACGGCACCGATGCCGATGGCGAGGCCGATGATGAAACGGCCGATCGCGAACAGAACGAAGTCCGAGGCCACGGCGCACAGGCTCGGCCCGATCAGGAACATGGCCGCGGCCACGATGAGCAGGACGCGCCGGCCAAAGGCCGCGCCGAGAACCGCCCCCACCACGGCCCCGAGCAGCGCCCCGAGCGGGACTGTGGTGGACAGCAGGCCCTCCTCAAGCGCCGCGATCACGATCACCTGGCGCAAAGGCTGCGTGGTCGCGGTGATGATGCCCTCGCCATAGCCCGTCAGCAGCCCCGCAATGGCCGCGACGCACGCAATCACATAGATCATGGAGGTCCCCCCACCCCATTCCGCGCAGGCTAGAGACAGCGCGGGCAGGCGATGCGCAATAGACAAATGCGCTCGCCGGATTTTGAAGGCGCAGGGGCGCTCTGCGCCGCGCGAGGATTGACGGGACGCGCCGGCTCCCGTAACGCCTCACGACTTCTCACTGGATCCCGACTGCCCCTGATGGCCGAAACCGCGCTTCACGCCGCGCAAAGCGCGCCGCGTATCTCCTTCGTCTCCCTCGGATGCCCCAAGGCCCTGGTGGACAGCGAGCGCATCGTCACGCGCCTGCGCGCGGAAGGCTATGAACTGACCAAGACCCATGCGGGCGCGGATCTGGTCATCGTCAACACTTGCGGCTTCCTCGACAGTGCCAAGGCGGAGAGCTTAGCTGCCATCGGCGATGCCCTGGCGGAGAACGGCAAGGTGGTGGTCACCGGCTGCATGGGCGCGGAGCCCGAGCAGATCCATGCCGCCCATCCCGGCGTGCTCGCGGTCACCGGGCCGCAGCAATATGAAAGCGTGCTGGCGGCGGTGCATCAGGCTGTGCCGCCACGCCACGACCCGTTCCTCGACCTTGTGCCCGAGCACGGGGTGAAGCTCACCCCGCGCCACTACGCCTATCTGAAGATTTCGGAAGGCTGCAACAACCGCTGCACCTTCTGCATCATCCCCAAGCTGCGCGGCGACCTCGTCAGCCGGCCGCTCGGTGAGGTGATGCGCGAGGCCGAGCGCCTGGTGAAGGCGGGCGTCAAGGAATTGCTGGTCATCTCGCAGGACACCTCGGCCTATGGCGTGGACCTGAAATATGCCCCGAGCCTGTGGCGCGACCAGGAGCGCGCGACGCGCTTCTTCGATCTGGCCGAGGCGCTCGGCGAACTCGGCGCCTGGGTGCGCCTGCATTATGTCTATCCCTATCCCCATGTGGACCGGGTGATGGACCTCATGGCGGCGGGCAAGGTGCTGCCCTATCTCGACATTCCCTTCCAGCATTCCAACCCGGACGTGCTGCGCCGCATGAAGCGCCCGGCCTCACAGGAAAAGACCCTGGCCCGCGTCCAGGCGTGGCGCGCGGCGGTCCCGGAGCTGACGCTGCGTTCCACCTTCATTGTGGGCTTTCCGGGCGAGAGCGAAGGCGAGTTCCAGGACCTGCTCGGCTTCCTGGAGGAAGCGGAGCTGGACCGGGTCGGCTGCTTCAAGTTCGAGCCCGTTGCGGGGGCACCGGCGAACGATATCGCGCCGGCGGTGCCGGACGAGGTGAAGGCGGAGCGGTACGATCGCTTCATGCGCACCCAGCAGGCCATTTCCGCGCGCCGGCTGAAGAAGAAGGTGGGCACGCGCCAGCAAGTGATCATCGATGCCGTGACGCCCCAGGGCGCCATCGGCCGCACCAAGGGCGACGCGCCGGAGATTGACGGCCGCGTCCATGTTGCCTCGCGCCGCCCGCTTCGGGTGGGCGAGATCGCCAGCGTGAAGATCGAGGCGGCGGATGCCTATGACCTGCGAGGCAGCGCGGTCGGCTTCTAGAGCATGCGCCGATCAGCCTGCGCCGCAGGCAGATCGGACCCCGCATTCTCTATCAAAGAGTAAGAGGGCGATACACCCATCAGATTGATTCAATCTGGTGGGATCGCGCTCTAACCCTTCAAGAGAAGCGGGAACCGGCGCGCGAGACCGCGCCCGTTCCGTCTCTCCCCAAGACGCAAAAAAGGCGCGGACCCGCTTGGGACCGCGCCTTTTTCTTTACGGGACGAAAGCGGGCCGATCAGCCCTCGTCGTCGTCCGAATGCTCGGGCGGAACCAGACCCTGGAGGCCGGCCAGCAACTCTTCCTCGGTCATGCGGTCCATCACCACATCGGCGTCGTCCGAGGAACCCGATTCGCTGGAGGCGATCATGGGCACCGCCTCGGGCTCGGGCTCGTCTACCTCGGTGTAGCGCTGGAGCGAGTGGATCAGGTCTTCCTTCAGATCCTCGGGGCTCACGGTCTCGTCAGCGATTTCGCGCAGGGCCACGACCGGGTTCTTGTCGTTGTCGCGGTCCACGGTGATGGGGGAGCCGGACGAGATCATGCGGGCGCGGTGGCCGGCGAGGAGGACCAGCTCGAACCGGTTGTCCACCTTGTCGATGCAATCCTCAACAGTGACACGGGCCATGGACTCGGCACTCCTGGTGCGGGATAATCGGATGATGATTTCGGAAGCCGGCCTTAGTACCGTAAACAAATTGACCGCGCAACCCCCTACGCCCGCGTTTTCGCTTGCGCTTTCTTTCGGAACGTAGCAAAAGGTCCACAAAGACCGACCTTTCAAGAATAACGGTTGTCACCACCGGTTTAAATGTTGCGGGCTTCACATGATATCAAATGAAAAGATTGCGCTACTTATAGATGGCGCCAACCTCTACTCGGCTACTAAAGCTCTTGGATTTGATATCGATTATAAGCGTCTGTTGAAAGAATTTCAGTCTCGCGGCTATCTGCTGCGAGCCTTCTATTATACCACATTGATTGAGGATCAGGAATATTCCTCGATTAGACCTCTTCTAGACTGGCTCGACTACAACGGATATTCCGTGGTCACCAAGCTGGCCAAGGAGTTCACCGACGCGCAGGGGCGGCGGCGCGTGCGTGGCAACATGGACATCGAGATCGCCGTCGATGCCATGGAGTTGGCGGGTCATGTGGACCACATCATCCTGTTCTCCGGCGATGGCGATTTTCGCTCGCTCGTGGAGGCGCTCCAGCGCAAGGGCATGCGGGTGAGCGTGGTTTCCACGATCCAGACCCAGCCGCCGCTGATCGCCGACGATCTGCGCCGTCAGGCCGACGTGTTCATCGACCTGGTGGAACTCCAGCCAAAGATCGGCCGCGACCCCGCCGAGCGGCAGGGCCGCATGCAGGAAACGCCGCGCTTCCTGGAGCGGCGCGGCTCGCCCGCGGAGCCCCACGAGTCCTGATCGCGTGGCGCACGAACCCGGGCCGGACTGCCCGCTCTGCCCCCGCCTTGCGGCGTTCCGTGACGAATGGCGCGCCGCCGAACCCGGCTGGTTCAACGCCCCCGTGCCCGCCTTCGGGGCGGATGACGCGCGCCTGCTGATCGTCGGCCTCGCGCCCGGCCTGCGGGGCGCGAACCGCACCGGGCGGCCCTTCACCGGCGATTATGCCGGGGACCTGCTCTATGGAACGATGATCGAATTCGGATTCGCGGACGGCCCCTATGCGGCCCGGCCCGACGATGGCCTTGTCTTGCGCGACGCGCGCATCGTCAACGCCGTGCGCTGCGTGCCGCCGCAGAACAAGCCCCTGCCGGCGGAAATTCGCACCTGCCGGAGCTTTCTGGCTGCCGCCATGGCGCAGATGCCACGCCTCCAGGCGGTGGTGACGCTGGGCAAGATCGCCCACGATTCCACGGTGACCGCGCTCGGCGCGCGCCCCGCCCATGTGCGCTTCACCCATGGCGGGCGCACGCGGCTCGGGAACGTGGAATTGTTCTCCAGCTATCACTGCTCGCGCTACAACACGAATACTGGCGTCCTCACGCCGGCCATGTTCCGCGCCGTGTTCGCGGCGGTGCGCGCCTATCTCGGGTGACGCGCGAGGAAGTCGGCCACCGCCTGCGCATGGGTATCCGGCGGGAAGACCGGATAGAAGACATGCTCGATGGCGCCGTCATTGATGATCAAGGTGAGGCGCTTCAGCAACGTCACGCCGTCCACCTTGAAGGTGGGGAGGTTCACCTCGCGCGCGAAGCTCAGATAGCGATCCGACAGAAGCGGGAACGGGAGTTGCAGGCGCTCCGCCGCTTCGCGCTGGTAGTCTGGGTCCTGGGTGGACAGGCCGAACACGCGGCGCGCGCCGCGCGCCAGGAGTTCGTCATAATAATCGCGGAAGCCGCACGCTTGCGGCGTGCAGCCGCGCGCGCCGGGAATCTCATCCCACCCGTCCGGGTTGGGCATGCCCGGCTGGCCGGTGCGCGGATAGCAATAGACCACCGCGCGGCCGGAGACGGCGGAGAGATCGACGAGGCGCCCGTCGGTCGCCGGAAGGCGGACGATCGGCAGTTCCATTCCCGGCAGATGCGACGCGGCGCCGTCATCTTCGGGCACGGGAAGATTTTGGGGAAGGTCGGTCCAGTCGCTCATGATCGTCGCCCGTGCTCAACGTGCTGGTGGCGCGGCCATCTTGCCGAGGGCCGGACTGCGGCGCAATCGCGCGCGCCTCAGCCCTTATCGCGCATCAGCCGCGCCTTGTCGCGCGACCAGTCGCGCTCCTTGACCGCCTCGCGCTTGTCATGGGTCTTGCGGCCCTTGGCGAGGGCGATCTCCACCTTGGCGCGGCCCTGCTCGTTGAAATAGATCTTCAGCGGAACGACGGTCATGCCGTCGCGCTCCACCGCATGGGCGAGCTTGCTGATCTGCCGCTTGTGCAGCAGCAGCTTGCGCGGCCGGCGCGTCTCGTGGTTGAAGCGATTGGCTTCCAGATATTCCGGGATGAAGGCATTGTACAGCCACATCTCGCCGGCCTTGGCGGCGGCATAGCTCTCGGCCACCGTCGCCTTGCCCGTGCGCAGGCTCTTCACCTCTGTCCCGGTCAAGGCGATGCCCGCCTCGAAGGTCTCGCCGATATCATAATCGAACCTGGCGCGCCGGTTGTCGGCGACCACCTTGCGCGGCAGGTCCTTCTTCTTCTTTTCGCTCATGGCAGGAATGCGGGGCGGCGCCCCGCATCTTTCAGTTGATCAGGCCCGCATGCACCATCGCGCGGGTCACCGCGGCGCGGGTCGCCTCGGACACCGGCACCATGGGCAGGCGCACGTCCGGCGCGATCCGACCCAGCGCCGAGAGCGCGAACTTCGCGGGCGAGGGATTGGTTTCAATGAACAGGGTGCTGTGCAGCGGCATCAGCTTGTCCTGGATGGAAAGCGCCAGCGCATAGTCCCCGGCGAGGCTCGCCTCCTGGAACTGCGCGCACAGGCGCGGCGCCACATTGGCGGTGACGGAGATGCAGCCGACTCCGCCATGGGCATTGAAGCCGAGCGCGGTCGCGTCCTCGCCCGACATCTGGATGAAGTCGGCCCCGATCTCTTGGCGCTGGAGCGACACACGGGCAAGATTGGCCGTGGCGTCCTTCACGCCCGCGATATTCCTCAGCTCGAACAGCCGCTTCATGGTCTCGACGCTCATGTCGATCACGGAGCGGCTCGGGATGTTGTAGATGAAAATCGGCAGGTCGATGGCGTCATTGACCGCCTTGAAGTGCTGGAACAGCCCTTCCTGGGTCGGCTTGTTGTAGTAGGGCGTGACGACGAGGACGGCATCCGCACCGACCTTCTGCGCATGGCGCGCGAAGCCCACCGCCTCCAGCGTGCTGTTGGAGCCGGCGCCGGCGATCACGGGCACGCGGCCCTTGGCCTGATCCACGCACCACTCGATCACCTTTTCGTGCTCGGCATGCGTCAAGGTCGGGCTCTCGCCCGTGGTGCCCACGGGGACGAGGCCGTGCGTGCCCTCGGCGATCTGCCATTCCACCAGCTCACGGAAGGCTTTCTCGTCCACGGCCCCGTCGCGGAAAGGCGTGACGAGAGCGGTGAAGGAACCGCGAAAGCGCTCCGGGGACGAGGGGGTGGACATGGCCTGTGCCTTGTTTTGATTGACGATGCCGCCGCCAATATGGAGCGGAGGGATCGCATCAGATAAACTGTTGCGGGCGGTTCCGAAAGGGTGGCGCTCACAAAGTTTCGCCCCCTTTGCATGGTCCCTTGCCCTCGCTTCGCCGCGCGGGTTCGGGGCGGGATCGCGGCAGGATCGGGGGACGACGGCCGAGGGGGCTGTCGCCTCTTAGGACTTCATCAATGATGCTGGACGAGAAATAGGGCGAATTGCGAACCTTGCGCGAGGACCTGTAATGCCCCCTGCCAAGAGCCTGATCTCCCGCACCGCCTTGGCGATTGCCCTCGCCTGCGCCGTGCCGGCGGGCGCCTTCTCGGCCACGCAGGACAGCAAGACGTCCAGCACCCCGCCCAAGCCCGCCGGAAAACCGGCCGCCGCCAAAGACACCAAGAAGACCGACGCCAAGGCCGCGCCGAAGCCGGCGGCGAAAGCCACCGCCTCCAAGGGCGCCGCCCCGACGCTGGCCGCCACCCCTGCTCCCGCCCTGTCCGGCGATCTTTCCACCCTGCGCAGCGCGGTGGTCCTGGCCAAGAATGCCAAGGGGTCCGAAGCACTGGCCGCCGCGCAGGGCCTGAGCGATCCGGTGGCCCGCTCGCTGGTGACCTGGCTCGTGATCCGCAGCGCGCCCAATGATCTCGGCTTCGACGGCATCGCCGCCTTTCTCGCCGACAAGCCGGGCTGGCCGACCCAGACCACCTTGCGCAAGAAGGCCGAGGCGGTCCTGTACGCCGAGAAGCGTTCGCCGCAGGTGGTGCGGGCCTTCTTCGGCGATCAGGCGCCCTTGACCGGCCCCGGCAAGATCGCCCTCGCCCGCGCGTTCGCCGCCTCGGGCGACATGCGGATGGCGAGCGCGCTGGCGCGCGATGCCTATCGCTCCGACGATCTGTCGGAAATCACCGAACAGGTGGTGCTGAGCGAATTCGGCCCCGCCATCACCCGCGCCGACCACAAGGCGCGCGCCGACAAATTCAGCTATGAGCCCGATCCCGAGCGCGCCCTGCGCGCGGCCTCGCGCGCCGGCTCGGACATCGTCGCCCTCACCAAGGCGCGGCTCGCGCTCGCCAAGCGCGATGCCAATGGCCCGGCTCTTTTGGCCCAGGTGCCCCTGACGCTGGCCAATGATCCCGCCTATCTGTTCGCGAAATCCCAGGCGGCCCGCCGTGCGGACCGCACCAAGGAAGCCGCGCAGGCGCTTCTCGCGGCCCCCGACGATCCGGTGGCGCAGGTGGACACCGACCAATGGTGGATCGAGCGCCGCCTCGTCGCCCGCGAACTGCTGGACGAAGGCGATCCCGCCACCGCCTACAAGGTCGCGGCCGACGCGGCGACGCCCACGGCGGACAATTATCGCTCGGAAGCCTCCTGGACGGCGGGCTGGATCGCCCTGCGCTTCCTGAAGCAGCCGGGCGTCGCGGCCCAGCATTTCGCGAAAGCGGTGGAAGGCCAGACCAACCCCATCACCCTGTCGCGCGCCGGCTATTGGCTGGGCCGCTCGGCCGAGGCCATGGGCGACATGGGGACGGCGCGGGCGCGCTACGAATCGGCCGCCAAGCATTCCACCACCTATTACGGCCAGCTCTCCCGCCAGCGGCTCGGCCTGCCGCCCGTGGCGCTGCGCCGCGCGCCCGACACCACCATGGCGCGGGCGACCTTCGACCGGCTGGAGCCGGTGCGGGCCATCAAGCTGCTCTATGCCATCGGCGACCGGGATACGCCGATGACCATCTATTACGACCTCGCCTGGCGGCTCGAGGACAGCGCCCAACTGGCCCTTCTCGCCCAGCTCGCGGAGAGCAACGGCGATGCGCGCGGCGCGCTCGTGGTGGGCAAGGAAAGCGTCTATGAGGGCCATCCCCTCGACGCCCAGGCCTTCCCCACCTTCGGCCTGCCCGCCTACACGCCCATCGGAACGCCGGTGGACAAGGCGATGATCTATGCGGTGGCGCGCCAGGAGAGCCAGTTCAACCCGCGCACCCTTTCAAGCGCCAAGGCGATGGGCCTCATGCAGGTGACGCCCGCTGCCGGGCGCGAGGTCGCCAAGCAGACCGGCGCGGCCTACAACGAGACGCGGCTGATGACCGACCAGTCCTACAATGTGCAGTTCGGCGCCGCCGAACTTGGCATGCTGATGGACAATTACGACGGCAACCCCGCTTTGGTCTTCGCGGCCTACAATGCCGGGCGCGGCAGCGTGCGCAAATGGTTCGAACGCTATGGCGACCCGCGCGACAAGGACGTGGACCCGGTGGACTGGGTGGAATTGATTCCGTTCTCCGAAACCCGCAACTATGTCCAGCGGGTGGTCGAGAACTACAACGTCTATCAGGCCCGTTTCGGATTGAACCGCTCTCAGCCCGTGGCGGCGCGCTGAGGCGCGAGGCCACCTGCTGCTCCCCTTAGGGAGCGTTGCGCTGGGGACATGCGTGGCGGGGAAGCTCCGCCCCGGGCGCCTTCTCTTCCCCGGCGGTGCGGGATAGAAGGCGGGAACCGCCCGACAGCGCCGCCCCGGCGCGCCCATCAGAGCCCATTGCCCATGCCTCACCGCCGCTCCGGCTCGACGGATTCGGCCACGCCCGGATTCGCCGAATTTGTCGCCCTCATCGCCCTGATGATGGGGATGACCGCCTTTTCCATCGACAATCTCCTGCCGGCCTTCGGGCCGATCCGCGCCCACTATCAGCTCGAAAACCCGAACGATCTCCAGCTCCTCATCACCGCCTACATGGTCGGCTTCGGCCTCATGCAGATTGTGTTCGGCACGGTGTCGGACGTGGTGGGACGCAAGAAGGCGCTGATGGTGGGCCTCGCCATCTATGCGTTCGGCTGCGTGCTGGCCATGGTGGCCGAGACCTATCCCCTCCTGCTCGCCGCCCGCGTCATCCAGGGGCTCGGTGCGGCGGCGGCCCGCGTGCTCTCGATCGCCATCGTGCGGGACCGCTATGAGGGGCGGGAGATGGCGCAGGTCATGTCCTTCTCCATGATGGTGTTCCTCATCATCCCGGTGATCGCGCCGACCTTCGCGAGCGGCGTGCTGCTGGTGGCCGAGTGGCACATGATCTTCGGCGCCATGCTGATCCTGTGCGTGATCCTCGCGGTGTGGTTCGGCGTGCGCATGCCCGAGACGCTGCATCCGGAATATCGCGTTGCTTTTTCGCTGCACGCGATCGGCGTCGGCATGAAGCGCGCGCTGACCCACCGCCGAACCCTGCTCTACACCACCGCCATGGGCCTGATGCTCGGCTGCCTCATGGCCTATGTGGCTGCATCCCAGCAGATATTCGAGGATGGCGTCTACCACCTCGGCAAGCTGTTTCCGCTCGCCTTCGCGGTCATCGCCGCGGTGATGGGCGTCGCGTCCTTCATCAATGCCAAGCTGGTGCGCTCGATTGGGATGCGTCGGCTGTCCCATTTCGGGGTCTGCGGCTTCACCCTCACCGGTCTTGCCCTGGTGATCTCCGGCTATGCCTTTGACGGCCCGCCGCCGGTGATCCTGTTCTGCGTGCTGCTGAGCCTCGCCCAGGCGCTGTTCGCCATCACCGTCCCGAACTTCAACACCATCGCCATGGAGCCCATGGGCGCGGTGGCGGGCACCGCCTCGTCCTTCATCGGCTTCTACACGACCCTGATGGGGGCGGTGCTCGGCCTGATCGTGGGGCGGGCGTTCGACGGCACGATCCTGCCGCTCGGCTTCGGCTATCTCATCCTCGGCGGCTGCGCGGTGCTGCTGGTGCTGGCGGCGGAGAACGGCCGCCTGTTCTCGGCGCAGCGGGACCCGGCCTGAACCGCCGGGCGTCCCTCGCAGTCCTTAAAGTCTAAAGTCCGAGTTCCTTCACGCAGCCCGCGATCGCCTTGGAGAGGCGCACGGAGGCGGCATTGTCCTCGGTGGTCTGGCGCAGCGTGCAGGCATCGAGATTGTCGAAGGTCGCGTCCGCCTTCATGGGCTTGCCCGTGAAAGCTTCCAGCGTCGCGCGCCGGTCGGCGGCGGTGAGCGCCTGATACTTCAGGAGAGATCCCGCCTTATCCTGGTTCGGCAGGATGGGATCGGCAAGCGCGCCGGACACGAGAAACAAGCTCGCTGCGACCAACAGCACAGTCCGCACGATGGCCTCCGTCAAGGAAAGGGCGCCGTCCACGGCGGGCCGGACCCGGCCGCGCGGCGTCTCTCTCAACCGCCGCGCGCCGCGAAAATCAAGCCGAAAGACGCCGCCGCCGGCCCCGGACGGAACGGCAGCGGCAATATGTCAGCGGGTCTTCTCGCGCAGGGTCACGAGTTCTTCCGCGGCGGTCGGATGCACGGCGATGGTGCGGTCGAAATCCGCCTTGGTGGCGCCCATGCCCACCGCCACCGCCGCGAGCTGGATCATCTCGCCCGCGTCCGGCCCGACAATATGGACGCCGAGCACCTTCCCGCTGCCCTGCTCCACCACCAGCTTCATGAGGGTGCGGGTCTGGCGCCCGGAGAGCGTCGCCTTCAGGGGACGGAAGGTGGAGGTGTAGATGTCGAGCGCGAGGCCCTCCTTGCGGGCGGCGGCTTCGGTCAGGCCCACCGTGCCGATCTCCGGCTCGGAGAAGACGGCGGTCGCGATCAGGCGATGGTCCACGCTCCAGGGCTTGCCGCCGAACACGCTGTCGGCGAAGGCATGGCCCTCGCGGATGGCGACGGGGGTGAGATTCACCCGGTTGGTGACATCACCCACCGCATAAATGCTCTCCACGCTGGAGCGCGACTGGGCATCCACCTTCACCGCGCCTGCGGCATCCAGTTCGACGCCGGCCGCTTCCAGCCCGAGGCCAGCGGTGTTGGGGATGCGGCCGATGGCGAGCATCACCTCGTCCACCTCGACCTCGGTGCCGTCCGACAGGCGCACGCTCTTGCCGCTCTCCGTCTTGGTGATCGAAGTCAGCGTGCGCCCACACAACATGTGGATGCCGGACCGTTCCATTTCCGCCGCGAGATGGGCGCGCACCTCGTCGTCAAAGCCGCGCAGGATCACGTCGGCGCGCTGCACCAGATAGACCTCGCTGCCGAGCGCGCGGAACAGGCCGGCGAATTCCACCGCGATATAGCCACCGCCCTGGATCAGGATGCGGCGTGGCAGGGCGGGAAGGTGGAACGCCTCATTGGAGGTGATGGCGAGCTCCCGGCCCGGAATGTCCGGCCCATAGGCCGGCCGCGCCCCGGTGGCGATCAGGATGTGGCGCGCGCGGATCCGTTCCCCGGTCGCGACGATGCGCACCGCATTCGGGCCGTCCACCACCGCGCGGGAGTTCACAATCTCGACACCCGCCCCTTCCGCATTGGTGCGGTAGATGGATTCCAGCCGGTCGATTTCCTTGTCCTTGTTGGCGATCAGCGTCGCCCAGTCGAAGCGGGCGTCCGAGACGCTCCAGCCGAAGCCGGCCATGTCCTCCAGATCGTGGGCAAACCGCCCCGCATAGACGAACAATTTCTTGGGCACGCAGCCGCGAATGACGCAGGTGCCGCCCATGCGGTATTCCTCCGCCAGCATCACCTTGGCGCCATGGCGCGCCGCGATGCGCGCCGCGCGCACGCCGCCCGAGCCCCCGCCGATCACGAACAGATCCACCTCGGTCTCGGACATGGCGTAGCCTCGCGGTCTCAATTTGGGTGTCCGTTCAAGACCCAAGGGCGGGCCGCGTCAAGGCCGCCACGGTCCGCGCGCCGCTTGCGGGACGGCGCGCGGAATGCTTCAAGGCACCATGGTCCCGACCCGAGAGAGCGCGCCTGCGACCCCCGAGCCGCCCCATGGCATCGGTCCCGTCTGGCTGAAATCGCGGCCAGCGGGAAACGACACGCGCCGCTTCGCTCTGCCCCTCGCCTTCCGCCTGGCGCTGCTGCGCAAGGGCCGGGCCTATGTGGCGGTGCTGTGCGACGGGAAAAGCCACGCGCCGACGCCCGACATCGCCCTGACCCTGTGCGATGGCGCTGGCGCCATTCTCGCCGAGACACGCATGGCACCCGGGGAATCGGCGCTGTACCTGCCCATGGGGACCGCGAGCATCACCCTCGCGGCACCCGCCGGATTCGCGTTCGGCCTGTTTCCCCGCACCAAGCTGGCCCTGAAGCTGCACGCCGTGGCCGCCGGCAGCTTTCCCGGCATGCCGCTCGCGCAACGCTGGAAGCACGCCGCCGCCGCCGCGCGCGACCTGCGCGGGGTCCATGCCGCCCTGCTTGAGCATTCGCCCGCCCGCAAGGCGGAGCGCGCGCGGGCCTATCGCATCTACCGCGCGCGGTTCGTGGAGGATTTCACCACCGTCGCGGCGCCAGATCCTGCCCTTGAGCTGACCTTCTTCGGCGAAGTGCCGGCGGATCTCGCGCAGGCCAAGGCGCGGCTCGCGGCTTTGGTGGCGCAGAGCGATCCCAATTGGATCTGGCGCGCGTCGCTGCCCGCAAACCCGCCTGAGGCCGTCCTGGATTGGGCGCGGGAGGCCGGCGCCCGCGATCCGCGCTTCCGCCCCGAGGCGCTTCCCCTGGAGGCTGCCGCCATGTGGGGCAGCGTGGAGAACGGCCTCGTCAGCGGCCTGCCGCCGGAGGGCGTGCCCACCCGGGACGCCGTTGCCATGATCCGCGATGCCTTCGCCCGGCATCCCGACTGCGACCTCGTCTATACCGACGAGGAACAGATCGACGCGCGGGGCGAGCCCTGCTGCGGCGTCTTCAAGCCCGCCTTCAACCGCCATCTGCTCCAGGCCGGCGACTATATGGGCCATCTGGTCGCGGCCCGTGCACGGGCGATCCAGCAGGTAGGCGGCCCGCAGATGCGGCATGGGACGGCGACCCGCTACCATCTGCTGCTGAAGCTGGCCGAGCGTCTGGCGCCATCCGCCATCCGCCATATTCCGCGCGTCGCCTTCACCGGGCCGGAAGAAACCGCGAAGAAGGACCCGCACGCGGCCGCTCGGGCGCTGGAGGAGGTGATGGGCACGTCCGTCACCATCGACGATCACGGCCGGCTGCGACCGCGCCTGCCTCTGCCGGAGGCGCTTCCGCTCGTCTCCTTCGTGGTCCCCACCCGCGACCGGGCGGACCTGCTGGGCATGGCGCTGCGCTCGCTGATCGGGGAAACCGACTATCGGCGGTTCGAGATCATCATCGTGGACAACGGCTCGGTGGAGCCGGCGACCTTCGCGCTGTTCGAGGAGATCAAGGCCGCCTGGCCCGAGACCATCGCGGTCCGCGACGACGGCACCTTCAATTATCCCCGCATCTGCAATGCCGGCGTCGCGGTGGCGCGCGGGTCGCTCATCTGCCTGCTCAACAACGATATCGAGGTGGTGGACGGCCGCTGGCTGGACGAGATGGTGGGCCTCGCCTGCGCGCCCCGCACGGGCATCGTGGGGGCGAAGCTGCTGTTCCCGGACCGGAGCATCCAGCATGCGGGCGTGATTGTCGGCCTGTTCCGCTACGCCGCCCACTGGTTCTCCCACGCCGACCGCGACTTGCCCGGCCCGTTCGGACGGCTTGTGAGCCGCTCGAACATGAGCGCGGTGACCGGCGCCTGCCTGATGATCAGCCGCGCCTGCTGGGACGCGATCGGGCCGCTCGATGCCGAGCGGTTCGCGGAGGATTGCAACGACATCGACCTGTGCCTGCGGGCACGCCGCGCCGGCTACGAGGTGGTCTTCACACCATTTGCCTGCCTGATCCACCACGAATCGGCATCCCGCGGCCGGCGGCGTTCGCGCGCGCACCGCAACCGGCTGAAGGCCCAGCGCCGGCGCATGGAGGAGCTCTGGGGCACGCCGACTCTGGTCGATCCCCACTACAATCCGAACCTCTCGCGCCAGAGCCTCCACGGCGCGCTCGCCGCCACGCCGGAAGGTCCGCGTTCGCCCCGCACCGACGCCCTTTGACCGTCCACCCCATGAAAAAGGCGGCCCGCAGGCCGCCTTTGGCGTGAGCGAGGTCCGTTATGGAGCCCGTCAGAGGTCGTAGCCCTTCTTCTTCATCTCGGCGCGGATGCGCTCCATGGCCTCGGCATTCACGCGCGCGCCCCATTGCTGGATGTTCTGCACCGCCTGCTGGACGATGGCGGGGCGGTCAGTCACCAGCTTCTGGCCGACGGCGGACTTGTAGAAGGCGAGGGCCTGCTTCAGCTCGTCCTCGGTGAAATGCTGGGCATAAGCGGTGGCCAGAATGTCCACGATCTCGGACTGGCGCTTATCAAATTCCGGGCGCAGGGCGACGGCGGTGTCGCGCAGCTGCGGGGCAAGGTCGGGATTGGTCTGGAGGAAGCCCAGCGCCGCGCCGTCCACGAGGTTCTGGAGCACGCCGTTGAAGGCGCTGGCCTCGCCGTTGGCCTGCACCAGGTCGCGCGCCACCTGCATGGCGCTCGCGCTCGGCGTCTGGATCACCGGCGCCACCGAAGCGGACGGCGCCGGCTGCGCCGCCGCCCCGCCGAGGGAGAGGGCGAGGAACAAGGCCCCGAGGGAAAGACGTGCAGTCGAGCGCATGGCGGTCTCCGATTTGCGAAAGGTTCTAGATCACGTCCTGCGCGTCTGGCAACGCACAGCCCCAGGAGGACGCGCTCTCTCGGACGATTTCAGGGCGACAGAGCATCCGCCCACGCACGTCGTGTCAGGTGGGGCTGGCCAGGAGCCGGACGCCGTCCGGCGCCGCCAGCACGACCCGCCGCGCCAAACCCAGGAAAAGCCCGTGCTCCACAACGCCGACCACGCCATCGAGGGCCGTGGCCAACGCCTGCGGATCGGGAATGCGGCCGAGATGGGCGTCCAGGATCACATTGCCCTGGTCGGTGTGGAACGGCGCACCGGACGCGTCATGGCGCAGGACCAGCTCTCCCGCGCAGCCCGCTGCGGCGATGGCGGCGGCAAGGCGCGGGCGCAGGGCGGCAAGGCCGAAATCCACCACCTCGATGGGCAGGGGAAAGGCGCCCAGCATGTCCACGTGCTTGGACGCGTCGGCGATCACCACCATTTCCTTGGCGGCGCTCGCCACCAGCTTTTCGCGCAGCAGCGCGCCACCGCCCCCCTTGATGAGGCCGAGACCCGGCCCAACCTCGTCCGCCCCATCGATGCACAGATCAAGCTGGGGCTGCTCATCCAGCGTGGCCAACGGAACGCCGAGGGACAGGGCCTGGGCATGGGTCCGCTCGGAGGTGGGAACACCCACCACGTTCAGGCCGGCTTTGACGCGCTCCGCCAGCAGGTCCACGAAATGCTTGGCCGTGGAGCCCGTGCCGAGGCCGAGCCGCATGCCATCGGTGACAAATTCCAGCGCGCGGGCGGCAGCCTGCCGCTTCAGGGCCTCGGCATCGGTCATGGGTTCGCTCGCCAAGAGAGGCCGCCGCGCGTGACGGCGGGGAAGTTCCGTTTCCTCTAGCCTTGAAGCACCAGGGCGGCAAGGCAGGAGGCGGCGCGCATCCGCGCTTATTTGGCCGCCGGCGTGCAGAGGATCTTCGGCTCGGTTCCGCCACCGCTCTTGGGCATGTCGCGCACGTAGCAGATGCTCATCTCGCCCGTATTGGAATTGACGCGGAACACGCCGGTCTCGCCGGCAAAGCCCGTGGACACCAGCGCATAGGCGCCATTGGGCTGCGATCCGGCGCCCTCGCCCTTGGCGAAGCAGCGCGTGAGGCCCACCTGCGAGGCATCGGGACGCTCGAACTGGCAGGCGGACATTTCCCCGGTCTGGCGGTTCACGGAATAGACCCGGTTCGCCTTTTCGGAGGGCGGCGCGGCAAAGGAATAGCCGCCGGATTGGGACGGCTGGGATTGCGGAGCCTGAGCCTGCGCGGCGCTCGCCGCCATGAGACCCAAGGCCGCGCCGCACAGCAGACGCGCGGCACCACCGGACAGCTTCACCCCGACCATCTTGTCCTCCGATCCGAAACCAGAGCCTGCGCGCCCCGTTCGGGGCGCGGCGGGAGCATGACCCCGCCAGCTTGCTTCAACCTGATGTCCGCCGCGACCGCATGACGATTCGCCTGTGGCCACGTCGTGCTCTAGAGCATGCGCCGATCAGCCTGCAAAGCAGACAGATCGGATCACGCATTCTCTATCAATAGTTTAGAGACTGATTCACCGATCAGGGTGATTCAACCTGATCGGATCAGGCTCTAGACAGCAAAAGCGGCGGCAATTGAGGCCGCGCGCCTGCGGTTCCCTACCGCGAAAGGATGACAGTGATGCCGGCCGCCCCGCTCGTGATCGCCTTCGACCTGGACGGAACCCTGGTGGACAGCGCGCCCGATCTGCTGGACACGCTGGACCTGATCCTCGCCGATTTCGGCGTCGCGCCCGTTGACCGGGCCGAAACCCGCGACATGATCGGCGCCGGAGCGCGCATGCTGCTGATGCGCGCCCTGGAGCGGGCCGGCGCGCTGCCGGACACAGCGACGCTCGATACGCTCACCCGCCGCTTCATCGACCATTATGCCGACCATATCGCGGACGGCTCGCGCCCCTTTCCCGGCCTTCACGCGGCGCTCGACCGGCTGGAGGCGCGTGGCGCGCGGCTCGCGGTCTGCACCAACAAGACCGAGCGCCTCGCCCGCTTGCTGCTGGACCGGCTCGATTTGACGGCGCGTTTCGCCGCCATCACCGGCGCCGACACCTACGGCGTCGCCAAGCCCGATGCCCTGCCGCTGCTCTCCACTCTCAAGGCCTGTGGCGGGGCGGCCCCGCACGCGGTCATGGTGGGCGACAGCGCGACGGATGTGGCCATGGCGAAGGCGGCCGGCGTGCCGTGCGTGGCGGTGACCTTCGGTTATACGCAGATCCCCGCCGCCGACCTCGGCGCAGAGCGTGTCATCTCCCATTATGCCGACCTTGAGGCCGCGATCACCTCGCTCGGCCTGCTGAAGGCGTGAAAGACGGGATTGGCACCGTGCGCGAAGGCGACGTTAACGCTTCGCTAACCCTCTTGGCGCAGGAGTCGAGGGCACCATCCGCGGCGGGAATGATCCTGCCGCCGGGCGCGGACCGAGGGCCATGACGCATCCCCTCCCCTCTGGCGCATCCGGCGCCGCATCCGTGTCCGCGGATGCAGGGCGGGACGCCGGATTCGGCGGACGGTGGGCGCTTCCCCTCTTCTGTTTGCTCGCCGCCGGAGGCGCAGCGCTGGCCCTTCATGGGGGCGTCAGTGACCTTCCGGGCCTTGCCATTTTCGGCGCAGCGGCGGGCGGCGTGGGCCTCACGTGCGCGCTGTTCCTGCGCCGCCGCGCCGACCGTGACCGGCGCTTCGCGCGCGCGCAGGCCGAACTGGCGGCGCTGCGTCAGGCGCTGGCCGTGGCGGAAGAGGAGAATGCGGCCAAGTCCCGCTTCCTGGCCGAGATGAGCCATGAATTGCGCACGCCGCTGAATGCCGTGATCGGCTTTTCCGAAATGATGGCGCATGAGGTGTTCGGCCCCCATGGCGTTCCCGCTTACGGGGAATATGCCCGCGACATCCATGCCTCCGGGCGCCATCTGCTGGCACTCGCGGACGACATTCTGGACCTCGCCCGCATCGAGACCGGCCATCGCACCTTGCTGGAAACGGCAGTCTCCCTGCCCGACCTCGCCCGCGACTGCACGCACATGATGCGCCTGTCCGCCGCCGGACGGGCGGTGCGCCTCGCCTGCGACGCGCGGACCGAGCCTCTGCGGCTGTGGGCGGACGAGCGCGCCTTGCGGCAGATGACGCTCAACCTGCTCGCCAATGCGGTGAAATTCACGCCCCAGGGGGGCGCCGTCACCGTGTCGGTGGGGCTGGAGGAGACGGGCGCGCCTTATCTTGCAGTGGAGGACACCGGGCCCGGAATCGGCGAAGCGGAATTGCCGCTCGACCTTTCCGCCCGTCACCGCGAGAGCACGCTGGACCCGACCACGGGACGTGGCGCGGGGCTCGGCCTTACCATCGTCCGGGGGCTGGCGGACCTGCATGACGCCCGCGTCGCGCTCGCCGCCCGCGCGGAAGGGGGAACGCGCGCCGTCATTCACTTCCCACCGGCGCGCCGGCTGGACGCAGGCGAGGCCGAAATCGCGCCCGTCGCGCCGCTCTCAGCCAGCGTCTGAGACCCCGCTGTCCTGGAAGGTCGCCATCCCCTTGTGGCAGGCGACCGCCGCCTTGACGATGCCCACCGCCAGCGCGCCGCCCGAGCCTTCCCCGAGTCGCATGCCGAGATCGAGCAGCGGCGACAGGCCGAGCCGCTCCAAAAGCTTGCCATGGGCCATTTCCGCCGAGACGTGGCCGGCAAGGCAATGATCCAGCGCGCGCGGGTCGAGCGCATGCAGCACCGCCGCCGCCGCCGTCACCACATAGCCGTCCAGGATGACCGGCACGCGCTCCTGCCGCGCGGCGAGGATGGCGCCGGCAATGGCGGCAAGTTCGCGCCCGCCGAGGCGCCGCAGCACCTCCAGCGGGTCACCACGGCCTGGCGCATGGAAGGCGACCGCCTCTTGCACCGCCGCAACCTTGCGCGCGAGCACATCGCCGTTCGCGCCCGTGCCGGCGCCGACCCAGTCCTGCGCCGCCCCGCCATAAAGCACATGGCAGATGGCGGCCGCGACCGTGGTGTTGCCGATCCCCATTTCGCCCAGCACCAGCACGTCCGTGCCGCCCGCAATGGCCTGCATGCCGAACGCCATGGTGGCGGCACAGGCGCGCTCATCCAGCGCAGCCTCGGAGACGATGTCGCCGGTGGGGATATCGAGCGCGAGGTCGAACACCCGCAGGCCGGCGTCGAAGGTGGCGCAGATCTGGTTCACCGCCGCCTTGCCGGCCGTGAACACGTCCAGCATCTGGCGGGTGACGGCGGCGGGATAGGGCGAGACGCCGCGCGCGGCGACACCGTGATTGCCCGCGAATACCGCGACCATGGGCCGGTTGGCGGTGGGAATCGCCTTGCCCTGCCAGGCGGCGAGATGGAGCGCGATCTCCTCCAGGCGCCCGAGCGCGCCCGGCGGCTTCAAGAGCTGGCCCTGGCGCTCCCGCGCCGCCGCGCGCGCCTCCTCGTCCGCACCGGGCATGGTGGCGATGAGGTTGCGGATGTCGTCGAAGGGAAGGCCGGTGGGCGTGGGCTGCATGGGAAGTCAGTCTCGATAGGCGCGGCATCTGTCCGCGACCGGGCGTCCGGGGTCAAGCCCCCGAGGGGGATGCCGGGCGGATATGAAAATGGCCGGGCACAGCCCGGCCATTTCGATCATTCGGCGGGGGCCGGATGATTGGTGTGGGGCGGGTGCTCGTCGTCCGGTCCCGCTTCGCGCCGCGCGCGGCGCGCCTCGCCGAAGGAGGCGAGCCAGCGGGCGAAGACATAGAAGACCGGGGTGAAGATGAGGCCGAACACGGTCACGCCGATCATGCCCGAGAACACGGCGGTTCCCAGCGACTGGCGCAGTTCCGAGCCCGCGCCCACCGCCCAGACCAGCGGCACCACGCCAAGGATGAAGGCGAGCGAGGTCATGATGATGGGACGAAGCCGCAGCCGCGCCGCTTCCACCGCCGCCGCCTGCCGGCCCTGCCCCTGATCCTCCAATTGCTTGGCGAATTCCACGATCAGGATCGCGTTCTTGGCCGCAAGGCCGATCAGCACGATGAAGCCGACCTGGGTCAGGATGTTGTTGTCCTGCCCCCTCAGCAGCACGCCGATGAGCGCCGCCACAAGGCACATGGGCACGATGAGGATGACCGCCAATGGCAAGGTCAGGCTCTCATATTGCGCCGCCAGCACCAGGAAGACGAACACCACGCCCAGCGCGAAGGCGAAGATGGCGGTGTTGCCGGCCCGCTGCTGCTGATAGGCGAGCGCGGTCCATTCATAGGCGAAGCCCTGGGGCAGGATATTGGCCGCCAGACCCTGCATGATCTGCATGGCCTGACCCTGCGAATAGCCGGGCGCCGGGGAGCCGTCGAGTTCGGCGGAGGGGTAGAGATTGTAGCGTGGCACGCGATAGGGACCGGAGAGGTCCTTCAGCGTGGCGAAGGAGCCGATCGGCACGGTTTCCCCCGTCGCATTGCGCACGCGGATCTTCAACAGGTCGTTCGGATCCATGCGGAACGCCGCATCCGCCTGCACCTGCACGCGGAAGGTGCGGGTGAAGAGGTTGAAGTCGTTCACATAGCTGGAGCCGATATAGGTCTGGAGCGCGCCGAACACATTGGCGATGTCCACCTGGAGCAGCTGGGCGCGCACGCGGTCGATGTCCAGATACATCTGGGGCGTCGAGGTCTCGAACAGCGAATAGACCTGCATGAGACCCGGCGTCTGCGCCGCCGCACCCATCATGGCATAGACGGTGTTCTGGAGCGCGGCATAGCCGTGGCCGGCGCGATCCTCGATCATCATGCGGAAGCCCCCCGCATTGCCGATGCCCTGCACCGGCGGGGGCTGCACCACCAGCATGAGGGCTTCCTGAATGGAGGCGAGCTTGCCGAACAATTGCCGCTGCACCGCCGTCGCCGTGCGGGTGGGATCGCCCCCGCGCTCGCTGAACGGCTCCAGGATCACGAACATGGCGCCGGCATTGGGGGCGTTGGTGAAGGTGGCGCCCGAGAAGCCGACGATGTTGACGATGTGGCCGACGCCCGGCGTGCCCAGCACCTGGTTCGCCGCGCGGGTCATCACATCCTGCGTGCGCTCCATGGCGGCGCCGGGCGGCAATTGCGCGACCACGATGAGATAGCCGCGATCCTGCGCCGGGATGAAGCCCTGCGGCGTGGTGGAGAACAGATAGCCGCCGAACGCCACCAGCCCCGCATAGACGATGAGCATCAAGGCCACCACGCGCACCAGGCGCGAGGTGAGCCAGGCATAGCCGTTGCCCAGCCCCTCGAAACCGCGATTGAACAGGCGGAAGAAGCCGTTCAGCGGGCGGGCATACCAGGGGACCTTGTGCCCCTCGCGGTGGGGCTTCAACAGAAGCGCGCACATGGCGGGCGAGAGGGTCAGCGACACCAGTAGCGAGATGAGGGTGGAACCCGCGATGGTCAGCGCGAACTGGCGATAGAACTCGCCGGAAATGCCGGTGATGAAGGCGCTCGGAATGAACACCGAGGCGAGCACCAGCGAGATGGCGACCAGCGCCCCGCCCACTTCGTCCATCGTGCGATAGGCGGCATCGCGCGGGGACAGCCCGGCCGCGATGTTTCGCTCCACATTCTCCACCACGACGATGGCGTCGTCGACCACGATGCCGATGGCAAGCACCAGGCCGAACAGCGAGAGGTTGTTCAGCGAGAAGCCGAACAGCGACATGAAGAAGAAGGTGCCCACCAATGAGATGGGGATCGCGACGATGGGAATGATCGCCGCCCGCCAGGTCTGGAGGAACAGCAGCACAACGATCACCACCAGGATGATCGCCTCGACGATGGTGTGAACCACCGCGTCGACCGACTGCTGGATATATTCCGTGGGGTTGTAATAGATCGCGTACTTCACGCCCTCGGGCAGTTGCTTGCCCAGTTCCTTCATGTGCTCCACGACGGCATTGCCGGTGGCGAGCGCGTTGGAGCCGGGACGCTGGAACACGCCGAGCGAGATGGACAAATCGCGGTCGAGATAGGAGGTGGAGGAATAGTCCTGCGCCGAAATCTCAACCCGCGCCACGTCCTTCAGCCGCACCAAAGCGGTGCCGGTCTGCTTGATGACCACATCGCCGAACTGCTCGGGTGTCGTGAGGCGGCCAAGCGTGCGCACCGCGATCTGGAAGGCGCGCTGCTTCTCCACAGGCGGCTGATTCAGCACACCGGAGGCCACCTGCACATTCTGCGCCTGGAGCGCGGTCACCACGTCGCCGGCGGTGAGATTGAGCTCCTGGAGGCGGGTCGGGTCGAGCCAGACCTGCATCGCATAGTCGCGATTGCCGAATACGGTGATGGAGCCCACGCCATCGATGCGCGACAGCACGTCCTTGATCTGGACATTGGCCACGTTGGAAATGAACAGCGGGTCGCGCGAGCCGTCCGGCGAATAAAGGCTCACCACCAGCATGAGGTCGGGCGAGCTTTTCGCCGTGATGACGCCGATCTGCTGGACTTCCTGCGGCAGGCGCGGGGCGGCGATCGCCACGCGGTTCTGCACCTGGACCTGCGCGATATCGAGGTCCACGCCGAGATCGAACGTGACCGAGATGGAAAAGCGTCCGTCGGCGGTGGAGTTGGAGGAGATGTAGAGCATCCCCTCAACGCCGTTGATCTGCTGCTCAATGGGCGCGACCACCGTGTCGGCAACGGTCTCGGCGCTGGCGCCGGGGAACTGGCCGGTCACGTTGATGACCGGCGGCGCGATGTCCGGATACTGGGCGACCGGCAGGCGCAAATAGGAGATGCCGCCGAGCAGCATCACGACGATCGACACCACCCAGGCGAAGATCGGGCGGTCGATGAAGAAATGCGAGAAGCGCATGGTGCCGCCTCCCTCACTTCGCCGGGGACGCGGCGGCGGGCGCCTTCGCGTCCGCTGGCGCCGGAGGCTTCTCCTCCTGGGGCGTGACCTTCACGCCGGGCCGCACCCGCATGAGGCCGTTCACCACGATCACGTCCTCGGGCTTGAGTCCGGTCTTCACCACGCGGCGGTCGCCGTCCAGCGGGCCGAGCGTCACGGGGCGCACCTGCACCACGTTTTCCGGGCCAACCACATAGACGAATTTCTGGGTCTGCTCGCTGCCGATGGCGGTGTCCGGCACGGTCAGCGCCTGATAGGGCGCGGTGGCCGGCAGGCGGATGCGCCCGAACAGTCCCGGACGGAACAATTCCTGCTTGTTCTCGAAGATGGCGCGCCCGCGAATGGTGCCGGTCTCGCGGTCCACCACATTGTTCAGGAAGTCCATCTTGCCCTTGAACGGCCAGCCCTTGTCGTCGATCAGCTTGAGTTCGACGCTGGAGGAATCGATCCCGCCTCCGCTCATCAGGCGCTGGTAGCGAAGGAGCGAGGCCTCGTCGAAGGTGAACTCGAAATAGATGGGATCGGTGGAGACGATCACCGCCAGCAGCGTGGGCGTGCCGCCGCCGCCGCCGATCACATAATTGCCGACGGACACGCGCCGGTCGCCGATACGGCCGGAAATGGGGGCGCGCAGCTCCGTGAATTGCAGGTCGAGCTTGGCCTGGGCCACCAGGGCTTCCTGCGCCTGCACCGTGGCGGTCGCGGTGCGCTGGGTCTGGGTGCGCTGATCGAAGGCCTGCTTGGAAATGGCGTTCGAGGTGCGGTCCTCGATCAGCGTGCGTGCGCGCTCGAGGTCCGTGGTCGCGAAATCAAGGTTCGCCTTGGCCTGGGCGAGATTGGCTTCCGCCTGCTGGAGCGCGATCTTGTAGGGGCGCTGGTCGAGGGTGAAGAGGAGATCCCCCTCCTTCACCATCTGGCCGTCAGTGAAGCTGATCTTTTCCAGATAGCCGGAGATGCGCGCATTGACCATCACGTGGTTGATGGCCACGAACCGGCCGACATATTCGTCGTATTCGGTGATGTTGCGCGTCTGGGGCTTCGCGACCGTGACCGTGGGCGGCGGCGGTGCACCTCCGCCCTGCTGCTGTTGCGGCTGGCCGCAGGCGGCCAGCAGAAGCGGCGCCAGAAGGCCGAGAGACGCAGGCTGACGGAAAATAGAGAGGAGGCGCGGGACAGGCAGCATACGTATGGCTCCGATCGTGCGCCGAGCGCGCGACGAGGATGTCAAAGGCGCAAACGACCGCTCCCGCAACAATGGGGCCGTCAACGCCCGCGTCGAATAGCACAGCTTTCTTGCGGTG
Source organism: Pseudomonadota bacterium (assembly GCA_040755535.1). GTDB lineage: Bacteria > Pseudomonadota > Alphaproteobacteria > Rhizobiales > Xanthobacteraceae > Aquabacter. The sequence continues at coordinate 48,180 of JBFMAV010000007.1, read as the reverse complement.
CAAAACCTAGGTCAAAGCCCGGAGGGCGGCTCCTTCGGCGTCTTGGCGCCCCGCCGCCGCAGCAGCGGCCCCAGAATACCACGCCCGAGCAGCAGCAGGGCGGACGCGCTATAGGCAAGTCCACCCGCCGCCACGACCAGAAGCAAGGTGATCTCCTCGCGGCCCTCGGGCAAGCGGGAGGCGATAGAGCGCGCCACCGGCAAGGCAGCCCAGAGCGTGCCTGCAAGGACCAGGGCGCACGCGAACAAGCGCAGCAGCCGGCCCGCGAGAAGTTCGTCGCCGAGCGGCAGGCCCCGGCGCCGGGCGAAGAAGATCAACAATCCGAGATTAATCCAGCCCCCGACCGCCGTCGCCAGGGCGAGGCCCACTTGCGCGAGAGATCCCATGAGGGCGAATTTCAAGGCGACATTGACGCCCACCGCGCTCAAGGAAGCGATCATCGGCGTGGTAGTGTCGCTGCGGGCGTGGAAGGGCGCGATGAAGCCGCGCAGAACCACGAAGGCAATCAGGCCCAGCGCATAGGCTTGCAGGGTGGCCGCCGCCTCCGCCGCATCGCCCGCCGTGAAGGCGCCCCGAGCGAACAGCGCCCGCATGGTCAGGTCGGGAATAATCAGCGAGGCCACCACGAACGGCGCCGCCAGCAGGACCGCAAACTCGACCGCCCGTGCCTGCGCCCGCGCCGCGCCCAAATCGTCGTTGGCGGCGAGCCGGCGCGACATTTCCGGCAACAGCACCGTGCCGACCGCGATTCCCACCACGCCGATGGGCAACTGGTTGATGCGATCCGCATAATACAGGGCGGACAGGGCACCGGCGGGCAGGAAGGTGGCGATGATGGTGTCCGCGAACAGCGCGATCTGCACGCCCGCCGAGCCGATGATCGCGGGACCGAGTGCTTTCAGGAATCGCCGCGTGCCGGGATCGAGGCGAGGACGCGCGAGACGCAGGCCGATGCCCGTGCGCTCCGCGTCCCACAGCAACAGAACCACCTGCCCGATTCCCGACACCAGCACGCCCCAGGCCGCCGCATGGCCTGCGGTCGGAAACAGCCCGGCACAGGCCAGCGTTCCGATCATGCAGACATTCAGCAGGATGGGAGAGGCCGCCGCCATGGCGAAGCGGTCCATGGCATTCAGCGCGCCGGAGGCCAGCGTCGCCACCGAAATCAGCGCCAGATAGGGAAAGGTGATGCGGGTCAGCGTGACGGCCAGATCAAATCGGGCGGGATCATCCGCAAGACCCGGTGCCAGCAGGCCGACGAATTGCGGCGTGAATCCGAGGGCCAGCGCCAGCAGGGCGCCATGCACCAGCGCCATGGCGGTCAGCACTTCATCTGCAAAGCCGCGCGCGACAGGAATGCCGTTCTGTTCCTTCAGGCGCGCATAGGTGGGCACGAAGGCGGCATTGAACGCGCCTTCGGCGAAGATGGCACGGAAATGGTTGGGCAGACGGAACGCGACCAGAAAGGCGTCCGCGATCGGCCCCGCACCCAGCACCGCCGCCATGAGAATGTCGCGCGCGAACCCCGCCAGCCGCGACACCAGCGTCAGTCCGCCGACAGAGAGGATGGAGCGCAGCATGGTTCGCTGATTACCAGTTCCAGAACAACGCGCGAGGGCGGCTTTCAGTCTTATGCCTGAGCGGGCGTCAACGGACCGTAACGACACTCTCAGTCACACGCGCCAAGCTGAGGCGTGGGACATCGCGGGCAATCGGCTCTGCACCAGAGCGTTCCCCCCTCCCTCGCCCTCCCCCGCAAGCGGGAGGAGGACTCTGTCCGGGGAAGAAGAGGGCGACGGCTTTATCTCAAGGGACGCAAATCCCTCTCCCGCTTGCGGGGCAAGGTAGGGAGGGGGCAACAGGAACGGGCCGGAACGCCGGCCTCGCCCCCCCACCCTCACGCTGCCAGGGCGCGGCGGACGGCGGCGACGATGCGGTCCTGGGTCGCCTCATCCAGATAGGCGTGCATGGGCAGGCTGATGACTTCCGCGCACAGCGCCTCGCTGACCGGGAGGCGGTCGGCGGGGAAGCGGGCATAGGCCGGCTGCCTGTGCATGGGGATGCGGTAATAGACGGCGGTGGGGACGCCCTCCTTGCGCAGCGCGTCGGCCAGACCATCGCGCCGGCCGGGCGCGAGGCGGATCGTATATTGCGCCCAGGTGGAGGTGGCCCCGTCCGCCACGCTCGGAACGATGGCGACATCGGCGAGCAGCGCATTGTAGCGCGCGGCGATGGCGTCGCGGGCGGTGATCTCGTCGGCAAAAATATCCAGCTTCTCGATCAGAACGGCCGCCTGAATCGTATCGAGGCGCGCGGTCATACCAATGCGCACATTCTCATATTTGTCCACGCCCTGCCCGTGCTCGCGCACGCTCTTCAGGATGGGGACAAGGGAGTCATCATTGGTGAAGACCGCGCCGCCATCGCCGTAGCAGCCAAGCGGCTTGGCCGGAAAGAAAGAGGTGGCGGCGGCATGCCCGATGCTGCCGGTCCGCTGGCCACGCCACTCAGCGCCGAAGCCCTGCGCGGCATCGTCGAGCACCTTCAGTCCATGGGCTTCGGCCACGGGAAGAATCGCGCCATAGTCGGCCGCCTGACCGAACAGGTCCACGGGAATCACCACTTTCGGAGTGAGCCCGGCCGCCTTTGCGATGCCGATGGCACGCTCCAGGCTCTCGGCGTCCATGTTGAAGGTGTCCGCCTTCACATCCACGAAGACCGGCGTTGCGCCGACCCATGGCACGACCTCGGCGGTGGCGCAGAAGGTGAAGGCCGGACAGAACACCGCATCCCCCGGCCCGATCCCCCAGGACATGAGGATCATGGCCAGCGCGTCGGTGCCGCTGGCGCAGGCGACGGCATGCTTTGCCCCCGCGAATGCGGCGAGTTGCTCTTCCAGGATGGCGACTTCCGGTCCGTTGATGAACCGGCAGCTCTCCAGCACCGACGTCACCGCGCGATCGATCCGCGCGCCGAGGCGGGCGCGCTGGGCGGCCACGTCGATGAAAGGGATGGGGGCCATCTGACTCGTGACGTGCGTGGTCATGCAAATTCGCTTCTGTTGCGGACGTCAGCCCACCGCCCGGCGGCGATCGGCCGAAGAGCGATGGCTCGCTTCGGAACGTCCGGTGAGGCAGGAGATCGCGATTTCAAGGCTCGCCACGCCCTCGTCGCCAGTCACCGCCGGCGGCTTGCCCGAGCGCACCGCGTCGAGAAACTGGTCGAGTTCGGCCCGCAGCGGCTCCGCGTAGGCGACCGGGAGATGGCGCATCGAATAGGAGCCGTCGGGCCGGTAGTCGAAGCACTCGGTGACCTGGCGGGTGAGCAGGTCGCCGATGACATATTTCTTGCGCGTCGCAACATGCACCGTGCGCGCCTTGAAGGGCGTCAGCCAGTTGGTGTTGATGTGGGCGAGCACGCCGGAGGCGGTGCGGAACTGAAGCAACGCAATGTCCTCGCGCTCCGCCATGGCGGAAGAGGTCTGCGGCTGCACCTCGATGATATCGGAGCCGGTGAACCAGCGGATCAGGTCGATGTCGTGGACCGCGAGATCGATCACGACGCCGACATTGGACATGCGCGGCGGAAAGGGTCCGACGCGGGTGATGGCGATGGAGAGGAGTTCTTCCCCGGCGATGGCCTTCTTCACCGCCTGGACCGCCGGGTTGAAGCGTTCCACATGACCGATCATGAGGGTGACATTGTTCGCCTGCGCCGCTGCGACGATCTCCCGCCCCTCTTCGGCGGTGGAGGCGACCGGCTTCTCCACCAGAACGGAGATCCCCGCCGTGATGATATCCAGGGCCACCGGGTGATGCAGGTGGGTGGGGGCCGCCACGACAATGGCGTCGAGCCCGCGGGCAATCAGGGCGTGATGGTCGGCAACCGCCTCGCAGCCGAGGAAATTCGCGACGCGACCGGCCTGGGCCGTATCCGGGTCGGCAATCGCCACAAGCTCCGCACCCGGAAGTTCAGCAAGAACGCGAGCGTGGTTGGACCCCATGATCCCGATACCGGCAACGCCTACGCGAAGGGGGCGCGCCGAGTCGGACGGGAGAGTCATGTCGATTCTCGCTTCTGACAGTTCAATTGCATCCGCCTCTATCACGGGAAGCGGGCCGCATGCGAGCCGACTGGATCAAAGCGGCTGTGAGAAGCCGTTCAACAATTGCGTCGGCATATTACCGCCAGCCCCAGCCGGCGCACACGCTCGGCCACAGAAAAAGGGACGCCCGAACGGGGCGCCCCCTGTCTGTCTACGGCCGGCGGATCAGAACTTGTAATTGATTCCCAGGCGGGCGCTGGAACTCGTCACGCCAACATCAGCGCCGATATTGTCATAGGTCTTCGATCCGAGGTCGGTGTAAAGATATTCCGCGCGCGCCGTCCAATTGTTGGTCAAGGCATATTCGATGCCGCCGCCGGCGGTCCACCCCACATGGGTATTGGCGGATTCGAAGCCATAGTCCGTGATGCTGTTGCGGCCATAGGCAAGACCGCCCGTCACATAGGGCAGCACCCGGTCGAACGCATATCCGACACGCGCCCGCACGGTGCCGAGATAATCCAGCTTGCTGTCGAGGCCGAGCGCGCCGCCGCTCACGTCGCCGCCTTGGATATCGGCTTCCAGGCCCACCAGGACATTGTTCTGGAACTGATAATTGTATCCGATCTGGCCGCCCGCCAACCAGCCGTCCGCATTCAACCCGCCGAGGGCGCCGGAGTCGGATCCCCAGCTGTAACCGGCATTGCCGCCGATATAAAAACCCGTCCACGAAAAGACTGGAGCAGGCTGCGCAACCGGCACTGTCGCCGGTGAAGGACGCGCAAGGTCGGCGGCCATGGCCGAGCCACCCGCCAAGGCCCCAAGGGTCGCCCCGATCAGGAAAACCGATTTCATCCAACGCACCTCGTCACTGCCAACCCAGGCCCTGGCGTCATGCCATGGGACCCCGGCAAGGCGATGGCTTCGTTATGGCGAAGCAGTGGCGGTGCCGCGGTCTGTCGTAGACGGCAACGCAAATGGGGTACGCGAGTTCCGAAACGAAAAAACCCCGGGCTTTCGCCCGGGGTTCAAAGGAGGTCTCGGAAGAGCGACGATCAGAACTTGTAGTTCACGCCGAGCTTGAGAGCCGAGGTGTTGGTGTCGGCCTGGATGGAGCCCAGGGTGGACGGGATGGTGTAGGTCGAACCGTCGAGGTCGATGTAGAGATACTCGAGCTTCGCGGTGATGTTGTTGGTGAAGGCGTACTCGACGCCGCCGCCGATGGTCCAGCCCCAGTTGGTCTCGGAGGTGGACACGCCATAGATGGTGCCGAAGTCGGACTTGCCGTAGGCAACACCGCCGGTGACGTAGGGCAGCACGCGGTCGAAGGCGTAGCCGAGGCGAGCGCGGATCGTGCCGAAGTAGTCGACCGAGCCGGTGGCGACGCCAGCCGGGCCCGAGATCGCAACGGAGTTGCCGCCGAGGTCAGCCCACTCGATGTCGGCTTCGAGACCGATCACGACGTTGTTGGCGAACTGCCAGTTGTAGCCAGCCTGCAGACCGCCGATGAAGCCGTTGGCAGAACCGATGCTGATGTTGGTCGCCGGAATGCCGTAGGACGGCGAGACGGCGAGGTCATTGTTCAGCCAGCCCCAGCCGATGTTGCCGCCGAGGTAGAAGCCGGTCCAGGAGAACACCGGCACCACAACGGGGGCGGCCTTCACGGGATACTTGGTGGCGAGGTCAGCCGCAGAGGCCGCACCGCCGAGGAGAGCCAGGGCGGAGACCCCGGCGAGAGCGCGCTTCAACATGGATACACCCTTCGTTGAGATACGAAACACGATGGAGCGGATATACACCGCGCCGGCTTGGTCGTCTGTCACCCTGCTGCAACACCCCCCCTAAGAAAACACGGCGGGAATGTGGTTAACAGCCTATATGTGAACACAAAAGCGTTCAAGACCGGTCACAAATCGTTCGCAGACAGGCACTTTCACTGACGTTATCAGCGTTAATGGTTCAGAAACGATAGTTCACACCTCCTCTGATGATGTTTCCATCGAACCCCAGGGAGGCGGGACCGGTTAAAGAATTGTATGTGGAACTACCAAGATCAACATACAGATATTCTGCACGGGCACTCCAGTTCCGGTCCAAGGCGAACTCGCCACCTAGGCCCAGGGTCCATCCGGTGTGGGTCTGGTCATTGCTCAACCCTGCGATTTCATACTGCCCTGCACCATAGGCGAGGCCCGCCGTTCCATACGCAAGGAAGCGTTCGAACGCGAAACCCAGGCGCGCGCGAACGGTACCAATGTAGCTGACGCTGTAAGGACCTTCGTTGATTCCGGTCCAGGCGAGATCGGTCTCCAGGCCGGCGACGAAGGCTGAGCCCGCGAACTGCCAATTGTATCCGGCCTGAAGGCCGCCCAGGAAACCGCCCGGCGAGTAAGCGCCCGCAGTGCCCCAGCTGTATCCGGCATTGGCGCCGACATAGAAGCCGGTCCAAGACATGGGCGCGGCCGGCTGTGCATAGCCAGAGCCGTAGCCGCCGTTCATGTCGGCGGCGGCGGCGGGAATCGCCAGCGTCCCCAACGCCGCCAAGCCCGCCACGAGACGGTGTTTCATCGTCAACTCCTTTCAGCCAGCGGCCTTGGCCGCGCGACCTGCCGTCAGGGTTAGGCCGAAATGGCAAACGAAATCTGGCTGCGCCGCCCCGCTGCCGAATGCAGCGCACCCAGCTTTGGATCGTGGTGAATGCGGAGTTAGATGATTGCGTAAACAGGCGATTAAAGCGCGCGCGGGCGCGGCGGGCGTGGGTTCCGCCCCGTGGCTCTGGTCCTTCCCGGGCCGACGCCTTACTTCTGGGGCATGAGTGCCCGCACCCCCCAGCTTCCGCCCCCCTTTGATGTCGATGCGCCCGCTCCGGACCTGTCCGAGATCGAGGAAGAGGCGAGCCTGCCCTTCGAATCGGACGAAGAGGCGGTGGTCGAGGAAGGTCCGCTCGCGGTCGGGCGGGCCGCGATCGCCCGCGCCGCCAAGCACGCGCCCCAGGGACCAGGTGTCTACCGCATGATCGCGGCCGACGGGACGGTCCTCTATGTCGGCAAGGCGAAGAGCATCAAGAAGCGCGTGCTCAGCTATACCCGCCCCATCGGGCACACCAACCGCATCGCCCGCATGATCGCCGCAACCACGGCGATGGAATTCGTCTCCACGCGCACAGAGCCGGAAGCCCTGCTTCTGGAAGCCAATCTCATCAAGCAGCTGAAGCCGCGCTTCAATGTGCTGCTGCGCGACGACAAGTCCTTTCCTTATATCCTCATCACCGCCGACCATGTGGCGCCCCAGATCGCCAAGCACCGCGGCTCGCGCAGCCGTCCGGGCGATTATTATGGCCCGTTCGCCAGCGTCTGGGCGGTGGACCGCACGATCAACGCGCTTCAACGCGCCTTCCTGCTGCGCTCCTGCTCGGACAGCTATTATGAGAATCGCTCCCGCCCCTGCCTTCTGTTCCAGATCAAGAGGTGCTCCGGCCCCTGCACCGGGGAAGTGAGCGAGACCGACTATCGCGAACTGGTCCGCGAGGCCCGAGCCTTCCTCTCCGGGCGCTCGCGCGCGGTGAAGGAGGAATTGGCCCGCGACATGGAAGCCGCCTCCGAGGCGCTGGAATTCGAGCGCGCCGCGCGCCTGCGTGACCGCCTCGCCGCGCTCTCGGCCGTTCAAGGCAGCCAGGGCATCAATCCCCGGTCCGTGGAGGAGGCGGACGTGTTCGCCTGCCACCAGGAGGGCGGCGCCACCTGCATCGAGGTGTTCTTTTTCCGCACCGGGCAGAATTGGGGCAACCGCGCTTATTTTCCGCGCGCGGATCGCTCCCTGAGTGAAGCAGAGGTGCTCGGCGCTTTTCTCTCGCAATTCTACGAGGACAAGCCCTGCCCCCGCCTGATCCTGCTGAGCCATGCGGTGGAGGACCAAGGCCTGCTGGCCGAGGCCCTGTCCGCGCGCACGGGCAAGGTCGAGATCAGCGTGCCCCAGCGGGGTGAAAAGCGCGATCTGGTGGACCACGCCATGCAGAATGCGCGCGAGGCGCTCGGCCGCAAGCTCGCGGAAACCGCCACCCAGACGCGCCTGCTCGAAGGCCTCGCCGCAGCTTTCGGCCTGCCGGCCCCGCCCCGCCGGATCGAGGTCTATGACAATTCGCACATCATGGGCAGCAATGCCGTGGGCGGCATGATCGTGGCCGGGCCGGAGGGCTTCCGGAAAAACCAGTACCGCAAGTTCAACATCAAGTCGGCGGATCTCACCCCCGGCGACGACTACGGCATGATGCGCGAGGTGCTGCATCGCCGCTTCTCCCGCCTTCTCAAGGAGGCCCCCCGCCCCGCAGGCCCCGCCGCAGGCGCGACCGACAGCGCGGCCGACGGTGCGCCCGACGAGAGCGGCGTCTGGCCGGATCTGGTGCTGATCGACGGCGGCCAGGGCCAGTTGAACGCGGCGTTGGAGGTGGCCCGTGAATTGGGCGTTACGCAGGTCCCGATGGTCGGCGTGGCCAAGGGACTTGATCGGGAGGCGGGACGAGAAATGTTCCATATTCCCGGTCGCCCAGCATTCCGCATGGAACCGCGAGACCCGGTGCTCTATTTTATTCAGCGTCTGCGCGACGAGGCACACCGCTTCGCCATCGGTTCGCATCGCGCGCGGCGCAAGAAGGCCATCAGCGAGGCGGGGCTACAGGCGATTCCCGGCGTCGGACCCGCCCGCAAACGCGCTTTGCTCAGGCATTTCGGGACTTTGAAGGCGATCGAGCGTGCCTCGCTGGCCGATCTTGAACAGGTGGATGGAATCAATGCCTCGACGGCACTGGCCATCTACGGTTATTTCCATGAGCCCTCGCCCCGGTGAATGAAATCGGGGCATGCTGGCTCAGCCGCCTCGACCGCGCCCGCTTCTGCGAGCATCCTCCTCTCGCTGCTCCGCCGGCAGCCGAAAAACAGACCGAATGGACATGGCCGAAGCCACGACGCAACCCGCCTCGCCGCCCCGTTCCGGGCGCAGCCATGCCTTTTCGCTGCCGAATATCCTGACCTATTCGCGGTGTGCCGCGGTGCCGCTGGTGGCCGCCTGCCTGTTCTGGGCCGATATCCTGCATGGCGGCATCTGGCTGCGCTGGGTGGCGCTCGGCCTGTTCATCGCGGCGGCGGTAACTGACTTCTTCGACGGCTATCTCGCCCGTGCCCTCTCCCAGCAGTCGGCCATCGGCCGCATGCTCGACCCCATCGCCGATAAGCTTCTGGTTTCCACCAGCCTGCTGATGCTGGCCTCGGACGGCACCATCCGGGGGTGGTCGCTCTGGGCGGCGGTGGTCATCCTGTGTCGCGAGATCCTCGTGTCGGGCCTGCGGGAATTCCTGGCGGAACTGCGGGTGAGCGTGCCCGTCTCCCGGCTCGCGAAATGGAAGACCACGCTCCAGCTTGTCGCGGTGGGCTTTCTGCTGGCCGGCCCCGCCGGCGACCAGATTTTGCCGGGCCTCACATTGCTGGGCTTGTTGCTGCTGTGGGTGTCCGCAGTCCTCACGCTCTATACCGGTTTCGACTATTTTCGCGCCGGCGCCCGGCATCTGGTGGAGGAGCCCTGAATGAAGGTGCTCTATTTCGCGTGGCTGAGGGAGCGCGTGGGCCATGGGGAGGAGAATGTCTCTCCGCCCGAAGAGGTGCGCACCATCGCCGATCTTGCCCGCTGGCTCGCGACCCTCAGTGCGGGCCATGCCCACGCTTTTGAGAATCCCGCCGTGGTCCGCGCCGCGCTGGACCATCGCCATGCCAAGCCGGACGCCGCCATCGCCGGCGTGCGCGAAGTGGCGTTTTTCCCGCCCATGACCGGAGGGTGAACCGCGTGCGCGCATTCGACGTCCGGGTTCAGGCAGATCCGTTCGACATTGCCGATGAGATCGCCGCCATGTCGGGCACGGGCGATGTGGGCGCGGTCGTGTCCTTTACGGGCTATTGCCGCGCCGACAAGAGCGAAACCGGCATCGATGGCGCCCTCGCCGCGCTGGTGCTCGAACATTATCCCGGCATGGCGGAAGCGGAGATGGAGCGCCTGATGGACGAGGCGCGGACACGCTGGCCACTCCTTGGCGCACGCATCATCCACCGCCATGGCCGCATCGTGCCCGGCGAGCAGATCGTGCTCGTCGTCACCTCCTCCGCCCATCGCGATGCGGCGTTCGCGGCGGCGAGCTTCCTCATGGACTGGCTGAAGACCAACGCCCCCTTCTGGAAGAAGGAGGAGCGCGCGGGCGGCGGCGACTGGGTGGCGGCCAAGGACAGCGATACCGACGCCGCGCTGCGCTGGACCAAAGGCTGAAGACAGCTCTCAGGCGAGCGCCGGCTCGGGCGGGGCGGCGGGTGAGTCCAGGCACGCGTGCAAGGCCTCCATGTCCAGGACGCCCTCCCATTTGGCCACCGCAAGCGTCGCCACGGTATTACCGATGACATTGGTGACCGAGCGCGCCTCGCTCAGGAAGCGATCGACGCCAAGGATCAAGGCGGCCCCGGCGAGCGGAACCTCATGGACCACCGTCAAGGTGGAGATGAGCGCCACGAAGCTCGACCCCGTGATGCCCCCTGCCCCCTTCGAGGTCAGCATGGCCACGACCAGCACAGTGGCAAGCTGCCCGAAGCTCAGTTCGGTTCCGGTCGCCTGGCAGATGAAGAGGATCGAGAGGGTCAGATAGATGTTCGTGCCGTCGGCATTGAAGGCGTAGCCACCCGGCACCACGAGGCCCACCACCGCCTTGGGCGCGCCCGCCCGTTCCAGCTTCGGCATCAGCGTCGGAATGCCGGTTTCCGCCGAGGACGTGCCGAGCACGATGAGAAGCTCATCCTTGATGTAGCGCAGCAGCTTGAGAATGCTGAAGCCGCACAGCCGCGCGACGCTCCCCAGAACCACCAACACGAACACCAGCTCGGTGATATAGAGGGTGAGGATCAGCAGGCCGAGATTTTCCACCGCCCGGACGCCGAACTTCCCGATGACGAAGGCCATGGCGCCGAACGCGCCCAGCGGCGCCACCCGCAGCAGGATGCCGGCGAACGAAAACACCAGTTGCTCCACCCGCCGCAGGGCGCGAATGATGGGTTCGCCCGCCGTGCCCATGGAGCTCAAGGCGACGCCGGCCAGCAGCGAAACGAATAGCACCTGTACGATGTCCCCGCCGGTGAAGGCGGACAGGACCGTCTGCGGAATGATGTTCAGCAGAAAGCCCTCCAGGGTGTGGGGCGCATGCGCCTGCGCATAGGGCGCGACCGCGCCGGCATCCAGCATGCCGGGCGTCACCTCGAAGCCCGCGCCCGGCTTCACCAGGAGCGCGACCGCCAGTCCCACCAGCAAAGCGAGGGTGGACATGATCTCGAAATAGACCATGGCCCGACCGCCGATGCGCCCGGCCGCCGCGCCGTGCATGCCGGAAATGCCGAGCACCAGGGTACAGAAGACCAGCGGATTGATGATCAGCCTTACCAGCTTGACGAAGGCCTGGCCGATCGGTTCGAGCGCGGCGCCGAACGCCGGCCAGAGCGCGCCGACCGCAACGCCCAGCAGCGCCGCGACCAGCACCTGCACATAGAGATGGCGCAGAAGCGATGTCCGCAGCAAGGAGGCCCGGCAGGAGAGCGCAGGCATCGCCTCAGGCGGCGGGGGCGTGTCGCGCACCGCTCTCTTCCTCCGCGCCGTCGAGCACGGCATTCAGCCGCGCGACATCCAGTTCCCCTTCCCAGCGGGCGACCACGAAGGTCGCCACCGCATTGCCGACGAAATTGGTGAGCGAGCGGCATTCCGACATGAAGCGATCCACGCCGAGGATCAGCGCCATGCCCACGACGGGGATTTCCGGCACCACTTCCAGCGTGGCGGCGAGCGTGATGAAGCCGCCCCCCGCCACCGCCGCGGCACCCTTGGAGGTGAGCATGGCGACCGCCAGGATCATCAGTTCGTGCTCAAGGGTGAGGTGCGTGTTTGTGGCCTGGGCGATGAACAGGGTCGCCAGCGTCATGTAGATATTTGTGCCGTCGAGATTGAAGGAATAGCCGGTGGGCACGACGAGCGAGACCACGCCCTTGGGCGCGCCGGCCTGCTCCAGCTTGCGCATCAAGGCGGGCAGCGCGCTCTCCGAGGAGGAGGTGCCGAGCACGATGAGCAATTCTTCACGGATATAGCGCAGCAGTTTCAGAATGTTGAAGCCGACAATGCGGGCAATGAGCCCGAGCACCAGCAGCACGAACAGTAGAGCGGTCGCATAGAAGGTCGCCACCAGTTCCAGCAGATTGGCGATGGAGGCGAGCCCATAGGCGCCGATGGTGAATGCCATGGCGCCGAATGCCCCGACGGGGGCCGCGCGCATGACGATGCCGACGATGGTGAAGATCAGCTGCTCGGCCGCCTTGATGGCGTTGAGGATCGGAACGCCCGCGCTGCCCATGGCGCTCAAGGCGAAGCCGGTCAGGATGGCGATGAACAGAACCTGGAGGATGTCCCCTCCCGCCAGCGCGCCCACCAGCGTGTCGGGGATGATGTGCAGCAGGAAATCCACGAATGACGCGTGGTGCGCCTGCGACGTGAAGGTGGCGATGCTTTTGGGATCAAGCGTGCTGACATCGACATTGAAGCCGGCCCCCGGCTGGACGATCTTGCCCACCAGCAGTCCGATCACCAAAGCGAGGGTCGAGACCGACTCGAAATAGAGCAGCGCCTTGCCGCCGACGCGGCCCACTTTCTTCACGTCGCCCATATTGGCGATGCCGACGACCACCGTGCAGAAGACCACGGGGGCGATGATCATCTTGACGAGCTTGATGAATCCATCGCCGAACGGCTTCATCGCCTCGCCCGCATGGGGGAAGAAATAGCCCAACAGCACTCCAGCGGCGACCGCCATCAGCACCTGGACATACAGGATTTTATAAAATGGGCGACGCATCGCCTTCCCCCCTGCCGATGCACCCCAGGCAAGGGCTCGCCTTGATCTGGATCAAGGAATGCCCGCCCTCGCGTCTTGTTACGTTCTAGGGGGACGATGTGACCAGCACAACACATGCCCGTGAGTCATGCCCGCGCAAAAATCGGGCGACCATCGCCGCGATGGGCACGTGACGATTCAAGCGTCTGGAGGGCTGGTCTAGACTGGCCTCGCGGATGCGGGGTCGCTCAAAACGCCACCGGCACTGTCGGAACGGCGGTGCTCCCCACGTCCTCGCAGGGAAGGAGCTCCGCCGTGCAATATGCGATCCTCTGCTATCATTCCGAAGATGTGGTCTGCGCCTGGTCCAAGGAGGAAGACGACGCGGTCATGGCGCGCCTCGGCGTTGTGCAGGATCGGCTGGCGCGGGAGGGCAAGCTCGGGCCGGTCGCGCGCCTGCTGCCCACCTCCGCCGCCACCACGCTGCGCAAGCACAGCGAGCCACCCGTCGTGCTGGACGGGCCGTTTGCCGAGACCAAGGAGCAATTGCTCGGCTTCTACATCATCGACTGCGTTGACCTGGAGGAGGCGCTCGCCATCGCCCGCGAATTGGGAGGCGCCAATCCCGGCGGGTCCTATGAAATCCGCCCCGTCGGCGTGTTCTTCCCCGGCACGCCGAGCCTGTCTGGAGGCGCGCCGTGACGGCAGACGGCAATGCTGCGGATTGGATCCATGCGGCGCTGATCGGCGCCCGCCCCAAGGCCGTCGCCGCGCTGCTGCGCTATTTTCGAGATCTGGACACGGCTGAGGAGGCCTATCAGGAAGCCTGTCTGCGGGCGTTGTCTTCCTGGCCCGCCAACGGCCCGCCGCGCGATCCCGCCGCCTGGCTGATCCTGGTGGGACGCAATGCGGCGCTGGACACGGTGCGCCGGCGGGCGCGTCAGGTGGATCTGCCCGACGAGGCGGTGCTGTCCGACCTCGGCGATGTGGAGGCGCCGCTCGCGGAGCGGCTCGACCAAAGCCAGTATCGCGACGACATCCTGCGCTTGCTGTTCGTCTGCTGCCATCCCGACTTGCAGGCAACCCACCAGGTGGCGCTGGCGCTGCGCATCGTGTGCGGGCTGTCCGTGCGCCAGATTGCCCGTGCCTTCCTCGTGTCGGAGGCGGCCATGGAGCAGCGCATCACCCGCGCGAAGGCGCGGATCGCGGCGGCCGACGTGCCGTTCGAAGCGCCCGGCGCCATTGAGCGCAGCGAACGGCTCGCGGCGGTCGCGGCGGTGATCTACCTCATCTTCAATGAAGGCTACACGGTTGTCGCGGAACAGTGCGCCGCCCGCGCACCCCTGTGCGAGGAAGCGATCCGCCTCTCCCGCCTCCTGCTGCGCCTGTTTCCCGCCGAGGCCGAAATCATGGGCCTGTGCGCGCTCATGCTGATCCAGCATGCGCGCCTGCCCGCCCGCTTCAGCGCGGAGGGCGAGGTGATCCTGCTGGAAGAGCAAGATCGCAGCATGTGGGACCGCAAGGCGATCGCCGAGGGTCTTGCGCTCATCGACAAGGCGCTGCGCCACCGCGCGCCCGGTCCCTACCAGATCCAGGCCGCCATCGCCGCGCTTCATGCCCGCGCGCCGACCGCCGGCGCGACCGACTGGACCCAGATCGAGCTGCTGTATGGCGCGCTGGAGCGGTTCGAACCCTCCCCCGTCATCCGGCTGAACCGGGCCGTGGCGGTCTCCAAAGTGCGCGGTCCCGAGGCCGCACTGGCGATTGTGGAACCGCTGGAGGCGCGCTTGTCGGGCTATTTTCATTTTCACGGCCTGCGCGGCGCGTTGCTGCAGCAAATGGGACGCAAGGCCGAAGCCCGCGCTGCCTTTGCCCAGGCCATCGCACTGGCCAACACGCCTGCGGAGGCGGCGCATATCCGCCTTCATCTCGACCGGCTGGACCGCGAGGCCGTCGCGCCGCTTCGGCAATGAGGCGTCGAAAGTTCTTTTCGCAGTGCCGCATCGCGGTTAGTTTCCTCACAGGAAACAAGGATGCGCCGCGTGGCGGAAGACGGATCAAAGGCAGGGACGGACCTTGCCCCCTATCACACCGGCTCGGGTGCCCCGGAACCGCGCGAGAGCACGCTGGAAGGCGCCTTGGGCGCACAGGTGCGCGCGCTGCGCCGCCAGCTGGACCTGACCGTCTCCGATCTCGCGGGCGCGGCCGGCATTTCGGTCGGCATGCTGTCCAAGATGGAGAATGGGCAGATCTCCCCCTCCCTCGCGACCCTGCAATCCATCGCGAAGGCGCTGAACGTTCCCATCACCACGCTGTTTTCCGCCTTCGAGGAGCGGCGCGATTGCTCGTTCGTGCGCGCCGGGCAAGGCGTGGTCATCGAGCGGCGCGGCACCAAGGTCGGCCACCAGTATGAGCTTCTTGGCCACGGGCTCGGCGGCGACATCGTCATCGAGCCCTATCTCATCTGCCTGTCGGAAGAAGCGGTGCCCTTCACCGAATTCCGCCATGCCGGGGTGGAGTTCATCTTCATGCTCACGGGCGAGGTGCTCTACCGCCATGCCGACCGCGCCTACCACCTGCGCCCCGGCGATTCGCTGATGTTCGATTCGGGCGCCGCGCACGGCCCCGAGGCGCTGCTGGTGCGGCCGATGACCTATCTTTCCGTCATCGTATATGCCCGCGACATGCGCTGAGTTTCCTAACAGGAAAAAATTATTCTCAGCTGATTGACGCTCCCTGCGCGCCGCCGTACCAATGATCCCGACGGGCCCCGCACCCCAGCGGGGCCTCCCCCGATCGGGAGCGCGCCATGTGCGGCATTGTCGGATTATTCCTGAAAGACCCGAAGCTGGAGCCGGACCTCGGCGCCATGCTCTCTTCCATGCTCTGCGTGATGACCGATCGCGGCCCGGACAGCGCGGGGTTCGCGGTCTATGGCGCGGGCGAGCCGGGCCATGTGAAGCTCTCGCTGCGCGCGGCACTGGGCTATGATTTCGAGGCGCTCGCGCGCTCCCTCTCCTTGTCCTCCGGCGGCACGCCCAAGGTTGCGGTGCGCGCCACCCATGCGGTGATCGAATTCCCCGCCGCCCATGAAGCCGAGGTGCGTGCCCAGCTCGCGCTGCACCCGGACGTCGCCATCGTCGGCAGCGGAACCCGCATGGAAATCTTCAAGGAAATCGGCCTGCCGCGCGACGTCGCGGGGCGGTTCGGCCTTGAGGGCATGCGCGGCACCCATGGCATCGGCCATACCCGCATGGCGACGGAAAGCGCGGTGACCACCGCCGGCGCCCATCCCTTCTCCACCGGTGCCGACCAGTGTCTGGTGCATAACGGCTCGCTGTCCAACCACAACGACCTGCGCCGCGTGCTGAAGCGCGAGGGCATCAGCTTCGCCACCGAGAACGACAGTGAGGTGGCCGCCGGCTATCTCACCTGGCGGATGCGCGAAGGCGCCTCGCTGGGCGCGGCGCTGGAAGCCGGGCTCAACGATCTCGACGGCTTCTTCACCTTCGTCGTCGGCACGGAAAGCGGCTTCGGCGTTCTGCGCGATCCCATCGCCTGCAAGCCCGCCGTCATGGCCGAGACCGACCAATATGTCGCCTTCGGCTCGGAATATCGCGCGCTCGTGGACCTGCCCGGCATCGCCACCGCCAAGGTCTTCGAGCCCGAGCCCGCCACCGTCTATTTCTGGGATCGCGCCCAATGAACGCCGTCACCCCCGATCTCACCTTTGACCTCGCGACCGCATCGCTGCGCGAGCTGAACGCGGCCCTCCACAAGGCGAGCGGCGAGAGCAATGCGCGGCGCTGGCGGGTGCTCAATCCCAACGGCCGCCACGCGCTGGCCGCCGGCGTCAATGCCCCGCTCACCATCGAGGTGGACGGCCATGTGGGCTATTACTGCGCCGGCATGAACCAGCAGGCGCATGTCATCGTCCATGGCAATGCCGGGGTGGGCGTCGCCGAGAACATGATGAGCGGCTTCGTCCATGTGAAGGGCGATGCCAGCCAGGCCGCAGGCGCCACCGCCCATGGCGGCATGCTGCTGATCGACGGCAACGCCTCGGCCCGCTGCGGCATCTCCATGAAGGGCGTGGACATCATCGTGAAGGGCTCGATCGGCCATATGAGCGCCTTCATGGGCCAGTCCGGCACGCTCATCGTGTTTGGCGACGCGGGCGAGGCGCTGGGCGACAGCCTGTACGAGGCCAGGCTGTTCGTGCGCGGCGCGGTGAAGAGCCTCGGCGCGGACTGCATCGAGAAAGAGATGCGCGACGAGCATCGCAAGCTCATCCACGAGAAGCTGGAGGCCGCCGGCCTCGCGGGCACCGTCGATATCGGGGAGTTCAAGCGCTACGGCTCGGCCCGGCAGCTCTACAACTTCCACATCGACAATGCCGGCGCCTATTGAGCGAGGGACCCCATGACCGCCCATTCCAACATCCCGCGCACCCTGCCGCGCTTTTCCTCCACCTTCGATCCCCACACCTTGTCCGAGATCCGCCGCGCGGCGGCCACCGGCATCTATGACATCCGGGGCGGCGGCACGAAGCGCAAGCTCCCCCATTTCGACGATCTGCTGTTCCTCGGCGCCTCGGTCTCCCGCTACCCGCTGGAAGGCTATCGCGAGAAGTGCGGGACCGACGTGGTGCTCGGCACCCGTTTCGCGAAGAAGCCCATCCATCTGAAGACCCCGGTGACCATCGCCGGCATGAGCTTCGGCGCCCTTTCAGCGCCCGCCAAGGAAGCGCTCGGGCGCGGCGCGTCCGCCATGGGCACCTCCACCACCACGGGCGATGGCGGCATGACGCCCGAGGAGCGCGGGCATTCCTCCGTCCTGGTCTATCAGTATCTGCCGTCGCGCTACGGCATGAATCCCGACGATCTGCGCAAGGCGGACGCGATCGAGATCGTGATCGGCCAGGGCGCCAAGCCGGGCGGCGGCGGCATGCTGCTGGGCCAGAAAATCTCCGATCGCGTCGCCGCCATGCGCACCCTGCCCAAGGGCATCGACCAGCGCTCGGCCTGCCGCCATCCCGACTGGACGGGACCGGACGATCTGGAAATCAAGATCGAGGAATTGCGCGAGATCACCGACTGGGAAAAGCCCATCTATGTGAAGGTCGGCGCCTCGCGGCCCTATTACGACATCTCCCTCGCCGTGAAGTCCGGCGCCGACGTGGTGGTGCTGGACGGCATGCAGGGCGGCACCGCCGCCACGCAGGATGTCTTCATCGAGCATGTGGGCATCCCGATCCTGTCCGCCATCCGCCCCGCCGTTCAGGCGCTGCGCGACCTCGGCATGCACCGCAAGGTGCAGCTCATCGTCTCCGGCGGCATCCGCTCCGGCGCGGATGTGGCCAAGGCCCTGGCGCTGGGCGCGGACGCGGTCGCCATCGGCACGGCGGCGCTGGTGGCGCTGGGCGACAACGACCCGCAATATGAGGCCGAGTATCAGGCGCTCGGCTCCACCGCCGGTGCCTATGACGACTGGCACGAAGGCCGCGATCCCGCCGGCATCACCACCCAGGACCCGGAATTGTGGGCGCGCCTCGACCCGGTGAAGGCCGGCCGCCGGCTCGCCAATTATCTGGGCGTCATGACGCTGGAGGCCCAGACCATCGCCCGCGCCTGCGGCAAGAGCCATCTGCACAATCTGGAGCCGGAAGACCTCGTCGCCCTGACGGTGGAAGCCGCCGCCATGGCCGGCGTTCCGCTCGCCGGCACCGAATGGATCCCCGGCCGCACCGGATACTGACCCTTTCGCCGCCGCGCCTTGGCGCGGCGGTTGCATGAACAAGACCAACGAAAACCTTCCAGACCTGTTCAGGGGACATGACAATGACCCGCTTTCCCGCTGCCCTGCGCGATGCCGAAGGCCGCGCGTCCGCCGCTTCCTCTCTCGACCTGGCGAAGATCGCCAAAGAGAAGGGCATCACCTATTTCCTCATTTCCTATGTGGACCTGTTCGGCGCCCTGCGCGCCAAGCTGGTGCCCGCCTCGGCCATCAAGGAGATGCAGTCGGCCGGCGCCGGCTTTGCCGGCTTCGCCACCTGGCTCGACATGTCGCCGGCCGACCCGGACCTGTTCGCGGTTCCCGATCCGGCCTCGCTGATCCAATTGCCCTGGAAGCCGGAAATCGGCTGGCTGGCCTCCGACCTCTATATGGACGGCAAGTTGGTGGCGCAGGCGCCCCGCTCGGTGTTGAAGGCCCAACTCTCCGCCGCGCAGGCGCTCGGCTATGAGATGAAGACCGGCGTCGAATGCGAATACTTCCTCATCACGCCGGACGGAAAGACCATCTCTGACGCGTCCGACACGGCGGAAAAGCCGTGCTATGACCAGTCCGCCCTGATGCGCCGCTATGACGTCATCAAGGCCATCTGCGACGCCATGTTGTCGCTCGGCTGGGGCGCCTACCAGAACGACCATGAGGACGCCAACGGCCAGTTCGAGATGAACTGGAATTATGACGACGCCCTTCTGACCGCCGACCGGCACGTCTTCTTCAAATATATGGTCAAGACCATCGCCGAGCAGCACGGCCTGCGCGCGACCTTCATGCCGAAGCCCTTCATCAACCTCACCGGCTCGGGCTGCCACGCCCATGTGTCGCTGTGGAAGAAGGGCAAGAACGCCTTCTCCGATCCCAAGGGGGAGCTGGGCGTCTCCGATATCGGCTACAAGTTCATCGGCGGCCTGATCCACAATGCGGACGCCATCTGCGCCCTCACCAATCCGACGGTGAATTCCTACAAGCGCATCAACGCTCCGCGCACCATTTCCGGCGCCACCTGGGCACCCAATTCGGTGACCTATACGGGCAACAACCGCACCCACATGATCCGCATCCCCGATGCGGGCCGCTTCGAGTTCCGCCTCGCCGACGGAGCGGCCAATCCCTATCTGCTCCAGGCCGCGCTGCTGGCGGGCGGGCTCGACGGCATCACCAATAATCGCGATCCGGGCAAGCGGCTCGACATCAACATGTATACGGACGGCCACAAGGTGAAGGGTGCCAAGAAGCTGCCCCTGAACATGCTGGATGCCTTGCGCGCGCTCGACAAGTCCAAGGTGATGCGGGACGGCCTGGGCGATGCCTTCGTCTCCGGCTATCTCAAGCTGAAGACCGAGGAATGGAACGCCTATTGCCGGCACCTGACCCAATGGGAGCGGGACAACACGCTGGACATCTGAGGGCAATGGCCCGCGGGCGATCCCCGCGGGCGATCCCCGGCAGGGGGACTTTACCGCGTCGCGATGCCCGATATTGCGCCGATGAAGCGCAGGAAATGGAATTTGGTCCAGATGTCCGCCGCCGCGAAGCTGGGCCGCGCCTGCATCTGACCCCAATAGCGCGCGAGCGCAGCGCGCTTCGGAATTTCCGCCCCTAGGCCGGCGAATTCCATGCGCCCGAGGAACACCGTCCAAACCACATCGGCGAGGCCATAGCCTGACGTCACCAGCGTCGGGCGGCCGTCCCGCAGCGTGGCGTCGAGGCGATCCATGAAGCCCATGGCCTCAACCCGCCGCCGCTCCGAAAGGCGGATGACGGTGGACGGCTCGAACGCGCGCACCCGGTCGGCGAAGACCTCCGCGCGGGCCTTGTAGACATCCGCAAGATCCGGGTTCTGGACCGCGCGGGACAGCAGCGACCGGCGGATGGACTCCAACTGCTTCGGCACGATGATGCGCGCCACCGGACTGCGCGCCAGCAGCCCGCCGAAGGTTAGTTCCTCGATGGGATAGCCATATTGCAGGTCCACCCAGGCGCGGGTCTCCTCGTCCAGCCCCGCTTCGCCAACGCCCAGCGCATATTCGGCAATGTCGCGGCTCTCAATGAGGATACGGTCGGGCAAAACCAGGGTCGGCACGGTCATGCCGGGATTGATACGGACATAATCGGGCTCCTGCTGGCCCCGGCGGTAATGGATATCGATGAAGACCGGCTCGTAGGCCACGCCGCCCTCGGCCAATGCGAGGCGGGCAATCATCGAATAATAGGACGAGAAGTTGTGATAGAGGCGCGGTTTGAAGGCGGACGATGCCGCAAGCTCCGTCATCGAACCGGCTCCCCAATGGATAATCGCTTCTTGATCCTGGCCAATACCGCAGAGGCATGCAAGCCAGTCAGGCGGGCGAGCCGAGCCATGGCATGGCCTGCGTCAGCGCGGGACGTACCTCCACCTCCAATTCCCCCCGGCAGAAAGCCGCTACCTCGCGCGGCAGTCGGCCCAGTTCCTGCCGCCGTGCCACCAGAACCAGGTGGCGCAGCAAGGCCGGTCCCGGAAGGGGAAAACAGGCCAACGCGCCCGGCGGCACCCCCGACTCGTACCAGCAGAGCGGCGTGGAGATGGCGAAGCCCTCGCCTCGCAACACCGCTGCGGTGAGCCCTTGCGGCGTGTCGAATTCCAGCCGGCGGGGAATATCGAGTTTCACCCGCCGCAAATGCCGCTCCACCTCGATGCCGGTCTTGGAACGCGCCGAATAGCGCACAAAGGGCAAACGCTGCGCCAGCGCCGCCACATCCTCCAGCCGCTCGGGCCGCGCGGTGCCGGAGGGCGCCAGCAGCACATAGGGCTCGCTTAGGATGGGGAGGCGCTCAAGCCCCTCCACCTCGTCCAGCTCGTCCGCCCCCAAAAGCAGGTCGAGCTGTCGCGTCAGGAGCGCGCTTGCGTGGGAGGCGGTGAGCCCCGCAAGGATGGACACCTCGTCCGCCTGCGCCATGAGATGGGAGCCGAGCGCCGCCGCGAGCGCCCGCGAGAGGGAATCCACCAGCCCCACCCGCAAGAGCGGATAGCGGCTGCGCGCCGTGTCGCGCAGTGCGGGGGCGATTTCCCGGGCCTCGGTCAACAGCGCGCTCGCCCGCTGGCGCAGTACGCCACCCGCCGGCGTGAGGCCCAAGGGACGCACGCTGCGATCGAACAGCGTCGCACCGATGCGCGCCTCAAGCTCCGCGACGGCCTGGGACACTGCCGGCTGGGTCAGGCTGAGTTGCCGCGCGGCGCCCGCCATGGACCCAACGTCACAGACCGCGAGAAAGATATCGAGCGTCCGCAAATCGAACGGCAGCGTCTCCGCCCGCGCCATGCCACCCTCACCGCCCATACTATAAGCAACATTTATATTACATCATGGCTGAGGCTGAGATAGTCATTTCAGTTAATGATGGACCCCCGCCCCCGTGGCGAAGCTCGCGAGCGCCCATGAGCCGCTATTCCGTCTTCTCGCTCCTCGCCAATGCCCTGACCGGGCAGACGCGCTGGCAACCCGCCTGGCGGGATGCGGCGCCCAAGCCCCGCTATGACGTGATCATCGTCGGCGGCGGCGGCCACGGCCTCGCGACCGCCTATTACCTCGCCAAGGAACACGGCATCCGCAACGTGGCGGTGCTGGAAAAGGGCTATATCGGCTCGGGCAATGCGGGGCGGAACACGACCATCATCCGCTCCAATTACCTGCTGCCGGGCAATGAGCCCTTCTACGAATGGTCCATGAAGCTCTGGGAAGGGCTGGAGCAGGACCTGAACTACAACGCCATGGTGTCCCAGCGCGGCGTGCTGAACCTCTATCATTCCGACGCCCAGCGCGACGCCTATGCCCGGCGCGGCAATGCCATGCGCCTTTCGGGAGCGGACAGCGAATTGCTGGACGAGGCGGGCGTGCGGGCCCATGCCCCGTTCCTGAATTTCGACAATGCGCGCTTCCCCATCAAAGGCGGCCTGCTGCAGCGCCGGGGCGGCACCGCGCGGCATGATGCGGTGGTCTGGGGCTATGCCCGCGCCGCCGATCAGCTCGGCGTCGATATCGTCCAGAATTGCGAGGTGACCGGCTTCCTGCGCGAGAATGGCGCGGTGGTCGGTGTCGAGACCACGCGCGGCCCCATCCATGCCGGCAAGGTGGGATTGGCGGTTGCCGGGTCCACGTCGCGCCTCACGCGCCTGCTCGATCTGCGCATGCCCATCGAAAGTCACGTCCTCACCGCCTTCGTCTCGGAAGGGCTGAAGCCGCTGGTGCCGGGCGTCGTCACCTTCGGCATGGGGCATTTCTATATCAGCCAATCGGACAAGGGCGGCCTTGTCTTCGGCGGCGATATCGACGGCTACAATTCCTATGCCCAGCGCGGCAATCTTCCCGTGGTGGAGGATGTGTGCGAGGCCGGCATGGCGCTGATGCCGCAGATCGGCCGGCTGCGCATGCTGCGCTCCTGGGGCGGCATCATGGACATGAGCATGGACGGCTCCCCCATCATCGATGTGGGGCCGCTGCCCGGGCTCTATCTGAATTGCGGCTGGAACTATGGAGGCTTCAAGGCGACGCCGGCCTCCGGCTGGTGCTTCGCCTGGACGCTCGCCAAGGACGCGCCCCATGCGCTGAACGCCGCCTACCGGCTGGACCGTTTCCGCACCGGACACATCATCGATGAAAAAGGGGTCGGCCCGCAGCCGAACCTCCACTGAGCGAGGCATAGAACCATGCGCCTCCCCTGCCCCTATTGCGGCCTGCGCGACTCCCACGAATTTTCCTATCTGGGAGACGCGGCCCCGCAGCGTCCCGACCCCGCCGCTGCCGACGCGGCCGAGGCATTCCACGATTACGTCTATCTGCGGGACAATCCCGCCGGGACGTTGCGCGAGCTTTGGTATCACGGCGCCGGCTGCCGCCGCTGGGTGATCGTCGAGCGCGACACCCGCACCCATGCCATCGCCGGGGCCACGTTCGCCGCGGGAGAGCGTCCATGAGCCGCCTGTCCGAAGGCGGTCTGATCGACCGCTCCAAGCCCTTGGCCTTCACCTTCGACGGCAAGGCCATGCGCGGCTATGCGGGGGACACGCTCGCCTCCGCCTTGCTTGCGAACGATGTGCGCCTCGTCGGCCGCTCGTTCAAATATCACCGTCCGCGCGGCATCTTCTCGGCCGGATCGGAAGAGCCCAACGCGCTGGTGGAATTGCGCGCGGGAGCGCGGCGCGAGCCCAACACCCGCGCCACCGTCGTCGAGTTGTATGACGGGCTTTCCGCCGAGAGCCAGAACCGTTGGCCGAGTCTGGATTTCGACATCCAGGCGGTGAACGGCCTGTTCTCGCCGCTGCTGGGTGCCGGCTTCTACTACAAGACCTTCATGTGGCCCGCCGCCCTGTGGGAGAAGCTCTATGAGCCGGTGATCCGCCGTGCTGCGGGCCTCGGGCGCGGGGCGGAACAGCCGGACCCCGACAGCTATGAGAAGGCGTTCGCCTTCTGCGACCTGCTGGTCATCGGCGCCGGCCCCGCCGGCCTCATGGCCGCCTTGGTGGCGGGACGCAGCGGTGCGCGTGTGATCCTCGCCGACGAGGATTTCCGGCTCGGGGGCCGGCTCCTGTCGGAAGTCTCCGAGATTGACGACGCGCCCGCGCTCGCCTTCGTGGCGAAGGCGGAAGCGGAACTGGCGTCCCTGCCCAACGTCCGGGTGATGCGCCGCACCACCGTCTTCGGCGCCTATGATTCCGGCACGTTCGGCGCGGTGGAAAAAGTGGCGGACCATCTCCCCGTCCCGTCCGCCTTCATGCCGCGCCAGCGCTATTGGAAGATCATCGCGAAACGCTCCGTGCTCGCGTCCGGCGCCATTGACCGGCCCATCGTGTTCGGCGGCAACGACCGGCCCGGCGTCATGTCGGCCCAGGCGCTGCGCACCTATGCGGTCCGCTATGCCGCCGCGCCCGGAAAGCGCGCGGTGGTGTTCGCCAATAACGGCTATGCGTGGTCGGCCGCCTTCGACGCGGCGGCGGCCGGGGTCGAGATCGCGGCCATCGTGGATGTGCGCGATGAAGCGCCGGCAATCCAGATGGAGCGGGCGAACCGGCGCGGCATCCGCGTCATTTCCGGCGCGCAGGTCATCGCCACCTCCGGACGGCTTCTCACCGGCGTCACGGTGCGCACGCCCTCGGGTGACCAGCGGATCGCGGCGGACGTGCTCGCCGTTTCGGGTGGCTCCAGCCCGAATATCGGACTGACCAGCCATATGGGCGGAAAGCCCGTTTATCGCGCGGACATTGCCGGCTTCGTGCCCGGCGCGTGCCCGCCCGGCATGCGGGTGGCGGGCTCGGCGCGGGGCGAGCATTCGCTGGCGCGCTGCCTCACCACGGGCGCGGCCATGGGCAATGAGGCGGTGTCGGACCTCGGCTTCTCTGCGAGCCCAACGCCGGTGCCCCAGGCGCGCGACAATCCCGTCACCGTGGCGCCCTTCTGGCACGTGGCGCATTCGCGCGGACCGGCCTTCGTCGATCTCCAGAACGACGTGACCGCCAAGGACATCAAGATCGCCCATGCCGAAGGCTTCCGGGCGGTGGAATTGCTGAAGCGCTACACCACGCTCGGCATGGCGACCGACCAGGGCCGTACTTCCAACGTCACCGGCCTCGCCATCATGGCGACGCTCACCGGTCAGGCAGTGGGGGAGACGGGCACCACCTTGTTCCGCCCGCCCTATACCCCGGTCGCGCTCGGTGCGCTGGCGGGGCATCATCGCGGCAAGGATTTCCGCGCCACGCGGCCGACCCCCAGCCATGCCTGGGCGCGCGGGAAGGGCGCGGTCTTCGTGGAAGCGGGCCTATGGCTGCGGGCGCAATATTTCCCGCGCGCCGGCGAACGGGACTGGCTGGAAACCGTGAACCGCGAGGTGAAGGCAACCCGCACCGGCGTCGGCCTCATCGATGTCTCGACCTTCGGCAAGATCGACATCCAGGGCCCGGATGCCGCCGCCTTCCTCGACCGCGTCTATATCAACACCTTCTCGACCCTAGCGGTAGGCCGCGCGCGCTATGGCGTGATGCTGCGCGAGGACGGGATCGTCATGGATGACGGCACCACCTCGCGCCTCGGCCCGGAGCATTTCTTGATGACGACCACCACGGCCAATGCCGCGAAGGTCTATCAGCATCTGGAATTCTGCCTCCAGGTGTTGTGGCCGGACCTCGACGTGCAGATGGCCTCGGTCTCCGAGCAATGGGCGCAGATCTCCATCGCCGGCCCGCGCGCCCGCGCTTTCCTGGAGCAGGTGGTGGACGGCCTCGACGTCTCCAATGAGGCGCTGCCCTTCATGGGCGTCGCGCAAGGGTCCGTCATGGGCGGCGTGCCGGCGCGCCTCTTCCGCGTCTCCTTCTCAGGCGAATTGGGCTACGAGATCGCCGTTCCCGCCCGCCAGGGCAGCCGCCTCGTGGAGGCGCTGATGGCGGCCGGCGCGCCCTATGACATCACGCCCTACGGCACCGAGGCGCTCGGCGTGATGCGCATTGAAAAGGGCCATGTCTCGGGCAACGAGCTGAATGGCCACACGGCGGCCCGCGACCTTGGCCTCGGGCGCATGGCCTCCACCAAGAAGGATTATGTGGGCCGGGTGCTCTCGCAGCGCCCCGCTTTCCTGGAGGCGGACCGGCCCATGCTGGTGGGCTTCAAGCCGGTGGACCCCAAGGACCGGCTGCGGGCGGGCGCCCACTTCCTGCCCCACGGCCGCAGCGCCACCACGGCCAATGACGAGGGATACATGACCTCCGTCGCCTTTTCGCCGACGCTCGGCCACTGGATCGGCCTCGGCCTCATCGTTCGCGGGCCGGAGCGCATCGGCGAAACGGTGCGGGCCTATGACCCGGTGCGCGGCGGCGACATTCCCGTCGAAATCTGCCATCCCGCCTTTGTCGATCCGGAAGGGGAGCGGTTGCGTGTCTGAGATCCTGTCCGACCTTCCGGTCACCGACCTCCTCCCCCCCGGCCGCCATGGGCGCGGCGAGGGCGACGCGGGCGTCATCGCCGACCCGGTGACACAGCTTGGCCTCGCCTTGGTCGTCGCCCGAAAGGGCAAGGCCGAGGAGGTGGCACGGGCCGCGCTCGAAACCTTCGGCATCGCCCTTGTCGATGCGCCGAAAGTCAGCTTCGCGGGCGACGTCTCCTTCGTCGGCGTGGGCCCCGGCCGCTGGCTGGTGAGCGCCACGCCGGGCGGAGAAACGCTGCTGCAGCGTCTCGCGGACCGCTTTTCCTACTGTGCCGCCGTCACCGACCAGAGCGACGCAAACCTCGTGCTGGACCTCTATGGCCCGCAGGTCACCGCCGCCCTTGAAAAGCTCGTGCCGCTGGACCTCCATCCGAGCGCCTTCGGGCCGGCGGACGCGGCGGCGACGCTGGTCGCGCTCATTCCGCTCACCTTCTGGCAGTTGAACGACGCACCGGCCTATCGCTTCGCGGTTCCGCGCTCCTTCGCCCCGGCCTTTCTTCGGGCCTTGGCCAGTGCCGCCGCCGGCTACGGGCTCGAAATGACCGGGCCGCAGCGAGGTTGACGGCGGCCCGCCGCGCGCTGTCTTCCTTCGCCCGTTCCCATTCGCTCCTGCTCCGAGTCGTCCCATGACCGCGCCTGATCGTCAGTTCATCCTCACCCTCTCCTGCCCCAACCGCCCCGGCATCGTGGCGCGGGTCTCGACCTTCCTGTTCGAGCAGGGGTGCAACATCCTGGAGGCGCAGCAGTTCGACGATACGGAGAGCGGCCGCTTCTTCATGCGCGTGGTCTTCAACGTGGTGGAAGGGGACGCAGAATTGTCCGGGATCCGCGCGTCTTTCGCGTCGGTCGCGGAGGGTCTTGGCCTCACCTGGCAGATTCGGGATCGCGCCGAGAAGCGGCGGGTTCTGCTGCTGGTCTCCAAATTCGACCATTGCCTTGCCGATCTGCTCTATCGCTGGCGGATCGGGGAAATCCCCATGGAGATTTCCGGCATCATCTCGAACTATCCGCGCGAGACCTATGCCCATCTCGATTTCTCGGACATCCCCTTCCACTATCTCCCGGTGACCAAGGCCACCAAGCTGGAGCAGGAAGCGGAGATCTGGCGCATCTTCAAGGACTCCGGGTCGGAACTGGCGGTGCTTGCCCGCTACATGCAGGTGCTCTCCGACGGTCTCTCGGCCAAGCTCAGCGGACGCTGCATCAACATCCACCATTCCTTCCTGCCCGGCTTCAAGGGCGCCAAGCCCTATCATCAGGCCCATGCCCGGGGCGTGAAGCTCATGGGCGCCACCTCCCATTTCGTGACCTCGGATCTCGATGAAGGGCCGATCATCGAGCAGGACGTGGAGCGCATCTCCCACCAGGACACGCCCGAGGATCTGGTGCGCAAGGGCCGCGACATCGAGCGGCGCGTGCTCGCGCGGGCCATCTCCTGGTATCTGGAGGACCGGGTTCTGCCGAACGGCAGCAAGACGGTGGTGTTCCGCGACTGACCGGCACAGGCGGCGAACCAACTCCCTTCCGTTGCGTTATCCAGACAGACGCAACGGAGTGAAGAACCATGTCACGTTCCACGACCGTGATGATGGGCGCCATCGTCCTCGTCCTCGCGGTGGGCGCCGCGGTCATGTTTTCCGGCCGCGGAACGCCTGAAATGACAGAGACCGCGCCGAACAACGTGCCGGCCTCGCCCGCCGCGCCGGCGACCCCGGCCAATCCCGGATCGCCCACCACCCCCGTCACACCCGCGCAGTGAACCGCGACGGCGCGCCCCGGAGGCGCGCCGCTCACTGCATACAAGTCGTGATTTTCAGATTATTTCTTGACCACCATGCGCAATATATCATCATCGTAAGCGAGTGATCCGGCGCGCCGACGATCCCTGCCGAACGATTGGATCAGATTTTTAGGATTGCCTAACAGGAACTTACCCGGAATTTCCCCGTCGCGCCCACTTGGCGCGGTTCCTGCTACCAACTCCAGTACGGTCGCTTCCCCGCGACCCGCAGTGATGACTGTCAGGTTTGACCGGCAGGTTTTTCAGGAGTTGCCATGGACACGCTCGCTTCCCTCTTGGCCGCCCACCGCGCCGGAGAGCGCACGCCAAGCGAGACCGTCCGCGAGACCTATCGCCGGATCGCCGTCCATGACGACCCCGCCCTCTTCATCACGCTGCGCCCCGAGGCCGATCTTCTGGCCGAGGCGGCCGTGCTGGAAGCGGGGGCGAGCCGCGATCTGCCGCTTTATGGCATCCCCATCGCCATCAAGGACAATATCGACGTCAAGGACGTGCCAACCACAGCCGCCTGCCCGGCCTTCGCCTATGTGCCGGCGGAGGACGCGACCGTGGTCGCACGCCTGCGCGCGGCGGGCGCGCTGATCGTCGGCAAGACCAATCTCGATCAGTTCGCCACGGGCCTCGTCGGCACGCGCTCGCCCTATGGCGTCCCGCGCAATGCCTTCAATGCGAGCCTCGTGCCCGGCGGCTCCTCGTCCGGGTCGGCCAGTGCCGTCTCGGCCGGGATCGTGCCGCTGGCGCTCGGCACGGACACTGCCGGCTCCGGCCGCGTTCCGGCGATGATGCAGAACATCGTCGGCATCAAGCCCAGCCTCGGCCTTGTTCCCAATACCGGCCTCGTCCCCGCCTGCCGCACCCTGGACTGCATCTCGGTGTTCGCGCTCACCGTGGATGATGCCATGGCGGCGCTGCACGTCATGGCGGGCGATGATGCCGCCGACCCGTATTCCCGGCCGCTTCCGCTGGGCGATCTCGGCGCGATGCGCGCGCCCGCGCGCCTCGGCATTCTGCCCCCCGACCAGAGGGAGTTTTTCGGCGATACGCAGGCCGCCGCGGCCTATGAGGCGGCCCTCGCCCGCTTTTCCGCGCTGGGCGCCGATCTTGTTACCATCGACTACACGCCGTTCGCGGAATGCGCGCGTCTCCTTTATGAGGGGCCGTGGGTGGCGGAGCGCTGGATCGTGGCCGAGCCGTTGCTGACCACCAACCCGGACGCCGTCCATCCCGTCACCCGCGCCATCACCGAGCCAGGCGGGCGCGCCAGCGCGGCCGATGCGTTCCGCGCGCTCTATCGCCTGCGGGAGCTGAAGGCCAAGGTCGATCCGGTTCTGGCCGAGCTTGATGCGATCCTGCTGCCCACCGCGCCGACCCCATACGCGCTGGAGGCCGTGCTTGCGGACAATATCCGCCTCAATTCCCGCAACGGCACCTACACCAATTTCGTCAACCTGATGGACCTGTGCGGCACGGCCGTTCCCAACGTCATCGCCGACGATGGCCGCCCCTACGGCATCACCTTGCTGGCGCCGGCCGGACGGGATGCCGAGGTGGCCAGTCTGGCGCGAGCTTTCGTGGCGGCGGGAGACCTCCCCCTGGGGGCCTCAGGGGAGCGGCACCACCCCGAACCGCTGCCCGAAACCACCGACCCGCGCCGGCTGGACCTGTGCGTCTTCGGCGCCCATCTGTCGGGGATGGGCCTGAACGGGGAGTTGCTGGAGCTGGGCGGGCGGCTGGTGAGCGCGGTGGAAACCGCCCCGCTCTATCGCATGTCTCTGCTGGACGGCCCGGTGGCGCGACCCGGTGTTGTGCAGGTGGAGAGCGGCGGCGCGGCCATTGCCGGGGAGGTCTGGTCGCTACCCTTCGAGGGAATCGGTCGCCTGTTGGCGCGTATTCCGGCCCCGCTCGGCCTCGGCCGGGTGACCTTGGCCGATGGCCGCCAAGTGACGGGCTTCCTCGCCGAGGCGGTGGGCACGCAAGGATGTCCCGACATCACCGACTATGGCGGGTTCCGCGCCTTCATGGCCCGCAAGGACGCCCGCAGCGCCTGAGCGGCACCGCTCTACGGCGCGCGGCGCCTTCCCCGCGCGCCATGTGGCCAGGACAGGGGCCAGGATACGATGCGGTCCAGCAGCTCGAAGACGCCAAAGGCGCCTTCCGGCCCGGAAATGCGCCCCTTCACGGAAATGCCGGCGGTGTGCACCGTCTCCGGATCGCCCGAAATCAGCGGGTGCCACCAGTGCAGATCCCGACCCTCGTGCACCAAGCGGTAGGCGCAGGTGGGCGGAAGCCAGCCGATCTCGGCGACGGTTTCCGGCGTGAGGCGCACGCAGTCCGCCACCTTGGCCTGCCGGTTCTGGTAGTCTGAACAGGTGCAGGCGCCAGCATCGAACAGGCGGCACGACACATCCGTATAGGCGATCTCGCCGCTGTCTTCGTCCTCAAGCTTCACAAGACAGCAGCGCCCGCACCTGTCGCACAGGCTCTCCCATTCGGAGTCTGTCATGTCGGCGAGGTCTTTGTGGCGCCAGAACGGGATATCAACCATTCCCTTTCCTAACTGCCCTGCGGTCGAGCGCAAGAGGCGCGCGCGACTCGCGGTGCACGACGCCGCGCGCTATAGGAAGGACGTGGGCCTTCATGCCGTGTTTCCGCCTTGGATCACGGCTTAGAAGGAGGCGGGGCGGCACAGGACAGGAATTGGATCGCGCGGCCCGCTCGTGCGCTTCGGCTCCATGCTGGCAGACAGGGACGTGGCGCGCGCGCCCGCCCACGAACGCGAGACCGTCGGGACGTGAGCGAGAGCGAAAACCCAATCCCCGGAAAGCGGCTGCGCAACGCGCTGCTGGACGCGGACGCGCGCATCGACTCCACCCTGTTCCGCGCGGGTGCGGCGCTCTCGCGCATGGCGTCCGCCTATTCCGCCTTCATGGAGCGGTTTTCCCTGTCGGGCTGGCGGCGCTGGCTCGTGGGGCTCGGCTCCGAGGGGTTCACCCTCGGGACCTTCGGCATCATCGGCCTGCTGGCCCTCGCCCTGCCCGCCTTCCGAGAAACCTCGGACGATTGGCTGAAGCGCACCGAACTCGCGGTGACCTTCCTCGACCGCTACGGCAATGTGGTGGGCGAGCGCGGGGTCCGGCAGAACGACACGGTGCCGCTGGAGGATTTTCCCGACTACCTGCTGAAGGCCGTGCTCGCCACCGAGGACCGGCGCTTCTACGAGCATTTCGGCATCGACGTCGCCGGCACGCTGCGCGCGCTTGTCACCAATGCGCGGGCCGGCGGGGTGCGGCAGGGCGGATCCTCGCTCTCCCAGCAATTGGCCAAGAACCTCTTCCTCTCCAACGAACGCACGATCGAACGCAAGATCAAGGAAGCCTTTCTCGCGCTCTGGCTGGAAAGCCGGCTCACCAAGAGCCAGATCCTCAAGCTCTATCTGGATCGCGCCTATCTGGGCGGCGGCGCCTATGGAGCGGATGCGGCGGCAAAATATTATTTCGGCAAGTCCATTCGCGAAGTGAATCTCGCGGAGGCCGCCATGCTGGCCGGACTGTTCAAGGCGCCCTCCAAGTTCGCGCCCCATGTGAACCTGCCCGCCGCCCGCGCCCGCGCCTCCACCGTGCTGGACAATCTGGTGGAAGCCGGTTTCATGACCGAGGGCCAAGTGTTCGGCGCCCGCCGCAACCCGGCGACGCCGGTGGACCGCTCGGACATGGCGGTGCCGGACTATTATCTCGACTATGCCTTCTCCGAGGTGCGCCGGCTGGTGGATGCGCTGCCCAAGAGCGTGACGGAGCGCATCTTCGTGGTGCGCACCGGGCTCGATCCCAATATCCAGAAAGTGGCGGAAGCGGCGCTCGACACCTCGCTGCGGCAGTTCGGCAAGGACTATAAGGTCAACCAGGGCGCCATCGTCATCATGGAGCCGAACGGGACGCTGCGCGCCATGGTGGGCGGCCGGGACTATGGCGAGAGCCAGTTCAACCGCGCGACCGATGCCCTGCGCCAGCCGGGCTCCTCGTTCAAGCCGTTCGTCTACACCGTGGCGCTCATGAACGGCATGAAGCCCAATACCATTGTGCAGGACGCCCCCATTTGCCTCGGCAATTGGTGTCCGCAGAATTACGGTCGGTCCTATATGGGCTCCATCACCTTGCAGACCGCCTTGCAGCATTCGCTGAACACGGTCGCGGTTCGGCTCGCGGAGAAATTCGGGCGCCAGAAGATCATCGATCTCGCCCACAAGATGGGGATCACCGCGAACCTCACGCCCGCCGCCCCCCTGCCGCTCGGCGCGGTGGAGGTGACTGTGGTCGACATGACCACCGCCTATGCCGTGTTCGCCAATGGCGGCAAGAGCGTCTATCCCCATGCGGTCATCGAGATGCGGATCGGCACCGGCGACGTCGTGTGGCGTTATGACCGCGATGCGCCCCAGCCTTTGCAGGTGATCCCGCCGTCCGTGATCGACATGATCAACCCCATGCTGAACAACGTCATCGAGAATGGCACCGGTCGGCGCTCGCGCATTCCCGACGTGAAGGTCGCCGGCAAGACCGGCACCACCAATGCCTATCGCGACGCCTGGTTCATGGCCTTCACCGGCAATTATGTGGGCGGGGTCTGGTTCGGTAACGACGATTACACCTCCATGAACCGCATGACCGGCGGTTCGCTGCCCGCCATGACGTGGCAGAAAGTGATGGCCTATGCCCACCAGGGCATCGAGCCGAAATATATTCCCGGCATCGGCAACCAGCCCGCGCCCAAGCTGGAGGAGGCCCCGGCCCCGCTGGACGTGCCCGGTCTGGACTCCTCCGCACGGCCCATCACCTTGTCGCCGCGCGCGGCGGGGCGGCTGATCGATTTGGAGAAGCTGTTCCGGCGGGCCGAGCCCATCGTTCCCGCGACCGGTCCCACGGCCGCCATCACCGGCCCCGCCCCGAAAGCCAACTGACGCCGTGCGACCGCTCACCCTCGCCATGATCCTGGCCGCGGCGGCCGCCCTGGGCCTGACCGCCACCTACATGGCGGTGACCCATTCGCGCGGCATGGATGCGGTGCATTCCGGCGCCTGGACCGGATGGCCCCGTTCCGGCACCACCCAGGCCGATCCCTATGCCCGCGCCGCCTTCGCGCGATCTGGCGAACTGCCCATCGAACTTGCGGACGGACTGCTGTTTCTTGCCACGCAGGATTCCGCCGGCGCGCCTTTGGATGGGCGCTGCGACATCCGCATCGTCGGGCAATTGCCGCAGGCCCGTGTCTGGACGCTCACTCTCATGGACGAGGAGGGCGGGTTGATCGAGAACGCAGCGCATCGCTACGGCTTCACCAGCAATGAGGTGGTGTTCCGGCCGGACGGCGCGGTTGATGTGGTGCTTTCGCCCCGGGCGCAGGCGGGGAACTGGTTGCCCACCGATGCCCGCGGGCGCGTGAAGGTCGCGCTTCGCCTGTACGATGCGCCGTTCAGCTTCTCCTCCGCCACCGGAGAAAGCAGCGCCCTGCCCTCGGTTGTCACGGAACGTTGCCCGTGAGCGCGATGGATTTTTTATCTCCCCTGCGTCGTCGCCGGCTGCTGCCGCGCACCTCTCGACCCCACCCGCTGCGTCGAGTTCGGCGTACGCTTGAGCGGCTGAAGGCGGCCCTGCCCCGTCAGATCCTGCTACCGCTCGCGGTGCTGCTGGTCCTGGCGGGAATGGTGCATCTGGTCTCGATCCTGGCGATGCCGCTACTCGCCCAGAACACGGCATTCCAGCGCCTAAGCCGGCTTGCGCAGCCCAACCAGATGACCCTTTTGCCCGATGCCACGCCACAGACCATGACGCTGCCCATGACGGACCCGGCCTTCGTGACGGCGGTGTGCCTGTATGACTTGCGCGATCGCCCGCTGCGCCTTCGCGTTCCGGCGAGCGAGGACTATACGTCCGTGTCGTTCTATACCGCGCGCGGCGTCGCCTTCTATGCGCTGAACGACCAGGCGGCCGGGCGCGTGATCGAACTCGACCTGCTGTCGCCCGCCCAACGCGCTGCCTTGCCGGAAGATGAGGAAATCACCGCCGCCGACCGGTTGGTGGTGGAATCCCCTTCCGAACGCGGCATCGCCTTGATCCGGGCCTATGCGCGCTTCCCGGATCTGCGCCCCCAGATCCGCCGCCAGTTGGAAGCGGCCAGTTGCGCGCCTTCGAACTGATTGGGCTCAGCGTTCAACCGGCTATTGCGCCTTGCGGCCCGGTCCTGGGGCGGTGCGCTCGGGAGGCTGAGAGGGCGTGGCGTGGCGCTCAATGCGCACCACGGGCAAAATGCTGACGGAGGCGCTGCGATCCTGTCGAGCGCCGTCTTCGCGTCGCGAAATTCGTTCCAAGGGAAATGCAATCACCGTGCCCATCACCTGTCTCCGATCCTCTGGAGCCGCGTGATGACAACTCTCCTTAAGCACTTAAGGTTTCGCGAGGCTTAATCTGCGCGCCTGGGATGCGGATCAATTGGATCACTCGCCGTGGGCGACATCCACGAAGCTGCGCCCCTCCCGATCCTCGATCTCCACGAACCACAGATCCGGATCGAAGCGCAGTTCCTTCTCCATCCGCGCTTCGCTCTCGGACTCCGGTCGGCCCGGCTGCACCAAAAGACGAAACAAACGGTCGGCGGGAAACGCTTCATCGAACGCGCTCTGGGGGGCAGGGCCATACAGGGCCGCGCATCCATCGAGCGTGGACACTTTCACGAACACCGCGCCCGCTTCTTCAGCCCCCCGCCGCCTAACGGCGGCAAAGGCGCCGGCCCCATTGGCGGTGCGCACGACGGCGGCGACGAAGATGGCGCTCTTCAGACGCATCACTCGATCGCCGTGCCGGACACGGCCGCCAGTTCGCGGACCATACGGTCGGAAATGTCTCCGGTGACGGGAAGGTTACGGTCGCGCTCAAACCGCTGCACCGCGAGCCGGGTTTCGGTGCCGGGCTGGCCGTCCAGCTTGATCGGCCCATAGCCGAGGCGCGCCAGCGCCTTCTGCACCGCCAGGATGCGCGAGGAACCGGCCTGGACATCGCCCGGCGGGCGAACCGATCCGGTGACGCTGGCATCTCCGGGCACGGCGGCAGGCGGCAACATGGCGCGCGCAGTGCCAGGCTGGGCGGACATGGCGGCCGGGGCGGACGCGGGCGGACGCGTGGCCACCTGTGAGGCGGCCGGCGCCGCCGGAGAAACGGTCGATGGCGCAGGGGCGGCCTGGACCGTGGGCACGCGCCGCAGTTCAGCGAGCACCGCCTCCGTCGGCTCCCCGCTCGACACCTTCAGTCGCGCGGCCTGCTCAAAGGCGCGCACCCCAGCTTCGGTGCGCGGGCCACTGAGACCATCCACAGCGCCGTCATAGAAACCTCGCCGGGCCAGCTCCCTCTGAATGTCCGCGACCACGGGGGAAGGCACCTTGGGCGCCGGCAGACTGGCCGGCGGCAGCAGCGCGGCGAGCCCGTCAGACCCCGCCGGGGCGGCAGCGGACGGCGCGGGAGGGGGAGCGGCGGCGACTGGCGCCTTGGGCGGCGGGGCCGCTTGCTGCGCGCCCTGGGAGGGCGGCCCGAAGATCATGGCGGGAGACCCGGGCAGGTTGCCGGGCGAGGCGGTCCGAGCCTTCGGCTCGACGGAAACCGTCGTGGCGCCCGTGGACGCGGAGCGAAGAGTCGGCCCCTGAAGAAAGAAGATGTTGGCGACGACCGCGCCCGCCGCCGCGAGGGCGATCAGGCCCGCAAGTCCGTCCGCGAACCGATGGGCCATGCGCCCGAGACGCCCGTCCGGAGCCTGCTCCAGGTCCGGTTCCTCGTCATGATAATGGCGGGCGTCGAGGGTGCGCCTCATGCCCATCTCCGATCACCCGTATCCGTGTCCTGCAAAGGCAGGGCCGGTCGGAATGGCGTTGCAGCCACGCCCGCCGGGCCGCAGAGCGGAAGGCTCACGGTGACGGTGGTGCCTACCCCGAGCACGCTCGCCACGTCGAACGCGCCGCGATGAAGCTCCACAAGCGCGCGTACCACCGCAAGGCCAAGGCCGACCCCGGCCCGCCGTTGCTCCATGTCGCCGGCCTGAAAGAAGGGCTCGCCGAGGCGTTCGAGGTCCGCGGCCCGCATGCCCGCGCCGGTATCGCGCACCTTGAGATGCAACATGCCGCCGACGACGAAGGTGTCGACTTCGACACGTCCTTCGGCGGACGTGAACTTCACCGCATTGGACAGCAGATTGAGCAGGATCTGGCGAAGCGCACGCGGGTCCGCCGTGACCGGCGGCAGATGCTCCGGCAAGGCATTGACGAGCCGGACCCCGCGCCGCTCGGCGTCGAGGGCCATCATTTCCACCGCGCTGGAGACGACAGCATGGATATCCAGATCCTCGCAAGCGAGGTCGTAGGTGCCGGCCTCGACGCGCGACAGGTCGAGAATCCCGTTCACGAGGCCCAGCAGATGCTGGCCGCTTTCATGAATGATGCGCGCGTAATCCGCGCGCCGCGCCGGGTCCAGTTCGCCGCCTTCCCCTGTGAGCAGTTCGGAAAAGCCGAGAATGGAATTGAGCGGCGTGCGCAATTCATGGCTGATGGTGCGCAGGAATTGGCTTTTGGCGTCGCTCGCCGCCTCGGCGCGGGTGCGCGCATCCGTCTCCCCAGAGTGAGTCGCGGCTTCGGTCCACTCGACATGTGCTGTTTGGGGCGTCGCGTGGACGATGCGCGCCTGCATCCGCTCAAACCGGGGCGCCGTGTCGAGTGAGCCGCAGCGCAGGCGCAATTCCACCAGATGCGGACGCTCCTGCATGATGGTCGCGGCCACGGCGGATAGGAAAGCGGGCCGGTCGGCGACCTGGATGCGCTCGAACAGGCGCGCGCCCAGCAGGCCGTCTTCGGTGAGACCGGATGCAGGCAGCGGAGACAAAGGCAGAGCAAGGGTTTCCCCGGCACGCGTGTGCATGCTGATGAAACATGGCCGCGGCTCAGATGCGACATCCGCCGCCGGCACAAGGCGCTGGGCGGCCTGCGAAAGGCCGCGGGCGACGACGCACAGACCTGCCGAGATCAGGCCGCAGGCGATGAGCCAACCGGCTTCCGGCGCGGTGCCGGTGAGCAGCCCGGATGCTTCGGCAAGCAACAGCCCCGTGCCGGAACCGCCGGCGAGTACCGCAAGCCCCAGGAGGCCGCCGGCCACCCAAGCGATCATGCGGGCTTTATGTTCGGGCGACGGCGAAGCGACTGAAGGCGCGAGCGGCCGTGCGACCCTCACCGTCAGATCCCTCACGAAGTCAGCCATCGCGCCTTCTGGTGGAATGACCTTCACCTTGCCACCGGCGCCCGCGCGCCCTCCCTCAGAACCATTCTGGACACTGGCACGGGAGGTTTTAAGCGAACCCTAAAGGTCCGCCGTTGTGCCACCCGTCGTGCCGATCCGCCGGAACGTCGTGAACGGAGCCTTGACGCGGTGCCCTCCCAGCCTGGCCGCCGCCCCGAGGAGAATGAGCGCCGATAAACCTGGGGCGGTATTTCACCCAGATTCAACCCCCGCGTCCTGCCAAGGCACTTAGAAGCCGTTCATGCCCTGCGTGCCCGACTTTCGACATCATTTCGAATGCGCTAACGTCCAGCGATGTTTGTCGCGACGCGTTCCTGCTGCGCCGGCACCGTACCGGCCGAGGAGATGTTTAAATGGTGAGCTGGGGCCGTCGCGCCATGACCAGCCCCCTTGCGCTGATCATTCCTTTCGCGCTGGTCCTTGCCTTCATCGCCCTCCAAGCGGTGACGCTTTGGCAGGCACGTGATTATGCGCTGCGCAGCGCGACCGAGTCGGCGCAGAACGTGCAATCCACGTTGCGGGCGATCATCGAGCGGAACCTCACCCTGCTGGAACTGGCGCTCGCGGGGGTTCGCGACACGCTGCGGATTCAGGGTCTGGACGCCATGGCGCCGGCGGTGCGCAATGCGATCCTGTTTGATCGCGCCCGCAGTGCGCAGGCCCTGGGATCGCTCCTGGTGCTCGATGCGCAGGGTGCCATCCGCTACCAGTCCGGCACGCTTCAGCCGAGCCAGATCGACGTTTCGGACCGCACCTATTTCACAGCGCACACCTCGGGTGAGAAGGGCACCTACCTCAGCGCACCGTTCAAGAGCCGCCTGCGCCAGGGCGAACCGAGCATCGCGCTCAGTCAGCGCATCGAAGGGGAGGACGGCCGCTTCGAGGGCGTGGTCGTCGCCACCATGGATCTGGATTTTTTCGCGCGAATCTTCCGCGAGGTTAAACTCGGCCCGCACGACACCATGTCCCTCAGCATGACGGACGGCACCATCGTGATGCGGGTCCCGCCGATGCCGGTGATGACGGATTTCGGCCGCAGCAGCTACGCGAACAGCCCCATCCTTCAGCGCATGCTGAGCGATCCCCAGCCATTCGAGTACACGTCACAGATGGATGGGCGCTTGCGGACCTATGTCCATTCGCAGGTCGGCTCCTTTCCGCTCATTCTGGTGGTCGCGTTCAGCGTCGAGGATGCCCTTGAGGAATGGCAGGAGCGGGCGATCGTCGTCTCGACCATCACGCTGCTCATGAGTGCGGGAATCATTGCCCTGCTGCTGGCCCTGCGCCGTATGCTCCTGCGCAGCTACAGGCTGGAGGAATCGCTGCGCCTCGCCGCCCTGACCGATCCGCTCACCGGCCTCGCCAACCGGCGCGCCTTTGACGATGTGCTGGAGCGGGAGTGGAAGCGGTCGCTGCGGCTGAAAATTCCTCTGAGCCTCATTGTCGCAGACGGCGACCGCTTCAAGGCCGTCAACGACACATTCGGCCACGCCGGCGGCGATCTGGCGCTGAAGCTGATCGCCGAGCGCATCACCCGCGCCGCGCGCCGTCCGGGAGATGTCTCCGCCCGCTATGGTGGCGAGGAATTCGCGATCCTGCTGCCCAACACGGATATCGACGGCGCGATCAATGTCGCGGAAAGCATCCGCGCGCGTGTCGATCGCGCCCGCATCACCCTCGCGGATGGACGCGCCCTCGCCACCAGCGTTACCCTTGGCGTGGCGAGCGGCATCCCCAACGAGGGATGGGCGCCGGAGGACCTGTTCCGACGGGCCGACGCCGCGCTCTATCGGGCCAAGAGAGCCGGACGAAACTGCGTGGCCGGCTACGATCCCGCCCTCGACGGCCGAACCGAAGCGGACCGGTCGGGCGCGCACACGGCCCACGACGAGACTTGACGGGCGAACCCGACCCTCACCCCTTGCGCAGCCGCCGGTCGATGGCCGGGGCCACCATGCCGGGAATATAGGCGTCCGAGATGAAGGAACGGCAATGGGTCTCGAAGGCCTGGAGCAGCCGCGACTTCTTGAAATGGGCGACCGTTGCGGTGCCGACCACCATGGGCCGATGCTCGCCCGCCAGACGCACCCGCACCACCTTGCGCCCATCCAGGGCAAGATCGGAGCGCGGGCGGACATTGGCGAGCGTATAGCCATAGCCGTTCGCCACCATGGTCCGCACCACTTCCTGGTGAGCGGAACGGGAATGGACCTTCGGCTGCAACCCCTCCTTCAGGAACAGCGCGAGGAAATATTCCGCGCTGATCGGCAGATCCAGCAGGATCAGGGGTTCGGCGGCGAGGTCCTGCAGGCTCACGGCGGCCACCCGGGCAAAGGGATGGGCTTCGCTCACCACCACATGGGGCGGCAGGCTGGCGAGCGGGGTGAAAGTGATGCCGTCGGGGATCTTCAGGTCATAGGTGACGGCGATGTCGATTTCGGCGCGGCGCAGCCCCTCCAGGAGAAGCTCCTGGTTCGCCTCCACATGGCGGATCTCGGTGCCCGGAAAGGCGGAGGTAAAGCCATGGGCCAGTTCCGGCATGATCATGGGCGCGAGCGTCACCATGCAGCCGACCGACAATTGACCGCGCACCTGATCGGTCGCCTCGGAGGCGACCGCATAAAGCCCCTCCGCCTGCTCGACCAGATGCTTTGCCTCGGCCAGCAGCTTGCGGCCGACGGGGGTGAGCGACAGACCCTGGGCGTGGTGGCGCACGAAGAGCTGGACGCCCAGTTCCTTCTCCAAATGCGAGATGGCGGTGGAGATGGAGGGCTGGGATATGGCGATGCGCTCGGAGGCGAGCGTGATTGAGCCCGTTTCCCCCGCCGCGATGAAATATTCCAGCTGCCGCAGCGTATAGCGCATGGAACGTTGAATAGCCTGTTCCGGGACGCCGCGCGAGGCGCCCCGGCGTGCGGCTTCGCCGGTCCTCACGCGTCTCCGGGCACGCCGTAGCTCGGCGCGGCCACCGGCTCCAGCGCGCGCTGGACATAGGCGTCCATCTGCGGCTTCCACAGCACCCACAGGGCGGCGAGCCGGCCGATGGGATCGCTCTCGTCCCAATCGACCCGGAGATCGGCGATGGGCCAGGCCTCCTCGCCCGCCATGACGAGGCCCGCCGAATGCACCGGCCCCGCCTCGCCGCCAGCCGCAAGGCCCGCCTGGAGCGCGGCAATGAGCCGGTCGCCAAGATCGCCCTGCGCGGCCTCAAAGGCGGCGACCATGGCGGCGGGCACGCCGTCCTCTGCCAGCAGATTGCCGGCGGCGACACAGTCGCGTCCCTGCTTCACGCCCCAGGTGCCGAGCGTGCCCGAACCGGAGAAGACCGCCGTGCGACCCCTCGCATCCACGCCGGTCAGCTGGCGATGGTCCATGTGGAGGCGGGTCGCCGCCAGCGTCTCCACCGCGACGGGCGCCGAGGCGCCGAGCGCCATCAGGTCCAGAGCCGCCGGGCCGAGGCGCGGGTCGGTGATGTTCTGCGAGCAGACCGCCCCAACCCCGGCGCGCACATGGGCGCAGCGCGCGCCGACCGCCGGCGAGGAGGAGGAAATGACGATTCCGAAGCGGCCCGTCGTGGCGCAGCGCGCGGCGAGGGAGAAGGTCATGGCGCCCTCTCAGTCCGGGATGACGGCGGTGGCGTCGATCTCCACCAGCCAGGTGGGCCGGGCCAGCGCCACGACGACGAGGCCGGTGCAGACCGGGTGCACGCCCTTAATATACTCGCCCATGGTGCGGTAGACCGGCTCGCGGTGGCGCACGTCGGTCAGATAGACCACGAGCTTGCACACATGCTCCATGGTGCCACCGGATTCCTCCACCAGCTGGCGGATGTTCTGCATCACCTTGTGGGTCTGGGCGACGGGATCGCCAATCCCCACATCCTCGGCCGTGACCAGGTCCTGCGGGCACTGGCCGCGCAGGAAAATGGTGGTGCCGCGCGCCACCACCGCCTGGGCCAGGTCATTGTCGAGCCGCTGCTCGGGATAGGTCTTGGCGGTGTTGAACGGGCGGATGCGCTTGTGGATCATGTCGATACCTCGGGCTGAAGGGAAAGGCCGGGTCAGGCCGGCGCGGTCAGGCGGTGCAGCAGGCGGTCCATCATGCGCTCGCAGGCCGCCATCTGGTCGAGGCTGACAAACTCGTCGGGTTTGTGGCCCTGGTCCATGGAGCCCGGCCCGCAGACCACGGTGGGAATGGCAAGGTGCTGGTCGAACAGGCCGCCCTCCGTGCCGAAGGCGACCTTGAACGTAGTGGGGTCCTCCACCAGCGATCGGACGAAGGACACGATGTGCGCATCCGGTGACGTGGCAAGGCCGGGATAGGCATTGACCACTTCGACCGCGATATCCGCCTGGGGAAAGGCCTCTCGGCGCGCGGCCACCAGAAGCGCCGCCT
This sequence comes from Pseudomonadota bacterium, assembly GCA_040755535.1. Classification (GTDB taxonomy): domain Bacteria; phylum Pseudomonadota; class Alphaproteobacteria; order Rhizobiales; family Xanthobacteraceae; genus Aquabacter. The sequence continues at coordinate 5,980 of JBFMAV010000007.1, read as the reverse complement.
CGTCCATCAGCCGCGCCAGGATGGCGGAGGCATCGTCCTGCGCCACGTTGCGGATCTCGAAATCCACGGTGCAGCGGTTGGGCACGATGTTGAGCGCCGTGCCGCCCGCGATCACGCCGGCATGGAGCGTGGTGTAGGGGATGTCATAATCGTCATCGCGCACGCCCTCCGCCGCGAGGCGGTCCTGTCCGGCCCGCAGCAGGCCCACGAAATCGCAGGCGAGATGGATGGCGTTGAGTGCCTTGGGGGCGAGCGCGGAATGGCCCTCCACCCCGCAGCAGGTGGCCCGCGCGGCGAGCTTGCCCTTGTGGCCCGTGGCGACGCGCATGGAGGTGGGCTCGCCGATGATGCAGATGCGCGGGCGGATGGGCGCCTGCGCCAGATGCGCGATCAGCGAGCGGACGCCGAGGCATCCCACTTCCTCGTCATGGCTGAAGGCGAGATGCAGCGGCACGGCCAAGTCCCGCGCCGCCGCGCGCTCCGCCAAGGCCAGCGCGCAGGCGAGAAAACCCTTCATGTCGGCGGCGCCACGCCCATAGGCGCGGCCATCCGCAACGCGCAGACGAAACGGGTCCGCGCTCCAAGCCTGACCGTCCACCGGCACCACGTCCGTATGGCCGGACAGGAGAATGCCCGGCCGGTCGCTGGGGCCGATGGTGGCGTAGAGATTGGCCTTGCGCCCGTCCGGCGTGGCGATGATCTGCGCCGCGCAGCCCTGCGCGGCGAGGAAATCCGCGACGAAGGCGATCAGGTCGCGGTTGGGGTCCCGGCTCACGGTCGGGAAGGCGATGAGCCGGTCGAGAAGGTCGAGCGCGGTCATAGATACAGGTGCCGCACGGCATCGTTGCCGAGAAGTTCCGACGCACTGCCGGACGCCACCACACGCCCCTTCACCAGCATGATGCCGCGATGGGCGATGGAAAGCGCCGTCTCGGCATTCTGCTCGATGAGCAGGACGGTGGTGCCGAGCCGGTTGATCTCGGCGACCGTGTCGAAATATTCGTCGATCAGCTTGGGCGAGAGGCCGAGCGAAGGCTCGTCCATCACCACCAATTTGGGCGATCCGATGAGCGCGCGGGCCAGCGCGACCATGGCCTGCTCGCCGCCCGAGAGCGTGCCGGCACGCTGATTGATGCGCTCGCGCACGCGCGGAAACAAGTCCAGCATGGCGTCCAGGCGGTCGGCGAAGCGCCCCTCGCCCTTCTGCGCCTCGAAGCCGAGGCGGATATTGTCGCGCACGCTCACATCCGCGAACAGGCGGCGCCCCTCGGGCACGAAGCCGATGCCGAGCGCGCTCAGCGCCTCGGTGCGGGTGCGCGCGAGATCCTGGCCCATGATGCGGATAGAGCCGCCCGAGAGCGGCAGCAGGCCGGAAATGGCGCGAAAGGTCGTCGTCTTTCCCGCGCCATTGGGGCCGAGGATGCAGACCAGTTCGCCCTGCGCCACCTTAAACGACACGTCCCGCAGCATGGCGACGACGCCATAGTCGGTATCGACCTTCTCAAGCTCCAGCATGCTGCGTCGCCTTGCGTCCGAGATAGGCTTCCTGGACCCGCGGGATCTTGCGGATCTCCTCATAAGGGCCGTCGGCCAGTTTCTGTCCGTAATCGAGGACCATGACCCGGTGCGGCAGGCTTGCGACGAGGCGCATGTCATGCTCGATGATCATGAGCGCGAGGTCGGGACGCTGGGCGCAGACCGCGCGGATATCGTCCATCAGTGCGTCGGTGTCGGCATCGTCCATGCCCGAGGACGGCTCGTCCAGAAGCAGAACCTTGGGGTCGGTGGCCAGGGCGCGAGCAATTTCCAGGCGCCGGCGGTCGGCCTGGGCAAGCTCCCCGGCGGGCCGATGCCGCTGCGCGTACAGCCCGCGCGAAACGCTTTTTAGAAGATCTTCCGCATGGGCGGCGGCGGCATCCAGTTCCGCCTTCGCCCGGCGGCGGCGGAAGATGGCATCGAACACGCCAGCCTTGGTGTGGGTGTGGCGCCCGATCACCACATTGTCGAGCACGCTGAGGTCGGCGAACAGGCGGCTCGACTGGAAGGTCCGCGCGATGCCGCGCGCCACGATCTTATGGGCCGGCACGCCGTTCAGCCGCTGGCCCTCCAGGCGCACCTCCCCGGACGAGGGGACATAGATGCCCGTGATGATGTTGAGCAGCGTGGACTTGCCGGCCCCGTTGGGGCCGATGATGCCGAGAATTTCGCCCCGCTTCAGGGTGAAGGCCACCTCGGCCATGGCGACGAGGCCGCCAAAGCGCATGGTGAGATTCTCGCCTTCCAGCACGAGGGGAGCGGAGGAGGAGATGCCCATGGTCAGTCTCCGTAGCGCCGCAGGCGCTGGGGGAAGAGGCCCTGGGGCCGGATCATGAGAAACAGGATCACGGTCACGCCGAAGAACAGGATCCGATAGTCGGAAAACGCCCGCAGCTTCTCCGGCAGCAAGGTCAGCAGGAAGGCGCCGACGATCACCCCGAGAATGTTGTCCATGCCACCGGCGATCACCATGGTCATGATGGTGACGGACACCAGGAAGGTGAAATTGTCGGGCGAGATGAAGCCCACATAGAAGGCGTAGATGGTGCCCGCGAAACCCGCGAGGAAGGCGTCCACGGCAAACGCCAGAACCTTGTACCAGGTGACATTGATGCCCTGGCAGCGCGCCGCCAGTTCATCCGCCCGCAAGGCGTTCCAAGCGAGGCCGACACGGGAATCGTGCAGCCGCTCTGCGAACACGATGGAGATGAAGACCAGCAGCGCCGAGAGATAATAGAAATTGGCCTGCGGCGGCAGGGACTGGCCAAAAATGACCAGCGGGTCGCTGAAGGCATGGCCGAAAAGTTCCGGCACCGGAATGCCGACAAGGCCGTTGGGACCGCCGGTGAACTCCAGATTGTTCAGCAATTGGTGGACGACCACGCCAAACGCGATAGTCACCAGCGCCAGATAGCTGTCCCGCGTGCGCATGGAGGGAATGCCCAGCAGGAAGCCGAAAATGGTCGCGACCACGGCGGCGGCGGGCAAGGCCAGCCAGAAGCTCACCCCGAAATTCAGCGCCAGCAGCGCCGAGGCATAGGCGCCGATGCCGTAGGAGGCGCCGGTGGCGAAGTTCGGGATATTGGCGCTGCCGAGCTGGAAATTCAGCGCCAGCGCCAGCACCGCATAGAGCATGGAAATCACGCACAGATGCAGCGCATAGGTGTTGCCGCCGAGCGCGAAGGGAAAGCCGAGCACCACGACGATGCCCACCAGGAGGGCGAGGCGCGACTGGCGCGCGAACGCCGTCTCGATGCGGGTCTCCAGCGCCGGCAGGCGCTCCAGCACCACGAGCACCACGGCGAACAGGGCGAGCAGGCCCAGCACGAGGCGCCAGTCTTCAGCGAGCAGGAACTGGCGCAGGAATCCCGCGCCGATGAGCGGGACCGCAAGCACGATGAACGCGGCGGAGAGCGCGTTTCCGGATGGTTGGGAGGACGGGTGCGCCATCACACCTTCTCCACCAGGGTCCGGCCCAGCAGACCGGAGGGACGGAACACCAGCACGCAGATCACCAGCAGGAAGACGAAGACGAGGCGATAGGAGGCGCCGTTGGGCACCACGGCCTGCACCAGCGTGTCGAGCCCAGCAATCATGAGGCTGCCGATGATCGCGCCCGGCATCGAGCCGAGCCCGCCGACCACGGCGGCCGAGAAGCCGATCAGGCCCACATCAATGCTGAAATCGAACCGGGCCATGCCCGCATAGCTGGAAAAGAACAGCCCGCCGACCGCGCCGATGGCGGAGGCCACGAAGAAGGTAGCGCGGAAGATCCGACCCGGACTGATGGCCATGAGGCGGGCCGCATCGCGATCCTGCGAGACCGCCTTGATGTGCAGGCCGAGCCGGGTGTTGTTCAACATGAAGAACAAGGCGCCCACGGAGAGCGTGGACACCGCGACCACCGCGAGGCTGAACAGGGGCACGGAATAGCCCGCGAGCGTGATGTCGCCATCCACCAGCCGGGGAAAGGCGTGGGGATTGCTGCCATTGGGAAACAGATGGCGGATCAGTTCGCGCAGCACGATGCCGAGCGCGACGGTCGCCACCAGCGCCATCATGGCCGGCGCTTTGCGGAACCGCTGGATCACCACGAGGTCCAGAAGCACGCCCACCGCACCCGTGACCGCGATGGCGACCGCGAGGCCCAGCAGCAGCACCGGCAGCGACCCCGCCTGCCCCATCACCGAGCCGAGCGCCGAAATGACCGACAGCGCGAAGAAGGGCGCGAGCAGAGAGACATCGCCATGGGAGAAGTGGATGATGTTCAGGACACCGAACAGCAGGCTGAATCCGACGGCAATCAGCGCGTAGATGCTTCCCAATGTTATCCAGTTCACGACCTGCTGGAAGAAGAGTTCACTCACATCCGGCCTCTTTCTGGCTCTGATTTCGTCGGTTCATCGGCCGAATGTGCCCCAAAGCAGGCGGCAATTAGAATAGTTTTTTCAAAATCACTGGGTCCGATGTTTTGAAGGGGGAGCAGCGCGCGCACGCGCCGCTGGTTCGGAAAATCCAACGTCAGAGGTTCAGAAGTTCCGATTTTTCTCCGGGCGGAAGCAGGTTCAGACTTCCCCTGTGGGAGGTGCGCCTCCCGCCCAACCAGCATGGCCGCCACAAGGCCGGTCCAGAGGAGTTCGAGATCATGGCCTTCGCGCCTTTCGCCGGGGCATCGCGCCCTCGCCCGCTCACGCTGCGCTTCGCGGCGCTCGCTGCCACGCTTGCGGTGGCAACGCTCACCGGCACCCTCGGCGGCGCTCCCGCCCGCGCCCAGGAGACGGTGAAGATCGGCTTTATCGGCCCGCTGAGCGGCGGCAACGCCCAGCAGGGCATCGCGGCGCGCAACGGCTTCCAGCTCGCCATCGACCAGGCCAATGCGTCCGGCCTGCCCTTCAAGATCGAGCCCGTCATCCTGGATGACGCCGCCAACCCGCAGACCGGCGTCGCCGCCGCGCTCAAGCTCACCAATGATCCCAAGGTGGTGGCCGCCACGGGCCATTGGAACAGCGGCGTTGCGCTCGCCACCATTCCGGTATTCAGCCGCGCCGGCGTGCCCTTCGTCGTGTGGGGCGCCATCAGCCCGAAGATCACCGAGAAGAACAACCCCATGGTGTCGCGGGTGGTGACCACTTTGGTCAACACCAATGCGCCGCTCGCCAAATGGGCGGTGGGCAATCTCGGCAAGCGGATCGCCATCGTCTCCGACACCAGCGATTATGGCGTCGCCAACACCGACAATTTCCGCAAATTCTTCGAGGCGGACGGCGGCACCATCGTCGCGGCGGAGAGCGCCCCGGTCGGCACCACCGATTTCCGTGCCCTGCTCACCAAGATCAAGGGCACCAATCCCGACGCCATCTATTTCGGCGGCGTTGTGGCGGAGGCCGGCCTGGTGCGCCAGCAGATGGTGCAGCTCGGCATGAGCCAGCCCATGATCGGCGTGGACGGCTTCTATGATTCCGAATTCCTGAAGATCGCCGGTCCGGCCGCCAACGGCACCATCGTCGGCATCGCCAAGGAAGTGGGAAATCCCAAGCTCGACGCCATGACCGAGGCCTATAAGGGCGCCAACTTCGCCGAGCCGATCGGCTCCTATACGAAGAACGCCTATGACGCGACGAACATCATCATCGCCGCGCTGAAGACCGCCGGCACCACCGACAAGGCCGCCATCGCCAAGGCGATCCGCGCCATCGACTATGACGGCGCCATGGGCCGCACCACCTTCGACGAGAATGGCCAGACCAAGCGCGCGGTCGTGCTTGAGCTGCGCGAGGTGAAGGACGGCGCCTGGGTTGTTCGCCAGTGAGCGTGATGGCGGCGGGCGCCCGCGTCCGCCGCCCTGCCCTTTCCCCTCCGCGCGCCCTGAACCGGCGCGCGGATTTCTACGGCAGGGATGCGGCGGCCTTTTGATTTTTTGCAGCATTCATTCTTTTTATTATTA
>JBFMAV010000006.1:0-102231 GCA_040755535.1 Pseudomonadota bacterium | reverse complement strand
GCCGGGAAGGCCCGGCATCGCGCTTTTCATCCTGCGGGTGGGCACTCAGGCGGCGATCGCCTCCGGCACCACCACGTAGCCCGCCGCCTTCACCGCGGCGCGGATTTCCGCATCCGCCGCATCGCCGAGGGGCTTCAGCGGCTCGCGGATATTGACATTGTCGATCAGGCCGCGCGCCCGCAGAGCGTGCTTGAGGGCAACGGTGCCTTCCATGTGCGAGCCGCGATGATACACGGCGCGGGTCAGGGGCAGGAGCTGCTCGTGATACTTGCGCGCGAGCGAATAATCCTGCGCCTTGCCGGCGGCGAGGAATTCGAGCAGCAGCTCGGGGGCCATGTTGCCGTAGCCGACCAGCAGGCCGTCCACGTCGAACATGGTGGGCAGCAGCCACTCGTCATGGCAGGACATGATGGCGAGGTTCGGGAAGGCGTTCTTCAGCGCCGGGATCTCGTTGTACCAGCGCTTCATGTCGCGCACGCCGTTCTTGGTGGCGGTCACGCCGGGAAGAGCGGCGATCTCAAGCTGCGTGTCGAGATCGTAATTGGCCTTGGTGACGGCCGGATACTGGAACAGGATGCATTCAAGACCCGACTGGGCGATGGCCTTGTAGCGATCCTGGGGGGCGCCCTTCTGGTAGCCGAACCGCAGCCAGCCGTGGTTCGGATAAACCAGCGCGGCGCTGGCGCCGGCGTCGATCTTCTGCTTCGCCTCGATCTCGGCGACCTTGGTGCCCTCGCCGGTGATGCCGGCGACCACCGGGAGCGGGGTCGCGTCCTTGTAGACGCGGATCAGTTCAAGCTGCTCGTCATGGGTGAGGAAGGTGCCCTCGCCGGCATGACCGAGAATGACCAGGCTCTTCACGCCGGGAATGGCGGCGAGCCATTTGGCAAGGCGGGCATTGCCGTCGAAATCCACATCGCCATTGGCCTTGAACAGGGTCACGGGAGCGGGGTTCAAGCCTTTCCAGTCGATGGCCATCGTCTTCTTCCTTCCTTGGGGCGCCGGCTCTGATCGCTGGCTGCCTATCCGCGATCGTTATGCGGATCGTTTGCGGGAACGTTCCCAATATCGATCTTGCCGGGGGCCCCTGTCAAGCGTTAAGTGTGGTTCTGCTCATTTCGGAAGGAATCGGTGTGGCTCAGGATGACCCGCAGGACCGCCCGGGCCGCGTCACGATCCTCGACATCGCGGCGGCCGCCGGCGTGTCGAAATCTACCGTCTCGCGCATCCTGGACGAGCGGCTGCCGCGCTCCGACAGCGGCACCGCGCGGCGCGTGCGCCAGATCGCCATCGATCTTGGCTATGTGCGCGACGTCTCGGCGGCCAGCCTGCGGCGCGGCAAGACCAACACCATTGGTGTCGTCGTGCCCCGTCTGACCGACACGGTGATGGCGATGCTCTACGAATCCCTCGCCCGCGCCTGCACCCGCATGGGCCAGTTCGCCATCGTCGCGACCACGCAGGACGATCCGCAGGCCGACCGCGCGGCCGCCCATTCCCTGCTCCAGCAGGGGGTGGACGGGCTGGTGCTGTCCACCGCGCGCGTGGGGGGCGATTTTCCCGCCGAACTGACGGAGCGGGGCGTTCCCTTCGTTCTCGCCTTGCGCAGCGACGGACAGAGCCTGTCCTCCATCGGCGATGATCGCCTGGGCGGCTATCTCGCCACCCGCCATTTGCTGGATCTCGGCCACAGGCGGATCGGCCTCATCGCCGGTCCCTCCTATGCGAGCAGCAGTGTCGGCCGCCTGGAAGGCTATCGGCAGGCGCTGGCGGAAAGCGGCGTGGCGGAAGACCCCGACCTCATCGTCGCCTCCACCTTCGGCATCGATTCCGGCGCCGACGCAGCCGAGCGGCTGATGCGCCGCGACGCCCCGCCCACCGCCATCTTCGCGGTCAACGACAATACCGCCATCGGGGCGCTGTCCACGCTCTCGCGCATGGACCTGCGCGTTCCGGGCGATGTGTCACTGGTGGGCTATAACGACATTCCCATCGTCAGCCGCCTGCCGACCCCGCTCACCACCGTCCGCGTGCCGTTCGACCAAATCGCGACCGAAGCCATGGACCTTCTGGCGCAGGGCGCCGGGTCGCCGGCCGGCCGCATCCGTTTGAGCATGCCGACGCTGATCCCGCGCAAATCCACGGCGCCGCCCCGCGCCCCGCGCTGATCAGCGCCCGCCCTCGCGATCCTCGGCCGGCGCGGTCAGGAGGTGCGCGACACGCGCCTCTTCCTCCGGGCTGAGCGGCACGATGGCTGAGGCGGAGGCCGCGCGGCGGCGCATCACGCTGGCCGCCAAGGCGGCCCCGAGCACCAGGACCAGGACCGGAAAGCCCCAGAGCAGCGCATTGCGCCAGGAGAAGACCGGGCGCATCAGCACGAACTCGCCATAGCGCGCCACGAGATAGTCCAGCACCTGCCGGTCGCTGTCGCCCGCCTGGATGCGCTCGCGGACCAGCACCCGCAGGTCGCGCGCCAGCGGGGCGTCGCTGTCGTCGATGGACTGGTTCTGGCAGACCATGCAGCGCAATTCCTTGGACAGGCCACGCGCCCGCTGCTCCAGCGCGGGATCGGGCAGCACCTCGTCCGGCTGCACGGCACGCGCGGCCGGCGCGAGGAGGATCGCGAGCAGTACGCCACAGAGAAGGGCCAGAACGGCTTTCATCGCAAGGCTTTCATTCCGCCGCCACCATGCGGCGTCGCTTGGCGGGCTTGGGCGCGCCGACCCGCAGGCGGCGGTCCGCGAGCGAGAGCGCGCCGCCAAGCGCCATCACCACCGCACCGAGCCAGATCAGCGTCACCATGGGCTTGTAGGTGGCGCGCACGGCGATGAGCCCGTCCGGCGCCTCATCGCCCACCGCCACATAAAGCTGGCTGAAGCCGAAGGTGCGGATGCCCGATTCCGTCGTCCCCATGCGGCGGGCGGAGAAGGTGCGCTTGCCGGATTCGATGAAACCCTCGGACAGGCCGCCCTCGCGAATGGCGAACACCGCGACCCGCGCGCTGTAATTGGGGCCGGTGCGGTTCTCCAGGCGCGTGAGCGTCAGCTCGTGGGTGCCGATGGTCATGCTGTCGCCCAGCCGCAGCCCGGCGATCTTCTCCAGGCTCCAGGCGCTCTCGCACACGATGCCCATGAGGCAGACGCCGACCCCGAAATGCGCCACCGCCGTCCCGAAGGCGGAACGCGGCAGGCCCTTGAGGCGGGACAGGCAGACCCGCGCCGGCACCCGCCCGACGCCCGCGCGCTCGGCAATGTCGATCAGCGCGCCCAGCATGACGAACACGGCCACCGCCAGCACCACGGGCGCGAGCGCCGGCCCGCGCTCGGCCGCCGCCGCGCTCACCACTGCGGCGACGACGGCGCAGGCCGCCGCGAGCATGAGGCGCTGCGCGACCCCGAGCAGGTCGCCCCGCTTCCAGGCCAGCAGCGGGCCGAACGGCACGGCGAACACCAGCGGCAGCATCAGCCCGCCGAAGGTGAGGTTGAAGAAGGGCGGGCCGACCGTGATCTTGTCGCCGGTGAGCGCTTCCAGCGCGAGCGGATAGAGCGTGCCGACGAACACGGCGGCGGTCGCCGCCGTGAGGAACAGATTGTTCAGCACCAGGGCGCCCTCGCGCGACACGGGCGCGAACAGCCCGCCTTGCTTCAGCCCCCCGGCGCGCAGCGCGAACAGGCCCAGCCCGCCGCCGATGAACACCGCCAGGATGGCGAGGATGAAGACGCCGCGCGCCGGATCGGTGGCGAAGGCATGGACCGAGGTGAGCACGCCCGAGCGCACCAGGAAGGTGCCGATCAGCGAGAGCGAAAAGGCGAGGATGGCCAGCAGGATGGTCCAGACCTTCAGCGCGTCGCGCTTCTCCATCACCACGGCGGAATGCAGAAGCGCGGTGGCCGCGAGCCAGGGCATGAGGGAGGCGTTCTCCACCGGGTCCCAGAACCACCAGCCGCCCCAGCCCAGTTCGTAATAGGCCCAGTAGGAGCCCATGGCGATGCCCAGCGTCAGGAACACCCAGGCGGCGAGCGTCCAGGGCCGCACCCAGCGCGCCCAGGCGGCATCGATCCGCCCCTCGATCAGCGCCGCCATGGCGAAGGCGAAGGCGATGGAGAGCCCCACATAGCCGAGATAGAGCAGCGGGGGATGGATCGCGAGGCCGGGGTCCTGGAGCACGGGATTGAGGTCCGCCCCCTCGGCGGGCGCCGGCACGATGCGCGCGAACGGGTTGGAGGTCAGCAGGATGAACAGCAGGAAGGCCACCGCGATGGCGCCCTGCACCGCCAGCACATTGGCTTTCAGGCGATCCGGCAGATTGCCGCCGAACAGGGCCACCAGCGCCCCGAACAGCGCCAGCACCAGCACCCACAGGAGCATGGACCCCTCGTGATTCCCCCAGCTGGAGGAGATCTTGTAGATGGTCGGCATGCGCGAGTGGGAATTGTCCACCACGTTCACCACCGAGAAGTCGGAGGTGAGATAGAGCGTCACGAGGCTCGCGAAGGACAGGCTCACGAACACCAGCAGAATGACGGCCACCGGCGTCGCGACCCCCATCAGGGTGGCATCGCCGCGCCGCGCGCCCCAGGCGGGCAGCGCCATCTGCATCAGCGCGAGGGCCAGCGCGAGGATCAGGGCATATTGGCCGATCTCGGCGATCATTGGGTCAAGGCTCCGCCCGGGGATGCCGCGGGGGTGCCGCGGGCTTTCTGCGCGTCCTCCATCCAGTGGCCGGACTTCTTAAGCGTGTCCGCCACCTCGCGGGGCATGTAATTCTCGTCGTGCTTGGCCAGCACGGTGTCGGCGGCGAAGGTCCCGTCCGCCTTGAGCAGGCCCTCGGCGACGACGCCCTGCCCTTCGCGGAACAGGTCGGGCAGCATGCCGGTAAAGCGCACGGGCACTTTGGCGGCGCCGTCGGTGACGACGAAGCTCACCAGCGTACCCTGCTTCACCACGCTGCCCGCCTCCACCAGCCCGCCGAGCCGCAGGCGCTCGCCCACCGGCACCTGGCGCTGGGCGACCTCGGTCGGGGTGCGGAAGAAGACGATGGTGTCGTTGAGCGCCGTCAGCACCAGCCCGGCCGCAAGGCCGAGCACGCCGAGCGCGGCTCCGATCAGGACGAGGCGACGACCCTTGCGCGTCACGATATGCCGGCCTTTCTGCCCGTGGCCCGTGCCACCATGCTATCCGCCCCCCAAATCCTTCTGCGCGGCGTCGATCCGGGCGGTCGCCTCCGCATCCCCCGCGAAGGTCGCCCGCGCCTGATCCAGCGCCGCGCGCATCTTGGCCTCGTCCCCCAGGACGCGCCAGGCGCGTGCGAGGCGCAGCCAGCCGTCGAGATCCTTCGGCTCCGCGTTCAAGCGCGCCTGGAGGCGGTCCACCATGCCCTGGATCATGGCGGAGCGGTCCGCCCCGCTCAATTGGGCGGCGGCGGCGACATCCGCCGCGCCGGGTCCGGGCGCGGGAGCCGGCGCAACGGACGGCGCCCCGCCGTTGCGCGCCAGGGCGGCGCGCACCATGGGCAGCCAGGGTGCGTTCGGCGGCGCATCCGCCTCCATCTGGCGGAAGATCATGGCGGCATCCTGGCTCCGGCCGTCCTGTTCGGCGGCGAGCCCCAGAAAATAGCGCGCCTTGGGTGCGGCGGGATCGAGCGCCGCCGCCGCCTGGAAGGCGCGCACGGCGTCCTGGCCCACCAGCCCCTCGTCGCGCACCACCAGCGCCTCGCCCAGCGCCGCCTGCCGATCCGCGGTGGGGCCGAGCAGGCGGATGGCTTGCGCATAGGCGCGCACCGCGTCATCCATGCGGCCGAGCTTCAGATAGACCGGCGCCAGCAATTCATAGCCGCGCCCGTCATTGGGATTGGCCGCGAGATGATCCTCGACCCGCCGCACGAGGATCGCCACGTCGCTGCCGTCCGGGGGCGCGGACAGGCGGGCGGACAAGGGCATGTCGGGCACGTTGGGCGCCCCGAGCTTCAGATAGAGCCCGGCGCCGACCGCCGGGATCAGAACCAGCGCCACGACCGCCGCGATGCGGCGGCGGCGCGGCGAGGCGGACACCGGCTCGCCCACCCCGTCGGCGGCGGCGATCATGCGCCGCGCCACTTCCACCCGCGCCGCCTCGGCCTGTTCGCCCGTCAGGCGGCCGGAGGCGCTATCGCGCTCCAGCTCGGCCAATTGGTCCTTGTAGACCGCAAGATCGGCCTCACGCGCCGCGCGCAGATCGCGGCGGCGGCTGAGGGGCCAAAGCACCGCCATCACCGCGAGGGCGGTCATGAGCGCGAAGGCGGCGAAGAGAGGGGCCGGCAACATGCGCAAAGCCGTTAACGGAGCTTGTCGCCAAAGCAAAGGCTGCTTGTGGTCGCGGGGCGGCTTGCCGCGCCCTCCTCTCCCAACCGTGATCGCAGGACGAAGGGTCGCGCGCCGGCCCCTTCCCCGGCCCGTCATGCTATGATCCAAGGGTTTTCAGTGCGACCCTTTTTGGAGATGACGGCGCTATGGGTCTTTTCGACCATTTGGGAGCGGCCCTTGGAAAAGGCGGCGCGGTTTCAGGCTTTCTCTCGACCGCATTGGCGGCGCAGGTGCCCGCGCGCCTGCACGCGGCATTGGCCGAGAGCCCCTATGGCACTCTCGACGGCCTGTTGGACCGGTTCCGCGAAGGCGGGTTCAATGTTGAGGTGGAGTCCTGGCTCGGCGCCGGCACCAATCTGCCGATCACGTCGGAAGAGATCATGGAGGTCATCGACCCCATGACCATGAGCGCCCTCGCGGCCGCGCTCGGCGTGCCCGCGGCCATGCTCCCGGGACTGATCGCGCAATATCTGCCCCTCGCCGTGGACAAGCTGAGCCCCAACGGCGTCATCGAGATGCCGAAGGCCTAACGCCTGAGCTGGCCAGAGGAAACATCTCGCCCGGCCCTTGGACGCGGCACGCAAGCTGCCGCGCGCATGCGCCGCCGCGCGGGCCGCCCCACCGCACCCGATCAGGCGCTTTCCTCGAAGACATTGTCCCGGATCCGGCTCGCGCGCGGCAGGGCCATGACCACGAGCAGCGTCAGCGCCACCAGAAGCAGGCCGAGCGAGATGGGCTGGCGCACGAAAACAGTGAGGTCGCCGTTGGAGAGCGAGAGCGCGCGGCGGAAATTCTCCTCCATCATCGGCCCGAGCACGAAGCCGAGCAAAAGCGGAGCGGGCTCGCACTGCATCTTCGCCAGCGCATAGCCCAGCACCCCGAACACCGCCATGATGTAGACCAGCGCGGTGGAATTGCTGACGCTGTAGACGCCGATGGCGCACAGCACCAGGATGCCGGGATAGAGCATGCGATAGGGAATGCGCAGCATGCGCACCCACACCCCGACCAGCGGCAGGTTCAGCACCACAAGCAGCGCGTTGCCGACCCACATGCTGGCGATCAGCCCCCAGAACAGGGCCGGATTGCTGCTCATGACCTGGGGACCGGGCTGGATATTGTGGATGATGAGCGCGCCGATCATCAGCGCCATGACGGCGTTGGAGGGCAGGCCCAAGGTCAACATGGGAATGAACGAGGTCTGCGCCCCGGCATTGTTGGCCGCTTCCGGCCCGGCGACACCCTGGATGGCGCCCTTGCCGAAGGACGCGGGGTCCCGCGCGATCTTCTTTTCCACCATGTAGCTGGCGAACGAGCCGAGGATGGCGCCGCCGCCGGGCAGGATGCCCAGGATCGCGCCGAGCCCCGTGCCGCGCACAACCGCCGGCCACGCGGCGCGGAAATCCTGGCGCGAGAGGAGAAAGCGGCCCAGGCCCGAGCCCGAGAGCGTTACCGCCTCGCGCTTCTCGTCCGCGCGCTCCAGGTTGGAGATGACCTCGGCGATGCCGAACAGGCCCATGGCGACCGCCACGAAATCGATGCCGTCGAACAAATCGGTCATTCCGAAGGTGAAGCGCAGGATGCCGCTGTTCACATCGGTTCCCACCAGCCCCAGCACGAGGCCGAACACCACCATCGCGACCGCCTTGAGCACCGAGCCGTGGGCAAGAACCACGGCGGCGATCAGGCCGAGCACCATCAGCGAGAAATATTCCGGGGCGCCGAAATCGAGCGCGAGCGTCGAGAGCGCCGGGGCAAAGGCTGCGATCAGCAAGGTGCCGACGGTTCCGGCGAAGAAGGAGCCGAGGGCCGCCACCACGAGCGCCTCGCGCGCCCGGCCCTGCCGCGCCATCTGGTAGCCGTCGATGGCGGTCACCACCGAACTGGTCTCGCCGGGCAGGTTCACCAGAATGGCGGTGGTGGAGCCGCCATATTGCGCACCGTAATAGATGCCCGCGAGCAGGATCAGCGCCGTCGTGGGATCGAGGCCGAAGGTGATCGGCAGCAGCATGGAGATGGTCGCCACCGGCCCGAGCCCCGGCAGCACGCCGATGGCGGTGCCGAGCACCGTGCCGAGCAGGCAGTAGGCGACATTGTTGAGGCTGAGCGCGACGGAAAATCCAAGCGCGAGATTATCGAGAAAACCCATGGCGATCACATCGCGAACGACGGCCACAGCCGCACCGGAAGTGCGAGCAGATAGCCAAACAGGCCGACCGCCACGCCGGCGCCGACAAGCGAAAGGAGGAGGGTCTCGACCCAGGCTTCACCGCGACGGGCAAGCCGGCTCACACCCACGAGAATGGCAACCGCGAGGAACAGGCCGAGCGTGTCCAGGGCGAGGGCGAACAGAGCGACCGCCAGCGTGATGACCGCCAGCGGCCTCCACACCACCAGCAGGGGCGCCGCGACCCGGTCCTTGACCGCGAGCAGCGCGATCGCCGCGCCCAGCAGCATCATGGCCGCCGCGAGCACCATGGGGAAGAAGCCCGGCCCCACATGGGCGAGGGTTCCCCGGCCATAATCCTGGGCCATCACCATCACCACGGCACCGACCGCGATGAAGAACAGACCCGCGAGCAGGTCCCTGCCGTTTGCGACCATGACGGCCTCCTTGTTTCATCCCACGGCGGGCGGTGGCTCGGCCGGCAGACGCGCGCCGCTGGGGGCACGGTCCGCCACCCGCCTTTCCGGCAGGCCCGCGATCAAGCGGGCCGGGCCTCCGTCCGAGTGCTGGCGGGCGCCATCTGCGGGCGCCTCGCCGGGGTTCGCGCCGCTCAGTTCGCGGTGATGTTGGCCTCCTTGATGATCGGCGTCCACCGCTCATCAAGGGCGCGGATATAGGCGGTGAAAGCCGACGGGGTCATGGCGCGGGCTTCCGATCCCATGGCGGTGAAACGCTCCACCACGTCCGGCTCCTTCAGGATCTTGGCCAGGGCATCCGCCAGGGCGTTGATCACCGGTGCGGGCGTCTTGGCCGGGGCGAGCAGGCCCGTGAAAGTGGAGGCCTCGAAGTCCTTCAGCCCGGCCTCGCGGAAGGTCGGCACGTCGGGAAGCTGCGGCACGCGGTTCTCCGAGGTGACCGCGAGCGCCCGCGTCTTGCCGTCCTTCACATAGGGCAGCGCCACGGAGATCTGGTCGAAGTTGAACTGCGCCCGGCCGGCGATCACATCCACCGTGGCCGGGGCGTTGCCGCGATAATGCACGCTGGACCATTTGACGCCGGTCATCTTCTGCAGCAGTTCGCTGGCCAGATGATTGGTGGTGCCCGCGCCGGGCGAGGCCATCATCAGCGGCGGGTCGGAGGTCTTGGCCAGTTCAAGGAAGCTCTTTACGTCATCCGCCTTCACGGCGGGATTGACCTGGAGCACCAGGGGGGTGATCGAAATGGTGCTGATCGGCTCAAAATCCTTCTGCCACGCATAGGGCGAGCGGCCGAAGATGGTGGGGCTGAAGATCAGCGGGCCGTTGGCGGCGACGAACAGCGTATAGCCGTCGGGGGCGGCGCGGGCCACGGTCTCGCCCGCGATCATGCCGCCGGCGCCGGGCTTGTTCTCCACCACGAAGGGCTTGCCGAAGATGTCCTGAAGCTTGGCGGCGACGATGCGGGTGGCACCGTCCACGTTTCCGCCGGGCGGATAGGGAACGACCAGGCGGACCGTCTTGTCCGGCCAGGCCTGGGCGGCGGCGGGCGCGGCAAGCGCGAACGCCATGCCGAGGACAGCGGTGGCGCGGAGCAGGCTTCGGAACATCTTCATCCTCCCTCGGTCTCGCCAAGACACGCGGGACGGCGCCGTGCGGGGCGCCGCTTGGGCGTGATGGGCGCGATGCGGATCGCGTCCGACTTGGCTGCATCCTCGGCTGCCCGCTTACGAAGGCTGCCCCCGGCCCGCAATGCAGGAAGGGCCGAACTTCCACAATATGAAAAGTCCATGGTGCTTTGCGGGCCGCAACGGCCGCTGCCTGCACCAAGCGCGGGCGGCGGGGATCCAACTTCCATAATGTGAAAGTTTCCGCGCCCCATCCTTGCCGTAGCGGCGCTGCGAACCTATCCCACCCTCAGGCTGTCTACGCTACAGGTCGTTCCATGGATATCCGGCCGCAAGAGCTGGGCGCGGAGGAAATGTACAAGCTGCTGACCGGGATCGTGGTGCCTCGGCCCATCGCCTGGATCACCACCTTGTCTGCCACCGGCTCGGTGAACCTTGCTCCCTTCAGTGCCTTCACCTTCGTCTCGCCCAAGCCGCCCATGGTGGCGGTGAGCATCGGCCACAAGGCGGGGGTCTACAAGGACACCGCGCAGAACATCCTGCGCAACGAGGATTATGTGGTCCATATCGCCGACCAGCCGCTGGTCGAGGCGGTGCATGGCAGCGCCGTGGAATATC
This sequence comes from Pseudomonadota bacterium, assembly GCA_040755535.1. Taxonomy (GTDB): domain Bacteria; phylum Pseudomonadota; class Alphaproteobacteria; order Rhizobiales; family Xanthobacteraceae; genus Aquabacter. Next base: position 91,502 of record JBFMAV010000006.1, on the reverse strand, counting down.
CGCCCGACGTGAGTGAAGTGGAGATGCTCGCCCTGGAGACGCTGCCGAGCGCGCAGGTCCGTCCCCCGCGCATCGCCGCCGCGCCCATCGCGATGGAATGCCGGTTCCGCCAGTGCATCGAGTTCGGCGAGACCCGCTCGCGCCTGATCGTCGGGGAAATCGTGCTGATCCATGTGCGCGACGGCCTCGCGCGCAACGGAAAGATCGACACGCGCACCCTCAATCCCATCTGCCGGATCGCGGGGCCGACCTACGCGACGCTGGGCGAGATCGTGTCTCTCGCCCCCGTCGCGCAGACCCCGAAATCCTGACCCTGCGGCGGCCGCGCCGCGGCCGAAAGGACTGACCCATGAAGCTCGCGAGCTATGAACGCGCCGGCGTGGCCGGCTATGGCGCCGTCCTCGGCGACGGCATCCTTGACCTTGGCCGTCGCCTGCCGGCCTCTCCCACCATGCTTGATTTCATCCGCGCCGATGCCCTGTCCGAGGCGCGGGCGCTTGTGAACGCCGCCGCCGCGCCGGACATTGCGCTGTCCGACGTGGTGTTCCAGCCGCCGGTGATCGCGCCGCAGAAGATCTGGTGCATCGGCGTCAATTATGCCGACCGCAATGCCGAGTATAAGGACGGCTCGGACGCGCCCCGCTATCCCAGCCTGTTCGTGCGCTGCGCCACCTCCTTCGTCGGCCATGGCCAGCCGCTGGAGCGGCCGAAGGTCTCGACCCAGTTGGACTATGAAGGCGAGATCGCCTTCGTCATCGGCAAGGCCGGGCGGCACATTCCCCGCGAACGGGCGGTGGACCACATTTTCGGCCTCACGCTGGCGAACGAGGGAACGGTGCGCGACTGGCTGCGCCACGGCAAGTTCAACGTCACCCAGGGCAAGAATTTCGACCGCTCCGGCAGCATCGGCCCGTGGATCGTCACGAGCGACGAACTGGACCCTCGCAAGCCGCTCGACCTCACCGTGCGGGTGAATGGCGAGGTGCGCCAGCAGGACACGACGGCGCGCCTGATGTTCCCGTTCGACGCCATCATCGCCTATCTCTCCACCTTCGCGACCCTGATGCCGGGCGACATCATCCTCACCGGCACGCCCACGGGCGCGGGCGCGCGGTTCGATCCGCCGCGCTGGCTGGTGCCGGGCGACGAGGTGGAGATCGAGGTGCCGGGCATCGGCCTGCTCTCCAACGGCGTCGCGGACGAGGGAGAGGCCGCATGAGCCGCCCCGGCGCCGCAGATCTCGCCGCCGCCGCCGCGCGGCTGGAAGACGCCGAGATCACCCGCACCCAGATCCGCCAATTCTCGCTGGACTGGCCGGACATGACGATCGCCGACGCCTATGCCATCCAGCATGCCTGGGTGGCGCTGAAGCAATCGAAGGGGCGCACCATTCGCGGCCACAAGATCGGCCTCACCTCCAAGGCCATGCAGATGGCGGTGCAGATCGACGAGCCCGATTACGGCGTGCTGCTGGATGACATGTTCGTGCGCGACGCCGGCACGGTGGCCTTCGACCGGTTGATCCAGCCGCGCATCGAGATGGAGCTGGCCTTCGTGCTGAAATCCCGCCTCGAAGGGCAGGGCTGCACCATTTTCGACGTGCTGAACGCCACCGATTATGTGGTGCCCGCCATCGAGATCCTGGACGCGCGCATGCAGCGCATCGACCCGCAGACCGGGGCGGCGCGCAAGGTGGTGGACACCATTTCAGACAATGCCGCCAATTGCGGCATCGTCACCGGCGGGCGCCCCGTGCGGCCGATGGATATCGACCTGCGGTGGGTGGCGGGCCTGCTGTTCCGCAATGGCGAGATCGAGGAAACCGGCGTCTCGGCCGGCGTGCTGAACCATCCCGCCAACGGCGTCGCCTGGCTGGTGGACCGCCTCGCGCCCCATGGCGTGGCCCTGGAGCCGGGCCATGTGGTGCTGGCCGGCTCCTTCATCCGTCCGGTGGAGGTGCGCAAGGGCGACACGTTCCACGCCGATTACGGGCCGCTCGGCTCGGTCACCTGCCATTTCGCGTGAGGGCATCCATGGCGAAGCGCAGCTCCATTTATGTCGATGCCTTCGGGCATGCGAACCCCATTCCGGTGGCCTGCCGGGTGGGCAATGTCCTCACGTCCGGCATCGTCTACGGGCTCGATCCCGCGACCGGCAAGGTCGCGCCGACGCTGGACGACCAGTGCCGCCTGATGTTCGCGCACATGCGCACCATCGTGGAGGCCGGCGGCGGCACGGTGGACGACATCGTGAAGATCACGGTGTGGATGGTGGACCGCTCACAGCGCGAGCCGCTGAACCGGGAATGGCTCGCCATGTTCCCGGACCCGCAGAACCGCCCCGCGCGGCAAGCCATGCAGGCCGAGACGCTCGGCGCCGGCATGCTCATTCAGCTCGATTTCATGGCGGTGATCGACGCCTGAGCGCGTCCCGCCGGGGAGTGACCTTCGTGCCCGACTATCTGCCTTTCGATCCCAATCCCCGCACGCCCCATCGCCTGCCCCCGGCGAATGCCTGCGACAGCCAGTTCCACGTGTTCGGCGATCCCGCCCGCTATCCGGTGCGGCCCGGCGCGGCCTATGAGATGCCGAGCGCGACCATCGAGACGGCGCTGAAGCTTCACCGCACCCTCGGCTTCAGCCGGGGCGTCATCGTTCAGGCCACCACCTATGGCGCCGACCACAGCATCGTCGTGGACGCGCTCAAGGTCGCCGGGCCGAATTATCGCGGCTGCGCCAATGCGGCGGTGTTCACGACGGCGTCCGACGAGGACCTCGCGGACCTGCATGCGGCCGGCATCCGGGGCGCGCGCTTCTCCCGCCAGGGGCTCGGCATTTCGCTGTCCCAGCAGGAGTTCGAGCGGGCGCTGGCGCAGGTGAAGGCGCTCGGCTGGTATGTGAAGATCCAGCCCGAGGCGTCGGGCGTCGCGGCGCAGGCAGCCCCGTTCGAGGCGCTTGAGGTGCCGGTCATCATCGACCACATGGGGCGCCCCGACATCCTGAACTGGCGCGACGATCCCTCCTTCCACAAGGTGATGGAGTTGCTGAAGCGCGGCAATTTCTACGTGATGCTCTCGCTGGGCGAAAAGACCTCCAAGGCTGGTCCGCCCTGGGCCGACGTGGTGCCGCTCGCCCGCGCCTATATCGAGGCGGCGCCCGACCGGATGATCTGGGGCAGCGACTGGCCGCACCCGGTCTCGGTCAAGCAGCCGCCGAACGATGCGGACCTGTTCGAACTGCTGCTGAGCTACACGGTGAGCGACGACGAGCGCCGCAAGATCCTGGTGGACACGCCCGCCCGCCTGTTCGGCTTTGCCTGACACGCCTGCGGCGCGGAACGTTCGGGGCCTTGGCCGGTTTTGACCCTGACGGCGGCCGGCGCCGCGCGGCATAGGCCTTGCTTGGTGATCGGCCGATGCGGCAGCCTGGGGCGACCCGAAGCCGCGTCGGTTCCTCCAGCAGGCAAGGCCAGGCGATGATGAGCCTCTCTCCAAGCGTGAAACGCCCCCATGTCGTCATCGTGGGCGCGGGCTTCGGCGGGCTGGAGGTGGCCAAGGGCCTGCGCGATGCGCCGGTGGACGTCACGCTGCTGGATCGCCAGAACCACCATTGCTTCCAGCCGCTGCTCTATCAGGTCGCGACCGCCGGCCTCTCTCCGGCGGATGTCGCCTGGCCGATCCGCGCCATCGTCGGTTCCCAGCCCAACACCACGGTCCTTATGGCCGAGGTCACCGGCATCGATCTTGATCGGCGCACCGTCGTCACGGCCGCCGAAACCCTTCCCTTCGATTATCTGGTGCTCGCCACCGGCGCGACCCACGCCTATTTCGGCCATGACGAATGGGCGCCCGTGGCGCCGGGGTTGAAGCGCATCGAGGATGCGACGGAGATCCGCCGGCGGCTCCTGCTCGCATTCGAGCGCGCGGAACTGATGCCCGAGGCGCGCGATCGCCTCATGACATTCGTCATCGTGGGCGGCGGGCCGACCGGCATGGAGATGGCCGGCGCGGTGCGAGAACTGGCGCATCACGCCCTGCCCCTTGATTTCCACCACGTGGACCCGCGCATCGCGCGCATTCTCCTCGTGGAGGCGGGGCCGCGCATCCTGCCCGCCTTTCCCGAGCATTTGTCCGCCTATGCCGCCGCAACGCTCCGCAAGATGGGGGTGGAGGTGCTCACCAATAGCCGCGTCACGCAATGCGACGCCGAAGGCGTGACCCTGGAACACGGCCGCATCTCGGCCGCGAACGTGATCTGGGCCGCCGGCGTTGCGGCCTCACCCGCTGCGGAATGGCTCGGGGCGGAGACCGACCGCGCCGGCCGCGTGAAAGTCCTGCCCGACCTGTCGGTGCCCGGCCACGGCGATGTTTTCGTCATCGGCGACACGGCCCATGTGGAGGACGAGGGGCGCACGGTTCCCGGCATCGCCCCGGCGGCCAAGCAGATGGGCGCGCATGTGGCCCGCGTCATCGCCGCGCGCGCAGCCCAGGCCGCCCCTGTTCCGCCGTTCCGCTACCGGCACCAGGGCGACCTCGCCACCATTGGACGGCGGGCCGCCATCGCCAAGATCGGCCGGCTGGAGCTGCGCGGCTTCGCGGGCTGGGTGTTCTGGAGCCTGATCCACGTCTATTTCCTGATCGGCACGCGCAGCCGGCTCGCCGTCGCCTTCTCCTGGTTCTGGAGCTATCTCACCTATCAGCGCAGTGCCCGCCTCATCACCGGAAGCGATGCGCAACTCTCCCTGATCTCACCGGACGAGCCGGCGACGCACGCGGTGGCGACGCACGAGGTGGCGCATCATCCTTAGGGCGGCCCGAAGGATTGCGGTGCAGGCTGATCGGCGCATGCTCTAGCGGCGCGCCGGCCCCTGCGCGGCATAGAAGGCGGCCACCTGCTCCAGGAAGGCGTCGCGGGTGACGCTCGGCGCGCGCGCCTCCCAGATGCAGCAGGTTTCGTGCCGCGCGTCCTTTTCCGCGACATCGAGGAAGGCCACGTCGGTGAAGGCCGAGCGCACCAGGCACTGGGGCACGAGGGAGACGCCGATCCCCTGGCTGACCAGGCTCAAAATCGTCAGCCAATGGCTGACTTCGTGGGACAGATCGGGCTCTACGTCCGCCGCGCGCAGAAGGCCGACGATGCGGTCGTGATAATGCGCCGCATGGGCACGGGAGAAGACGAGCACCGTTTCGCCCCGCAAGTCCCGCAAGGCGATGCGGCGGCGGCGCGCCAAGGGATGGGTGTGCGAGACGCAGCACACGAACCGCTCGTCCAGGATCACCTTGTCCTGCATCCCCTCCGGCAGGGGGCAGGCATGGATGAAGCCCACATCCAGCGCGCGGCCCTCGCGGTCGGTGCCGCCGAGGCGGGCGATCTGGCGGGCGCTGTTCAATTCCTGAAGCTCCAGGGCGACCTTGGGATGGCGCTCGGTGAAGCCCTTCAGCATCTGCGGGAGACCGCGAAAGATCATGGAGGGCACGAAGCCGATGCGCAGCGTGCCCATGGCGCCGCTCGCGGCCTCGCGCGTGGCTTCCCACGCCTCGTCCAATTGCCCAAGCGCGGCGGACACGCGCGCGGCGAACAGCTTTCCCGCCGGGGTCAGCCGCACGCTTCGGCTGGAGCGGTCGAGCAATTGGAGGCCAAGCTCCTCTTCCAATTGCCGCAGGCTCGCGCTCAAGGGCGGCTGGGAAATGTTGAGCCGCCGGGCCGCGCGGCCGAAATGGAGCTCCTCGGCCAGAACCAGGAAATAGCGCAACTGGCGAAAAGTGGAGTTCATGACAGTGCCCTTGCCAACGCGGCGCGGCGTCATCCATTCGATCCAGCATATGGATTGATAGGAAAACGGTATTTTCCAGCCTATCACGCCTCCCCTACCCTGCGGTTCAAAATCAAGACAGGCAGGGAGGATGGCCGTGGAGCATCAGGCCAGGATTCACCGCAATATTCCGGACGGCTACGGGCGCAACCTGTATCTGGACGATCCGGACTTCGCCCGCCTGTTGCGGCTCTATCTCGACCCCGCTTTGCTGGACCGGCTGGAAACCCAATTCATCCGCATGGGGCAATTGGCCGGCGGGCCGCTGGAAAGCCTCGCCCTCGACGCGGACAAGAACCCGCCCAAGCTGCATCTGCGGGCGCGCAACGGGGCGGATGACGAGCGCATCGAAAAGCACCCGAGCTATGTGGCGCTGGAGCGCACCGTCTATTCCGACTTCGGCCTCGCGGCCATGTCCCACCGGGGCGGCGTGTTCGGAGAAGCGGAGAAGCTGCCGCCACTGGTCAAATATGGCCTGTCCTATCTGTTCGTGCAGGCGGAATTCGGCCTGTGCTGCCCGCTGAGCATGACCGACGCCTTGACCCGCACCCTGACGCGGTTCGGTGATAAGGCTGTGGTGGCCCGCTATTTCGAGCAATTGACCAGCCAGGATTTCGATGAACTGTTCCAGGGCGCCATGTTCATCACCGAGCAGGATGCCGGCTCGGACGTGGGCGCCATCACCACCACCGCCCGCTTCGAGGACGGGGACTGGCGCCTGTATGGCGACAAATGGTTCTGCTCCAACCCCGATGCGGGGCTCGCCATGGTGCTCGCCCGCCCCGAGGGCGGCGAGGCGGGCACCAAGGGGCTTTCACTCTTTTTGCTGCCCCGGCACCTGCCCGATGGCCGGCGCAATGCCTATCGCATCCTGCGCCTGAAAGAGAAGCTGGGCACGCGCTCCATGCCGAGCGGCGAGATCCTGCTGGAGGGGGCGGTCGCCTATCTCGTGGGCGAGCCGGCCTCCGGCTTCAAGCAGATGACCGACATGATCAACATGTCGCGCCTTTCCAACGGCATGCGCGCCGCCGGGCTGATGCGCCGCGCGGTCAATGAGGCGCTGTTCATTGCCCGCCACCGCACGGCCTTCGGTGCTCGCCTGTGCGACCTGCCGCTCATGCAGCGGCAATTGGTGAAGATGCTGGCGGCCGCCGAGCAGGGCCGCACCATGGTCTTCCACACCGCCGACGTGCTCTTGCGCGCCGATGCGGGCGAGCTCGAAGCGCAGAAGCTGATGCGCATCCTTACCCCGCTCATTAAGTTCCGCACCTGCCGCGACGCGCGCAAGGTGGCGGGCGACGGAATGGAGGTGCGCGGGGGCTGCGGCTATATCGAGGAATGGTCGGACGCACGCGTGCTGCGCGACGCCCATCTCGGCTCCATCTGGGAAGGCACCAGCAATATCGTCGCGCTGGACGTGGCGCGCGCGGTGCGCCGGGAAGGCGTGCTGCCCGTGCTCGGCGCCTATCTCCACCGCCGCCTGGACGAGGCGGCGCTGCCCGCGCAGTGGAATGCCGTCTGTCGCCCGCTTCTGGACCGCACCCTCGCGCGCATGGAGGCGGTGGCCGCATCGCGCGACATGGAAAGCGAGGTGCGCAGCGCGGCGAGCGCGCTGTATCACGCCACCTCGGCGGTGCTGATGGCCTGGGAGGCCACGCGCATCAGCGGGGCCGGGATCGGCGGGCGCTGGGATCGGCTCGCTCTCGCCGGCCTCGTGCTGCGCCACAAGCTGATGCCGCGCGACCCGCTGGGCGAGGCGACGGGCTCGCGGGCTATCGAGGCATTGCTGCTGGCGGACGCCCCGCTCGCGCGCGCCGATGCCGAGGCGGTGCTGGCATGACGCCGCCCGCGCCCGGCGCCCTGCGGGGCCTCAAGGTCATCGATCTCAGCCGCGTCCTCGGCGGCCCCTATTGCACGCAGGTCCTCGGCGATCACGGGGCGGACATCATCAAGGTGGAGCCGCCCTCGGGCGACGAGACGCGCGGCTGGGGGCCGCCCTTCCAGGACGGCACCGCCTCCTATTTTCTGGGCGTCAACCGCAACAAGGCGGGGATCGCGCTCGACCTCACGCAGCCGGCGGCGCGCGAGGTGCTGCTGCGCCTGCTCGCCGACGCCGACATCCTGGTGGAGAATTTCAAGACCGGCACCCTGGAGAAATGGGGGCTGGGCTATGAGGACGTGCTGTCCGCGCGCTTTCCCCGCCTCATCCATTGCCGGATCAGCGGCTTCGGCGCCGACGGCCCGCTCGGCGGCCTGCCCGGCTATGACGCCGTCATCCAGGCCATGAGCGGCCTCATGAGCGTGAATGGCGAAGCGGGCGGCGCGGCGCTTCGGGTCGGCCTGCCCGCCGTGGACATGGTGACCGGCCTCAATGCCGTCATCGGCATCCTGCTGGCGCTCCAGGCGCGCGCGGCGAGCGGCAAGGGCCAGTTCGTGGAGGCGGCACTCTATGATTCCGCCCTCGCCTTGCTGCATCCTCATGCGGCCAATTTCTTCCTCTCTGGCACGCCCCCCCGCCGCACCGGCAACGACCATCCCAATATCGCGCCCTATTCGCGCTATGAGACCGGCACGCGGCCCATCTTCCTCGCAGTCGGCAATGACCGCCAGTTCGTCCGCCTGTGCGAGATGATCGGCGCGCCCGACCTGCCCGCCGACCCGCGCTTCGCCACCAATGGCGCGCGCGTCGAAAACCGCGACGCCCTGCGCGTCGCCTTGGAGGCGGTGCTCGCCGCCCATGACGGGCCTGTCCTGGCCGAACGCCTCATCGCGGCCGGCGTGCCGAGCGGGGGGGTGCTGGGCGTGGACGAGGCGCTCGCCCACCCCCATGCCGCCCACCGGCAGATGATCGTCACTAAGGGCGCCTATCGGGGGGTGGGCGCGCCGGTGAAGCTCGCGGATACCCCCGCCTCCTATCGCGCCCCGCCCCCCGCCTTCGGAGCCGACACCGACGCGGTGCTCGCCGCCCACGGTTATGGGGCACAGGCGATCGCGACTTTGAAGGCGTCGGGGGCGATTCCCCCTGCTGAGAACAATGTTCCGGAACAACCGGCGTCAAAGGCCGGAACAGCGAGCGGTAACAAGCGATAAAAACCGGAGGAAGACATGCATAAACGCGCTTTTCTCGCCCTTCTGGCCGCTGCGGCGGCCCTCTCGGCCCTCACCCTCCCGCGGCCTGCAGAGGCGGGGGACTATCCCGACCGGGTGGTCAAATTCGTCGTCCCCTTCCCTCCCGGCGGCCCCACGGACGCCCTCGCCCGGCACCTGGCGGAGGGGCTGCAGTCGCGCTTTCCCGCCGGCGTCATCGTCGACAACAAGGCTGGCGCGGGCGGCAATCTGGGCGCGGAAGCGGTCGCGAAAGCGGAGCCGGACGGCTACACGATCCTGTTCGGCACATCCGGCCCGCTGGCGATCAATAAAAGCCTGTACAGCAAGCTCCCTTATGATCCGCTCACCAGCTTCGCGCCTGTCATTTACATCGGCTCTCTGCCAAATGTGCTCGTGATCAATCCGAGCCTTCCGGTGAACACTGTCGCGGACCTTATCACCTATGCCAAGGCCCGCCCTGGACAGTTGAGCTTCGCATCATCGGGAAATGGCGCCTCCTCCCATCTCGCCGGCGTCCTCTTCAACCAGATGGCGGGCACGCAGATCCTGCACGTCCCCTACAAAGGCACCGGCCCGGCGCTGAACGATCTGCTGGGCGGCCATGTGCAGATGTCCTTCACCGACATCCTGACCGCCCTGCCCCATATCCAGTCCGGCAAGCTGCGCGCCCTCGGCGTCACCTCGGCGGAACGGTCCGCCGTGCTGCCGGATCTACAAACCATTGCGGAACAAGGACTTCCCGGCTTCGACGTCAGCGTCTTCTTCGGCATCGTCGCGCCGAAAGGCACGCCGCAGCCGGTCATTTCCAAGCTCAACGCGGCCTTCGCCGCCGCGCTGCGCGAGCCTGCGATCCGCGCCGCCTTCACCGCCCAGGGCATCATGCTCTCCACCGACACCGCCCCCGCCGCCTTGACCGCGAAGATGGAGACCGAAGGCGCGCGCTGGGAAAAGGTGATCTCCGAGGCCAAGGTCCGCCTCGACTGAGGGCCCGCCGCCGACTGGATCGCTCCGCCCGCGAGAGGGATGGAGCGATCCAATTATTTGATTTTAAAAAGATATTTCTGATCCCACGGGCCGACGAAAGCCGCCCTCTCGGTGCGCCCGCCATCCCCCAATCCGCTTTGGCTCGCCGCGCCCTGCACATTTTTTAGGCGCACGGAACCGCCTAAGATCCTGGCGAACGGACCCAGGCGAAGCACAAAGCTCCCCTTGCCTAAACCGCAGCCGTTTTCCGCTGGGTCACGCCCAGTTCGCGCGCTTGACACGCCATACATTCGAGTGAACTATTGCGTATACAGAATGGCATTCAATCCTAGACGATTGCGATGTCAAAAGAATTAGCCTCCAGAGAAAACGGGATCAGACGCGATGCACAAATGCAAAGAGGTATTTCAATGCCTCTAGCTTTGGCCTATCCCCCCCCGCATGCGGCGCGCGCTCAGGGGGCGACCGCCATTTCCGTGGAAGGGCTGACCAAGCGGTTCCGCACCGGATCCGGTATCATCACCGCCCTCGACGGCGTCACGCTGGATGTCCGGCAGGGGGAATTCGTCGCCATTGTCGGCCCGTCCGGCTGCGGCAAGTCGACGATGCTGAAAATGCTCACCGGCCTGCTCACCCCCACCGCCGGCGCAGTGAAGATCGACGGCACGCCGGTCACCGGCCCGCGCCGCGACATCGGCGTGGTGTTCCAGGCGCCGCTCCTGTTTCCCTGGCGCACCGTGCTGCGTAACGTCATGCTGCCAGCCGACATTCAGGGCCTCAACCGCAAGGAGCATGAAGAGCGCGCCCGCGCGCTGCTGTCTCTCGTGGGTCTTGAGGCGTTCCTGGATCGCTATCCCAACGAGTTGTCCGGTGGCATGCAGCAGCGCGTCGCCATCGCCCGCGCGCTGCTGCACGAGCCCTCCATCCTGCTCATGGACGAGCCCTTCGGCGCGCTCGATGCCATGACGCGGGAACACATGAATGTGGAGCTCCAGAAGCTCTGGAGCCGCCATCACAAGAGCATCCTCTTCATCACCCACTCCATTCCCGAAGCGGTTTTCCTGGCCGACCGGGTGGTGGTCATGACCCCGCGTCCCGGCCGCGTCGCAGAGGTGCTGGACATCGACCTGCCGCGTCCGCGCCCGCTGGAAATGATGAGTTCGCCGGCCTTCGGCGCCTATGTGGCGCGGATCCGCTCCCATTTCGGCTCCGTCGGAGTGATCGACTGATGAGCAGCTTCCCGCCCATTCGCTCCACGCCGAAAACCATCGCGCTGAGCCTGTTGCTCCTGGCCTGCCTGCTGGGGGCCTGGGAAACGGCGGTACGTGTGATGCAGGTGCCCGCCTTCATCGTTCCGGCGCCGACCGCCATGTTCCAGGCGCTCTATCGCGGGCTCGCGAGCGGACTGTATTTCGAACATATGGGCATTACCTTGCTGGAGATCATCGCCGGTTTCGTGATCGGCGCCTCCGCGGGATTTCTCATCGGCGTCGGGATTGCGACCAACCGCTACCTGGCGTTCTTCCTGTATCCCTATGTCATCGTCCTCCAGTCCATGCCGAAGATCGCGATCGCCCCACTGATCGTGCTGTGGTTCGGCCTCGGCATGACCTCGAAGATCGTCGCGGGTGCGTTGATCTGCTTCTTCGCCGTGATGGTGAACACGGCGGCCGGCCTGCGGGCGGTGGAGCAGGACCGCGTGGACCTGATCCGCTCGCTGGGCGGAACGGACATGCAGGTCTTCTGGATGCTGCGCCTGCCCTCGGCTCTGCCCTACATCATGGCGGGCCTCGAAATCGCGCTCACCTTCGCCATCATCGGCGTCATCGTCGCGGAATTCCTGGGCGCCGAGCGGGGCCTGGGCATGCTGATGCAGAGCATGAACTCGTCCATGGACGTGGCGGGGTCGTTCTCGATCCTAATCGTCCTCGTGATCCTCGGCCTCGTCCTCAATCGCCTCATCGTCTATGCGCGCCACCGCCTGATCTATTGGGAAAAGCGCCCGACGCAGGATGTCGCGATCGAGGAATGACATTCGCCGGAGATCGCGGTCTCCGGTCAAAAAAACGAACCTTCCTGATCCCTAACCAGAGGTGACCCCATGCTCCATCGTGTAGTGACCGCGCTCGGTGCGACAGCCGTGGCGCTCTGCGTCGGCCTTCCGGCCGAAGCGGCGACGAAAATCCGGGTCGGCTGGTGCGCCAAAACCTACAATGTCGCCGTCGCGCCCTTCGCCATCGCCCAGAAGAAGGGCTGGTTCAAGGATAATGGCGTCGAGATGGACATGGTGACCTTCCCGGGGTCCATCGACTGCATGCGGAGCCTCGCGACCGGGGACGTGGCCATCACCCTCGCCGCGCCCGAGCCGCTGGCCATCCTCTCGCTCCAGGGCGTGAAGGCCAAGGTCTTCTTCGAAGCCTATCGCCGCAACATCTTCGGCCTGGCCGTGAAGGCGGACAGCGGGATCACCAGCTACAAGGATCTGAAGGGCGAGACCATCGGCGTGCTCTCCATGGGTTCGGTGGGCGTGCCGATCGCGAAATCCCTCGCCAAGTCCGCCGGTCTCAACCCCGATACCGACATCCGTCTCGTGGTGACGGGCGAGCCCGCACAGACCGCCGCTCTGGTGCGCCGGGGCGAGGTGAAGGCGCTCAGCCAGTACGACACCTATTACACGCTGATCGAGCGCGCCGGCGTGAAACTGAAGCGCCTGGACGATCCGTCCATCGAGAATTTCCCGAGCAATTCCTGGGTGGCGCTCGACGAGACCATCGAGAAGCGCCGCGCGGATCTTGTCGGCTTCAGCCGCGCTTATGCCATGGGCACGGCCTATGCCATCGCCTTCCCGCGCGAGGCCATCAAGGCCACCTACGAACTCTATCCGCAGACCCGTCCCTCCAACATGGAGCTGGAAGAGGCGGTGACCTACGATCTCGCGGTGCTGGAAGACCGCATCCGCACCTGGAAGCTCTCGCCCGGCCAGAAGCTCTGGGGCGATGTGAATGTCCAGGCCTACCAGGCCTATATGGACTGGCTGCGCGAGGCGGGCGTGATCAACGGCCCCGTGGATGCCAAGACCATCACCACCAATGCCCTCATCGAGGACATCAACAAGTTCGATCCCAAGCTGATCGAAGCGCCGTGAGGGACGAACCGGGCGCGCCCCTCGGTGCGTCCGGTGCCACTCTAGCGTGATGCCTCAGCGCAAGAGGCTGATCTTCCCTGGTCTTTCGGTCGATGCGTGGGCGCGCGACGTCAGCGCATCGACATAAGGTTCGGCAGGATGTGGCGCTGCTGGATGATCTCCCGCACCCGCGTCATGTTGTTCAGCCGATCCATGACATGGTCGCGCGCCGCCTTTCCGGCAGCCTCGGGATCGCGGGCGATGATGGCATCGGCGATGGCCATATGCTGTTCCAACCCCCGGCGCTCGGAATCCTGAAACAGAACCTCCAGCCACAGCGCCATCTGCAACTGCTGATAGACCTGTTCGGTCATGCGGATCAGCGCATCATTGCGGGTCGCGGCCGCAATCACCTTATGGATCTTAAGCCCGAGGTCGAGATTATGGGCCACGTTGGCGGTGTTGGACCGCTTCTTGTCTTCGAACGAGATCATCTGCTGAACGATGTCGCGGATGGCGTCGAGGTCATCCTGCGTGGCGCTGACACAGGCCAGTTCCGCGGCGCAGGCATCGAGAGCCGCGCGCACATGCAGCAGGTCGCAGGCGGTCTTGATGTCGAAGTCCGCCACCACATAGCCGAGATTGCGCCGGCCGACGACGAGGCCCTCCTCCTCCAGCTTCATCAGGGCTTCGCGCAAGGGAGTCCGGCTGACGCCGAGGCGCTCGGCAAGGCGGGTCTCGGAGAGACGCTCGCCGGGCCGCAGGCGGCCCGTCAGGACAAGGTCCTTCAGCTCGCCATAAGCCTGCTCGCGCAAGGAATGCCGCTTCTTCTTCGCGTCCGCCGCTGGCTCACTCATGCACGCTGCCTCAACTCCAGTGGGCTGACGGAACCGGCGAAGACACCGGCAGGCCGGCGCCCGCACGAACCGTATGCAATTATGTATCTTATTCGCGGCCGTATTGCCCCTGCTTTTTCAATGAGGGCGGCGGATTCGACGGCAATAAGCGCGAAAACAATGGCGACGAAATCCTGCTCGCCAAGGCGGGCGAATTTCGTATACAATCATCCATACAATGAACCGGCGGACCGCCGCTGTCATCCCGGCGCCGACTTTACATCGCGGGCGTGAGTTGCAAACCTGATGGACCAGACAATGAGAAACTTCGAAACCACCGGTCGGTCGCTGGCCGTCGGACAGTCAGGCATGGCGGCCACCTCTCATCCCGTGGCCACGCTCACCGCCATCGAGGTGCTGAAGGCCGGCGGCAACGCCATGGATGCGGCCATCGCGGCTTGCGCGGTTCAGTGCGTGGTGGAACCCGGCTCCACCGGCATCGGCGGCGATTGCTTCGCCCTGTACGCCCCGGAAGGGTCGACCAACGTGGTTGCCTATAACGGCTCCGGCCGGCTGCCGGCGGCGGCGACCGTGGACGCCCTCGCGGCACCTGGTGCCCTCGCCATCGAGCGGCATTCGCCCCACGCCGTCAGCGTGCCCGGCGCGGTGGATGCCTGGGCGCGGCTCAATGCCGACCACGGCCGCATGCCGTTGCGCGACGTGCTGGCCCCGGCCATCGCCATGGCGCGCGAAGGCTACGCGATCGCGCCGCGCGTCGCCTATGACACGCGCAAGGAAGTGGAATTGCTGCGCCGCGAGCCCACGGTGCGCGACACCTTCCTGGTGGACGGCGAAGCGCCCTCCATCGGCGCCACCCAGCGCCAGCCGCTGCTGGCGGACACGCTGGAGCAGATCGGACGCGAGGGCGCGGCCGGTTTCTATACCGGCGCCATTGCCGCCGACATGGTGGAGTATCTGCGCAGCAAGGGCGGCCTGCACACGCTGGAGGACTTCGCGGAAGCCAAAGGCGAGTATGTCGCCCCCATTTCCACCACCTATCGCGGCCGCACCATCTATGAATGCCCGCCCAACGGCCAGGGCGTGGTCGCGCTGCTGATCCTCAACATCCTCCAGCGGTTTGAGCTGAAGGGCGACCCGCTCGATCCCGACACGCTGTTCCTGAAAGCCGAGGCGAGCCGCCTCGCTTACGCCGAGCGCGACGCCCTCCTCGCCGATCCGAGCCAGTCCCCCGTTCCGGTGGAAGACCTGCTCTCGGACGCGCTGGCCGACCGCCTCGCGGCCAAGATCCGGCTGGATCAGGCGAATGCCATCACCCTCCCCCCGCTCGCGGTGGAGCATGCCGACACGGTCTATATTTCGGTGGTGGACAAGGCGCGCAACACCGTGTCCTTCATCAATTCCATCTTCAACGCCTATGGCTCGGGCCTGATGGCGCCGAAGAGCGGCGTGCTCTTCCATAATCGCGCCCAGAGCTTCTCGCTGCAGAAGGGCCATCCCAATTGCGCGGCGCCCCGCAAGCGCCCGCTGCACACCATCATTCCCGGCATGGCGGCACAGAATGGGCGGGTGTGTCTCACCTTCGGCGTCATGGGCGGCCATTATCAGGCGATGGGCCACGCCTATTTCCTATCCGCCGTTTTCGATCACGGCACGGACCTTCAGGCGGCCGCCGAACTGCCCCGCCTGTTCCCGCGGCCCGACAACGGCCTGGTGGAGATGGAAGACCGTCTGCGCGGATCGCTCACCGCCGATTTCGAGCGGCGCGGGCTCAAAGTCACGGCGCCCTCCGGCCCCATCGGCGGGGCCCAGGCCATCGCCATCGACTGGGAGACGGGCGCCCTGTTTGGCGGCTCCGACCCGCGCAAGGACGGGTGTGCGCTCGGCTACTGAGGGTCAGGCACACAAGAAGAAGGCCGGCGCGGATCCCCGCGCCGGCCTTTGGTTTTTCAGGCGAGCAACGCGTGGAGCGCCGGCATGGCCACCGCAAGGCCCTTGGCATAGCGGTCCACCGCCTCGTCGATATCGGCGGCGGTGATGGTGAGGGGCGGCGAGAAGGAATTGACCGGCGCGAAGGGCAGTGCCCGCGTCAGGACGCCGGCCGCCGTGGCGTGCTTGGCGACAATGCGGTGCGGCGCCGAGCCGGTGGGGAACAGCCGGCGGGTCTGCTTGTCGGCAACGAACTCCACCGCCGCCATCAGGCCGACGCCGCGCACATCGCCCACAAACGGGTTATCCCCCACCGCCGCGCGCAGTTTCTCCACCAGATAGGGGCCGAGGCGCGCGGAATTCTCCACCAGCGCCTCGGCCTCGAACAGGTCGAGATTGGCGAGCGCGATGGCGCTGCCCACGGGGTGGCCGGAATAGGTGAAGCCGTGCATGAACGGCCCCATCTCGCCCGACGTGGCCTCCAGCGTCGACCAGATGCGATCGGAGATGATGGACGCGGACATGGGGAAATAGGCGCTCGTCAGCCCCTTGGCCAAGGACACGATGTCCGGACGCAGGCCATACAGCCCGCTGGCGAACCAGGTGCCCGTGCGCCCGAAGCCGGTGATGACCTCGTCGGCGATGAGCAGGATGTCGTGGCGGTCCAGAACCGCCTGCACTTTCGGGAAATAGCCCGCCGGCGGCAGGAACACGCCGCCCGTGCCCATTACCGGCTCGGCAATGAAGGCGGCGATGGTGTCGGCGCCTTCGCGCGCGATCAGGGCTTCGAGATCGGCGACGAGGCGGTCGGTGAACGCGGTCTCGCTCTCGCCCGGCTCGCCATAGCTGTAATAATGCGGGCAGGAGGTGTGCAGCACACCCTCCAGCGGCAGGTCGAACGCCTTGTGATAGGAGGCGATGCCGGTGAGGCTGCCCGAGGCGAGCGTGACGCCGTGATAGGCGCCGATGCGCGAGATGATCTTCTTCTTGAGCGGCAGGCCGCGCAGATTATTGTAATAGCGCACCAGCTTGAACGCGGTGTCATTGGCATCCGACCCCGAGGTGCCGAAGAAGACGCGCGCCATGTGCGGGGCGTTCGCCTGCTCGCGGAACAAGGTCAGCAGACGGTCCGCGAGGCGGATGGTGTCGGGGCAGGACGCGCCGCCGAACAGATGCTGGTAGCTGAGGTTGCGCATGGCATTGGCACCCGCCTCGGCGAGTTCCGCGCGGCCGAAGCCCACATTCACGCACCACAGGCCCGCGCCCATGTCGATGCGGCTCTCGCCGCTCGGCCCGCTCACGCGCACGCCCTTTGCCTGATCATGGATCATCGGCCCGTCGCGCAGCAGGTCGGCGATGGAGGTGGCGGGATGGAACAGGGAGGCCTTGTCCAGCTCTTCCAGCGACAGATTGGGAATATGCGTCATGAATCGATCCTTGCGGCCAGTCGTCCGCCGGCGGGCGGGGGGTGATCGCGAAATCCACCGCGCAAAGCCCACCCATCCGACGTGAGACGGCCGCCTTGGGCGAATATTTTGCGATCTGCGATCGCAAAATATGACGCTTGGATTGACCGGCGCAACGAAAATCCGGTACCGGGCACAAAATTGTATACGACAGAATGCGCCGGCCTGCTGCGCGCATGGACTGCGCGCGCGCGACGTCCTGGAGTAGAAGCTAAAACCGGGCGGAGAAGGACGATGACGGCGACAAAGACGGCGCGCGCGGCGCAGGCGACCAAAGCGGCGAAAGTCCGAAAGGACACGGCAAAACCCGCCACCGCGCCACCGCCGCTGATCGGCCTCGAAGCCGTGGAGAGCGTCCCGCTGCACGAGCTGGTCTTTGCCCGTCTCACACGGGCGCTCATGTCCGGTCAGATCCAGCCCGGCCGCAAGCTGACCTCCCGCAAGCTCGCGCTGGAGCTGGGCACGAGCGACATGCCGGTGCGCGCCGCGCTGGCGCGTCTTCAGGCCCTGAAAGCATTGGTGGCGCTGCCCAATGGCTCGCTCACCCTGCCGCCCATGACGCGCGAGCGCTTCGCCGACCTCATGAGCACGCGCGTCATCTGCGAAGGCGCGGCCACCGAGATTGCCGCCGGGCTCATCACAAAGCCCCAGCTCCGCGCCCTCCAAAGCGAGCAGGACGCCCTGGTCCGCGCGGCCCGTGACCAGGACATCGACGCGTTCCTGGCGCGCAACTATGAGTTCAAGTTCCAAGTCTATCAGGCGAGCCGCTCGGGCTCGCTGATCTTCCTCATCGAAACCCTGTGGCTCCAGGTCGGTCCCTTTCTGCGGCAATTTTCCGGGCGGTTCGAGGGTGGGCTTGAAGGCGTGCTCGACCTTGATTTTCACGACGAGGTTCTGCGCGCCCTTTCGCGCGGCGATGGCCCCGCCGCAGCCGCGGCCATGCGCAAGGACATCTCGTCCGGCGGGCAGTTTCTCATGGCGCATGCCGCTTTCGCGTGACCCGCATCTGGGATCCAAGCCATGGTGGCGGCCACATTCCCGCGCCGGCAGAACGTG
Organism: Pseudomonadota bacterium; assembly: GCA_040755535.1. Classification (GTDB taxonomy): domain Bacteria; phylum Pseudomonadota; class Alphaproteobacteria; order Rhizobiales; family Xanthobacteraceae; genus Aquabacter. The sequence goes on along the minus strand of JBFMAV010000006.1, from coordinate 73,170 downwards.
CTAGAGAGAGTCTCCATCCAATGAGGGGACGACCCGGCAAGGCTTTTCACGCCGGGACAATCGCAGATGTGGGATCGCCATCCGGTCAGCCTGTCGCTCATTCATATGCTGCCCGTCGTGGCGGAGCGACACGGCCTTGCGGCGGCGCCGCTTCTGGCGCGGGCGGGGCTTGAGGCGGAGATCGATCCGAACCGCGCCGTGGCCCGGGCGCAGGTGTCGAGCGTCCTGAAGGATCTTTCGCTGCGCGCAGACAGTCCCACCATCGGCCTGGATCTTGCCGCCTCGGCAGAGCCCCTGCGCCTCGGCCTCAGCGGGCACGCGCTGCTCAGCGGGCGCACCCTGCGCGAGAGCCTTGCCGCCCATGCCCGCCAGATGCCGACCTTGCAGGGCGGCGTCCATCTCGCGCTCGACATCGAGAACGGCCGCGCGCACTGGCGCCACACCCTGGCGGACAGCGATGCGGATCATGCGAGCGTCCTGAATGACGGGATCGCCGGCTTCGTCCTGTCCGCATTGCGGAACCTGTCCGGAGAGACGGCGGGGAATGTGCATGTCAGCCTGCCGCATCGCCCCCGCGTCCCGATCCGCGAATATGAGGACAGCCTTCGGGCGGACGTCTCCTTCGGGCAGGGTCCGAGCCTCGCCATCAGCTTCGACGCCGCCTGGCTCGAGCGCCCCAATCCCTTGTTCGTCGCGGGGCTGCTTCCCGCCGGTGCCGCGCCGACCGCCCGCCCGGATCAGGAATGGCGTGACGAGGCGGCACTGCTCGCGGCGCTCGATTTGATCTTCTCGGCCACCGCCCTCGCGGGCTCTCTGTCGCTCCTGTCCGCCGCGCGCACCCTCGGCATGCCGCCCCGCAGCCTCCAGCGCCGGCTTGCCGGCCTCGGGACCACCTTCGAGGGCCTTGCGGATGACTGGCGGCGCGCCCAAGCGCGACGCCATCTCGCCGATGCCGGCCTGCCCGTGGGGCAAGTGGGACAGCTCGTCGGATATCGCGATCCCGCTCATTTCGTCCGCGCCTTCCGCCGCTGGGAAGGGCAGCCGCCCGGCGCGTGGCGACAGGACTTCCTGGCGCGAAATGGCAATTGAAGGCCGATCCGTTCCTTCGCTATGCCTCGTCCACACCGAGGGCTTTCCCTCGGCTTGAGCCCGTTTGAGGAGTGGCGGATTGGATCAGGGAGCGGTCAGAGAGACGACGCGCAACGCTTCTCCCCTGCCTCCCCTTTCCCCACCGCTGGCCACCCCCGGTGGCATGGCCTGGATCCCCGGCGGCACATTCGAGATGGGTTCGGATCGCCATTATCCGGAAGAGGCGCCCGCGCACCCGGTTGTGGTGGACGGCTTCTTCATCGATGTCACGCCCGTCACCAATCGTGAGTTCGCGCGCTTCGTCGCCGCGACCGGCTATGTGACGCTTGCGGAGCGCGCGCCAGCCGCCGAGGCCTATCCCGGCGCGCCGCCCGATCTCCTCGTGCCCGGCTCCCTGGTCTTCGTTGCCCCGCAATGCAGCGGCGACCCGCAGGATTGGACGCGCTGGTGGCGGTTCACGCCCGGCGCAGATTGGCGCCACCCGGAAGGCCCGGGCAGCTCTACCGCCGCGCGCATGGACCATCCCGTGGTGCATGTGTGCCACCAAGATGCGCTCGCTTACGCGCGCTGGTGCGAGAAGGACCTCCCGCGCGAAGCGGAATGGGAATGTGCCGCACGTGGGGGGCTGGAGGGGCGGGACTTTCCCTGGGGCGATGAACTCGCGCCCGGCGGCATGCATCTCGCTAATACCTGGCAGGGGCGCTTTCCCGAGGAGAATCTCGCGAGCGATGGCTATGTCGGCACCTCGCCGGTCACCGCTTTCCCACCCAACGGCTTCGGCCTGTTCGACATGATCGGAAATGTCTGGGAATGGACGGACGACTGGTATCGCCCCCGCCATGGCGAGGCGGCGCGCAAGGCCTGCTGCGTGCCGCGCAATCCGCGCGGCGGCGAGGCGGCCGAGAGTATTGATTCCACATCTCCCGACAGCGCCCCGCGCAAGGTGCTGAAGGGCGGGTCGCATCTGTGCGCACCTAATTATTGCCGCCGCTACCGCCCCGCCGCGCGGCAGCCGCAAACCCTCGACACGGCCTCGGTACATATCGGCTTTCGCTGCGTGCTGCGGCCCCCGACCCCATGAGAGGCGCGATGATCCCCTCCTCCGACGATCCCAAGAGCGAACCGAGCCGGCGCGACGTGCTGACGGGCGGCGCCGGCTTCCTTGCCGCCATCGCGGGCCTGTCCCTGCTGGCGCCCGGCGCGCGCGCGGCGGACGCGCCGCGCCCGCATATCCTCTACATCATGGCCGACGACCTCGGCTTCGCAGATGTTGGGTTCCACGGCTCGGACATCCGCACGCCCAATCTGGACCGGCTGGCCGCCGGGGGCGCCAAGCTCGGCCAATTCTATACCCAGCCCATGTGTACCCCGACCCGCGCCGCGCTGATGACCGGCCGCTACCCGCTGCGCTACGGGCTGCAGACGGGGGTCATTCCCTCGGGCGCCACCTATGGCCTTGCGACCGACGAATACCTGCTGCCCCAGGCGCTGAAAGAAGCGGGCTACCGCACCGCTTTGGTCGGCAAATGGCACCTCGGGCACGGCGACCGCAAATACTGGCCCGCGCAGCGCGGCTTCGACAGTTTCTACGGCCCGCTGGTGGGTGAGATCGACCATTTCAAGCATGAGGCGCACGGCGTCACCGACTGGTACCGCAACAACGAGTTGGTGGTGGAAGAGGGCTACGACACTTTTCTGCTGGGCAGCGAGGCCGTGCGCCTTGTCGCGGGGCATGATCCCAAGACCCCGCTTTTCCTCTATCTCGCCTTTACGGCGCCGCACACGCCCTATCAGGCGCCCCAGTCCTATCTCGATCAATATGCCCATATCAAAGACCCGGCGCGACGGGCCTATGCGGCCATGATCACCGCCATGGACGACGAGATCGGCAAGGTGGTCGGCGCCCTTGCAGCGCGCGGCATGCGCGATGAGACCCTGATCGTGTTCCATTCCGACAATGGCGGCACGCGCAACAAGATGTTCGCCGGAGAGGGCGCCGTCTCCGGCGATCTTCCGCCCAACAACTCTCCCTATCGGGAGGGCAAGGGCACGCTCTATGAAGGCGGAACCCGCGTGGTCGCCCTGGCGAACTGGCCGGGCCGCATTCAGGCGGGGGCGACGCAGGGAACCATGCATGTGGTGGATATGATGCCGACCCTCGCCAAATTGGCCGGGGCGCGGCTCGACCGCTCCAAGCCGCTGGACGGGCGCGATGTGTGGCCCGCTCTGGCGCTGGGCGCGGCGGGCCGCAACGAAGTCGTCTACAATGTCGAGCCCACGCAAGGCGCGGTGCGCGACGGCAAATGGAAGCTGGTCTGGCATGTCGTCCTGCCGCCCAAGGCGGAACTGTTCGACCTGGACGCGGACCCCTCCGAGACCACGGACCTTTCGGCCCGCTTCCCCGAGCGCGTGGCGGCCATGCAGGCGCTGGTCGTCGATCTCGCGCGCACCATGGCGCCGCCGCTCTTCTACACCGCAGCCCTGAAGGCCACGCTGTCCGCGCCGCTCTCGACCCCCGGCGCGGCGCTGTATGAAATGGGATTGGAGCACGATTGATGGCGAGCGTTCCGCGTTCCGCGTTCCGTTTGGGTTTGATGGGTCTGGCGGGGATCGTGCTTCTCGCGCGGCCGGCCGGCGCCGCCGATCTTGCCCCTGCCCAGCCCCTGCCTCCCGCCCCGGCCATCGCCGCCGACGGCCCGGTGGTGTTCGCGTCAGCCTATTTGTGGGCGAGCGCGCTGAGCGGCACGACCTCCACCCTGCCTCCGCTCCCGGCGACCAATATCGACCTGTCCTTCCGCGATGTGTTGCAGGACCTGGACGGGGCCGTCATGGCGGCGGGTGAAATCCGCTGGGGCCGCTGGAGCCTGCTGGCGGACGTGATGTACACGCAGGTCACGCCCGGCGGCACCCTCCCCGGGCCCTTCCAGTCCGGCGTGGAGGTGCGCTCGCGGAGCCTGACGCTGCAGGCCGACGCGCTTTACCGGCTGTACGATTCCCCGACCCTCGCGGTGGATGCCGGCGTCGGGTTGCGGTTCTGGCATCTGGACAATCGGCTCACCATCGAACCCGGCCTGTTGCCCACGGGACTGTCCTACAGCCAAAGCGCAAGCTGGGTGGACCCGGTCTTCGCCGCCCGCATCATCGCGCAGCTCGGCGGCCCCTGGAGCCTGACCCTCGTGGGTGACGTGGGCGGCTTCGATATCGGCTCGCAATTCACCTGGCAGGCCATCGCCACGGTGAATTACCAGTGGACCTCGAACCTCGCGCTGCGCGCCGGCTATCGCATGCTGTCGGTGGACTATCAGGAGGGGAACTTCCTCTATGACGTGCAGATGCAGGGACCGATACTCGGCATGACCTATCGCTTCTGACACGCACAAAAAATCACCCCGGCGAAAGGCGCCGGGGTGATGAGGACCGCCGCCGGACGGCGTCGTCTTTCGCGGGGATCGGGCCTTCAGGCCGCCTTTGCGTTCTCGCCGCTCTGGGCGATCTGGGTCAGCAGCTTGTCGGTCTTGATCTCTTCCTGGAGCGTTGCGTCCAGAAGCTGCGCCGCCTCGGTCATGCCGAGCTGGGTCGCCCAGGTCTTCAGCGTGCCGTAGCGGCTGATTTCGTAATGCTCCACCGCCTGCGCGGCGGAGAGGAGACCGGCATCAAGGGCCGGGCTGTTGGAGAAATCTTCCAGGATTTCCTTGCCTTCCTCGATGATGCCGAGAATGGCCGGGCACTGCTTGCCCCGCGCCGGCTTGCCCAGCAGGCTGAAAATCTGTTCCAGCCGCTCGACCTGCGTCTCGGTTTCTTCCTGATGCGCGGCGAAGGCCTGCTTGGCCTTGTCGGACTTCGCGCCGCGTTCCATCTTCGGCAGCGCCCGCAGGATCTGCTTCTCGGCGTAATAAATATCTTTCAGGGTTTCCAAGAAAAGATCGTCGAGGGTCTTGTCCTTAGCCATGGGGTGCTCCCGTGTTCGCAGCACTCCCGGAACTGCCCCCTCCCACTTTTGTTCCTGTTCCTCTCCTCCGTGGGGCAACGGCCGCGCCACCCGCCGGCGCATGCTCAGCGGGCGGGGAAGCGACCTTCAGACGCCCAGATGCCGGCTCAGACCTCCAGATACCGCGTCGCCTGGGTGCGATCGGCGGCGAGCGCAGCCGTGGTTCCGGTCCACACCACCCGTCCCCCCTCGATCACCACATGCCGGTCGGCCACGCGCATCAGGGCCTCCAGATTTTTGTCCACCACCAGGATTGCCAGTCCCTCGGAGCGCAGGGCCTGAATCGCCGACCAGATCTCCCCCCGGATGACGGGCGCAAGCCCCTCTGTCGCCTCGTCGAGCACGAGCAATTCCGGATTGGTCATGAGCGCGCGGGCCACGGCCAGCATCTGCTGCTCGCCCCCGGACAACTGAGCGCCGAGATTGGCGCGCCGCTCCCGCAGGCGCGGAAAAAGGTCGTAGACCCGATCCAGCGTCCAGGGGCGCACGGGGCCGCCGCCTTTGCGCCGCCGGGCAGTGGCGACCAGGTTCTCTTCCACGGTGAGACGCGGGAAGATCTGCCGCCCTTCCGGCACATAGCCAAGTCCCAGAGCGGCGATCTTGTAGGGCGCCTTGGCGGTCATATCCCGCCCCTGAACGCGAACATGCCCACCCATGGGTTTGAGCAGACCGAACAGCGCTCGCAGGGTCGTCGTCTTGCCCATGCCGTTGCGCCCCATCAAGGTCACCACCTCGCCGACATCCACCCGCAAACCGAGGCCGAACAGCACCTGGGCGCCGCCATAGCCGGCATCCAGATTCTCAATTTCGACGAGCGCCTCTCCCATCAAACCGCCTCCTCCTCGCCCAGATAGGCGCGCCGCACCGTGGCGTCAGCGCGCACCGCGGCGGGGTCTCCGGTCACCGCCAGCTCGCCATAGATGAGCACCGAGATGCGGTCAGCGAGGCGGAAGACCGTGCCCATGTCATGCTCCACCAACAGCATGGGGAGGTTGCCCTTCAACGACACCAGAAGTTCGGTCAGCCGTTCGCCCTCGGCGCGGCCGACACCGGCCATGGGCTCGTCGAGCAGCAGGAGCTTGGGCGCCTGCACCAGGCTCATGGCGAGTTCCAGCGCCCGCCGTTCGCCATGCGACATGTCCGAGGCGCGCACGTGACGCCGCTCGGAGAGGCCGACCCGCTCCAGCATCGCCTCCCCTCGCGCCGCAAGGGCCCGGTCCGCAAGGGCGGGACGCCAGAAGCGGAACGGCCCATCGCCCGCCGCGATGGCAGCCATGGCGACGTTCTCCAGCGCGGTGAAGCCGCCCACCACATGGGAAATCTGGAATACGCGGCTCAGCCCTCGCCGCGCCCGCGCGGGCACGCCGAGCGCCGTCACATCCTCCCCCGCGAACAGGACGCGCCCCTGGCTGGGGGTCAGCGCGCCGGCAATCTGCGAGATCAAGGTGGTCTTGCCCGCGCCGTTGGGTCCGATGAGGGCATGGACCTCGCCGGGGCGTACTTCCAGCGTCACGTTGCGGGTCACATGCAGGGCACCGAAGGATTTCTGAAGCCCTTCCAGTGCAAGGATTGGAACGGTCATCGGGCGCCTCCGGTGAGAACGGCCTTGAGGTCGCGTCCCCGGAGCAACACCACGGCGACGATGACGAGCCCAAGCCCGAGCCGCCAATGCTCGGTGGCATGGCCCAGCGTTTCGTCGAGCAGCGAGATCGCCACAGCCCCCACGACGGCACCCGCCGGGCTGCCGAGGCCGCCGAGCACCACCATGACGATGAGTTCGCCGGACACATGCCAGCCCATGCTGGCGGGCGAGACATATTCCACCTGGTTGGCGAGCAGGACCCCGGCCACGCCCGCCACGGCGCCCGCCACGGCCAGCGCGATGAGCCGGTGCCGGTAGGGCGAGAGACCAAGCGCCGCGAGCTTCGCCTCACTGGCCTTTCCGGCCCGCAGCATCAGGCCGAAGCGGGAGGCGGAGAGGCGCCCGAACAGAGCGAGCGCCAGCGCCAGCAGAACTATGGCGAGCAGCGCCAGCGCCGTGTCCGACTTCAGGAATTTGATGCCGAAGAAGGTGGAGCGCGCGGCGATGGCCATGCCGTCATCGCCCCCGAAGTCCGCGAGGCTCGCCGCCACATAGAAGGTCATCTGGGCGAAGGCGAGCGTGATCATGATGAAATAGACGCCGCGCGTGCGCAGTGCGATGGTTCCCGTGAGCGCGCTGAAGACCGCCGCCGCTCCCGCCCCGAGCGCCAGCACCGCCAGAATGTTGGTGATGCCAAATTCCCCCGCGATGAGCACCGCATAGGCGCCGACGCCGAGCGGTGCCGCATGGCCGAAGCTCACCAGCCCGCCCTGCCCGATAAGGAAGGAGAGCGAGACGGCCGCCAGCGCGAGGGTGGTGGTGCGCACGATGAGCGTGGCGCCGTGGGGAAAGCCAAGCGCGTGGCAGAGGCCGAGAGCCGCCACGAAAACCAAGAGGATTGCGAGAGCGGGACGGGGCAGGACCGCCCGGAGCATGCGCGCCGCGCTCTCAGTTTGCGGTGGCGCGGTGGGCGGAAGGGATGGCGCCAAGGTCACGCGGACCTCCCGCCATAAAGGCCATTGGGACGCAGGCAAAGAATGAGCGCCATGAGCAGGTAGACCAGCATGGAGGAGAGGGCCGGGCCGGCGGTCGCGGCGGCGGACTTGCCGATCATGAGCTTCAGCAGGTCCGGCGCCATGGAGCGGCCGAGGGTGTCCACGAGCCCCACCAGAAGCGCCGCGATGAAGGCCCCTTTGATGGAGCCGATACCGCCGATGACGATGACCACGAAGGCAATGATCAGGATCTTGTCGCCCATGGTCGGTTCCACCGATATGAGTGGCCCCGCCATGGCTCCGGCCAGCCCCGCCAGCATCGCGCCGAAGGCGAACACGACAAGGAACAGCCGGTCGATGTTCACACCGAGCGCAGAGACGGTCTGCGGATGGGTGGATCCCGCCCGCACCAGCATGCCAAGCCGCGTGCGGTTGACGAGATACCAGAGCAGCAAGGCGACGCCGCCGCCAACTCCCAGGATCACGAGCCGCCAGACCGGATAATTGAGTCCGGGAAAGAGCGCGACGGAGCCGGAAAGCGCCTGCGGCATGGGAAAGGCGATGGGGGCATCACCGAACGCGATCCGCACCAGTTCGGTGACGATGAGAATAACGCCGAATGTCCCCAGCACCTGTTCGAGATGGTCCCGCCGGGTGAGATACCGGAATACCAGGATCTCCAGCACGAAGCCCATCACCAAAGCACCCAGGAGGCCGAGCGCGAGCCCGGCGGCAAAATGCCCGGTGAGCCGCACGCCGACCGCCACCAGATACGCCCCAAGCATGTACTGGACGCCATGGGCGAGGTTGATGAAGTCCATGACGCCGAACACCAGCGTGAGGCCGGCCGCGACCAGGAAGAGAATGACACCGAGTTGCAGCCCGTTGAGAAGCTGGGAGACGAAAAGAGCGGTGGTCACGGTCTCCTCCGGGTTGGTGCGGAAATCGTGGCTTCGGGTGCGCAGGTCATGGTGGGTCTTTCACATGCTGGCGGCGCGGCGGGGGCTGCCCTCGCGGTGCCAAGCCATCCGCAGAGACTTTCCAGTCCGGACGCTCCCAGAACCGTCATGATCGGACGCACCGGCCGAGGGCCGCGGATGCCCGGGTCGCGCCCGGGCATGGCGGCGTGGAAACCAGCGCGACCGGGCGGATTTCAAGCGCCCCCTCCAGAGCGCCCCCTCACTTCAGCGGGCAATCCCCGACATAGGAATCCTTCGCATTGGTGAAGACCTTTTCCTGGATGGCGGTCTCAAACTTGCCGTCCGGCCGCTTCACCGCCTTCACCACATAGAAATCCTGGATCGGGAAACCGTTGGTGTTGAAGGCAAAGCTGCCGCGCACCGACTTGAAGGGCGCGGACGCCAGCGCCTTGCGCAGTGCTGTCTTGTCGGAAACCTTGCCGCCCGTGGCCTTCAGTGCGCCATCGATCAGCTTGGCCGCATCATAGCCCTGCGCCGCATAGAGCGAGGGCACGACGCCATATTCCTTTTCGAAGGCGGCCACGAAAGCCTTGTTCTCGGGCGTGTCGAGATTGGGCGCCCATTCGGCGCCGGAGAGCAGGCCGAGGGCGGCGTCCTGGGTCGCGGGCAGCGTGGTCTCGTCAACCGTGAAGGCGGAGAGGAAGGGGATCTTGTCCTCCAGCCCCGCCTGCTTAAACTGCTTCACGAGGTTCACGCCCATGCCGCCGGGCATGAAAGTGAACAGCGCATCGGGCTTGGCGGCGGCGATCTTGGCGAGTTCCGCCGAGAAATCGAGCTGGCCCAGCGGTGTGAAGATCTCCTCCACGACCTCGCCCTTGTAATAGCGTTTGAACCCGGCCATGGCGTCCTTGCCGGCCTGATAATTGGGCGTCATCAGGATAACGCGCTTGTAGCCCTTGTCCTGCGCATACTTGCCCATCACCTCGTGGTTCTGGTCGTTCTGGTAGGAGGCGGCGAAGAAGAAGGGCGAGCAGCCTTTGCCCGCCAGCGGCGAGGGACCGGCATTGCCGGAAATGAGGAAGGTCTCGTTTTCAAGAACCGGCTTCTGCACCGCCATCATGACGTTGGAAAAGACCACACCGGCCACCACGTCCACCTTCTCGCGGTCGAGCAGGCCCTTCACCTTCTGCACGGCCACGTCGGGCTTCAGTTCGTCATCCACCACCACGACTTCGGTGGGTTGCCCGCCGAGCTTGCCGCCCATTTCCTTCACCGCCAGCAGGAACCCGTCGCGCATGTGCACGCCGAGGGCGGCTGACGGGCCGGACAGGGTGGAGACGAGGCCCACCTTCACCGGATCGGCATGCGCCAGAGACGGCGCGATGAGCGCAGAGGCGAGCAAGGCGGCGGACAGCCTGGACTTCAGGAAAGACGGCATCTGGTTCCCCTTCCGGATATCGGGCGTTTGCCGCCCTTGTCGATCGGCACCGGCCCGCTTGCGCTTCGGAAAGCCGGCGTTCCGACATAAGTTCAGACATAAATTATTTATATGTCAAGCAACATGTCTGACCAGAAAGCGCCCACAAATGAGGCAGCGATACACGCGCGAAAAATATGGACTGGGTCATTGAAGCCAAAAGATTCTCGGCGGCTCGACGAACGGCGAGCGGCACCTCATTCGCGGCCCTTGACAGCCGCGAGACGGGCCAACTATTTTAATCTTAAATTATTTGGCATCGGTCCATCGCACACCAAGATCAAGGGGAGAGGTCTCCATGCGCATCGTCTGCATCGGTGGCGGGCCGGCAGGGCTCTATTTTGGGCTGCTGATGAAGAAGCTCCACCCGGAGCACACCATCACAATCGTCGAGCGCAACAAGCCCTACGACACCTTCGGCTGGGGCGTTGTTTTCTCGGACGCCACCATGGCCGCCATGCGGGTGTGCGATCCGGAAACCGCCACTGAGATCGAGGATGCCTTCAACCATTGGGACGATATCGAGGTCTGGTTCAAGGGCACCCGCCAGCGCACAACGGGCCACGGCTTCGTCGGCATTGGCCGCAAACAATTGCTGAACATCCTCCAGCGCCGCTGCGAGGCGCTCGGTGTGGATCTGGTGTTCGAGACGGACGTGGAGAGCGACCTGGAATTCCCGGACGCGGATCTCATCATCGCATCTGACGGTATCAATTCGCGCATCCGCAACCGCTACGAGGCGGCCTTCAAGCCGGACCTGATCGTGCGGCCGAACCGCTATATCTGGCTCGGCACGAAGAAGCTCTATGACGCCTTCACCTTCGATTTCCGCAAGACGGCGCACGGCTGGTTCCAGGCGCACATCTACAAGTTCGACGCCAACACCTCCACCTTCATCATCGAGACCACCGAGGACGCCTATCAGGCCCATAAGCTCGGCGAGCTGGATCAGGACGACTCCATCACCTTCTGCGAGAAGCTGTTCGAGGAGGTGCTGGACGGCGCCAGCCTGATGACCAATGCCCGCCACCTGCGCGGCTCGGCCTGGCTGAACTTCAATCGCCTCATCTGCGGATCGTGGAGCCATTTCAACGGCCGCTCCCATGTGGTGCTCATGGGCGATGCCGCGCACACCGCGCATTTCGCCATCGGTTCGGGCACCAAGCTCGCCATCGACGATGCCATCGAACTGGCCCGCCAGTTCGACACGCTGGGCCACGGCACGGACAAGATCCCCGCCGTGCTGGCGCGCTATGAGGAGATCCGCCGCGTGGATGTGGCGCGCATCCAGAACGCAGCGCGCAACGCCATGGAATGGTTCGAGGTGGTGGGCCGGCGCTATGCGGACAGCCTCGAGCCCGAGCAGTTCATGTATTCCATGCTCACCCGCTCCCAGCGCATCAGCCACGAAAACCTGCGCCTGCGCGACAAAGCGTGGCTGGAAGGCTATGAGCGCTGGTTCGCGGAAAAATCCGGCCTGCCCGCCGCCACCAATGGCCGCGTCCTGCCCCCCATGTTCACGCCCTACACGCTGCGCGGCGTGACTTTGCCCAATCGCATCGTGGTCTCGCCCATGGCCATGTATTCGGCTGAGGACGGCGTGCTGGGTGATTTCCACATGGTTCATCTGGGCGCCCGCGCCATGGGCGGGGCGGGGCTCGTGTTTGCGGAAATGACCTGTGTCTCCCCCGATGCCCGCATCACCCCCGGCTGCCTCGGTCTGTGGGAAGACGGGCAGATCGCCGGCTGGAAGCGGTTCGTGGATTTCGTCCATACGAACACGTCCGCCAAGGTCGCCTGCCAGCTCGGCCATGCCGGCCGCAAGGGCGCGACGAAGCGGGCGTGGGACGGCATCGACCAGCCGCTGGACGAGGGCGGCTGGCCGCTCCTGTCCGCCTCTCCCCTGCCCTATCTGAAGAACAGCGTGGTGCCCAAGGCCATGGACCGGGCGGACATGGACCGGGTGCGGAACGATTTCGTTGCCGCCGCCCGCCGCGCCGATGCCGCAGGCGTGGACTGGCTGGAACTGCACGCCGCCCACGGCTACCTGCTCTCCTCCTTCCTCTCGCCCCTCACCAACCGGCGGGAGGACGAGTATGGCGGGGGCCACGAGAACCGGTCGCGCTTCCCGCTGGAGGTCTTCCGCGCCGTCCGCGCCGTGTGGCCGGCGCACAAGCCCATCTCCGTCCGCCTCTCCTGCCACGACTGGACCGAGGGCGGGAACACGCCCGAAGACGCCGCCCTCTTCGCCGCGCTGTTCAAGCAGGCGGGCGCGGACCTGATCGATTGCTCGTCCGGCCAGGTGTGGAAGGAAGAAAAGCCGGTCTATGGGCGCCTGTTCCAGACGCCCTTCTCGGACAAGATCCGCAACGAGGTGCGCATTCCCACCATTGCGGTGGGTGCCATTTCCGAAGCGGACCACGCCAATTCCATCATCGCTGCGGGCCGCGCCGACCTGTGCGCCGTCGCGCGCCCGCATCTGGCCGACGCCGCCTGGACGCTGCATGAAGCGGCCAAGATCGGCCTGAAGCAGGTGGCGTGGCCGAAGCAATATGCCTCCGCCAAGGGGCAGTACGAGGCCAATCTCGAACGCGCCGCCGGGCAGTGAGGGCGGGATGAGCGCATCCATCGACATAGCGGGCCGGCACGTGCTGGTCACGGGCGCCGGCTCCGGCATCGGCGCCGCCATCGCCCGCCGCCTCGCCGCTGCGGGTGCCCGCGTGACGCTGGCCGGGCGGCGCGAAGGACCGCTGCGGGAGGTGGCCGCGCGGCTCGGCACCGTGCAGGTGGTGCCCGGCTTCGACGTGACGGACCCGGCCGCCATCGCCCAGGGGCTGGAGGCAGCGCGAACCGCGTTCGGCCCGGTCTCGATCCTCGTGAACAATGCAGGCGCGGCGGAAACCGCGCCCTTCGACAAGACACCGCTGGACCTCTGGCAGCGGGTGATCGCAGTGGATCTCACCTCGGTCTTCCTTGTCACGCAGGCCGTGCTGCCGGACCTCACGAGCGGCGGGCGCATCATCAACATCGCCTCCACGGCGGGGCTGGCGGGGTATCGCTATGTCTCGGCCTATTGCGCGGCAAAGCACGGCGTTATCGGCCTCACCCGATCCCTCGCCCTGGAACTGGCACGCAGCGGCGTGACGGTGAATGCGGTCTGCCCCGGCTACACGGACACACCCCTGGTGCGCGAGGCGCTGGCCGCCATCGTCGCGAAGACCGGGCGCAGCGAGGCGCAGGCCCTGGCGGAGATGACCGCCGGCAACCCGCAGCGCCGCCTTATCCTCCCCGAGGAGGTGGCGGACACGGTCGCATGGCTGGCTTCGCCCGGCGCGGCTTCGATCAATGGACAGGCGATCCCGGTCGCCGGTGGCGAGGTGATGGCAGGATGAGCGAGCAAGCTTCCGCAATGGCGGCCATGAAGCGGGCCTTCAAAGACCACCGCCCCACCCATTTCCAGTTCGAGGTGAGCGCGGACGGGCGCGTCGTGACAATCCGGCTCAACCGCCCGGAGCGCAAGAACCCGCTGACCTTCGACAGCTATGCCGAGCTGCGCGACCTGTTCCGCGCGCTCACCGATGCCTCGGACGCGCGCGCCATCGTGCTTACCGGAGCGGGCGGCAATTTCTCCTCCGGAGGCGATGTGTTCGAGATCATCGAGCCGCTCACCCGCATGACCATGCCGGACCTGCTGGCCTTCACGCGCATGACGGGCGATCTCGTCAAGGCCATGCGCCGCTGCCCGCAGCCCATCATTGCGGCGGTGGACGGCATCTGCGCTGGGGCGGGCGCCATCCTCGCCATGGCGTCCGACCTGCGGCTCGCGACACCGGAGGCGAAGACCGCCTTCCTCTTCACCCGCGTCGGCCTTGCCGGGGCCGACATGGGCGCCTGCGGAATCCTGCCCCGGATCATCGGCCAGGGACGCGCGGCGGAACTGCTCTACACCGGCCGCGCCATGACCGCCGCGGAAGGCCACGCCTGGGGCTTCTACAACGCGCTCCATCCAGCGGAAGAGGTGGAAGCGAAGGCGGTGGCCCTTGCCCGCTCGCTGGCGGATGGGCCGTGGTTCGCCCATGGCATGACCAAGACCATGATGAATCAGGAATGGGCCATGGGTCTTGAGGAAATGATCGAATCCGAAGCGCAAGCGCAGGCCATCTGCATGGCCACGCAGGATTTCCGCCGCGCCTTCGAGGCCTTCGCCGCCAAGGCCAAACCCGCATTCGAGGGCAATTGATGAGCGCGCGCCCAGGCACCGGCCCAACCCGCGACCCGCTGGACTGGCCCTTCTTCGGCCCGGACCACCGCGCCTATGCGGCGCGCCTCGATGCCTTCGTGGCGGAGGGGGGCCTTGGCGGGCTGAACCATCGGGATGTGGACGGCACCTGCCGCACGCTGGTAAAGCGCCTCGGGGCAGCCGGCCTGCTCAACGGTGCCGTGCCCGCGCCGGAGGCGGACGGAACCTCCATCCGCTCCCTCGATCTCTGCATCGCCCGCGAGACGCTGGCCTGGCATGAGGGGCTGGCGGATTTCGCCTTCGCCATGCAGGGGCTCGGCACCGGCGCCATCTCGCTCGCCGGCTCACCGGAACTCAAGCAGGCGGTGCTGCCCAAGGTGCGCGCCGGTGACTGGCTCGCCGCCTTCGCGCTGTCGGAAAAGGACGCGGGCTCGGACGTGGCCGCCATGGCCTGCGCCGCGCGGCCCGATGGCGAGAGTTACGTGCTCGACGGCGAAAAGACTTGGATTTCCAATGGCGGCATCGCCGATGTCTACACGGTCTTCGCCCGCACGGGCGAGGCGCCGGGGGCGCGGGGCATTTCTGCCTTCGTGGTGTTTCCGGATGATCCCGGCTTCTCCATTACCGAGCGCATCGATGTGATCGCGCCGCATCCGCTGGCCACCATCCGCTTCGATACCTGCCGCATTCCCGCCTCCCGCCGACTTGGTCCTGCCGGGGAAGGCTTCAAGATCGCCATGCGCACGCTGGACATTTTCCGCGCCTCCGTCGCCGCCGCCGCGTTGGGCTTTGCCCGCCGGGCGCTGGACGAGGCACTGAGCCACGCCCGTTCGCGCCGCATGCTGGGAGGCGCGCTCGCGGACCTGCAATTGACGCAGGCGGCGCTGGGCGACATGGCCACCGGCATCGATGCCGCCGCCCTCCTCACCTGGCGCGCCGCATGGCGGCGAGATGTGCAGAGCCTGCCCACCACGCGCGAGGCCGCCATGGCCAAGATGACCGCCACCGAGACGGCGCAGTCCGTCATCGACCGCGCGGTGCAGATGTTCGGCGGGCGGGGCGTGCGCTCGGGTGAGGTGGTGGAGAGCCTCTATAGGGAAATCCGGGCGCTCCGCATCTATGAGGGCGCCACCGAAGTGCAGAAGCTCATCATCGCCCGCGATCTTCTCAAAGCGGTGTGAGCCATGGCCTTCACCACCTCCCGCCCCCTGGGCTTCGGCGATTGTGATCCCGCCGGTATTGCCTTCTTCCCCGGCTACATGCGCCTTCTGGTGAGCGTGACGGAGGAGATGTTCGCGGATTTCGGCGCGCCCTGGCCCGCCATGATCCGCGAGCGGCGCATCGGCGTGCCCACGGTGAAGCTGGACGTGGACTTCACCGCCCCCGCCTTCCATGGCGACCTTCTGGACTTCGAGGTCCGCATCACCGCCCTCGGTCGTGCCTCGGCGGACTTGCGCCACACCGTGACGGTCGGCGCGCGCACCGTGTGGACCGCCCGCCAGGTTCTGGTGGCCACCTCCCTCGACACCCATCGGGCGCTGCCGTGGCCGGACGATATGCGCGCCGGCTTTTCCGCCCATCTGGAGACCAACCATGCATGAAATCCTTCAGCCCGAAGGCTGGGCCAAGCCCATCGGCTATGCCAACGGCGTCCTCGCGCAGGGCCGGCAGATCTGGGTGGGAGGCCAGATCGGCTGGAGCGCGCACCAGGAGTTTGAAAGCGACGACCTCGTGGACCAGGTGCGCCAGACCCTCCGCAATATCGTGAGCGTGCTGGCGGAAGGCGGCGCCGAGCCCCGCCATATCGTCTCCATGACCTGGTATTTCGTGGACAAGCAGGACTATCTCGCCCGGCTGAAAGAGATCGGCGCGGCCTATCGCGACGTGATCGGCCGGCACTATCCGGCCATGGCGGCAGTCCAGGTGATGGCGCTGATGGAAGACCGTGCCAAGGTTGAAATCCAGGCGACCGCTGTCGTCCCCGACTAAAGCCGCAACTCGGAACTGGACGAGAAAGGGGCGCCTCCGACCGGATGCGCCCCTTCTTTTCGGATGGCGCGCGCCCGCACCAGATGAAACGCAGACAGGGCTCAGGCTCGCCCCGCCTCGCGCAGGGCAAACCGCTGGATCTTGCCGGTCGAGGTTTTGGGCAAGGCTTCGATGAAGCGGATCGAGCGGGGATATTTGTAGGGCGCGATGCTCGCCTTCACATAATCCTGCAGCGTCTTCACCATGACCTCGCCCGGCTGATGGCCGGGGGCCAGCACCACGAATGCTTCGACGATCTGTCCGCGTTCCGTGTCCGGCGTGCCGATCACCGCGCATTCCGCGACCGCGGCATGCGCCAGCAAAGCGGACTCCACTTCCGGCCCGGCAATATTATAGCCGGCCGAGATGATCATATCGTCATTGCGCGCCGCGAAGTGGAAATAGCCGTCTTCGTCTTCGAAGAAGGCATCTCCGGTGATGTTCCAGCCGTCTTTGACATAGTCCGCCTGGCGCACATCATCGAGATATCGGCATCCGGTAGGACCGCGTACCGCGAGGCGGCCAACCGTGCCGACGGGCACATCCCGCATCTCCTCGTCCACCACCCGCGCCTCATAGCCGGGCACGGGACGCCCCGTGCGACCGGGGCCATGGTCGTCCAGACGGTTTGAGATGAAGACGTGGAGCATTTCGGTCGCGCCGATCCCGTCGATGATCGGCGTTCCGGTCTTGCGCACCCAGGCCTCATAGACCGGGGCGGGAAGCGTCTCACCTGCCGAGACGGCGACACGCAGCGACGAGAGATCCGCCCCCTCAGCCAAAGCGGCCAGCATGGCCCGATAAGCCGTCGGTGCGGTGAAGCACACCGTGGCCCGATAGGTCTCGATGATCTTGATCATGTTGGGCGGCGTCGCCTGTTCCAGCAGCGTTGCCGCGGCACCGAAGCGCAGGGGAAAGACCGCAAGCCCGCCGAGACCGAAAGTGAAGGCCAGGGGGGGCGAGCCGACGAAGACATCGTCCGGCGTCACCTGAAGCACATGCTTGGCATAGCCGTCCGCAATGGCGAGGATGTCGCGGTGAAAATGCATGGTCGCCTTGGGCACGCCGGTGGTCCCCGAGGTGAAGCCCAGCAGCGCCACATCGTCCCGCCCGGTCCGCGCAGCCTCGAACTGCACCGGCTTGTCGAGGGCGGCCCGGTCCAGTTCGGCATCATGGTTCGCGGTGCCGTCAAAGCCCACCACGGCCTTGAGGTAGGCGCTGTGTTTGGCGCAGGCGACCAGTTCGTCGAGAATGCGGGTATCGCACAAGGCGAGGCTGATCTGCGCCTTGTCGATGATCTTGGCGAGTTCGCCGGCCCGCAGCATGGGCATGGTATTCACCACCACCGCGCCGACTTTCGTCGCGGCGAGCCAGCAGGCCACCATGGCAGGATTGTTGGCGGAGCGGATCAGCACCCGATTGCCGGGCCGCACGCCGTAATTTTCCTGCAAGGCGCGAGCGAGACGGTTGGTCCAGTCGGTCAGTTCCTTATAGGTCCGCCGCCGGCCATTGCCGATGAGCGCCACCCGATCGCCGAAGCCGCGCTCGACCATGCGGTCAGTGAGTTCCACGGCCGCGTTGAGATGATCGGGATAGGCGTCCGACGCGCCGGGCATGTCGGGCCACGCCTCCAGCGGAGGCAGCCGGTCGCGGGTGAAGGTGTCCACATGAACCGTCGGACCAAGCATCTGCGCACCCTCTAGAATTCTTATCTTGGGCGCCAGCTTCGGCGCCTCCGACCCGGGGCGTGCGCCCCGCTCGCCTCACCTGCGGATCAGAGCCCATGGCGAGCCCCCTCCCCCTGCGAAAGACGTTGTGCGATCAAGGCCCTACTGGGCGGTGGTACCGCCGGTCGCAGGCGCTGGCCTCAACCTTCATGAGGTTTGCACGCGTCCATATTTAGTTCAAGCATAAAATATATTCACCTGAAGCGTCTTGTTTGGGCGCCAGCTGCTCCCCTCGCAGCGCAGGGATGAGCCAGGACGCGCGCGCCGACACTTTCCCTTTCCCCTTGATGACGCTCAGGCCGGTGCTCGCGCATAAATTTTACGCATGAAATTTCGCGATGCCGTGGTATCGAGAGAGAGCCATGACAGATCCCCTTGTCGAAGACGTCGAAGCGCTCGTGCGTGATGAGCCCGCCGGCTCGAAAATGGAGCTCCGCCTTTGGCTGCGGCTGCTGTCCTGCTCCAATCTTATCAGCGCTGAGATCCGGCGCCGATTGCGCACGGAATTTGACGTCACCCTCCCCCGCTTCGACGTGATGGCGCAGCTTCACCGCGAACCCAACGGGCTGCGGCTCGGAGATTTGTCGCGCCGGATGATGGTGACCAACGGCAACATCACGGGGCTGATCGACCGCCTCGTAGAGGAGGGTCTCGTGATCCGCGAGACGGACCCGAGCGACCGTCGGGCGACCACGGTCCGCCTGACACGTGCGGGAACGACCATGTTCCGCATGATGGCGAGCGCGCATGAAGCCTGGATTCACGAGATGTTCGCGGGCCTATCTGCGCGTCGGGTTTCGGAACTGCTGGACGACCTCGATGCCTTGAAGCGGTCGGTCTCCAGGGTCGTCCTCGCCTCCGACGAGAAATAGCGCGCAGTCACCTTGCCTCCCTTTTGGCGATGCACCCGTCCCGACTTGTCTTGGGTCGGGCAAGGACTCCCACGCGCGCTCACTCCTGCTTCGCTCAAGTTTTTTCAAGCCACAAGATTTTCAGAATGGTAAAATAAAACTACCTACGCACCGACTTCGCGAGCTATGCAAAATCTAGAGGCTATTACTCTAGTATAAGCGCCGCGCGGGGGTTCGTTATGTCCGCTTACACATCTCATAAGGCACATTTTCTTACTTTTCTTACATTTTCTTCTATAAATGGAAATGCGCTCGCGACTGGAGACATGCCCAGAAAAATGCGGTTCACAGCGGGCGCCAGTCTCGCGGCCCTTCTGGCGGCGCTCTCCTGGCCGTCCAGCGCGACGCAGGCCCAGGGCCTGCCGCCCATGGTCAGTTACGGCGCGAACGGCAGCAACGGCGAAGTTCTCTTCAATTTTCGCACCGAGGCGACCGCCGGCCAGAATGCCCAGTCCGTCGTTTATGTCAGCCGCGAGACGATCCGTATGACCGGCCCCGGCAATGCCATCGAGATAGGATCGGTGGGCGGCTATGGTGGCTATGGTGACGTGGGCTTGATCCGCAACAACATTGCGGGCGCTCGGGGCGGCAGCGGCGAACTGGTCAGCCTCACGCAATACGGCTCCATCACCGGTGGCGCGAACCGCAAGGATGCGGGCCAGCTGATCTCGCTCTATTCGCGCGGCGGCATCGGCGGCGCGGGGCTCGCGGAACTGAATTGGTCGGGCGGCTCCAACAATGGCGGCGGCATCGGCGCCGGCGGGCGCGGCGGGTCCGTGATCGCCGATATCTGGGGCACCGTGGCGGCCACCGGGGATTTCACCCGCGCCATCTATGCCGTCTCAGAAGGCGGGGCGGCCGGGGCGCGCGGGCACACGACGGACAGCGGCACGGCACGGCTGCGCCGGGATCTGGATGCCGGCGGCACCGGCGGCGCCGTCAACCTCACCATCAATTACCCGTCCAAGGTGACCACCGCCGGCAATAACGCGACCGCCATCTTCGCCGCCTCGGACGGCGGGGCCGGCGGCAACGGCACCAGCAACCGCAACAGTTATTACGGCTCCAATGGCGGGGCCGGCGGAAAGGTCACCCTCGTCAATCACGGCGCGGTGGTGACGAGCGGCACGGCGTCCTCCGCGATCGTCATGCAGGCCATCGGCGGGCGGGGTGGCGATGGCGGCGGCGGCGCCTTCAGTTCCGCGGCAGGCGCCAGCAGCGGCGGCAACGGCGGCACCATCCAAGGCGTGAACATCGGCTGGGTCCATACCCAAGGCAATTACAGTTTCGGCATGCTCGGCCAATCGGTGGGCGGCGTCGGGGGAAGCGGCACGCGCGCCGCTTTTTCCGATGGCGGCGATGGCGGCGCGGCGGGGGCCGGCGGCGCCGTCACCCTGACCAATGAGGGGACGATCCTCACCTATGGCATCGGCTCCACCGCACTGCTCGCCCAGAGCATAGGCGGCGGAAATGCGCTGGACGCCTTCCAATCCTCCGCCCCCTCCACCGTTCACACCAATGACGGATCCGGCGGCAAGGGCGGCATCTGGCCGGGCAGCACCGGCGGCAAGGGCGGAGCAGGCGGGGTTGGCGGCACGGTGGAGGTGTTCCAGTCCGGCACCATCACCACCACCGGCGACAACGCCTATGGCGCTCTGATCCAGAGCGTCGGCGGCGGCGGGGGAACCGGCGGCGCCACCACCAATCTCGGCGCGTTCATCTCGGTCGGCCTCGGCGGCGCGGGCGGCGGTGGCGGCAATGGCGGCACCGCGTCCTTCACCGGGACGGGCGGATCTATCCATACCGAGGGCACCAATTCGGTCGGCCTCCTGATCCAGTCCATCGGCGGCGGCGGGGGCACCGGGGGCTATGCCAGCGCCATCTCGGCAACGCCGGGCCTTGCGCTGGCGAGCGCGGTCGGTGGAACCGGCGGCGGCGGCGGCAATGGCGGCACCGCGACGGTCGACAACGCGACCCAGATCACCACGCGCGGCGACAATGCCGCCGGCATCCTGGCCTCGGGCATTGGCGGCGGCGGCGGCAATGGCGGCGATGCCAGCGCCTATTCCATCGCCCTGCCGCTGGTTGATCCGAAGGGCAAGTCCTATCCCTCCTTCGCCTATTCCGGCGCGCTCGGCGGCGACAGCGCGCTCGGCGGCACGGGCGGCACGGTGAGCGTCACGAACCGCGGCTATATCGAGACGCTCGGCACGGGCTCGTCCGGCATCCAGGCCGCGAGCATCGGCGGCGGCGGCGGCACGGGCGGCAACGCCTTCGCCTATGCCCTGGCCATCTCGGCCCCCGATGCGGGCGCCTATACCGTGACCTCGGCCGTGGGCGGAAAAGGCGGCGGCGGAGGCAGCGGCCAGTCCGTCGAGGTGACCAATTCCGGCACCATCCTGACCTTCGGCGACGGCTCCTTCGGCATCCTCGCGCAGAGCATCGGCGGCGGCGGCGGCAATGCGGGCTCGGCCACGGCCACCTCCAACGCCCTCAGCCTCAAGAAGACCATGGACTACAGCCAGTCCGTCGGCGGAAAAGGCGGCAAGGGCGGCAGTGGCGACCGGGCCTATGTTCAGCATTCTGGACTGGTCCAGACCGAGGGCGACGGCGCCATGGGCATTGCCGCCCAGAGCATCGGCGGCGGCGGCGGCAATGGCGGGGGCGTGAGCGCCTCGGCGGTGGCCGGCCTGTCCTTCGACAAGACCTTGAACAGCCTGATCCAGAAATTGCCGCTCGCGGATGCCATCTCCGCCGCGACGGTCATCGGCGGGGCCGGCGGCGAGGGCGGAGGGGGCGGCACCGCCTCCGTCGACATCATGAACCGCGCCGTGGTGCGCACCTATGGATCGCAGGCGGACGGCGTATTCGCCCAGAGCATCGGCGGCGGTGGCGGCACGGGCGGTGGCGGCAGCGTCGCGGCCACGGGGAAGTGGTCCGGCAAGCTGTCCATCGGCGGCACCGGGGGCGCGGGCGGCGCGGGCGGCCTTGCACAGGTGAACAATTTCGGCGGCACCATCGAGACCTATGGCGATGCGTCCCATGGCATCTTTGCCGAGAGCGTAGGCGGCGGCGGCGGCAGCGGCGGCAGCCTCACGGCCGACACCACGAAGGCGCCCGACACGGTCGGCAAGCTGTGGAGCACGCTGAAGGAAGCGGTGGGCGTCGAGGCCTATCAGAAATGGGCGGCCGACAAGGGCAATGCCGAGACCAAGGAAAAGCTCGACGAGTTCATCAAGGATATCCAGAGCACGGACACCTATAAGGGCCTCGCGGATTCCTTCAAGAAATCAGACTTCTACAAACAGATGCAGTCGTTCTGGAAAGGCGCGGACGATTATCTGAAAGAGCAGAAAAAGAACTCCACGAAGCTCAAGGGCGATGTGGGCCTCACGGTCTCGCTGGGCGGCGCGGGCGGCAGCGGCAATATGGGCGGCATGGTCAAGGTCGAGAATAATGGCTTCATCGCCACTGCCGGCGACCTGTCCCACGGCATTTTCGCCCAATCCATCGGCGGCGGCGGCGGCCAGGGCGGGCTCGCTTATTCCTCCGGGAGCAACAAGACCAATATCGGTGCGACGCTGGGCGGCAATGGTGGCAGCGGCAATGTCGGCAACGAAGTGACCGTGACCAATTCCGGCACCATCATCACGTTGGGCGACTCCTCCTACGGCATTCTCGCCCAGTCCATCGGCGGGGGCGGCGGTGTCGGGGTCGGCGCCACCAGCAGCGAGAACAAAAATCTCGTGCTGACGGGCGTGCTGGGCGGCACGGGCGGCTCCGGAAATACCGGTGGCATGGTTCTGGTGACCAATCGCGGCAGCATCACCACCTCGGGCGCGGAAGCCCATGGCATCGTGGCGCAGAGCGTCGGCGGGGGCGGCGGCGCCTTCCAGATGAATCCCGCCAACAGTGACAATGCCACCAAGGGCAAGGACAAGGCCGCCAAGGGCAGCGGTGCGGCGGAGGAAGTCTCCGACGCGACCATGGTCAATTTGCTCAAGGCGCTCGGCATCGAGCAGGTGCCCCCAGCCGTCGAAGACCCGGCCGACAAGAAGCCGTCCGACAAGTCGGGAAGCGTGACTCTCGGCAGTTCCGGCGGCAAGGGCGCGGACGGCAATCGCGTTCACGTCACACAGGCCGGCACGATCACCACCACCGGCGACGGCGCGTTTGGCATTCTCGCGCAATCGGTGGGCGGCGGCGGCGGCATTTCGAACGCGGCCGGCAGTACGGGCGGCGTGAAATATGCCGCCTCGCTGGGCGGCTCGGGCGGCGCGGCCGGCAACGGCGGAGACGTCATGCTCGACTTCGACCGCGCCTCGTCCATCGGCACCTTCGGCGATTATGCGACAGCGGTGTTCGCGCAGTCGGTGGGCGGCGGCGGCGGCTATGGCGGCGCCTCGGTCCTCCAGGGCTACACCGTCCCCTTCATCGGCGGCAGCGGCGGCGCCAGCGGCGACGGCGGCGGCATCCAGATCCGAACCCGCGGCAACGAGCCCCTCACCATCCGCACTGTCGGCACGCAGTCCCACGGCATTTTCGCCCAGTCCCTGGGCGGAGGCGGCGGCACGGTCAGCGGCCTTCTCAAGACTGACTCGACCGTGCGCGAGACGCTGACCACGGTGTCGGGCATTCTGGAAGCCCTCCATCGGGCGACCGGCGGCACGGGGACCATCGCCGACAATATCGACAAGGTGCCTGAGGCGTTCCAAGGCATTGTCCGCCTGCTGGGCAATGACAAGGACACGGTGGACAGTGCCCTGACCAAGCTGAAGGACATGCTCGACAAGCGCAGTGCGTCGACGGGCACCGGCGGCCTGATCGACATCCATCTGAGGAACGCGAACATCGCGGCCCTTGGCCTCGATTCCTACGGCATCTTCGCACAGAGCGGGTTCCAGCAACTCGACGGCGCGCTCGATGCGAGCCGCCGCGGGCGGGATATCATGATCGATTTCGGCGGCACGCTCACCGGCGGCGCGGGCGCGGGCGCCGCCATCGGAATGGATGGCGGCAGCTTCAACACCGTGACGATCCGCGAGAACTCAACCATCAGCGCGGTGTCCGGGCATGCCATCCGGTCCTCGTTCGGCGAAGACCGCATCAAGAATTTCGGTACCATCATCGGTGACATGGATCTCAGCGTCGGGCGCACCGGCGAGTATAATGAGGTCTTCAATGAGCGCAGCGGTGTCTACCGCACCGCGGGGACGGGAATCCTCAATCTCGGCGGAGACGCCAACCGCGGCCGGTTCTTCAATTACGGCACGTTCGATATCGGCGGCGTGGGGACCATTTCCAGCGCGCGCATCACGAACGGCCAGCTCGACCTCGGCGGCTCCCTGCTGGTGGACGTGACCAGCGTCGCGGCGGCGGGCGCGCCCTCCTCCGATTTGCTGACGGCCGAGAAAGTCACCGTCCAGGGCGTCTCGGTGGTGCCTTATGCGGTCAAGGGCCTGCTGCCGGGAAGCTTCACGGTGCTGAAAGCAGACGCGCTCACATCGAGCCGTCAAGCGGTCTCGGGCGCCAGCGCGGCGAGCCCCATTTCCTGGGCTCTCACCACGGCCAACAACACCATGGTCATCACCCCCTCGGCCAATTTCGTGGCCAAGGCGCCCTCGAAGCTCACCGACACGGAACGCTCGGTGCTCAATAGCCTTCAGACCGCCTGGAACGCCTCCAGCGCCGATATGGCCGGCACGTTCGCCAACATGGCGAACCTCAGCACTGCGGCTCAGTACGAACTCGCCATCGGCAGCCTTGCCACCGCCGAAAGCCTCGGCCAGCCGGCCTCGAACCAGACCATGGGGGCGCGAAAGTCCCTCAATGCCGCGCTGAGCTGCCCGGTCTTCGAGGGCGACAGCCTGCTGATCCGCGAGTCCCAATGCCTGTGGACCCGCATCACCGGCGCGCGCATGGAGCAGTATGGCGGCGGGGACTATGAGGGCTTCACGCAGGATGCGGTGACCTATCGCATGGGCGCCCAGTGGGAGTTCGCGCCCAACTGGTTCGTGGGCGCGACGGCCGGCTTCACCACGAGCTGGCTCACCACCAGCGACGGGCTGAACCGCATCGACGGCAACAGCGGCGACGTCTCCGTGGCCCTCAAGCATCAGATGGGCGCGTGGCTGTTCGCCGGCGCGCTGCACGGCAGCTATGGCCGGTTCGAATCCAACAACATCTTCACCATCGGCGGCGACACGTGGCAGGCGGACAACAGTTCGGACGTCTGGACCGGCGGCCTGCGCCTGCGGGCGGCCTATGAGTTCGCCTTCACCAATTGGTATCTGCGGCCCTATGCGGACCTCGATGTCCTCTACACCTACATGCCCGGCTATACGCTGAGCGGGGATGGCGCGACGCTCCAGGCGAGTTCCATGAAGGGCACCAGCGTCGCCGTGGAGCTTGCGGTGGAGGCGGGGACCCGCATCGACCTCGCGGAGGCCGGCTGGCTGCGGCCCTATGCGGTGGTGGGTGCGACCTTCCTCGGCGGCGAGACCTTGACGCAGGACGTGCAATTCTCGGACGGCGCCGGCACGGGCATCAGCTTCACCTCCACCTCCAACATGCCCGACGCCTTCCTCGATCTCGGCGCCGGACTGCAATTCATGGGGCACGACAAGTACGAACTGCGCGGGGAATATCGCGCGCAGATCGCGGAAGACTTCCTGAACCAGGAACTCGCCCTGCGCATGTCCGTGCGGTTCTAAACCCGAAGGGCGGGCCCCTTGAGGCCCGCCCGTCCCTCACCGCCCCCCTCTTTCGCGTCGCAACGCTCCCCCGATCAAGAACACCGCCCCGATTTCTTGACATGCCCGCCCCCGCCTCCAGAGTGGGCAAGAAACCTGACCGGGGGCCGCGTGACGTACATTCGCCTGGCATTGATCAACGCCAACACCACACAGGCGATGACCGAGCGCATGGTGCGCCATGCCCAGGCCCTCGCCCCGGCCGGTGTGACCATTGAAGGCCTGACGGCGCCGCGCGGGGCACCCTATATCTCGACCCCCGAAGCGGCGGAGGATGCCGGCCGCGTGGTCGAGGAGATGGCTGAAGTATTGGCACGGCGACAGTCGCACCACGGCGTGATGATCTCCTGCTTCGGAGATCCCGGCCTGTTCGCGGCGCGGGCGCGCCTGAGCGTGCCGGTGCTGGGCATGGCGGACGCCTCCTGCCATGTGGCGACCCAGCTTGCGGAGCGCTTCGCCATCGTCACAGGCGGGCGAGCCTGGGGCCCGATGCTGGAGGCGTTCGTGGATCGAATCGGCCTCGCCTCGCGCTTTGCCGGGGTGCGGACGCTCGATCTGACAGGCGACAGGATCGCTGCCGATCCGCTGGGCGCCGAGGCCCTGGTCCTGAACGAGATCGAAGCCGCGCACGCCCGGGGCGCGGACGCTGTGGTGCTCGGCGGCGCGGGACTCGTGGGCTTTGCGGATCGCCTGTCGCCGCGCACGTCCGCACTGGTGCTCGATTCCCTCGCCTGCCTTGTCGCGCAAGCCTGCGCCCTGGCGCAGTTCGGCTTTCGCCAGAGGCGCGGATAGCGCGCTTTCCGGCGAGGCCGGCGCGCACTCACAGCCACATCCTCGCGCGGCGTTCCGTGCCGCGAACACCCGCCGACAGTCACCCTCTTGTGACATTGGCGATTGAACGGTGCGTGGCCGGCGCCGTTGAAGCTCAGGTGCGATTGCGTGACGTCTTGCCCAGCTTTCACTTCACTTCGTAATTTTCAGAATTTGCGCGGAAAATTTTCGTTTTAGGCACACTATGAAACTTATATGAAATATGTTTTCATGGTGCCAATGATCGGCGGCCCTCCCTGCTGAAGGCGTGGAAGCCCCGCCGGCGCGAAAGGGACGAGACGTGCAACACTCTCCGCAGGATCGCCCATACGATCTTCTCGTGGCTGGCGGCGGCATCAACGGCGCGGGCATCGCGCGCGATGCGGCCGGGCGCGGCCTGTCGGTCCTGCTGGTGGAGCAGGACGATCTGGCAGCCCACACCTCCTCCTGGTCCACCAAGCTGATCCATGGCGGGCTCCGCTATCTGGAATATTACGAGTTTCGCCTGGTGCGCGAGGCGCTCATGGAGCGCGAGCGCCTGCTGGCCGCCGCACCGCACATCATCCGCCCGCTGCGCTTCGTGCTGCCCCACGACGTGTCCGTGCGACCGGCATGGATGGTGCGGATGGGCCTCTTCCTCTACGACCATCTCGCGAGCCGCAAGCGCCTGGAAGGCAGCGTCCGGCTCGATCTGACGAAGGACCCGCGTGGCGCGCCGCTGAAGCCGCTGACGCGCGTGGGCTTTGCCTATTCCGATTGCGCGGTGGACGATTCCCGCCTCGTGGTGCTGAACGCGCTGGATGCGCGCGAGCGCGGGGCCGAGATCCGCGTCGGCACCAAGCTGGAGAGCGCGCGGCGCGAGGGTGGGCTCTGGAAGGCCACGCTTCAGGGACCGGACGGGTCGCGCAACGACGTCTCCGCACGCATCCTGGTCAATGCCGCCGGCCCCTGGGTGGCCGATGTGCTCAATCATCGCCTCGGGCTCAACACGTCCAAGGGCGTGCGGCTGGTCAAGGGCAGCCACATCGTGGTGCCCCGCCTCTATGAGGGCGACCAGGCCTATATCCTGCAGAACCCTGACAGGCGCATCGTCTTCGCCATTCCCTACCAGGACAACCTGACCCTGGTGGGCACGACGGACGTGCCCTACGAGGGCGCGCCCCATGACGTGGAAATCTCCGGCGAGGAGACCGACTATCTCATCGCCTCCATGAACCATTGGTTCCGCCGCGAGATCACCCGCGCGGACATCGTCTGGACCTATTCCGGCGTGCGGCCGCTGTTCGACGACGGCTCCATCAACGCCTCCGCCGTCACCCGCGACTATGTGTTCGACATTGACACCGCGAACGGGTCCGGCGCGCCCCTGCTCTCGGTGTTCGGCGGGAAGCTGACCACCTATCGCAAGCTCGCCGAGCATGTGATGGCCGATCTCGCGCCCTTCCTGCCGGGCCTCAAGGCACCATGGACCGCCGCCTCTGTCCTGCCGGGCGGCGATCTGCCGGACGGCGATGTCGAGCGCTATGCCGACGAACTTTTGAAGGCCAAGCCCTTCCTGGGGCGGGAGCGGGCGCTGCGCCTCGCGCACGCTTATGGCACCCGCGCGCCGCGCTTCCTCGATGCCGCGCGCAGCGAAGCGGACCTCGGGCGGGATTTCGGCGCCGGCCTCACCGAAGCCGAGCTCACCTATCTGAAAACCGAGGAATGGGCGCGCACCGGCGCCGATGTGCTGTGGCGGCGCAGCAAGCTCGGCCTGAAGGTCCCCCCGGCGGCGGCCGGCGCCATCGACGCCTTTCTGGCCGGCTGATTTTTCGCACGCGTTTTCAAAAGAAGAACCGAAAGGGAGGATTATCCATGACGAAATATGTGGGTGCGATCGACCAGGGCACCACCAGTTCGCGCTTCATCCTTTTCGACCGAAAGGGCCAGATCGTCAGCGTCGCGCAAAAGGAGCACGAGCAGATCTATCCGCGCGCCGGCTGGGTCGAGCATGATGCCAAGGAGATCTGGGCCAATACCCGCTCGGTCATCTCCCTGGCCCTGGACAAGAAGGGCCTCAGCCCGGCCGACCTTGCCGCCGTCGGCGTGACCAACCAGCGCGAGACCGCGCTCTTGTGGGACAAGCGCACCGGCGAACCGCTCTACAATGCCATCGTCTGGCAGGACACGCGCACCGACCAGCTTGTGGGGCGCTATGCCGCCGAGGGCGGGCAGGATCGCCTGCGCGCCAAGACCGGCCTGCCGCTCGCCACCTATTTCTCCGGCCTCAAGCTGCACTGGATTCTCGCCAACGTGCCCGGCGCGCGCGAGAAGGCGGAGGCCGGCGACGCCCTGTTCGGCAATATCGACACCTGGCTGCTCTGGAACCTCACCGGCGGCGTGAATGGCGGCATCCACATCACCGACGTCACCAATGCCTCGCGCACCCAGATGATGGATCTGGAGACGCTGGACTGGGACGAAGGCATCCTCAAGCTGTTCGAAGTGCCGCGCGCCTGCCTGCCCAAGATCGTCTCCTCCTCGGAGGCCTATGGCAACGCGGTGGCCCCGCTTGAGGGCGTGACGCTCTCCGGCATCCTCGGCGACCAGCAGGCCGCCCTGTTCGGCCAGGCCTGCCTCCAGCCGGGCGAAGCGAAGAACACCTACGGCACCGGCAATTTCATGCTGATGAATACCGGTGAGAAGCCGTTCCATTCCACGTTCGGCCTCGTCACCACGGTCGGCTACAAGCTCGGGGACGCAAAGCCCGTCTATGCGCTGGAAGGCTCCATCGCCATCACCGGCGCGCTGGTGCAATGGCTGCGGGACAATCTCGGCATCATCGAGACCTCCGGCGACATCGAGACGCTCGCCCGCAAGGTGGCGGACAATGGCGATGTCTATTTCGTGCCGGCCTTTTCCGGCCTCTATGCCCCCCATTGGCAGGAGCATGCGCGCGGCGTGATCTGCGGGCTCACCCGCTTCGCCAACAAGGGCCATATCGCCCGCGCCGCGCTGGAGGCGACCGCCTACCAGACCCGCGAAGTGCTGGACGCCATGGTGAAGGATTCCAAGGTCACGATCCGCGAGTTGCGGACCGATGGCGGCATGGTGGTCAACGAACTGCTCATGCAGTTCCAGGCCGACATTCTGGACGTGCCGGTGGTGCGCCCCAAAGTGATCGAGACCACCGCCCTCGGCGCGGCTTATGCGGCGGGCCTTGCGGTCGGCTATTGGCGCTCCACGTCGGACATCGTGGACAATTGGGGCGTGGACAAGCGCTGGCACCCGCAGATGGACAGGGCGGAGCGCGATCACCTCTACGGCGCCTGGAACAAGGCCGTCCAGCGCTCCTTCGACTGGGCGCGCTGAGCGCGATCGCACGGCCGGCGACCGGCGCTTCGCCGGTCGCTTGAGCCTCACAAAAAGCTGACGCGCGCTCGGGCGCGCCGCCAAAACTGTCCATTAGCCCCGCAGGGGAGGATTTCTCATGCACACGCCATTCATGGGCGAACTGCTCGGCACCCTCGTTCTCATCGTGCTCGGTGACGGCGTCGTGGCCGGTGTCCTGCTCAACCAGTCCAAGGCCCAGAATTCGGGCTGGATCGTCATCACGGCGGGCTGGGCCTTCGCCGTGCTCATGGGCGTGATGACCGCCATCGCGACGGGCAGTGCCGACGCGCACATCAACCCCGCAGTGACCCTGGCGGCGGCGGTCGCGACCGGCGACTATTCCAAGATCGCGGTCTATGTTCCGGCGCAATTCATCGGCGCCTTTCTCGGCGCGGTGATCGTGTGGCTGCATTATCTGCCCCATTGGGCCAAGACCGAGGACAAGGGCTTGAAGCTCGCCGTCTTCTGCACCGGCCCGGCCATCCGCAACGTGCCGGCCAATCTCGTCAGCGAGATCATCGGCACGGTCGTTCTGGTGTTCGGCGTGGCGGCGATCTTCTCGGGGGCGGTTGCGGGCGCCGGCATTCCGCCCACCCTCGGCCCGTTCATGGTGGCCATGCTGGTGTTCGGCATCGGCCTGTCGCTTGGCGGGACCACGGGCTACGCCATCAACCCGGCGCGCGATCTCGGGCCGCGCCTCGCCCATGCGATCCTGCCCATCGCCGGCAAGGGTGGGTCGGACTTCGCCTATGCCTGGATTCCGGTGGTCGGGCCGCTGGTGGGCGCGGTGATCGCGGCGTTCTGCGTCACCGCCTTCATCTGATGCGCGCAGCCAAAGGGATCATCGCGACGCCTTGGTCTCGATGATCTCCACCCCCGCCTCCGCGCAGACGCGCGCGAGGCCGGGGGAGACCATGCGGTCGGTGACGAACACGTCCACCTGGCGGATATCCGCGATCCGCACAGGCGCGGCCCGGCCGCATTTGAGATGGTCGCACACGAGGATGACGCGCCGGGCATTCTCGATGATGGCCTGGCTGACGCGCACTTCCTGATAGTCGAAATCCAGCAGCGCGCCACTTTCATCAATGGCGGAGGCGCCGATGATGGCCTGATCCACGTTGAACTGCCGGATCAGGTCGATGGCCGACGCGCCGGTCACCGCGCCGTCGGCATGGCGCACCTCCCCGCCCGCGACGATCACCTTCATCGCAGGGTTGGGATAGAGCAGCATGGCAACGTGCAGGTTATTGGTGATGACCAGCAGATCCTTGTGGTCCGCCAGTGCCTTCGCTACTTCCTCGGTGGTGGTCCCGATATTGATGAAGAGCGAGCAATTGTTGGGAATGAGCGCGGCGGCGGCGCGGCCGATGGCGCGCTTCTCCTCGTCCGCGATCAGGCGACGGGCCGCATAAGCGACATTCTCCACGCTGGAGGTCACCACCGCCCCGCCATGGGTGCGGGCGAGAAGGCCCTGCTCGCACAGATCATTCAGATCCTTGCGCACCGTCTGGGGGGTGACGTCGAATGTCTCCGCGAGGTCCTCGACGCTCACCCGCCCGCGCGCCCGCGCGAGGCTGATGATCTGGTGCTGCCGCTCGTTCAGGTCCATGCCGGCACAATGCTCTGGCAGGCGCGCGGTTTGCAAGGGCCGGCCCGCCAGGGGGCCCGCCGCAGGCCGCACAAGATATTGGGCCGACGCACCATGTCTGGGCGCTCCGGTCGGAGCCCTTCGGTCTAGAGCCTGATCCGATCAGGTTGAATCAACCTGATCGGTGAATCAGTCTCGAAACTATTGATAGAGAATGCGTGATCCGATCAGCCTGCGGTGCAGGCTGATCGGCGCATGCTCTAGGCGGCGGGGTCCTGGTGCTCCGGCGGATCGAGGCGGCGCAATTCATCGGCAAGGATCGCGACGAAGATCCGCACGGCGTCAGGCAGGACGCGTCCTTGCATGGTCTGGATCTCATAGCGGCGTTCCGTGCTGGCGCGGGTCTTCAGCGGCAGGGCGCGGATGCGGAAGCGCGACAGCCGCGAGGCGGCCGTGATGCGCCCCGTCATGATGATCGCGCCGCCAACCTCGGCAAAGCTCCACAGGCCGGCCATATAGTTTGTGGTCATGACCGGCTCGATCGCGACGCCCTCCACGCCGCACAGCGCGTCAAACAACTGACGGGCCGTGGTTTCCTGGCCGGGCAACCCAACGGGATAGGCCTTGATATCCTCCAGGGTGACAAAGGCCCGGTCCGCGAGCGGATGATCGGGCGCCATCAGCGCGACGAGAGGGGCGCTGCCGCCCAGTTCCACTTTCACGCCCCCATCCGGCACGAAGCCGAACGAGAGGCCGACGTCCACCGCGCCCTCGCTGACCATACGCGTCACCGCCCGCGGCGCCGCGACATGCATCTCGAACGAGATGCCAGGATAGGAGCGGCGAAACATGCCGATGGTGCGGGGCACGAAATCGGTCCCGAACCCTTCCGTGCAGCCGACGCGCACGGAGCCTCTCTCCAGGCCCTTCAGGCGGCGCATCTCGGCGACGACCTGCTCCTCCTCCAGCCGGACGCGGCGCGCATGCTGGGCCAGAAGTTCGCCCGCCGCGCTCAGCACCAGCCGGCGCGCGCGGCGCTCAAACAACTGCGTGCCCAGATCGTCTTCCAGGTTCGAGATCTGACGGCTGATGGCGGAGGCAGCCACATTCAGCCGCGCCGACGCCTCGGCGATGGACCCGACCTGAACCACCTCCAGAAAATAGCGCAGGGCCGCATCGTTCACGGGAGATCCTCGCAATCCAGCTCTTCCAATTGCCGTTTCGGCAACGAATGCCGCTAATTATTCTAATTGCGAGAAATAAAAAGCTCAATAATCTATCATGCTCAGAACCTGGGCAGCCGAGGTTCAAATGAATAAAAATTCCAGAGAGAGATACAATGAGCCACCTCACGTCCCGAGTCTCACGTATTCTCACAGCCCTATTTGTATCATGCACGGCATCGACGATGGCGCATGCGGACAAGGCGAATAACAGCCTTGTTTACGCATCGGATTCAGAGCCGGAAAATATCAGCCCCTATCATAATAATCTGCGAGAGGGCATCATCGTCGCGCGGCATGCCTTCGACAATTTGATCTTCCACAATCCAACGACCGGAAAATACGAACCGCAGCTTGCGACGGACTGGACCTGGGTGGACCCGCAGACGCTGGATCTGACCATCCGCAAGGGCGTGACCTTCCACAATGGCGACCCGCTCACGGCGGACGATGTGGCGTTCACGCTGAACTATGTGGTTTCCCCCGACTCGAAGGTTGTCACCAAGCAGAATGTGAACTGGATCAAGAGCGCCGAGAAAATCGGCGACGACAAGGTTCGCATCCATCTGGTGGGGCCGTTCCCCGCCGCGATCGAATATCTATCCGGCCCCGTCGTCATCTATCCGGAAGCCTATTTCAAGAAAGTGGGCCTCGACGGGTTCGCCAAGGCGCCCGTGGGCTCCGGCCCCTACAAAGTGACCGCCGTGACGCCCGGGAAGGGCGTGAAGATGGAAAAGTCCGCCACCTATTGGAAAGGCAGCCCGCTCGGCGATCCCAAGATCGCCAAGCTCGAATTCCGGGTGATCCCGGACCCCGAGACCCAGGTGGCGGAATTGATGACGGGCGGGGTGGATTGGATCTGGCGCGTCCAGGCCGATCAGGCCAAGCAGCTCAGCGCGGTGCCAAACCTGACCGTCCTCGCCGCCGAGACCATGCGGGTCGGCTTCCTGCAACTGGATTCCCAAGGCCGCGCGCCGGGCGCGGAACCGTTGAAGGATCCGAGGGTCCGCCAGGCCATCGCCTATTCCATCGACCGCAAGGCCATGGTCGACAATCTGGTGCGCGGCGGCGCCCGCGTGATGAACTCCGCCTGCTTCATCGATCAGTTCGGCTGCACCGATGCGGGCGTGCCGCGCTATGATTATGACCCGGCCAAGGCCAAGGCGCTGCTGGCGCAGGCCGGCTATCCCAACGGCTTCTCCATCGATCTATATGCTTATCGCGAGCGTGAATATGCCGAGGCGGTGATCGGCTATCTCGGTGCCGTCGGCATCAAGGCGAAGCTCAATTTCATGAAGTCGCCCGCCCTGCGCGAGTTGGCCCGTGCCGGCAAGGTTCCGATCTATTTCCAGACCTGGGGCTCCTTCTCCGTCGCGGACGCCTCGGCCTTCACCGGTACCTTCTTCAAGGGCGACGAGGACGACCTGACGCGCGATCCCGCCCTCACCGCCCTGCTGAAGACCGCCGATACGACGGTTGAGACACAGGCCCGGCTGGCCGCCTATCAGGAGGCGCTGAAGCTGATCGCGGAGAAGGCCTATCTGGTGCCGCTCTTCTCCTATTCCTCCAACTATGCCTTCACGAGCGACCTGAACTTCACGGCTCAGCCGGACGAACTTCCGCGCTTCTTCAACGCGAGCTGGAAATAGCCCCCGCGCGGCGCGCGGGGCCGCCACGGCGGCTCCGCTCCCACGGCGAACACGTCCGGGACGCCAGCGCCCCGGCTCTTTCGGATCCTTCCGGGGGATATCCTTATGCTCGCTTTCACCTTGCGCCGCCTGGTGGTGGCCGTGTCGGTGGCCTTCACCGTCTCGGTGATCGCCTTCACGCTCCTGCATCTGTCGGGCGATCTCGCCACCGCCATTGCCGGCCCCGAAGCCTCGGCCGCCCAGGTGGCTGAGATCCGCCAGCAATATGGCCTCGACCGGCCGCTGTCGGCCCAATATCTCGACTGGCTGTGGGGCGCGCTTCACCTGGATTTCGGCCGGTCCTTCTATTTCCGGGACAGCGTGGCGTCCCTGATTTCCGAACGCCTGCCCGTCACCATGACGCTCGGCGCCATCTCGCTCGCCATTTCGCTCATCATCGCTGTGCCTCTCGGCGTGCTCGCCGCCGTGTACCGGGGCACCTTGATCGATCGCCTCGCCCTGACCTTCTGCGTGCTCGGCCAGGCCCTGCCGACCTTCTGCCTCGGGCTCGGCCTCATCATCGTGTTCGCGGTGAACCTGCGCTGGCTCCCGGTATCCGGAAATGCCTCCTGGCAGAATTACGTCCTGCCCTCCATCGCGCTCGGCTGGTACGCGGTGCCCGCCGTGATGCGCCTGTCGCGCAATGGCATGCTTGAGGTGCTGTCCCAGGACTATATCCGCACCGCCTATGCCAAGGGGCTGTCGCCGGCCCGCGTCATTCTCAAGCACGCCTTGCGCAACGCCATCATCCCCGTGGTGGCGCTGGCTGCGGTGCAGTTCGGCTTCATGCTGGGTGGCTCGATCGTGGTGGAAGCCGTGTTCTCCATGCACGGCATCGGCCACCTCGCCTGGGAGGCCATCGCCCGCAACGACTTCCCGGTGGTCCAGGCGGTCGTCCTCGTGCTGGCCAGCATCTACATCACCCTCACCTTCCTGGCAGACGTGCTCAACGCGCTGCTTGATCCCCGGATGCGCGTCGCATGACCATGCCCCTGACATCCACCGACACCTCCCAGAGCCCCCTGGACCTGCCCCCCGCGCGCCGGGCGCCGCTCTTGTCGTTTCTCTCCAAGGGTTTCGGCCATGGCGGCTTCCTGCTGGGCGCGACATTGCTGGCCTTGATCGTGGTGCTGGCCCTCGCCGCGCCCTTGGTCGCCCCGCACGATCCCTATGCCCAGAATCTCGCCCGGCGCATGGTGCCGCCGGTGTGGGACGCCAAAGGAAACTGGGCGCACATCCTCGGCACCGACAAGCTCGGCCGGGACTATCTGAGCCGCCTGCTCTACGGCGCACAGATTTCGCTGCTGATCGGTACCGTCACCGTGCTCATTTCCGGCACCATCGGCACGGTTCTGGGAGTTTGCGCGGGCTATTTCGGTGGCCGCGTGGATGCGGTGCTGAGCTATATCGTCACCACCCGCCTCGCCCTGCCCGTGGTTCTGGTGGCGCTCGCCTCGGCGGCGCTGGTGGGATCGTCCCTCCAGGGCGTGATCATCGTGCTCGGCCTGCTGCTGTGGGACCGTTTCGCCGTGGTGACGCGCTCGGCGACTCAGCAGGTGATGGGGTCGGACTTCATCGCGGCGGCCAGCGCCATCGGCTGCTCCACCCCGCGCATCATCCTGTCCGAGGTGCTGCCGAACATCCTGAATCCGCTGATCGTGGTGGCCACGCTGGAAATGGCGCACGCCATCCTGCTGGAGGCCGCGCTCTCCTTCCTTGGATTGGGCGTCCAGCCGCCCCTGCCCTCCTGGGGCCTGATGATCGCGGAGGGCAAGCAATACATGTTCTTCAGCCCCTGGGTCATCGCCATTCCGGCGAGCGCGCTGGTGCTCCTGGTGCTGGCCATCAACCTCGTCGGCGACGGGCTGCGCGACATCACCGCGCCCGAAAACAGGAACTGAACCATGGCCCTGCTGGAGGTTAAAGACCTCGTCATCGACATCCCCGTCGGGGTCGGCACGCTCCATGCGGTGAGCGGCGTCTCCTTCTCGCTCGAGCGGGGCGAGACGCTGGCCATCGTGGGCGAGAGCGGGTCCGGCAAATCGCTGACATCGCTCGCGATCATGGATCTCTTGCCGAAGCGCGTTCAGCGCCGGGCCGCGCGGCTCGCGTTCGACGGCATCGACCTGTCCACCATCTCCGCCGCCGGCATGCGCCGCCTGCGGGGCAATCGGATGGCGATGATCTTTCAGGAGCCGATGACCTCGCTGAACCCGTCCTACACCATCGGCGACCAGTTGACGGAGGCCCTCACCTGCCATCGCAAGGTCTCCGCCTCGGCCGCGCGGGATCGGGCGGTGCATCTGCTGGAGAAAGTGGGCATCACTGCCGCCGCCCGCCGCCTGTCCCAATATCCCCATCAACTCTCGGGCGGCCTGCGCCAGCGCGTCATGATCGCCATGGCGCTCATGTGCGGCCCCGAACTCATCATCGCCGACGAACCCACCACCGCGCTCGACGTAACCATCCAGGCGCAGATCCTCCACCTCATCGCCGACCTCCAAAAGGAATTCGGCATGGCGGTCATCCTCATCACCCATGACCTCGGCGTGGTGGCCCGGGTCGCGGACAAGGTGGGCGTCATGTATGCGGGAAGCCTCGTGGAGACGGCCCCCGCGCGCACGCTCTTCCGCCATCCGGCCCACCCCTATACGCGCGGTCTCCTCGACTGCATTCCCGTGCCGGGACGGACCGTGCCCGGCGCGCCCCTCGGCGCGATCCGAGGGCAGGTGCCGAACCTGATCGGCCGCCTCGAAGGCTGCGCCTTCCGCAATCGGTGCGACCTCGCCGGCCCCGACTGCGCCACCCCCATTCCCCTGGTCCAACCCGAGCCCGACCACGCCGTGCGCTGCCTGCGCGCGATGATCCCGGAGGCCGCCGCATGAGCGACGTCGTTCTCGAACTCAAGGATGTGACGCGGACCTTCCAGGTCTCGCAAGGTCTGTTCCGCCCCAAGGCCACCTTGACCGCCGTGGCCGGCGTTTCGCTTCAGGTGCGGCGCGGCGAGGTCTATGCGTTGGTGGGCGAGAGCGGGTCGGGCAAGTCCACCCTCGCCAAGATGCTGCTCGGACTGCTGCCCCCGTCCTCAGGGGACATCCGCATCAACGGCACCCCCATTGGCGAGACCAACCGGATCGCGGTGGCCCGGCGCATCCAGCCCATTTTCCAGGATCCCTATTCGTCGCTGAACCCCCGCAAGTCCATCGCCGACCTCATCGCCCTGCCGCTCGTGGTCCACCGCATCGGCGACGCCGCGCAACGCCGGGCCAAGGTGCTGGAATTGATGGACATCGTGGGCCTGCCGCGGCGGCTGATGGAGGCCGGTCCAAGCCAATTGTCCGGCGGCCAGCGCCAGCGCGTCGCCATTGCCCGCGCGCTCATCATGCGCCCGGAGGTGGTGATCTGCGACGAGCCGACCTCGGCGCTCGATGTCTCGGTGCAGGCGCAGATCCTCAATCTCCTGCTGGAACTGAAGAAGGAACTGGGGCTCACCTATTTCTTCATCAGCCACAATCTCGCGGTGGTCGAGCATCTCGCGGATCGGGTGGCGGTCATGTATCTCGGGCGCTTCGTGGAGGAGCGCACGCGCGAAGGCCTGTTCGCCGATCCCCGCCATCCCTACAGCCGGGCGCTCCTGGATTCCGTTCTGACGCCGGACCCGGATCTCGGCGTCCCCGACACGCATCTGGGCGCGGTTTTCCCCAACCCCCTCACCCAGAGCGCCGGATGCGCGTTTGAGCCGCGCTGCCCGGCCGCACGCGACGTCTGCCGCCGCTACGCGCCGCACAGCGTTGCATTGCCCGACGGGTATGCCTCCTGCCATCTCGCGGCGCCTGCCAGCCTTCCCACAGCCGCCTGAGCTTCATCATTTCCGTCCAGCAAGGTCTCGTTGATCCCATGAGCCGACAAGATGCCGTCGCCCGCGCGACCGACTATTTCGACCACGGCCATTTCCGGGCCGATCTCGCCCGCCGCGTCGCCATGCCCACGGAGAGCCAGACGGGGCAGAGCCTCGATGCGCTGCGGGCCTATCTGACCGAGGAGATCATCCCGACCGTCACCCGGCTCGGCTTCACGTCCCGCGTCGCGGACAATCCCGCGGCGGGACACGGGCCGTTCCTGATCGCCGAGCGTCACGAGGCCGAAGGACTGCCCACGGTCCTGCTCTATGGCCATGGCGACGTGGTGTTCGGCCAGGACGCGGGCTGGCGTGAGGGGCTGAAGCCCTGGACCCTCGTTGAAGAAGGCGACCGCTGGTATGGCCGCGGCACCGCCGACAATAAGGGGCAGCATTCCATCAACCTGGCGGCGCTTGCACAGGTGCTGGAGGTGCGCGGCGGCCGCCTTGGCTTCAACTGCAAGCTGCTGATCGAAATGGGCGAGGAAGCGGGATCTCCGGGCCTGCGCGAGCTTGCCCGCCTGGAGCGCGAGGCGCTCAAGGCGGACGTGCTGATCGGCTCGGACGGGCCGCGCCTGTCCGCCGTCCGCCCCACGGTCTTCCTCGGGTCGCGGGGGGCGTTCAATTTCGAGATGGAGGTGAACCTGCGGGCCGGCGGCCATCATTCCGGCAATTGGGGCGGCGCGCTCTCCAACGCCGGAACGCTCCTGGCCCATGCCATCGCCAGCCTCGTGGACTCCAAGGGGCGAATCCTCGTGGAGGGCCTCAAGCCGACGGAGATCCCAGCCTCAGTGCGCGCCGCCCTGGCCGGCATCTCCCTGGAACAGGGCATGGGCGATCCGGACATCGATCCCGACTGGGGCGAACCCGGGCTGACGCCGGCGGAGAAGGTCTATGCCTGGAACACTCTGGAGGTTCTGGCGTTCGTGACCGGCGCACCGGACAAGCCCGCCAATGCGGTGCCGCCCAGCGCCAAAGCCACCATGCAACTGCGCTTCGTCGTGGGCACCGATCCCGAAACGGTCATCCCTTTGGTGGAAGCCCATCTTTCGGCCCGCGGCCTTGGCATGGTGAAGGTGCGCCCCGCCCGTTCGGCCACGTTCGAGGCCACGCGCCTTGACCCGTCCGATCCCTGGGTGGATTGGGCGCTTGCCTCCATTGCCCGCACCACGGGCAAGACCCCGGCGCTGCTGCCCAATCTCGGCGGCTCCCTGCCCAACGACGTGTTCGCGCTCATTCTCGGAATGCCGACCGTCTGGGTGCCCCATTCCTATCCCGCCTGCTCCCAGCATGCGCCCAACGAGCATCTGCTGGCCTCCGTGGCGCGCGAGGCGCTCCAGCTCATGGCGGGCCTGTTCTATGATTTGGGTGAGGAAGGCGGTGCCGTGCTGCAAGCCCGGGCTGCCTGACGCGAACGCCATATGAAAAGCTGGTGAAGGCCGCTCCTCGGGGCGGCCTTTTTCATGCGCGCAGCAGGCGCGCTCA
Source organism: Pseudomonadota bacterium (assembly GCA_040755535.1). Taxonomy (GTDB): domain Bacteria; phylum Pseudomonadota; class Alphaproteobacteria; order Rhizobiales; family Xanthobacteraceae; genus Aquabacter. Next base: position 33,394 of record JBFMAV010000006.1, on the reverse strand, counting down.
GAAATCCAGCGGACGATTGTCCACCACCTCCTTGATGACGAAGAAGGTCCGGGTCTGGCGCACGCCCGGCAGGGCGATCAGGCAACTGGCATGGATGCGGTTGAAGTCCGCCATGTCGCTCACCCGGATCTTCAGGAAATAGTCGAAGTCGCCGGCCACGAGGTGGCAATCCAGCACGAAATTGAGCGCCGCCACCGCCGTCTCGAAGGCGGCGAAGCTCTCCGGTGTCGAGCGGTCCAGCACAACCCCCACCATGACCAACGTCGCGCGCCCGACGGTTTGCGGCGCGACCATTCCGCGAAACCCCGAGATATAGCCTTGGCGCACCAGCGCCTGGGTCCGCCGATGGCAGGTAGCCGGACTGAGCGCGACGCGGTCCGCCAATTCGGCATTGCTGAGGCGCCCGTCCTGCTGCAGCAGGCGGAGGATCTTCAGGTCGGTTCGGTCAAGCATTTCCACGCTGGAAGATCCTTTCACTCTGACCTATTTGAGCGAAATTTATTCATATAAATTATTATAATCCGGCGATTAAACATAGAAAAATTGGCCGAGAAAGAAAGGACATTTCATGTGCGCTGTGCCTAGGATCGAGCCATAAAAGCCCTTTCCAGAGGACCGACATGCTCTCCAAATTCGACCGCTATCCCCTCACCTTCGGCCCCACGCCCATCGAGAAGCTGCCGCGCCTCACCGAGCATCTCGGCGGCAAGGTGGAGATCTATGCCAAGCGCGAAGACTGCAATTCGGGCCTCGCCTATGGCGGAAACAAGCTGCGTAAGCTCGAATACATCATCCCCGATGCCATCGCGTCCAATGCGGATACGCTGGTCTCCATCGGCGGCGTGCAGTCCAACCACACCCGCATGATCGCGGCCGTGGCGGCGAAGATCGGCTTCAAGTGCCGCCTCGTGCAGGAAGCCTGGGTGCCGCACGAGGATGCGGTCTATGACCGGGTGGGCAACATCATGCTTTCGCGCATCATGGGCGCGGACGTGCGCTGCGTGGATGACGGTTTCGACATCGGCATTCGCAAGAGCTGGGAGGATGCCATCGCCGAAGTGAAGGCCAATGGCGGCAAGCCCTATGCCATCCCGGCGGGCGCCTCGGTCCATCCCTATGGCGGCCTCGGCTATGTGGGCTTTGCCGAAGAGGTGCGCGCGCAGGAAGAGGAGCTGGGCTTCAAGTTCGACTATATCATCGTGTGCACCGTCACCGGGTCCACCCATGCGGGCATGACGGTGGGCTTCGCCAAGGACGGCCGCTCCCAGCGCGTGATCGGCATCGATGCCTCCTGCACCCCCGCCCAGACCAAGGCGCAGGTGCTCGAAATCGCCAAGCGCACCGCCGACCTCGTGGACCTCGGCCGAGAGATCACCGAGGAGGACGTGGTGCTGGTGGAGGATTATGCCTACCCGGTCTATGGCGTGCCCTCGGAAGAGACCAAGGACGCCATTCGCCTCGTGGCGCGGCTGGAAGCCATGATCACGGACCCGGTCTATGAGGGCAAGTCCATGCAGGGCCTCATCGATCTGGTGCAGAAGGGCTATTTCCCGGAAGGGTCCAAGGTGCTCTATGCGCATCTGGGCGGCGCACCCGCGCTCAACGGCTACGGCTACGCCTTCCGCAACGGCTGACGCGGGCACTCGGACGGGGCGCGGCTGGCCGCTCTGCACGGCCCGTTCGGCCCGGCCGCACGGGCGCCGCCGGGGCCGGGCTCAGGCGATACCCGTAATCTCCACCGCCTGCCCGGCAACCGTCACCACCTCGCCGCGCGCCTTGCCCATCACGGCGCGCGCCAGGGGGGAGACATAGGAGACCGACCCCTTGGCGGGGTCGGCCTCATCCTCGCCCACGATGCGGAACACCTGACGCCGGCCGTCCTCGCGCTCCAGGGTGACCGTGGCACCGAATTGCACGGTGTCGTTCGCCGTCTCCGGCTCCACCAGCCGGGCGCTGGCGCGCCGGGCGCTCCAGTAGCGCAGGTCGCGAGTCGCGCGCGCCATGGCGCTTCGATCGGCCTGGACATCCCCGGTCTGCGCCGCCGCATAGGCGTCGCGGGCCGCGCGCAAGGCCGCGTCCAAGGCCGCAAGGCCGGAGGGCGTCACCAGGTTGGGATGGGGCGATAGGGGGCGATCCGGCAGATCGGCGGCTGTTGCCTCAAGGTCGTTCTCGCGCGTAAAGGCAACCGACATCACAAGGTCCTCTCACCGAACCCGGTTGGCCGGCGGTTCTAAAGCTTTGAGCGGGCGCGCCCGTTCCCATCCGTCAGGGATGCGGACAGCATGACGAGGAGTCATTCGGTCACAGATCCACCTTAGAAAATTCGCCTCCCTTTTCAAAGGACTGGTAGCCTCGTGCGGATGAGGGGGGCGACAAGATTGTTACTCCAGGCGCAGCGACGGGTCGCGTCGGCCAAAAGAGTGCGCTGTGTTCGCGCCGAGGAATTCGGGTGACCTGACACGATGACCGCAGATGCTGCGACCCATTCGCCCGTGCACCGCTTCGATACGCGCGGTCTGGAGCCCGAGGAGGGCTTCGCGATCTGGCGTGACCTGTTCTCGCCCCTCTTCGAGATCGACCTTCCGGATCGCGGGATGATGGATCGTTTTCGCGGATCCATGGAGAATCATCATCTGGGCGGCGTCCTGCTGGGTCGCTGCACCACGGTCACGCAGATCTTCCGGCGGGACAGCCAGGTGATCGCCCGCAGCGGGCTTGACCATTATCTGATTCAACTCCTGTGTGGCGGCACCTCGCGCGGGACCATGGGGCAGCGGGACGTGGATGTCGGCCCTGGGGACGTATGCCTTCTGGACCTGGCCCAGACGGTGCGGACGCTCGATCAGGATATCGACGCCTTGAGCCTGTGCGTGCCGCGCGCGTTTCTGGCGCCCTTGCTCGCGGACCCGGACGGGCTGCACGGTCTGGTTCTGCCGGCGTCGAGCCCGCTCGGCGCCATGGTCGGACATTCCATCCGGGCCTTGGCCCGCGTCGTGAACGCCCTGTCGGCCCGGGAGGCGCACGCCGTTGCGCGGGGAACCACAGCCTTGATCGCCGGGTGCATCGGCCCCTCCATTGCGGAACGCGACCGGGTGAGCGAACACGCCGAGGTGGCGCGCGTCATCGCGATCAGACGTTTCATCGATGCTCACCTGGGCGAGCCGGACCTGGGCCCTGCGCGCATTTGCGACGCGTTCGCCGTTTCGCGGCCCACCCTCTACCGCCTGTTCGAGCCCATGGGGGGCGTGGTTGCCTTTATCCTGCAGCGAAGGCTTGCGCGCAGCCTCGCGGACCTGATGTCGCCGCGCCATCCGCGGGTCGCCGATGTTGCGCGCCGCTGGGGCTTCTCCTCCGAGGCGGTCTTCAGCCGGGCCTTCCGGGCCGCCTACGGCATATCGCCCCGCGACGCGCAGGCAGGAGCCTGGCCCATGGAGCTTTCCGGCGCCGACGCCTCAGGCGGTTTCAAACGCTGGCTCCAGGAACTCGCCGTTTTATGATACGCGGATGGCCCCGTCCGTCGCGCCGGGCGAGGCCGGCGGAGGACTGCCGCCAGAGCCATGATCCAGGAGCGACCGTGACACAGGGCCCGTCCCAGCTTCCGATGCTCGCTTTTGAACGAGAGACATTGTCGGGGGCGGACTGCTTCGCCCGATGGCGCGATATCCTGTCGAGCGTGTTTGACGTGGACCTGCCGTCGCGCGACGCCATCGCGGACTTCGACGGCTCCATGACAGCCTACCACCTGGGCAGTCTGCTGGTGTCGAGCACCGCGGGCGGGCAGGTGAACTTTCGGCGCAGCAGCGCCATGATCGCGCGCACCTCGGTCGAGCATTTTCTGGTCCAGCTCTATCTGGACGGAGGGTTCGCCGGATCGGTGGACGACCGGGACATTGTCATGGGCGCCGGCGACGTCTGCGTGCTCGACCTCTCGCGCCCCCTTCAAACACGGGCCAGTGCCTTCCGAAACATCACGGTCGTCGTCCCGCGAGACAGCCTTGCCCCGCTGGTGAAGGCGCCTGACGCCCTGCACGGCTTGGTCCTGCCGGGCGGCTCCCCGGTCGGTTCGCTGCTGGCAGATCACTTGCGGGCCTTGTACATGCAATTGCCCGCCATGACCGCGCGCGAGGCCCAGGCTGCGGCCGTCGGCACGACGGGCCTGGTGGCGGCCTGCGTCGGCCCGGCCTTTGACGCGCGTGAACGCGCGGTGACGCAGGTGCAAGCTGAGATCCTGGAGCGGATCCGCCGCTTCATCGATGAACGGCTTGAGGATGCCGATCTTGACGGCGACACCATCTGCCGCACGTTCGGCCTGTCCCGATCGAGCCTTTATCGTCTGTTCGAGCCGCAAGGCGGGCTGGTGGCCCATATCCGTCGCCGCCGCCTCAGCCGCGCCTTTGCCGATCTCGTCTCCCGGACGGAAGGTCGGACGCGAGTCATTGATGTGGCGCTTCGGTGGGGATTTGGCTCCGAAGCTTCCTTCAGCCGCGCGTTCCGCGCCGCCTATGGCCTCTCTCCGCGGGACGCCGGCGAAACCGCCGACGGAATCCGGCGCCTGCTCGCGCCGGATGTCGGCGGAAGCGAGACCGGCGCGACCGAGCGGCGTCTTCAGCGATGGATGCGCTCGCTCGATGCGGCCTGACGGATGCCTTTTCGACGTGCGCCCGGCCGCGCTCTCAGCCCGCTTCGCGCGGCGATAGGGAGGCCAGGGAGGGAACGTGCTGCGACAGGAAGATCGGGACGTCCTCGGCCTTCATGGGCTTGGCATAGCAATAGCCCTGCCCGTAATCGCAATCGATCGATCCGAGATAGTCGGCCTCTGAGGGCTTTTCGATTCCCTCGGCGGTTGTGGCGATGCCAAGGCTGCGAGCCAGTGCGAGGATGCCGTTGATGAGCTTCTTGGCATTCGCGTCGCGCAACATGGCGTTCACGAAGGACTTGTCGATCTTCAGCTTGGTCACGGGGAACATGCGCAGGTTCTGAAGGCTGGAATAGCCGGTTCCGAAATCGTCGAGCGCGATCTCGATTCCCTGCGCGCACAGCCGCCCCAAGATGGCGTTGGCGGTCTTGTCGTCATCGACAAGCGCGGTCTCGGTAATCTCGATCTCCAGCCGCTGGGGGGCAAAATTGCTGGTCTGCAGGGTGCGCAGAATCTGGTCGGGAAGCGCGGAATCCTTCAACTGGATGGGCGACAGGTTGACCGCGATCTTGAGCTTTTCCGGCCATTTCGCAGCATCCTGGCATGCGCTCTTGAGCAGAGTCTGCGTGAGCGGTCCGATGAGGCCGGTGTCCTCGGCGATGGAGATGAAGACCTCCGGCGAGATCGCGCCCTGGGTCGGGTGGTTCCATCGGGCCAGCACCTCGAACCCAACCACCTCTCCATCGCTGAGGCGCACGAGCGGCTGGTAATGCGGGACGATCGCATTGCCGGAAATGGCGCTTTGCAGGTCGCGCTGGAGCCTGCGGGATTGCCGCAGTTCCAGGTCCATCGCCGGCTCAAAGAAGCGGTAGCTGCCGGCGCTGCGCTTGGCACGGTACAGCGCCGCCTCCGCCGCGCGCATCACCTCCCCCTCGTCGGTGCCGTTTTCCGGCGTCACGGCGATGCCCATGGTGGCGCCCAGCCGCAGGTCCAGGCTGTCGAACTGGTAAGGGGCGGAGAGATTGGAAATGATCTGCTGGGCCAGCTTTCCCAGCATCGCCAGTGTTCCGGGGCGTGGCAGGAACACCGCGAACTCCTCCCCGCTGAGGCGCGATGCCATGGAATCCGCAGGCAGGGCGCGCTTGATGCGCGTGGCGATCTCCATGAGCAGCTTGTCGCCCATCTGGAGGCCGTGAAGCTCGGTCACCGGCTTGAAGCGGTCGATGTCGATCAGCAGCACCGCATAGCCGCTCGCGCCGGCCGAAACGGCGAGACGCCTGCGCATATGCTCCCGCAGCATCCGGCGGCTCGGGAGACCGGTGAGGGGATCGTATCTGGCCAGAGCGTCGGCTTCCTCGCGGGCCTTGATCACGTCGATCCGGGCGCGATCGAGACGACGCATTGCGCGGAACAGCAGCAGGGCCGGGCCAAGCTGGCTCAGCGCGGCAAAAGCGACGGCGGTGAAGATGAAGCGCCAGCGCGAGGCGGCGCCCATCCCTCCCTCCGTGGCCAGTCCCAGTTGCGGCAGCACCTGCTCGCGCAATGCGAATTCCCACCAGGTGGAGGTGATGCCCATGATCGCCAGCATGGCGGCAAAGGAGATCAGCGCCGAAGCGGGGGTGACGAGGGGACGCGTGCGGTTGCTACTCAAGACGGCCTCCCTCGTTTGAACGGGATCGTGGATCAGGCTCCACGTTCATAACATCGATTCCCGACGCGAAGCTTTCCGCCCCACCAAGGGAGAGAAGCCAGCACTCCGGACCTCGATCGCCCAGCTGAGAATAGGCCAAGCCGACGCGGCGATCATAGGCGCGCCGTCGGGGGTGCGGGGATCCGCGTGAGATGACTTAAGGAGGAATACGGTGGCGCGCCGGACGGGAGACGGGCCCGTGCGGACCGCCGCCGTGCGGCCCAAGCCGAAGCGCCCATGATCGGCGCGGCGTGTCCGAGGGGGCAGGACGGGCGGCAGGAGGGGCGCGCGCCGCGTCAGGCCATATCGCCCATTACGCGATGGCCCCCATGCGCGCCTGCGCCGCCTGACGGAGGGTCAAGCTGATTGGGGCCGGGCCATGCGGCTTGGATCCACGAGGCGGTCATAGTCGTCCGCCGACAGATAGCCCAGGCGCACCGCCGCCTGCCGTGGCGTGATCTTTTCGTCCAGCGCCAGCGCGGTGATGCGGGAGACATTTTCGTAGCCCAGCACCGGATTCAAGGCGGTCGCCAGAAGCGGCGCGTTCGCCACATTCTCGGCCAGGCGGTCCAGGTCCGGTTCGAGCCCCTGGACGAGGCCGGTTGCGAACGCCCGGCTGCTGTCCGCGAGAATGCGCAGCGACTGGAGGAGATTATAGATCAGCACCGGCTTGGCGACATTGAGTTCGAACGTGCCGGAGGCGCCCGCCGCCGCGACGGTGGCGTGGTTTCCCATCACCTGAAAGGCCGCCTGAACCATCACCTCCGCCAGCGTGGGATTGCGCTTTCCCGGCATGATGGATGAGGTGAGGCCGTCATGGGGGAAGACCAGTTCCCCGAGCCCGCATCGCGGGCCGGACCCGAGCAGGCGGATATCATTGGCGATCTTCAGAAGAGAGACAGCGAGGACATTGAGCGCCCCGGACAGTTCCACGAGCGCGTCGTGCGCCGCCATCCCTTCGAATTTACTGGGGTTGGGGGCGAAGGCGATACCCGTGAGATCAGCCGCCGCCTCGCAGAAGGCCAGATCGAAACCAGGCGGCGCATTGAGCCCCGTGCCCACCGCCGTTCCGCCCTGGGCCAGGATATGGAGACGCGGCAAGGTCCCCTGGATGCGCTCAATGCCGTGGCCGATCTGCCGGCCGAAAGCGTCAAAGGCCTGGCCGAGGGTCATGGGCACCGCGTCCATGAGATGGGTGCGCCCGATCTTGACGATGTCGGCGAACGCCGCGGCCCGGTCCGCCAGCGCCGCCTGAAGGAGGCCAAGCGCCGGCAGGAGGTGTTCTGACACATCCAGCGCCGCCGAAATGTGCATGACGGTGGGGAAACTGTCGTTGGAGGATTGCGAGCAATTGACGTGATCGTTGGGATGGACCGGCGCCTTGGTGCCCAGCGGCTGGCCGAGCCGTTCATTGGCCCGGTTCGCGATCACTTCGTTGGCGTTCATGTTGGTCTGGGTGCCGGACCCCGTCTGCCAGATGGTGAGGGGAAAATGATCGTCGAAGATCCCCGCGCGGACCTCCTGCGCCGCCGCCGCGATGGCGTCCGCGATGTCCGGGTCGAGGGCGCCGAGCCGGCGGTTTGCCCGCGCGGCCGCAAGCTTTTGAAGGCCGAAGGCATGGATGAGGCGCGTGGGGAAACGCTCCTCGCCCACGGTGAAAAGGCCAAGCGCACGTTGGGTCTGCGCGCCCCAATAGCGCCCGGCAGGAATTTCCACGTGGCCGAAGGCGTCATGCTCGACGCGGTTGGCTGACGACATGGTCCGGTCCATTCGTTTCGGGCGGACGATGGTCCGCCCGCAAGCCGCGTTCAGTCGAGGGTGACGCCCGTCGCCTTGACCACCGGCACCCATTTCTGGATCTCCGCCGCCACATGGGCGCGCGCGCCCTCCGGGGACCGGCGCGCCTCGTCCGGAAGCTCGATGCCGAGTTCCGCGAGGCGCGCGGCGAGTGTCGGGTCCGCCAGCGCCGCCCGCAGGGCCACGTTCAGGCGGTCGATGATCGGCCGAGGGGTCCCCGCCGGCGCGAGCAGCACGTTCCACACCGAGAAATCGAGCCCCGGCATGCCCTCCTCCGGCGTCGCCGGCAGGTCGGGCAGGGATGCGATGCGCTGCGAGCGCAGCACGGTGATGGGCCGCACGGTATTGCCGCGGATCTGCGGCAGCGCGGTCGTCGACACATCGACCATATATTGGATCTGACCGCCGATGACGTCGTTCATGGCCGGGCCGGCGCCGCGATAATGGACCGGGGGCACGTTGGTCCCGAGCGCGGAATTCAGCATCACCCCGCCGAGATAGGAGGCGGACCCGACCCCGGCCGTACCGAAGTTGAGCTGCGTATCCTTGGCCTTCACATAGGCGATGAAGCTCTTCAGATCGGTGATGGGCAGGTCCTTGTTGACCACCAGGATCTGGGGCGCATCGCCCATTTCGCCGATGAATTCGTAGCTGGTCACCGGATCGTAGGGCAGCTTGGTGTAGAGGCCGACGCTCGCGGCATGGGTGCCGGCATGGCCGATGAGCAGCGTGTAGCCGTCCGGCTTCGCCTTCGCGGCGCGCGCCGAACCGGTGGTGCCCCCCGCCCCGCCCACATTCTCGATCACGATGGTCTGCTTCAGGTTTTCAGACATGCCCTTGGCGATCAGGCGCGCAATGGCGTCCGTTGGCCCGCCCGCGGCGAAGGGCACGATCAGGGTGATGGGGCGGTCGGGATACTCCGCCCGCGCCGCGAGCGGGGACAGCAGGGCGGCGGCGGCGAGAGCTGCCGCGCACAAGGTCTTGGTCAGGGTGGACATGGGTTTCCTCCAGGGTTCGACGAACGCTCTTGGGGCGCTTGGGACGAGGGGTGGATCAGGCAGCGGTGCGCGCCGGCAGGCCGGGGGCCGCCAGAATGCGGTCCACCATGGCGCCGCACAGGCCGAGATAATTGGCGGGGTCGCAGCGCGCTTCGATGCCGGCCACACCGCCGAGCGCGGCCACGATGTCCGGTATATCCGCCAGATGCTCGGCGAGCGTGCCGCCCTGCTCGATCGCCGCGCGGCAGGCGGCATAGACCACGTCGTGGGCGTGCTGCCGGCCGAGGTGCGGTGCGGCGGCCATCATCACGGCCTCCGCCACGATCAGCCCGCCGGTGAGGCCGAGATTGCGCCGCATGCGCTCCTCATGGACCACGAGGCCCGAGAGCATGAAGCGCGCGTGGGCCAGCGAGGCCGCGCTCAGGAGGAAGCACTCGGGCAGCGCGATCCATTCCACATGCCAGGGGCCGGTGGCGCGCTCGAAATCATGGATCATGCCGTCCAGCATGGTGGCCACATGCTGGCGTACCGCCTTGGCGGCGGCGAGCATCAATTCGCTGGAAATGGGGTTGCGCTTCTGCGGCATGGTGGAGGAGGCGCCGCGCCCGGGCACGAAGGGCTCGGAGACTTCGCCGAACTCGGTTGACGCCATGAGCATCACATCGGTCGCGATCTTGGCGAGGGTGCCGGTGATAAGGCCGAGCAGCGTGGCGGCCTCCGCGAACCCGTCCCGCGCCACATGCCAGGTGATGGCCGGCTGGCCGAGGCCGAGTTCCTCGCAGAACAGGCGCTGCATCTCCAGGCCACCCTCCCCCACCGAGGCGAGGGTGCCGGCGGCGCCCGAAAAGGATCCGACCAGGATGCGCGGCCGGGCCTGCGCGATGCGCTCCAGATGGCGCTCCACGCCCGAAAGCCAGACGGCGGCCTTGTATCCGAACGTCACCGGCAGGGCCTGCTGGAGATGGGTGCGTCCCGCCATGGGCGTATCGCGATGCGTGCGCGCCATGTCGCGCAGCAGGTCGCGGACCGCTTCGAGGTCCTGCTCGACCATCTCAAGCGCCGCGCGCAGCTGGAGCACGCTCGCCGTGTCCATAATGTCCTGGGTGGTCGCCCCCCAATGCACATAGCGCCCGGCTGTGCCGGCCGCTTCTGCCAATTGGTGAACCAGGGGCAGGATGGGATAGCCGACGATCTCCGTTTCCTGCCGAAGCCGCTCGAAATCCACCGTGAGGGCGCGGCATGTGGCGTCGATGTGGCGGGCGGCGTCGGCCGGGATGACGCCCAACCGGCCCTGGGCACGTGCCAAGGCCGCCTCAACCTCCAGATATCGCGCCACCAGCGCCTCGTCCGCGAACACGGCCCGCATCTGCGCGGTGCCAAACATGTCCCGGAACAGGGCCGAGTCGAACACGGTGCTCCCCACGGCTGTTTCCTCCCATTATGTTCGTACATAATTTTATGTATGACCATAACGACTCTGTCAATCTCCTCTCTTGACGCCGGGCGAGTGAGCCGCCCTTTGATGGGCCGGGTTGGGACGGGAGGAATGGGGCTTGGAGACGCGCTACGCCTATGTGGCCCGGGTGCTTGCCGAGGCGATTGCGCAGGGGCGTCATCCGGTGGGCTCGGTGCTGCCCAACGAGCTTGATCTGGCGGAGCAGTTCAGCGTCAGCCGGTCCACCATCCGAGCGGCGATGCGCGAATTGCAGGCATCGGGCCTGATCAGCCGCCGAAAGAGCGCGGGGACCCGTGTTGAAGCCGCCCGCCCAGCACGCGATGCCGAAGGCTTCGTGCAGACCTTGTCCTCGGTCGAATCGGTGCAGCAATTCGGCTTCGAGACCGAGCGGCGCGTTCAGGAGGTGGGCGAGGTCGTGGCCGACGAGGCGCTGGCCGCCCAACTCGGCTGTCGGCCCGGAAGCCGCTGGCTGCGCATCTCCAGCATCCGCTGCCTGAAGGACAATGCGGCGGCTCCTCCGATCTGCTGGACCGACGTCTATGTGGACGACACCTATGGCGATGCCATGCGGCCCCGGATCGCCACCTATCCGGCGATCTTCGGCTCATTGCTGGAGGAGGTGTCGGGGCGGCAGATCAGCGAGATCCGGCAGGACATCAAGGCTGTGGGGGTTCCCACGCGGATCGCCGGCGCGCTCGGCAGCGCCCCCGGCGCCCATGCCCTGGAAATCCGCCGCCAATATATTCTGAGCCCGGCCTCCATGGCCGAAGTCTCCCTCTCCATCCATCCGGCGGACCGCTACAGTTATGCGACGCGCCTGCGCAGGCAGCACCCCGCAGCGAAGCCCTGACGTCACAGCGGACACCACAGAGAGCGACCACCGAAGGGGACCCGGTTGCGGCGGGGGCTTCGGTGGTCGCGGAGGCCGCCGCGCCGGGGGCGATGGCGGACAGCGGCCTCGTCGGCGGGCGGACTGGGGATGTCCGCGGGCCGATCCGGGTATGGCTCAGCGGCGGCGGAGCAGCACCGCGATCCGCTGGTTGGCGAGAAGAATGGCAAGGCCCGTCAGGACGCTGGCGATCGGCACCGTCAGCAGCCCGAGCGCAAGGCCATTGGAGAGGCCGGCGGCGGTTGCGCCATCGCTGACCAGGCCCACGATCAATGGGCCGATGGCAGGGCCAAGGAGCCCCGAGCCGATCATGACAAGGCTGCTCGCCATGGCTTCCTTGCCCCTGCCGGCGACCAGATGGGCGGCGCCGAAGCCCCAGGGCAGCATGAAGGCGAAGGACAGCATGCCCGGCACCATCAGCGCCACCGACATCCAGCCGACCGGGACGAACAAGGCGGCCGTGGTGGTGACGCCCGCCACGAGGAAGACGAAGCCCGGAGGGCCGAGAACCCGGCCGGTGCCAGATTGCACGGCGCGGTCGAACATGCGTCCGCCCACCAGCGTTCCGAGGATGCCCATGGCACCCTGGAGAAGACCGAAGGCCATGCCCGCCTCGCTGGTGGAGAAACCATGGACGCGGATCAGGAACGGCACGGCGAAGGCATAGAAGGGGCCGGCGGCGAAGCTGGCGATCACGGCGCCGATGAACAGCCAGCGGAATCCCGGGCCGGTCATCAATTTGACGCTCGCCTGCAGAAACGGCTCGCGGGCGGCAGCGGCCGTCGGTTTTTGGGCCGGGGTCGCGCCGATGATGACCAAGGCGAGCACACCGACCACCAGGCCGATCGCCCCGGCACCCATCAGGGCATAGCGCCAGCCGAGGCTTTCGCTGACCGCGCCGCCCACGGCGAAGCCCACCATGGTCCCGAGCGGGATGCCCATGGAGAACAGACCGATGGCGAGGCCGCGCCGCTGCGGGCGGATCTTGCGGGCGATGATGGCGTGGCCCGCAGGCGTGCCGCCCGCCTCGCCGAATGCCACACCGACCCGCGTCAAGGCGAGGAACAGGAAGCCTGCGGAAAACCCGCCCAGGGCGGTCATCACGCTCCATCCCAGGATGCAGGACACCAGCACAAAACGCGGTGATCCTCGATCGGCGGCGCGGGCCAGAGGCAGCGAGAGCAGCGTGTAGCAGACCGCAAAGGCGAGGCCCGTGAGCAGGCCTACTTGCGTATCGCTAAGGCCCAGCTCCGTCTTGATGGACTCAGCCATCACGAATGGCAGCATTCTATCCACCTGCGAGAGCAGGCTGACAGCAAACAAGATCACAAGTATCGCGACTTCACGCAAACCCGTACTGTATTCAACGGCAGGATTTGAACGAGATCGGGATCGACTCCGAGATTTATCAATTGACGGCGCAGTCATTTCTGACATTCTTGCGGCCTTCCTGGACGTAATCAGCACACGTAACCTAAAGGAACCAGGAGGCGATCCGAATGCCCGAAACCGTAAGATTTTTGCCTAATCCTGCAAACGGCGCTAGGGTGAGGGAGGCTGGCCAGAGGCTGGACTGGCCGTCCAGCCCCAAGGAGACGCCCGTGTCCTCCTCGCTCCTCGACGCGGTCACTGCCTATATCGATGCCCAGGGCGGCGGCCAGGGCCTGTTTCCGACCCCGCTGGAAACCGTGAACATCATCCGCTCCTTCGAGCAGCGCATGCCCATGCGGCAGGTCTATCGGCCGTCCGTATGCATCGTGCTGCAGGGAGCGAAGCAGATCCTGTTCGGCGATCAGGTGCTGGATTACGGGGCGATGGAGTGCCTCGTGGTCAGCGTCGAGCTGCCGGCCAGCGGGCGGATCGCCCAGGCGAGCCCGCAGGCGCCCTTCGTGGGCATGACCATCGAGCTGGACGTGGCAATGCTGCGCGAGGTGCTGGAGCGGCTTGAAAACCCGCCGGCTCCCGCCGCACCCGGCTCCTGCGTCTTTGTCGGACAAGTGGACGCACCGTTGGAGGACTGCATCCACCGCCTGGTGCGCATGTGCACCACCCGGCAGGGCATCCCGATCCTCTTTCCCTCCGTGATGCGGGAAATCTGCTACTGGCTGCTCAGCGGACCCCATGGTGGAGAATTGTGCAATCTGGCGCTGCCGGAATCGAGCATCATGCGGCTGGTGAAGGCCATCGCGTTGCTGCGCGAGAATTTCGCCAGCACCTTGCGCGTGGAGCATCTGGCGGAGGTGGCGCGCATGAGCCCCTCGTCCTTCCATCAGCATTTCAAGTCGCTCACCTCCATGACGCCGATCCAGTTCCAGAAGCAGCTTCGGCTGCTGGAAGCCCGTCGCCTGATGGTGTCGGACGCGGCGAGCGTGGCAGATGCCGCCTATCAGGTCGGCTATGAAAGCCCCTCACAGTTCAGCCGCGAATATGCGCGCATGTTCGGCGTCGCACCCAAGCGGGACGCGATGAACCTCCAGCGGCTGGTGGCCCAATATGGCAGCCGCGAACTGCGCTCCGCCTGACGGGCACCGCCCTGCCACGTCCTGACCCCCGCGGGGCGGGGCTCTGAAGGATCAGGCATGTTTTTTGACGCATTCGGCATGGAGGTTTCCCTGCCCGCACGGGCATCCTTAAGGTCGCAGCCTCGGGTCGGCGGGAGGTCCCCGCCCGGCTCCGCTGCGTCCGAAACTGGGATCCAGCATGACCAAATGGACAAGCGAGACCATGCCCTCGCAACTCGGCCGCTCCGCCATCGTCACGGGAACCGGCGGGCTTGGCTATGAGACCAGCCTGGCCCTGGCCCGAGCCGGGGCGCGGGTGGTGATCGCCGGGCGCAACCCGGACAAGGGCGCGGCGGCCGTGACGGCGGTGCAGGCCGAAGTGCCGGGCGCCCGCGTCCGCTTCGGTGAGGTGAACCTTGCCAGCCTTTCCTCGATCGCCGCCTTCGCGGCGCGGATGGAAGACGAGCAGGACAGCCTGGATCTGCTCATCAACAATGCCGGCGTCATGACGCCGCCGAAGCGGCGCGAAACCGCCGACGGCTTCGAGTTGCAGATGGGCACCAATTATCTCAGCCATTTCGCGCTGACGGCGCGGCTCATGCCGCTGCTGCGCAAGGGAAAAAAGCCGCGTGTGGTGACGCTCGGCAGCGTTGCCGCGCGCACCGGCGCGATCCATTTCGATGACCTTCAGTCGCAGCAGGGCTACCATCCCTTCACCGCCTACGCCCAGTCGAAGCTGGCCTGCATCATGTTCGCCTTCGAGCTCAGCCGGCGCAGCCTGTCCGCCGGCTGGGGCGTGGAGAGCCTCGCCGCCCATCCCGGCATCACGCGCACCGACCTCATCTTCAATGGCGCGGGCAAGGCAAGCCTGCATGGATTCATGCGGCGCCAGCTCTGGTTCCTGTTCCAGCCGGTCTGGCAGGGGGCCCTGCCGACGCTCTATGCCGCGACGGACCCCGCCGCGCAGACCGGCGGCTATTACGGCCCCGACCGGCTGGCCGGCACCCGTGGCTATCCCACCGCCGAAGCCCCGCCAGTTAAAGCCGAAGACCTCGCCGTCGCCGCGCGCCTGTGGGACGTGTCCGAGACCCTGACGAACGTGCGCTTCGCCTGACGAAACCGGTTCCCGCGCCGGCCCCGTGGCGCGGCCTCCGGCGCGCGCCCACTGGCCCCATCGCTCTTTGCCCGCTGGCCCCTGTGGTTTGCCGCCTCCGCGCTCATACTCGATTGGAGCGCGAGGAGACTGCGAAGTGGGCGAGACGACGGTTTTCGAAGCACGCCGCATCATCACCATGGACCCGTCGTGCCCCGAGGCCACCCATGTGGCGGTTCGGGACGGGCGCATCCTGTCGGTGGGCACGGCCTCGGATTTCGTGGGGCTCCCCCTGGACCAACGCTTCGCCGAGGCGGTGATCCTGCCCGGCTTCGTCGAGGGCCACGCCCATGTGATGGAAGGCACCCTCTGGAAATACACTTACGTGGGCGCGGGCGAGCGGCGCGATCCCGCGGGGAAAAGGGTGGCGGGCCTTGCCTCCATCGACGCCGTGATCGACCGCCTTGCCCAGGCGCATGATGCGGACCCCGGCGACAGCGTCCTGGTGGGCTGGGGCTTCGACCCGCTGCACATCGCCGGCGCGCGCCTGACGCGGCGCGATCTGGACCGCATCTCGCCGGATCGGCCCATCGTGGTGTTCCACGCCAGCCTGCATATCATCGTCGCCAACAGCCGCGTGCTCGACCTTGCCGGCTTCACCTCGGAGACCGCGATCGCCGGCGTGGTGAAGCACGAGGATGGGGCGCCGAGCGGAGAATTGCAGGGGATCGCGCCGCGCCTGCGCCTGTTGCGCGCGCTCGGCTGGACCTCCTGGACCGGCGACCTGGAGCCTGCCGACGTGGTCCGGTTCGCCGGCGCCGCCCAGGTTCAGGGCATCACGACCATCGCGGACCTGCACAACGATCTGCCCGCGCGCACCGTGGAGATCTACCGGGCGGCCTGCACCCCCGACCTGCCGGTGCGCATCGTGCCGGCGCTCGCCTCCGCCTCCTGCGCGCCGGAAGAGGGCGTGGCGCGGATCGCGGCGCTGCGCGCGGAAAATACCGAGCGCCTGAGATTCGGCCTGGTGAAAATCATCGTGGACGGGTCCATCCAAGGCTTCACCGCGCGCCTCGGGGCGCCGGGCTATCACAATGGGGCGCCCAACGGCCTGTGGTATGTGGCGCCCGACGACCTTAAGCGCATCGTCGGCATCTACCACGCGGCCGGCGTGCAGCTGCACATCCACACCAATGGCGACGAGGCGACGGATGCCGCGCTGGAAGCCATCGCGGCGGCGCAGGAAAAGACGCCGCGGGCCGATCACCGGCACACGCTCCAGCATTGCCAGATGGCCCGGCCCGAGCAGCTCGCGCGCGCCAAGGACCTCGGGCTGTGCGTCAATCTGTTCTCGAACCATCTGTATTATTGGGGCGACGTGCATCGCGACATCACCATCGGCCCCGAGCGCGTGGCGCGCATGAATCCGGCCGCCAGCGCCCTGCGGATGGGACTTCCCTTTTCGATCCATTCCGATGCCCCTGTCACGCCCCTCGGCCCCCTGTTCGTGGCGTGGTGCGCAGTCAACCGCATGTCGTCGTCCGGCGCGGTGCTCGGTCCCGACGAGCGGCTGAGCATCGAGCAGGCGCTTCATGCCATCACGCTCGGCGCCGCCTTTACGCTGCACATGGACACGCAGATCGGCTCCATCACGCCGGGCAAGCAGGCCGATTTCGCGGTGCTCGCGGACGATCCCCTGACGACGCCGCCCGAGGCCCTGAAGGACATTGCGATCCTCGCCACCGTGGTCGGCGGCGCGGTCCATCCGACGGCGGCGCGCGCATGAGGCCGCCGGCCCCTGCATCGCGCCCGCGCCAGCCCCTCACCGTGATCGGCGGCTTCCTGGGGGCGGGCAAGACGACCCTGGTCAATCACCTTCTCGCCGCGGGGGAGCGGCGCTACGCCGTCCTGGTGAACGATTTCGGCGCGATCAATGTGGATGCCGGCCTGATCGCCAGCCACGACGGCCAGACCCTGCGCCTGACCAATGGCTGCATCTGCTGCAGCCTCGGAGAAGGGTTCCTGACCACGCTGGCGCGGGTTCTGGCGGAGCCGGAGGGGTTCGATCACATCCTCATCGAGGCGAGCGGCGTGGGCGATCCGAGCGCCATCGCCGACATTGCCCTGGTCGAGCCGGATCTCGTCCTCAGCGCGATCCTGGTGGTGGTCGACGCGGAGAGCATCGCCTCGCAACTGCGCGATCCGCGCATCGGCGGCACCGTCTTGCGCCAGGTGCAGGCGGCGGACCTGCTGATCCTCAACAAATGCGACCGGCTGGACGCGGCAGGGCGCGCGCAGGCGCGGGCCGCGCTGGAGGCCCTCGCGCCGCGCTGCCCGGTTCTGGAGGCGGTGGAGGCCCGGATTCCGGCAGACATCGTCACGCCGGGCCTTGCGCCCGCCCGCTCGCGCTTTCGTGCCGCTTCGCCCGCACGCCATGAGGCGCGCTTTGGCCGCATCCTGTATGAACGCTCCGGCGCGTTCGATCCCGATGGGCTGCGCGCGGCGCTGAACCGCACGCCGGCGAGCCTGCTGCGCCTCAAAGGGTGGGTGCGCCTGGGCCCATACGCCACGCCGCATCTTTTGCAGATGGTGGGCCGGCGCTGGACCCTGACGCCGGCGCCCGAGACGGCCCCGCCGGGAGACGGGATCGCGCTGGTGGGCATCGCGTGCGGGGCTGTCCCCGCCGGATGCGCGCTGGCGGATCTGCTCGACCTTGCCCTGCTCCACGCGCCCGTCCCGCGTCCTGCTTCCTCGCCTGCCCTGCCCCGCACCATCACCGGAGACACGCCCCGATGCCACTGACCAAACGCGCATTCCTCGCCGCAGGCGTCTCCTGCCTCATGGCGCTCGCCGCGCCCGCCCGCGCCGAGACCATGGCTCCGCTGGTGGTGGGAACCACGCAGGTCGCGCGACACTTCAATGGCGCGGTGCAGTCCGGGCTCGCGACGGGCATGGTCTCGACCCAATTGTTCGCCAGCCCCTTGCGCTATGACGACAAGTGGAACCCCCAACCCTATCTCGCCGAGTCCTGGGAGGTCGCGCCGGACGGCCGGTCGGTCACGTTGCATCTGGTCAAGACGGCGGTGTTCCATGACGGCAAGCCGGTGACCTCCGCCGACGTCGCCTTCTCCATCGACGTCATCAAGAAGAACCACCCGTTCCAGACCATGCTGGCGCCGGTGGAGAGCGTCGAGACGCCGGACGCCAATACGGTGGTGCTGCGCCTCTCGCGTCCGCACCCCGCCTTGCTGCTTGCCATGTCCCCGGCGCTGATGCCGATCCTGCCGAAGCACGTCTATGGCGACGGGCAGGACGTTCGCACCCATCCGGCCAACCTCGCGCCGGTAGGCTCCGGGCCGTTCAAGCTCGCCTCCTACAAGCAGGGCGAGACCATCGAGCTTGAGCGGTTCGATAAGTTCTTCCTGCCCGGCCGCCCCAAGCTGGAGCGGATCGTCATCCGTATCCTGCCGGACATGAACAGCCTGGTGATCGCGACCGAGCGGCACGAGGTGGGCATGCTGCCCTTCCTCACCGGCGTGCTTGATGTGAAGCGCCTCACCGGCGCCGCCGGCGTCGGGCTCACGGCCAAGGGATACGAAGGCATCGGTCCGCTCAACTGGCTGGCCTTCAACACCGGCAAGAAGCCGCTGGATGATGTACGGGTGCGCAAGGCCCTGGCCTATGCGGTGAACCGGGACTTCATCACCCAGAAGCTGATGGGCGGCACCGCCACCCCGGCCACCGGCCCCATCGTGCCAAGCTCACCCCTGTTCGAGCCGAACCTGGAGCAATATAAGCTCGACCTGAAGAAGGCGGAGCAATTGCTCGATGAAGCCGGTCTCAAGAAGGGCGCCGACGGCACGCGCCTGACCCTCACCATCGACTATATTCCGAACCAGAATGAGCAGCAGCGCAACGTCGCCGAATATCTGCGCTCCGCGTTCAAGCGCATTGGCGTGAACCTGGAGGTGCGCGCGGCGCCCGACTTCGCCACCTGGGCGCAGCGGATCGCGAATTTCGATTTCGACCTCACCATGGACTCGGTGTTCAACTGGGCGGACCCCGTCATCGGCGTGGCGCGCACCTATCTCAGCAGCAACATCCGAAAGGGCGTCATCTGGTCCAACACGCAGCAATACAGCAACACGCGCGTGGACGAGCTTCTTGACGCGGCCGCGATCGAAGGCGATCCCGCCAAGCGCAAGGCGCTCTATAGCGAATTCCAGAAGATCGTCGCCGACGAAGTGCCGATCACCTTCATCAACGTGACGCCCTATCGCACCGCCTATGATGAGCGCCTGACCGGCCTGCCGATGTCGATCTGGGGCGTTCTGTCCCCGCTCGATGAGGTCGCATGGTCGTCCGGGGCCGCGAAATGACGGGGGCGCCCGCTTTCCTCGGGCGTGCTGCGCGCCAGGCGCTCAACATCGCCGGCCTCCTCGCGACCGTGGTGGTGCTCAACTTCCTGCTGATCCAGACTGCGCCGGGAGATCCGGCGCAGGTGATCGCCGGGGAGATGGGCGGCGCCTCCCCCGAGGTGCTGGCGCAGATCCGCGCGCAATACGGCCTCGACCGCTCCCTTCCGGAGCAGCTTGTCACCTATCTCGGGAAGGTGGCCCAGGGGGATCTGGGCTATTCCTTCTACTTCAACCAGCCGGTGACTGTGCTGATCCTGAACCGTCTGCCGGCGACCTTGCTGCTGGTGGTCTCCGCCTTGCTGCTCGCCGTGGTGGTGGGGGGCGGGCTTGGGGCGCTCGCGGCCCGCAAGCCCGATGGGGCCTTGAGCCGTGCCGTATCGGTGGGCTCCACCGCGGCCCATGCCGCGCCCGTGTTCTGGACCGGCCTCATGCTGCTGGTCCTGTTCTCCTCGATCTGGCCGGTCCTGCCCGTGGCGGGCATGGTGGACCCCGCCGCGCGCCACACAGGGCTCGCTTATGTGCTGGACGTGCTGAGCCACCTGGTCCTGCCGACCGTCACCCTCGCCATCGTCTATATCGCCCAATACAGCCGGCTGATGCGCGCGAGCATGATCGATGCGCTTCATGCCGATTATGTCCGCACGGCGCGCGCCAAGGGGCTGCCGGAGCGGGTGGTGATGGGCAAGCACGCGCTGCGCAACGCCCTCATTCCGCTCGTGACCATGGTCGGCATGCAGTTCGGCCAGATGTTCGCCGGGGCGGTCCTGGTGGAAACGGTGTTCTCCTGGCCGGGCCTCGGCCGGCTGGTGTTCGATTCCATTTTGCGGCGCGATTATCCGACCCTGCTCGGCATCCTGTTCTTCTCGGCGCTTCTGGTGGTCCTGGTGAATCTGCTGACCGATGTCGTCTACCGCCTGATCGATCCCCGCATCCGGACCGGGAGGGCAGCATGACCGCCATCGAGACCCACGCGCCGGCAGCCGCGCCGTCCGCGCCGCCGCGCACCGTCGCGTCGCCGGGCGCAACCGCATTGCGCCTGTTCCTGGCCAATCCCATCGGGCTGGCCGGGCTGATGATCCTCACCGCCCTCGTCATCGCGGCGCTCGCCGGCCCGCAGCTTTATGGCGTGGACGCCCTGGACATTGCCGGCATGCCGTTCCAGCCGCCGGGCGAGGATCCGCTGCTCGGCACCGATTATCTTGGCCGCGACATTCTGGCCGGCTTGCTCCAGGGCGGGCGGGCGAGCCTCGCGGTCGGGTTCACCTCGGCCCTGATCACGGTGATCATCGGCGTCGCCTTCGGCTCGGTCGCGGGCTTCTTCGGCGGAGCCGCCGATACCTTGCTGATGAAGGTCACCGAATTCTTCCAGACCTTGCCGACCCTGCTGTTCGCGATGGTTCTGGTGACGCTGTTCGGCCAGCATCTCACCGTCACCACCATCGCCATCGGCATCGTCTCCTGGCCGCCCACCGCGCGGCTCGCGCGCGCCGAATTCCTGCGGCTGCGCGGGCTGGACTTCGTCAAGGCGGCGCGGGCCTGCGGCGCCACCCCGGCCTATCTCATCCTGCGCGTCATCCTGCCCAACGCGGCGCCACCGATCATTGTGTCCGCCACCCTCGCGGTGGGCACCGCGATCCTGTTCGAAGGCGCCTTGAGCTTCCTCGGTCTTGGCGATCCCAATGTCATGAGCTGGGGCCTCATGCTGGGTCAGAACCGGGCCTATGCGCTCGATGCCTGGTGGACGGTTCTGTTTCCCGGCGGCGCCATCTTCCTGGCGGTTCTCGGCACAAGCCTCGTGGGCGACGCCTTCAACGACGCCATCAATCCCCGCCTCAGGAAGCGTTGACATGAGTCCTATCCTGTCCGTCCGCGACCTTACGGTCATGCTGAAGCGGCCGTCCGGTCCGGTGCCTGTCCTGGAGCGCCTGTCCTTCGATCTCGACCGGGGCCGGACCATCGCCCTGGTCGGGGAATCCGGATGCGGAAAGAGCATGACCGCGCTCGCCATCATGGGCCTTCTGCCCGACGGGTTCGTGCTGGAGTCGGGGGCCATCCTGCTCGACGGCGAAGATGTCGCCAAAGCCCCGCCCGCGCGCCTGCGCGCCTTGCGCGGCAACGCCATGTCCATGATCTTCCAGGAGCCCATGACGGCCCTCAACCCGGTCTTCACCGTGGGCGACCAGATCTGCGAGGCGCTGCGGCTGCACCAGGGGCTGGGCCGCAGGGCGGCGATGGAGCGGGCGCTGGCCATGCTGAAGGCAGTGCAGATTCCCGCCGCCGAGCAGCGCCTCCATGCCTATCCCCACGCCTTGTCGGGCGGCATGCGCCAGCGCGTCATGATCGCCATGGCCCTCGCCTGCCGGCCCAAGCTGCTGATCGCGGACGAGCCCACCACCGCGCTCGACGTCACGGTGCAGGCACAGGTCTTCGATCTCCTGAAGGATCTCCAGCAGGAGATGGAGACCGCCATCCTTCTCATCACCCACGATCTCGGCGCGGTGGCGGACATCACCGAGACGGTGGCGGTGCTCTATGCGGGGCGGTGCGTCGAGCAGGGACCGACCCTGGAGGTGATGGGCGCGCCCCGCCACCCCTACACGCGCGGACTGTGGGCCTGTTCCCCCCATCTCACGCTGGGGGCGGCGGCCGCCGCCGCCGCGCCCGATCCGCTTCAGGAGATCCCCGGCCTCGTGCCGCCGCTGGGGCAGAGGCCCGCGTCCTGTGCCTTCGCGCCGCGCTGCGCGCGCGCCACGGCGGTCTGCACCCACGAGGTTCAGCCCCCGCTTGGCGTGATTTCCCCCGATCATGCGGTGTCCTGCCGCCATCCCGAGGAAAGGGCCGCGGCATGACTGCGACAGACAGCGACCGCCGGCGCCCCGTCCTCCAGGTCAACGACCTCACCGTGCATTTTCCCACCGCGGGCGGCCGGGTGGTGCACGCGGTGGACGGCGTGAGCTTCGAGGTCCAGGAGGGACGCAGCCTCGGGATCGTCGGGGAATCGGGTTCGGGCAAATCCACCACCGCCCAGGGCGTGATGCGGCTGGTGCCCGCCACGGCGGGCCAGGTGGTGCTTCAGGATGAGGATTTCCTCGCCCTGCGCGGCCGACGCCTGCGCCAGGCGCGCCGCCGCATCCAGATGGTGTTCCAGGACCCCTTCGCCTCCCTCGACCCGCGCCGGCAGGCGGGGGACCTGGTAGCCGAGCCGCTGCGGCTTCTGGAGGGACTCTCGCGCCGGGCGGCGGCGGAGCGGGTGGCCCAGCTCCTGCCCTCGGTCGGCCTTCCGCCCGAGGCGGCGTTTCTCTACCCGCACCAATTCTCCGGCGGCCAGCGCCAGCGCCTGTGCATCGCCCGCGCTTTGGCCACGGAGCCCGACCTGATCGTCTGCGACGAGGCGGTCTCCGCGCTCGACGTGGCGATCCAGGCGCAGATCCTCAACCTGCTGCGCCGTCTCCAGCAGGAGCGCGGGATTGCCTATATCTTCATCTCCCACGATCTGGGCGTGGTGCAGCATCTGTGCGACGAGATCGCGGTCATGTATCTCGGCCAGATCATCGAGCAGGGGCCGACGGCGAGCTTCTTCACGGCGCCCCGGCACCCCTATAGCTGGTCCCTGATCTCGGCCGCCGTGCCGGCCGGAGCGATGCGCGAGCGGCTGAAGGCCCGCTATCTGGTGCGCGGCGAACCGCCGAGCCCGATCGACCCGCCCAAGGGCTGCCGCTTTGCCGGGCGGTGCGCCTTTGCGCTGGATCGCTGCCGGGCGGAAGCGCCGCTCCCGGGTGCGGTGGGACCGCGCCATTTCGTCTCCTGCCACCGCGCGGGCGAGATCGAGGCCCCGGACTTTTCCGTCCCGCCGGCGACGCTCTGCGCCTGACGCGCCGCCGCAGGCGGTGAGGTCCGGCCTCGCCGCTCCCGCACTGCTGGCACCGCTCTTGCTTCCCATGACCCGACACGGTCATGACGGAGCAGCGAACGACGTGGACGACGAACTCCGCTGGAGGCGCATTTTCGGCGAGCCGGACCGCTCCGGCACCCACCTGCATGTCCAGCTCCGGCGCGCCATCGTGCATGCGGTGGAGACCAACCAGCTCGGCGTCGATGTTCGCCTGCCGTCCTCCCGCCAATTGGCGAGCCTGCTTGGCATCGGCCGCAACACCGTGAACGCCGCCTACCAGCAACTGGTGGACGAAGGCCTCCTGGTGGCGCGCGAGCGGTGCGGGATTTTCGTCGCGGTCTCGCCTCCCGGCCGCAAGCCGCGCCTGGTGCCCAGGGCGGATGCCGCCGACTGGTCCGCCCGCTTCGCCATGCGCCCCTCGGCGCAGCCCCAGATCGTCAAGCCGAAGGACTGGCTCTCCTATCCCTATCCCTTCCTGTTCGGCCAGTTCGATCCCGCCCTGTTTCCCAGCAACAATTGGCGCGAGAGCGTGCGGGCGGCCTCCCATGTGCGGCAGATCAACGGCTGGGCCGGCGACCTGATCGACGAGGACGACGCGGACCTCGTGGACCAGTTGCGCCAGCACATCCTGCCGCGCCGGGGCGTGATCGCGAGCGCCGACGAGATCATCGTCACCATCGGCTCCCAGCAGGCGCTGTCCATGCTGGTGCAATTGCTGGTGGGGCGCGAGACCCCCGTGGGGGTGGAAAATCCCGGCTATACCGACGTCCGCAACATGGTGCGCCTGACCACCCAGGACGTGGTGAACCTCACCGTGGATGCCCATGGCGTCGTGCCGGACTCCCGCCTTGCGGGGCGCAAGGTGGCGTTCCTCACCGTGGGCCACCAATGCCCCACCACCGCCGTCATGCCCCTGGCGCGCCGACGCGATCTGCTCGCCATGGCCGAGCGCCACGACATCCTGCTGGTGGAGGACGATTACGAAGCGGACATGGAGTTCGATGGGGGCCAGGCCATCCCCTGCCTGAAGAGCCTCGATCCGGCGGGACGGGTGATCTATGTGGGGAGCTTCTCCAAGGCGCTCGCGCCGGGCCTGCGGGTCGGCTACATCGTCGCGCCGGCGCCGGTGGTGGCGGAATTGCGGGTGCTGCGGCGGCTGATGCTGCGCCACCCCCCCTCCAACAACCAGCGCAGCCTCGCCACCTTCATCGCGCTCGGCCATTACCGGCATCATCTCAAACGCTGCGGCGCGGTGCTCAAGACACGGGCGGACCTTATCCAATCCTTGCTGCCGACGCTCCTGCCCGACTGCCACTGGCGGCGCGATCCGAGCGCGACAAGCTTCTGGATCGAGGCGCCGCCCGGCACCGACATGCGCGCCGTCGCCGAGCGGGCGCGGGTCGAACAGGGCGTGCTGCTTGAGCCGGGCGACATTTTCTTCGACCGGCCGGAGGAGGCGCGCCGCTTCTTCCGCCTCGGCTTCACCGCTATTGCGACCCACCGCATCGAACCCGGTCTGCGCCTGTTGGCCGGGCTCATGCCGGCCCGGGCCGGGCGCGTGAGCCGCAGCCGGAACGTGTGAACCGGCGGCGCGACCCGCCATCCCGAACGCCCCTGCTTCCCGCCCGCCGCGCCCGTGAAAAGGGGCGGCGTGGCCCCGTCATTGCCTCGCCGCTGGCCCTTATGCGGGTCGGGTCCCGCGCCCCAAATGGCGGCAAGGATCCGCAGGCGCCACGCGCCGGACGAGAGCTTCCGCCGGGCGAGGACGCCTCCGCCCCGGCTGACCTCGCCCACGCCCGGCACCGCGTCCGCACGAGGTGCCGCTGTCATGTCCCTGCTTGTGTTCGGCGGCATATCCTTCCTGGCCGCGGCCTTTCGCGGCCTGACCGGGTTCGGTTTCGCGCTGATCGCGGCGCTCGGCCTGTTCGCCTTTCCCGCGCCAAGCGAGGGCGTCGCCTTCATCCTGCTGGCCGATCTCGGGCTCACCCTCCTCCTGCTGATGGACCGCGACCATGGACGGGTGGACTGGCCGATCACGCGCATGCTGCTCGCCATGGGCTTCCTCGGGGCGCTGGGCGGCACGCTGCTGGCGGTCCACCTGGACGCGGAGACCTCCAAGCAGCTGGTCGCTGTCGCGGTGTTCCTGGCGGCCTGCCTCGCCATGGTGCGCCACCCGCCGCACTGGCTGCGCCACACCGCCCTCGGGGCGCTCATCGCGGGCGTGGTGGGCGCGCTGCTGGCGGCGTTCGCGGTCGGCGGCCCCTTGATCGCCGCCTGGCTGCTGGCGCGCGGCTCCGACCAGAGGATGCTGAAGGGAACGCTCGCGGTGTTCTTCGGCGCGGTGGACGCGGTCAGCCTTCTGGCGCGCGCCGTGCTGGGCGGCCTCGGCCCCGACCTGCCGGGGCATCTCGCGCTGTTTGGACTTCCCACCTGCGCCGGCTTCGCGCTGGGCCGCGCGCTGAGCACCCGCATCAGTTTCGAGACCTGGCGGCGGCTTTCGGCGGGCGGATTGGTCGCCATCGCCGCCGCGGGCCTCGTCCAGACCGTCCTCGCCTTGGGCGCGGACGTCCTGACCTGGCAATGAAGGACCCTTGCATGTCGAAGATCGCATTGGTGACCGGCGCCACCGCCGGATTTGGCGACGCCATCGCCCGCCGCCTGGTGGAAGATGGCTGGCGGGTCGTCGTCACGGGGCGGCGGCGCGAGCGCCTGGAGGCGCTGGTCGGCGCTTTGGGCGGCGCGCGGCACGCCCATGCCCTCGCCTTCGACATCACGGACGCGGACGCCACGAAAGCCGCGCTGGCGGCGATTCCGGACGCGTTCCGCCCGGTCTCGGCGCTCGTCAACAATGCCGGGCTCGCCCTCGGCACCGGACCGGCGCAGGCGTGCGATCTCGATCACTGGACGCAGATGATCGACACCAACATCACCGGCCTTGCCACCATCACGCGCCTGCTGCTGGACGATCTGATCGCGACGCGCGGCCTCATCGTCAATCTCGCCTCCATCGCGGCCCACTGGCCCTATCCGGGCGGCAATGTCTATGGCGGCACCAAGGCCTTCGTGCGCCAGTTCTCGCTCGGCCTGCGCTGTGACCTCTCCCGGCACGGCGTGCGCGTCACCTCGCTGGAGCCCGGGCTTGCGGAGAGCGAGTTCACGCTGGTGCGCACCGGCGGCGACAAGGCCGCCTATGACGCCCTTTATGCCGGCGCCAACCCGCTCCAGCCGACGGACATCGCCGAGGCGGTGGGCTGGGTCGCGGGCCTGCCCCCCCATGTGAATGTGAACAGCCTCGAACTCATGCCGGTGAGCCAGTCCTGGGCCCCCTTCGCCGTGCACCGCACCGCCGCGACCTGAGGCCGCCCCAACCTTTTCCGCGACACCCGACCGCCCGGCCGGCGCGCGCCGGACTCGCAAGGAGATTGCCATGAATGAAATGCTGCGTTCCAACGACATGCGCGAGGTGATCGAGGCCGATCGCGCCCATGTCTGGCATCATCTGGTCCAGCACAAGGCGTTCGAAACCAGCGACCCGCGCGTGTTCGTGGAGGGCAAGGGCCTGCGCCTGTGGGACGCGACGGGCCGGGAATTCCTCGACGCGCTGTCGGGCGGCGTGTGGACCGTAAATGTGGGTTACGGGCGCGCCAGCATCGCCGACGCGGTGCGCGACCAGTTGGTGAAGCTGAACTATTTCGCAGGCGCAGCCGGGTCGATCCCGGGCGCGCTGTTCGCCCGCAAGCTGATGGAAAAGATGCCGGGCATGACCCGCGTCTATTATTCCAACTCCGGCTCGGAGGCGAACGAGAAGGTCTTCAAGATGGTGCGCCAGATCGCGCACCGGCATCATGGCGGGCGCAAGTCCAAGATCCTGTTCCGCGAACGCGATTATCACGGCACCACGCTCGGCGCGCTGGCCGCCTGTGGCCAGCCCCAGCGGTATGAGCAGTATGGTCCGCTGCCCGGCGGATTCGTCGAAGTGCCCCACTGCCTGGAATATCGCAGCCAGTTCGGCGCGGTGGACAATTACGGCGAGATGGCCGCCGACGCCATCGAGCAGGTCATTCTGCGCGAGGGACCCGACACGGTGGGCGCCCTGTGCCTGGAACCGGTCACGGCGGGCGGCGGCGTCATCACCCCGCCGGCCGGCTATTGGGAAAAGGTGCAGGACATCTGCCGCCGCCATTCCATCCTGCTGCATATCGACGAGGTGGTGTGCGGCGTCGGGCGCACCGGCTCCTGGTTCGGCTACCAGAATTACGGCATCCAGCCGGATTTCGTGACCATGGCGAAGGGCGTCGCCTCGGGCTATGCGGCGATCTCCTGCACCACGACCACCGAACAGGTCTTCGACCTCTTCAAGGATGATCCGACCGACCCCATGTCGTTCTTCCGCGACATCTCCACGTTTGGAGGCTGTGTCGCGGGTCCGGCGGCGGCGCTCGAGAATATGCGGATCATCGAGGACGAGGATCTGCTGGACAACACGCTGCGGATGGGCGCCCGCCTGATGGACGGGCTGAACGGCCTCGCGGAACGCCATGCCGCCATCGGCGAGGTGCGCGGCAAGGGCCTGTTCTGCGGCGCCGAGCTGGTGGCGGATCGCACCACGCGCGAGCCCGCCGACGAAAAGCGCGTCCAGGCGGTGGTGGCGGACTGCATGGCGCAGGGGGTGATCATCGGCGCCACCAATCGCTCCCTCCCCGGCCTCAACAACACGCTGTGCCTCAGCCCCGCCCTGATCGCGACGGCCGACGACATCGACCGCATCGTCGAGGCGATCGACGGCGCGCTCGCCCGCGTCTTCTGACATCGCGCGGAGCCGGGCCGTGGGGTCCGGCTCCGCATTGGCTCACAGCGCGCCGGCCGGCACCGGCAACAACGCCTCATAGGCGCGGGCGAAGGCCAGCAGGGCGCGCTCGCCGCGCGGCTTTCCGATGATCTGGAGCCCCATGGGCAGGCCGTCCTTGAAACCGGCCGGCACGCTGATCACCGGGCAGCCGGACAGAGTCGCGGGGACGATCACTTCCATCCAGCGGTGATAGCTGTCCATGGCGCGCCCGCTGATCGTCTGCGGCCAATGCATCTCCACCGGGAAGGGAAAGACCTGCGCGGAGGGAATGGCCAGAAAATCGACCGTATCGAACAGGCGGCGGATTTCGCCATACCAGCGCCCGCGCATCTGGATCGCGTCGGACAGGTCGGCCGCGCCAAGGCGAAGCCCGCCTTCCACTTCCCACACCGCCTCGGGCTTGAGCAACGCCCGCTTGCCCGGCTCCTCGTACAGAGGTTTGAGGCGCGCCAACTGGTTGAACTGGCGCAGCACCACGAATGCCCGCCACAGGGCTTCGAAATCGAACGCGGGCGTGACAGGATCCACCTGCACGCCCGCGGCGGACATGGTGTTCAGCGCGTCCGCGCACAGATCGAGGATGCCCGGCTCGAACGGCAGGTGACCGCCGAGATCGCCCAGCCAGCCGACGCGCGGCACCGCCGGCAGGTCGCCGCCGCCGAATGTCGGCTCCGCGGGCAGCGAGAGCGGAACGCGCGGGTCATAGCCCGCCATCACATCGAGCAGCAGGACCAGGTCCTCCACCGTGCGGGCCATGGGACCGTCGGTGCTCAACTGGGCGAAATAGGGATCGGCCGAGGGCCAGGTCGGAACCCGCCCCTGCGCGGGACGCAGGCCGAAGATGTTGGCATAGGCGGCGGGATTGCGCAGCGATCCCCCGAAATCACTGCCATCCGCCACCGGCAGCAGGCCCAGGGCCAAAGCGACCGCAGCCCCACCGCTGGAGCCCCCGGCGCTGCGCGTGGGATCGAAGGCATTGCGCGTGGCCCCGAACACCGGATTGTAGGTGTGGGAGCCCAAGCCGAATTCCGGCGTGTTGGTCTTGCCGATGATCAGCGCGCCCGCCGCCTTCAGCCGCTCCGCCAGGAGTGAATCCGCCTGGGGAACGAAGTCGGCGAAGATCGGCGAGCCGAACGTCGTGCGCAGCCCGGCCGTGGGGCTGAGATCCTTCACCGCCATGGGAAGGCCGTGGAGCGGGCCAAGCGGCTCTCCGGCGGCCACGCGCCCGTCGGCGGCCTCGGCCTCGCGCAGGATATCCGCGCGCGGACGCAGGGAGACCAGGGCATTGTAGCGGGGATTGAGCGCATCGATGCGGTCGAGAAACGCGCCCGCAATGTCGCGGCACGAGGCCTGCCCGGTGCGGACGAGCCGGCCCAGGGGCACGGCGCCCAATTCATGGAGGGAGGTCATGAGGGAAGCTCAAGGTTTCAGGGGGCGAAGCGCGGGGACCGCGGCCGCGCGGTCCCTGCCTCTTTCCTGACCGACCTTGGCATCCATTTCCAGATCCAGCGGCGCGCATGCCACAGGTCCATGCGCGCCGCCGGCAAAATTCGCCGCTTCGCCCGCTGCCGGTTCAGGGCGCGCGCTTGTCCGCCGTGCGCGGCGCGGCACCGGCCTCGTACCAATCCTTGGAGCGGTTCACGATCCACACCACGGACAGCATGACCGGCACTTCGATCAGCACGCCGACCACGGTCGCGAGCGCGGCGCCCGAGGTGAAGCCGAACAGGGAGATGGCCGCCGCCACCGCCAGCTCGAAGAAGTTCGACGCGCCGATCAGCGCGGAGGGGCCGGCGACGCAATGGGCCTCCCCGGCCATGCGGTTCAAGATGTAGGCGAGGCCCGAGTTGAAATAGACCTGGATCAGGATCGGTACCGCCAGAAGCGCGATCACCAGCGGCTGGGCGATAATCGCCTCGCCCTGGAAGCCGAAGAGAAGAACGAGCGTCGCCAGCAGCGCCACCAGGGAGAGCGGCCCGAGGCGGGCCAGCACGCCCTCCAAAGCCCCCGGCCCTCCGCTCGCGAGCAGCCGGCGGCGCAGAAGCTGCGCGGCTATCACCGGAAGGATGATGTAGAGCACCACCGAGAGGACCAGCGTGCCCCACGGCACGGTGATGGCGGACAGGCCGAGCAACAGCGCCACCACGGGCGCGAAAGCCACCACCATGATGGCATCGTTGAGCGCCACCTGGGACAGGGTGAAGTTCGGCTCGCCCTTGGTGAGGTTCGACCACACGAACACCATGGCGGTGCAGGGCGCGGCGGCGAGGATGATGAGGCCGGCGATATAGCTGTCGATCTGGTCCGCCGGCAGGAGCGGGCGGAACAGCCAGCCGATGAAGAGCCAGCCCAGAAGCGCCATGGAAAAGGGCTTCACCGCCCAGTTCACCAGGAGCGTCACGCCGATGCCGCGCCAGTGCCGCCCCACCTGAGCCATGGCCGCGAAGTCGATCTTCAGCAGCATGGGAATGATCATGAGCCAAATGAGCACGGCCACCGGCAGGTTGACCTGCGCGATCTCCATGGCCCCCACCGCCTGGAAGACGGCCGGCGCGAGATGGCCGAGCAGGATGCCCGCGACGATGCACAGGCCGACCCATACGGTGAGATATCGTTCGAAAATGGACATGGAATTTTCCGTCCTCAACCGGTGATGCGACGCCCGGTTTCGTCCGTGACGCGCTCGCCATCCTCTTTCGAAAACGCGCCCTGCTGCGGGGGCAGCAGGTCCAGCACCTGTTCCGAGGGACGGCACAGGCGCACGCCCTTGGGCGAGACCACGAGGGGCCGGTTAATGAGAATGGGATGGGCCATCATCGCATCGAGCAGCGCCGCGTCCGACACGAGAGGATCGGTGAGCCCGAGGTCGGCGGCGGGCGTGCCCTTTTCCCGCAGCACGTCGCGCACCGTGAGGCCGGCGCGGGCGATGAGATCGACCAGAAGGGCGCGCACGGGCGGCGTCTTCAGATATTCGATCACATGGGGTTCGATCCCGGCATTGCGGATCATGGCCAGCGTGTTGCGCGAGGTTCCGCAGTCGGGGTTGTGGTAGATCACGACGTCCATGGCGCGCCTCAGGCTTCGCAGGTGCAGGAGAGAGCCGCGACGGCGGGGGCGCAGACTTCGGGATGTCCGTCGCAGCAATCGCGCATGAGAAAGGAAATCAGGTTCGAGAGCGTGGGATAGACCGCGCTGTAGAGGATCGAGCGTCCCTCGCGGCGCGAGCGGATCAGGCCCGCGCGCTCCAGATGGCTCAGATGGAAGGCCATGCGGGACGAGGAGGCGCCATCCATCGCCGCGCCGATGGCGCCCGCCGGCAGGCCCTCCGGCCCGGCCGTCACCAGAAGCCGCACGATGCGCAGCCGCGTCTCCTGCGAGAGGGCCGCGAACACAGTGAGGGCATCGGCTTCGTCCATGGGTTTATATCTCAATACATCTTGATATGTTGAGATATAGACCCGCACGGCGCCCGGCGCAAGCATCGAAAGCCGATCAGCGCGGGGGCGCTGACCGGCGGGAGGTGGGCGCGCTCAGGCCGCCATCTGCGCGGCCACCAGGTCGGCGGTGGCGCAGGACAAGGTCCAGCCGAGATGGCCGTGGCCGGTATTGTAGAAGATACGCTTGGAGCGCCGGCTCGGCCCGACGCGGGGCAGCATGTCCGGCAGCATGGGCCGCAGGCCCGCCCACACCGTCACATCGCTGGTGTCGAGATGCGGGAAATGGCGCCGCGTCCAGGCGAGCAGCGGCGCGATGCGATCCGCGCGCACGTCCCGGTTATAGCCGTTCAGCTCGGCGGTGCCGGCGATGCGGAAGCGGGCATCGCCGAAGCGGCTGGTGACGATCTTGGCGGCATCGTCCAGCAGGGCGACGCGCGGCGCATGGTCCACGTCCTGCGGCTTCACGGCGACGGTGATGGAATAGCCCTTCACGGGATAGACATTCAGCCGTTCGCCGGTGAGCGCCGCCAACTGGCGGCTGCCGACGCCGGCGCAGATCACCAGATTGTCCGCCTCCAGCGTGCCGCGCACAGCGGGGTCCTCGGCCCCGCTCCAGTCCACGGCGACGCCGCGCGGCGTATCGCGCAGCGCGTCCACCTGGGTCGCGAACTGGAAGCGCCCGCCGAGGCGCTCGCACGCCTCCGCAAGCCCGCGCGTGAAGCGGCAGATGTCGCCCGAGGCATCGCCGGGGGTGAAGAAGCCGCCCTCGAAGGTTCCCGCCAGGGCCGGCTCGATGGCGCGGATCTCGGCGGGCGTCACCTCGGTTCGCTCCAGTCCGCCGCGCGCCAGCAGGGCATTGGCCGCGCGCGCATGGGCGAGGCTCGCCGTATCGCGATAGACATGCAGCAGGCCGCGCTTGGCGAGGTCGAAATCGATCCCCTCCGCTTCGGCGATCTCGAACAGGCGGCGGCGCGCGGCGAGCGCGAGGCGCACGGTCTCGATGGTGTTGGGCTCATATTTGCCGATGGCGCCGATGAATTCGGCCAGCCACGACATCTTGTGCCAGCTCGGCTTGGGATTGAGCAGCAGCGGGGCGGAGCGGGTGAAGATCCATTGGAGGCCGTGGGCCACGTTGGACCACTGGTTCCACACCTCGGCATTGCTGGCGGACAATTGCCCGCCATTGGCAAAGGAGGTTTCGAGCGCCGCATAGGGATGGCGCTCCAGCACGCTCACGGCGTGCCCCGCGCGCAGCAGCGCATAAGCGGTCGTGACGCCGGTAATGCCGGCGCCGATGACAATGACATGGGACATTTCAGGCTCTCTTCAGTGACAGTCCATGCCCCCTCTGTCACTGAACCTGAGAGCTTCTCCGCGCAGGCGCGGATATCCCCTTCGGTGGGCCGGGCAGCCGCCCGGCCTCTCTCCAGAGTGCCCGCTCGATCGGTCCTTTTGCCTGAGAGATTCCGGGGCGGTTGCTCCTTCGGCGGCGGGGTTGCCCCCGCCCTCTCCCGATCGATTCATAAGGCCCCCTCACCATAGCGGCGGCGCACTTGGGATCAAGCCGCCACGCGCCGCAACACCCCGCTTGCATGGGTGCAAGGGACGGGCCGGGGATTTCGTGCCACAGTCCCTCCCGCAGACGCCCAGAGCATGCGCCGATCAGCCTGCACCGCAGGCTGATCGGATCACGCATTCTCTATCAATAGTTTCGAGACTGATTCACCGATCAGGTTGA